>CANLIE010000059.1 GCA_947491225.1 uncultured Cellulophaga sp.
GGTCCAATGGGTTTATGGGAAATGCTAAAAGAAAAAGCAGTAGAGATCAAGGAATCTATTATGGGGGGTATTCGCAACTGGGCAATCACTCAGTTGATAAAGCAAGGGATCATAAAGATTCTAAGTTTTCTAAACCCAGCCGGGGCATTGGTACAAGCCGGACTAGCGATATACAATGGGGTAATGTTCTTTGTAGAAAACTGGCAGCGTATTTCTGATTTTGTAAACTCCATATTCTCCTCCATTGGTAAAATAGCTGCCGGTAGTATTGGTGCTGCAGCAGCTTTTATCGAGAAAGCCATGGCACAAGGCGTACCAATTATCTTAAGTTTTGTAGCACGTTTGCTTAATATAGGTAGTATTGGCAAAGCCATTAAAAAGATTATCAAAAAAATCAGAAAGCCTATCGATAAAGTGATATCCAAAGCGATTGACTTTGTTGCGAAGAAGGTTAGAAAGTTGTTTGGAAGAGGTAAAAAAGGAAAGGGAAAAGATAGTCGTACAACAAAACAAAAACAAAATGATCTTGACAAAGGAGTCGAAGAAGGAACTACTTTCTTAAAAAAACATAAAGACGATAGAGGTATAGTAGAAAAAAGATTAAAGAAGATAAAAAAGAAATATAAGCTTACTGAACTTAAACTTATTGACGATACAAATGAACCAAATAATATTCAAGTTCATGTATTTGGTAGCATTAATCCAGTTAGTAGCGAACCTAAAGTCAAGCTTTCTTCAGGACGAGTAAAAGCTACTGTTGCTAATAAGAAAAAAGCTAATGCTGAGTTGAAAAAAATAACAATTTCAGATATAGGGCATGGTATAGATCAATCTACAATGGATCGATATAAGAATGACCCTATTGGTGGGGCTCATATGTTAAATATTTATCAACTAAAACTGCGGCAAATGATATGGATTGGCCAATAACATATTTAAAGCGCCGAGCAGCTTTCAGAAAAGGTAAGCAAGGTGAAGAATTTTGGATAAAGAAAAAGTTCAAAACTGGATCTAAAAAAAATGAACAATTTACAGAGATTATAACTAATGAAAATGGAACTCAAGAAAGGGTTAATGTTATCCCAGATTATATTACATCTACCCAAGTAGGTGATGTAAAAAATGTAGCTACTCAAAGTAATACAAAACAAATGAAAGCAATTAAACTTGTTGCTGATAGAAAAAACAAGAAGTTTTCAGTAATTGTGAGAAACACTAAACATCCAAATGGGAAAACACATATTTCAGTACCTTTGAGTAGGACAGCATTAATACATAGAGTTGTTGATTCAGATTAAAAATATAGAATATGAATTTTAATTATAGTGGAATACTTTATTTTAATTACAAATCATTTCAAAGGCATATAGCAGAAAATTTGATTGAAAGTATATGTAAATATAGCCCTCGAAAAATAATGAAATATGGTTTTCATGAACCAGTTAATAAGACATGGAGTATAAAGAAAATGAAAATAGCCACTCAAATATTAAGCAATTATCCAGAGTATTTTTCTGGGGATTTTTATTTGTCTGATAATAAGTCTACTCTATTTCAAATAAATTATAAAGTTGGTAACCCCGTTAAAATATATATATATAGTATGTTTTCTAATAATGATTCAATGTCTACAGACTTGAATAAATTTATTAGTGATTTTAGCAGAATAGAAGAGTTTGTTTATGGTTTTATTGCTTCTAATGAAACATTAAGAACTCAGAATTTTAGCTCAAGAAAAGATATTGGAGAAAATATATCAGAATCTTATGAGGGTTTATCATTAAAATATGGAATTCCTGGAATTTATGAATTAAATTATTTCTCTAAATATTTTGTTAAAGAAAATATTATGAATATAGCATCAGACTTTTTTTTGCAAGAAAACGGTTACATCTTTCAAGTTAATGAAAATCAGTTATCTGATATAGTTAATTATAAAAAAGAGCTTAACATAAATATTTTTTTTGATTCAGATAAAAAAAATCAATTAGTACCATTAAATCTTATTTCTTTTCAGGAAACTAATAATTATGTTATACCTCAGTATGTAAATAGAAAACTAAGTGATATTGAAAAAATAACTACTTCTTTAGAAATTATACAACCTATTGATCTAGGAGATTTAGTTGAATTTGAAAATCAAATTCTAAATATTTTTAGTGATATAAATACTGAAGAGAAATATTTAGAATTAATCTCGTACTCAGGAAATCTTTTAAGGAATTATTATTTGAAATTATTTAAAAATGATCGAGTTCAGCTTAAAAATAGCTTTATTCAAGTTTCTGTACATGAAGATCAATATTATATAAATACATATAATATAATAGCATTATTGATTGAGGATGATTTGAGCCTATTGGATATGGAAAATTATATTAAAATGAAATTTAACTTTTGATAAAGGCGCACTCGCTCTGCGAAGTTTGCAACTTCGTAGCGGTAAGGTAAGAAAGGATGATTGAGCGATAACTGTAAGCAAGAAAGACAATAAATAATATACCCTATAAAGTTCACAACTTTGTAAGGGTAACATAACCAAAATAACAGAATAATAAAGTAAAGTTCAATAATTGAAAACCGCAGAAACACATAAAAGCACCACTTCGCAAAGTCAAATTCAGGCAAAGCAACAACCGTTCTTTAAAAAAGAAGGGGAAGGAAGCTTTTTTTCAAAATCTGCAGAAAAAACAACCCCATTTTTTAATAAAAACATACCCTTTGTTAAAGGGGAACAGGGAGGTATACAGCCCAAACTAACCATAGGCAAGCCCAACGACAAGTACGAAGTCGAGGCCGATGCCATGGCAGATAAAGTAGTACAAAGATTAAGCGATCCAAAAAGCAATTCCCCCTTAGAAGGGAGCAAGGGGGATGTTTTCAATCATTCAGGCCAGGGGGCTGTCCAAACCAAATGCGCTACCTGCGAAGAAAAAGAAAAGTTACAAAAAAAGGAAGACGACGAAGTATCAGAAAGTGATAGCGAAGTACAGCGCAAACCTATTTTTGAAAGCAATGCAGAACAACCCGAAGCAAATGTACAAACCAAACCAGTAGCACCATTTATTCAAAAGAAATGCGCCACATGTGAACAAGAAGAAAAAATTCAGAAAAAAGAAAATCTTATACAAACCCAAAAAGTTGAGTTTCCAATAGTTCCTGATGGAGAAAATGAACAAGAAAATGATACAATAGAAGAGGTGACGCCAGAACAGGAAACGGCGACAGAAGAAAAGAAACCAGAGACTAAATATCAATCCAAGGGAGGCCCAATTCAGTTACCCTCTTTAACAAGAGAAGAAGAAAAAGAAATACAGCCAATACAAACTAAAAAAGACAGTACTGATCATGTAGGTTCTAATACAAATTCTCCTTTAGAACAATCTCTGCATTCATCTAAAGGAAAAGGTAGTGCTATGTCCAAATCTACTCAGCAAAAAATGGACGGTGGCTTTGGTACAGATTTTAGTAGTGTAAGGATTCATACAAATTCAGATTCTATTCAAATGAATAAGGATCTGGGAGCACAGGCCTTTACTCACGGTAATGATATTTATTTTAATGAAGGGAAATATAATCCAGACAGTAAATCGGGGCAGCATCTTCTTGCTCATGAACTTACACATACTGTGCAACAAGGTGCAACTAATGATTCTATACAACGTTTTGTAGAGCCAGAAAAAATAGTGTCACCAGAGGCAACACCAGAAAAACCAAATGACGGAGCGCAGGTAGAAGGAAAATCTAATAACAAGATTGACAATGATGAAAGAGTTCAGGATCAAGATGATCTGAGCGAAGAGGAAAAAGAAGAGAAAAAAAATCCTCCAAGAGGTGAAGTTCGCCAAGAAAGAAGCGAGGTATATGCAGAAGGAGTGGCCACTCCAGAGGTTGATAGAGGTGCAGAGGCTCAAGGCAAAATAGCCGAGCAAAAAGAGCAAATGGATGAGCAATTGTCTGAAGAAGCCTCTGCCGAAGAAGCTCAGTCAGAAACACCCGAGAATGCAGAGCAATCAAACATGGCTCAGGCAGACATAGCAGCACAAAGAGCACAGCAAGCAGAACAAGCAGCACAATCTGTAGAAATTCCAGTCGAACCACAATCGTTTCAACATCCTAATGTTACTGCGCCAGTTGATAGCGCAGGAGAAGCAATTCCTAGACAAGCTAATATTGACACTCAGGTAAGAGGACTTGGTTATATTGGTGAAATGTTAAGAGCAAAAGGATATGAGATGAAGCAGCATGCTGCCGAGAAAGAAATACACTCTTATGGGCTAGATGCTACTTTAGAAAAACAACGAGAAGATCTTGCCCTTGCCAAAGAAGGCACTAAAAAAATTGAAGATCAAAATACTGAGCGAAAAGAAATTTCTGAGAAATCGAAATTGGCACACGAAGAGAGCCAACAAAGACAACAATTTGTTGCTGCCGAAGCTCCCGGCTTAGTGCAAGAGGCGGATAGTGGAAAAGAAGACTCTTCTGCTCTTGCAAGTGATGCGCAGTCAAAAGCTGACCAAAGTAGAAGTGAGATTCCTGATGATCCAGATGCCAGAGCAGATGCCGAACAACAAAGTGGCGAGATGGAACAAACTGCAGAAGGTGCTCAATCCATGGATGATGCCATTACACAAACAGGTGAAAGGGCAAGACAATATATTCAGGATGCAGAAATAGCAGCTCAGGATAACGAAAAATCACAAGCATCTATACAAGAAACAGATAGTACAATAGCACAAATTGATGCCAGAGCGGGAGAAATGAATGCTATGAATGAATCTAGTAATGCAAGTATAGAAAATGCAGGTCCCGGACCTGCATTGATAAGGCAACATTCTCAACGCACAGCACAATCAGGAGATGAACTCATAGCTGCATCTATGGTTATGGAGCAGGAGCTTACCGCGTTACAAGATGAGTACCTGAGTAGCATGGCTGCACTCGAAAGTAAAGAGGATGCAGAGCGAAGAGTTCAGGAAGAACAAGCACAAGAACAGGAACAACCTCAAATAGGTGCAGAAGAGCAGCAATTGTATACATTAGCTTCTTTACCAGATGAAGAGCAAGAGCAGCAGATTTCGCAAATGAGCGAAGAAGAAAAAACGGGCCTAATGGCTGCATTGGATCGAATGATCGCAACAGCACCCGATAATGGTACCGATGAAACCGAAGGGGCTAGAACTAGTGTAAATCTAAGTGGTGTTAACGAAGCCATTTCTGGTGCGCAGAGTACGCTCATAAGAGCAGGTATGGAAGGCGCAGCAGGAGAATATGGTACCATGGCTGCAGATGCTATGGGTGTAGGACAAACAGAATCTGATCCTAGAGCAGAACAAATACAGCAAATAGATCAGCAAAGAACGCAAAGAGTCGGTGGTGTATTGGATATAGCCGATCAAAATATGAATTACTTGTCCCAGGAGCAACAACGTATTTTGGCAGAGCGATTAGTTGGAGAATCTATTACAGACGATATCAAAAATATCAACATACTACAAATGGGTAGAGATATGCTCATTGGTATGGTAAATCCAGCTATGGCACTACAAGGTGTAGTGGGTGGTTTTGAGAAGACATTTACTGGGGTAGCTAATATTTTTAATGCAGAAGCATGGGAAAGAGACCCATTAGGAAATCTATTGCAAATAGGTGCAGATATCTCTACCGGATTGGCCATGGTATTCTCTTCGATTTTAGGAATCGCAGGAATGATTACTGCACTTATGATTGCCTTAACAATTTTCTCTTGGGGTACTTTAGCTCCTTTTACAGGCCCTGTAATAGCATGGATGGGAACTGTGATGACGTATGCCGGATGGGGGGCTATAATTGCTGGGTTATTATCTGTTTACTTTAATAGTCTGGCCTATATTAAAAACCTTCATGATGCCAGTACGGCAACTACTGCACGCGAGCTTTTCGGTAATACCGAACAAATGAAACAAAATGCCACCGATGGTTTCCAGGGAGCAATGGCTGTGGTAGAGGGCATTGGTGCTGTTAAAATGGGACCAAGCCTAAGCGGGGGAGATTTTATGACTAATGTACCACGATCACCGGGAGCTTTTGCCAGACAAACCATTAGTGGTGCCAGAGATGGGTTATCTGCAGTAGCCGGTTTACCGGGCCGAGCGGCCAGAGGTGCTAGACGATTATTAAGAGGTGGTCGACAAGGATTAGTGTCATTTAAGAATAAGATTCAAGGGTTTTTCAGAAGAACCAGAAGAGCAGATGTGGATATTGATACTCCACAATCAAGACAAAGAAATCAGCAAATTCTTGATGATAATAGATCCAGAAGCCTAGATGAAATGACTCCAGAGCAACGAAGAGTAGATTTACAGGAAACATCAAATCATCAGCCAAGACCAATAGATCCAGATTCGCCACATTATCATAGCCATGATGTAGAGATCGAATCTAATGGTCATACGTATAGAAGAAGAAGAGACGGCAGAGGTTGGTGTCGTTTCTCTGCTCAAGAATGTGGTATCGGCGAGTCTGAACTTCCAGACGACGTTAGAGCATATCTAAATGAAAACGATCAGATGCTTAGAGAGCATGGAGCACTTGATGATATGCCAGAAAATATTGAGAGAGCTCAAAGGGAAGCTCGAAGGGCAATGGCAGAGGCAGACATTGAACTAGATCCTCATGATGCTGCTTTTTATACTGAAGTTACTCCTGATGGAAGAATAATCAATCAACATTTAGCAGGAAGAACTCATCCTGTAACCGGAGTTCCTTTTGACCAAAATGGATTTCCTATATTTGATTCATTAGATGATGTTGAACTCCCAAGAAATCTTGTAGGGCCAAATGTTTCAGATACAGTACAAATGAGGCATTCAACAAGACGATTAAAACAAAAATTGGATGCCAATCCTGCTCTTAGACAAAATTTTACTCCAGAACAATTGGCTGCAATTGATGCAGGAGAAGTAAGGATACCTGATCTCACATGGCATCATCATCAAGATGGGATTACAATGCAACTTGTGGATAGAAGTATTCATGATAAAACAGGTCATTCCGGTGGTAGACAAGCCACTGGCGGAAGAAGTTAAAATTTAAAACTATGATAAAACAATCTTTTACAATATTAATATCTGAAAAAAAATATGATCAAATTCGGAATAGAATATATGATCAACTTAAAGAGGATTTTATTTCAATTCAAGGAAATGAATATGAATGGGAGAAAATTGAAATTAAAGAAGGAGGGCTAATGATCAGCTTTAATTCTTTAGTAAGGACTAAACCAATGGATCAATTCTCCAAAATTATATTAGGAATCTATAATTTTATAGATAAAAAGGATGAAAAAACAGATAAGAAATATGTATTGGATAAAATAGCTAATACTAAGTTATTAATAGGAGTTGTTATTAATACAATTCCAAATCAAAAAGTTGTTGATTTTATAAGAAGTGTTTTATTAGATATGGATGCTATTGTTTTTAATGGAGAAACTATTCTAGATAATAATCTTGAACCAATGTAGATGCTAACAATCCAACTAGGACATCCAAAGATCAATAAAGTACCCGCTCAAGAATTTAAGCAGGTCAAAGATGTATTTCTTAAACTTTTTCACCGCCAGGAAGAAAGTCTTTTTATGTTTTGGTATGATGTTCCGGTTAGATTTCGTTATCACACCGATTTACATCAATGTTTTGATGAGTTGTTGGCTATGGTGTGGCTTATACAAAAAGAGAAAGAAGGAAAAACTAAAGTAACATTAACCAATCAAATCCTACAGGTAGAACTTAAATTGTATTGGAAAGATGACACTCTTACTATAGACGCACATTGTAAAGCTTTTGAACCCCTATACAATCAGTACGCAGAAGTGCTTAACAGGAAACCAATGCTAACACTATCGAAAAATGATTTTTTAAAAGAGTGGAACACCCTTTTGCATCAAATGATGGTTTCTTTTAAAGCTGGTAACATAGTAATTGCAGACGGAAAAGAACGTAGAAAATTTGAATTGTTAGAAGGTGTAACGCAATCAATAAAAGGGTATGGAAAACTTTATGTCAAATAACATAGAAGAAATACATGAGTATAGTATTGTTGGGCAAGATTTAACTACGCTAATTATACAACCTGGATTTGTAGAAGGTGTGGTAAAAGATGAGCGTAGTTTTAAGAGTATAGAGAAAGCATTTCAATATATATTCAGAAACAATAAAGAGTATTGTATTGTTCTTTGGAATGGCATTCCATTCAAAATGAACTATACAGAAGATATTCCAAAGTTAATTATGCCTTTGGTTAAAATGCTAAAGCTATGTTTTAGTAAGAAAAAAAATGATGTAGAAACGATAAATTTTAAAACTGACGCTTTAGATTTCAGCTTACAATTTTCTTTAAATGTGGATAAAATGATCACTATAAAAGGTGATTTTAATAAAGTTTATGGAGACCATCAACATGTACTTAATACCCTTGGTCTGATTAGAATTTCGGTTAAAGATTTTTTGAGTGAGTGGAAATTGTTAATAGAGCAATTAATACAAGCTTTCGATGATTCAAATATTAGATTACATAATAAATCGGATAGAAAAATTATAAACGATTTAACGGAATTGAATAACTTAATTCCATTTAGGGCTATACGATATCGATATAAACAAAGATAAATGCTTATAAATTAAAAAATCATCCTACTAAACCTAGTTTCGACTAGTATCGGCAGAGAAAGAAGAAAGCATATAAGAACCTAACATTAAAAAACAATATGAAGATAATAATAAAATCAGATTAACAAATATAAAAATATATCTAGCGTAGGTTTTCGTTTGCTCATCGATAAGTAAACCATCATCAACGCACCGATGGTCGATAAATATAGAGCGGAGAACACGTTTTTATATGCGCGCCCGATGTTAGAAATGCCGATGGTCGATAAAAGTGCACCGCGGAAGACCAAATGTAGGACGGGGGAAGGGTAGGATATCCCACTCCGCAAAGTCTCCTGACTTCGAGGAATATAGTAACAAGGGCAACAGAGTAAATAAAAGAATAGAGAATAGTATATGCAAAAGATAAAATGATTTAAAAAACAACTAACAGATAATTGAAAACCGCAGAAGCACATAAAAGTACCACTTCGCAAAGTCAAATTCAGGCAAAGCGGCAACCGTTCTTTAATAAAGAAGGGGAAGGAGGCTTTTTTTCAAAATCTGCAGAAAAAACAACCCCATTTTTTAATAAAAACATACCCTTTGTTAAAGGGGAACAGGGAGGTATACAGCCCAAACTAACCATAGGCAAGCCCAACGACAAGTACGAAGTCGAGGCCGATGCCATGGCAGATAAAGTAGTACAAAGATTAAGCGATCCAAAAAGCAATTCCCCCTTAGAAGGGAGCAAGGGGGATGTTTCTCAGACTTTTTCTCCTCCGATCCAAACCAAATGCGCTACCTGCGAAGAAAAAGAAAAGTTACAAAAAAAGGAAGACGACGAAGTATCAGAAAGTGATAGCGAAGTACAGCGCAAACCTATTTTTGAAAGCAATGCAGAACAACCCGAAGCAAATGTACAAACCAAGCTACTAAACTCTCCCTTAGAAGGGGGCAAGGGGGATGTTTTCAATTATTCAGGTCAGGGGGCTGTCCAAACCAAATGCGCTACTTGCGAACAAGAGGAGAAACTACAGAAAAAGGAAGAAGATGAGGTTTCTGAAAGCGAAGATGAGGTTCAGGCAAAAGATATAAATTCCCCCTTTGGGGGTCAGGGGGCTTTACAAAGCCGATTAAGCTCCAGTAAAGGAGGGGGCAGTCCATTACCGTCAGATATACAAACCTCTATGGGATCTGCCTTTGAAGCAGATTTTAGTGGAGTTAGAGTACATACGGGTAGTGATTCAGTACAGATGAATAAAGAACTGGGAGCACAAGCATTTACTAATGGTAGCGACATTTATTTTAATCAAGGTAAATTTGATACAAATTCAGATTCGGGGAAACATCTATTGGCCCACGAATTGACACATACAGTACAGCAAAATGCTATAAGTGATCAGGAAAATAATGCTAGAGAGCCCAAAAAAGGACTATTTAATGATGCTAATATTGAAACTAGTTCTAGAAATCAAAATAGTGAAAAGCTTAGCAATAAAAATCAAGAAAGCCCTCTTACAAGAGAATCTCAATCAGGCATAAGAAACAAAACTTCTTCGTTACAGAATAAAACATATGAAAAGCAAAGCGTAGTAAACAAATCCAATGCTGAAGTTAAAGAAGCAAAAAACAGTACTAAAGAGTCTCTTTCTAAAAGAACAACTTCTGAAAATTCTAATATTGAAAAGATACAAAACGGAGCGGTATCTAATAGTGAAAGCCAAAGTTTAGTACAAGAGCAAATTTCAAGTGGAATCACCGGTACAGAAGGTTCAGGAAATAATGCTATTCTCCCTGCACCAGAACTTAATGCAGAAAGTTCAACAGGTTTATTAAATTCACTTTCTGCGAGCTCGCCTACTGGTTTTCTTCAGGGGATGCAAGAAGCAAAATCTCTAGTTCCTCAAATTCAGCAAAATGAGAATGACGAGTTAGTAAATAGTTTACCAGAAATAACTCAACCAACAGGATTACCAATCACGACAGTAGAGAATGAATCACTGAATATTATTACAGAAACTGAAGAAGTAGAAATTCCTGAAGCTCAAAATGTGGAAGGACCACTTCAAATCGAAGAGTCTCATGAACAAGTAGAAGGCAATGTGAATGTTGCTAATGTACCTACACCAAGAGCAAATACAGAAGAAGATCAGAATTTTACCGAAAACATAAGAAATGCAACGGCGTCTTTACCAACATCAGATCCAACTATAAATACTTCTGCTGGAGAACAACCTTCAATAAATTTAACAGGTGAAGCTAACCCCAGACGTAATGAAGAAAGTCAGCAATTAGCAAGTGAAAACGTTGCTAATCAACAGAATCAAGCAGATAGTAATATAAGTAATGATTTTGGAGAGCACAATATTTTTCCAAGATATACTGAACTCGAACAACTTCGTCCAGAATTGTCAGAACGACAGTCTGCAGCATCAGGAGCATCAGAACTAGAATCATTGCCAGAAACAAGCGCAGAAGTTTATGCAAGTTTTGATAATCAGGCCCAGTCATCAATGAATGAACAGGTTGGTGCAGAAATGTTACGAAACGAAGAAGAGAGAGAAAGAATGAATCTTGAGTCTGAGAATGAGCGTGCACGTGGGATGGAAGAAATAGAGCAGGAAACAGAGAGAACACGTGTAGAGCAAGAAGCCATTCAGGCAGGAGCTCGAAATGAAGTCGCTGAACATAGAGAAACTTGGAGAGAAGAGAATCAAGCGGTAAGAGATGAATATTCGCAGCGATCAATAGAGCGAAGAACAGAGATAGATACTCAAATCGATTCAGAAATTATAACTGCAGAAACACAGGTCGAAACAGAATTAACTGCTGCAGAAGGAAGAGCAGAAACTGAAAGACAAAACGCAGAGACCGAAGCGAGAAGAAGAAAAGCTAATGCAGAACGAGAACAAGAAAGTCAAGGGTTCTGGGATAGAGTGACAAGCGCAGTTTCAAGTTTCTTTGATAGGTTAAAAGAGGGACTTAATGCTTTATTTGATGCAGCTAGAGAAGCTGTTGCTAATATTATAGAAGCAGCAAAAACTATTGTAAATACGATTATTGATACCGCAAGAAACTTAATAGTTGGTCTTATAGAAGGTTTTGGAGAATTCTTGAAAGGACTAGTGAATATCGCTTTAGCAGCATTTCCTGAAATTGCAGAACGAATCAACGGTTGGATAAATCAGGCTGTAGATGTTGCCGTAAGCGCGGTTAATGCGCTGGCAGATGCGTTAAAAGAAATAGCAAATGCTATTTTAGATGCTGTAGGCGCTATTCTCGATTTTATACTTGCTGCATATCAAGCATTTTATAATGCATTATTAGACGTATTAGAATTTATTGCTGTTGGGCTAATTGAGATAATAAAAGGGATAGCCAACATAGTTAAAGCCGCATATCTTATGCCCAATTATTTTATGGGTCAAATGTCTGAAGAGCTTTTAGGCTTTGACCTTACACAGCCACTAGCCGGTATTGAAAGGTCAGGAAGTGAAGGTAGTGCAATAAATGTCAATGGGCAAGAAGCATCAGTTCCTATCGAAAATGAGAGATTATTAAGAAATTCTCAACTATCGAATGAAGATGTTATGGTTGATCCGGTTTCTGAATTACAATTAGATCCAGAACTAATAACATCACTAGGATTATCGGAAAATGGAGAGGTCAGATTTGGAGAACCCGGAGGAAATGATATATCTACTCTGGAAATCCAAGAATCTATTATAGGATCTTCTACTGGAGGGACTGATGCCGGATTTCAAGAGCAATTAGGAGCACAACAACCTGAAGGTGGAGAAGCACCAGATTTTGCAAACATAACAGATAATGAGAAGTTATCTCATTACTTAAGCGAAATGGATGAACCTCAATGTGAAGATGCTCCACCTCAACAAAGTGGAGGGCAGACTGAAGAAGTTCCAGATATAGCCAAAGTAGGACCATTAACAGTAGCACAAAGGGCAGATTTTGTCTTAGGTCAAATGCAAAGAGGTATAAGTAATTGGTGGGAATGCAATAAGGTAATGATTATTTCCATTTCAGTAGGAGTACTATTAGGATTAGGAATAGCAACTATTTTGACTGGTGGTGGGATATTGTCGCTATTACCACCTCTCATGACGGCTCTTATGTACCTTTTTATGGCTTGGCTAGTCGCTCGTATGAGTGGTTATATGGGCGAATATCTCTCTAAAGCATGGTCAGGTGATATTCAAGGGGGTGCAAAAAGTTTGGCAAGAGCGTTAGCAGTAGGTATAGTAGAGTTGGTATTTAATCTTGTATTTAAGGTTGGTGGTATCATGCTAAAAGTGATTAGAAGAGTGATTTCTACAGTCGGAAGAGCTGCTAGGGCTGTTGGTAGAGGGGCAATGCGAGCAGGAAGAGCTATAGCTGGCGGAGTAAGAAGAGGAGCCAGAGCTATAGGCAATGTTGCTAGAGGAGCTGGTGGTTTTATAGTACGTGGAGGAAGAGTTATTTTTCAAGGGGTACGAAGAGGTTTTGGAAGGGGAATACGATCCCTTCGAGATTTAGGAAATAGATTAAAACGTTACTTCAGGTTTAGAGGGTTTTCCTTAGATATGGAAGGAACACGATATTTTCTATACGGGCATTTTAATCCAAGGAAAATATTAATTGGTTCAGGTAATGTAAGAGATTTGACAGAATTACAAGAGCAAGCATTGAGACAACAAGGAGGTAAAATAATTGGTAGAACTTTTAGAGCTTCTGGTCAAGACGCAATAGTAGTAACCAGTAAATATGCAAGAAGGTTTAGAAGAATGTCTCCTATTGATAAAGCAGTAGAATTACAAACATTACAAGGATTAAGAAATAGTCAAAGTAATATAATTAGGCATATTGGATATAGACCTTCAGACAGTAGACACATTAGAGTGTTTCTGAGAGCTTTTCCAAAATTCAGAAAATTTGCAGGAAAAGGAATAATGGAAATACATCACCGAATACCTCAAGTATTTTTTAGAGAAGGTAAATTTTCTTTAAATTTAATGAATAGACTATCTAATTTACAAGCATTACCCGTAAATATTCACAGGCGCATAGTGACTCCTGCTTGGGAAGCCTTTAGGAGAAGTAATCCAAATGCTTCTGCAAGAGAAATAATAGATTTTGCAATAAGAATGGATAAGAGAATAGGGCAATACATTAATAAAATAGGAAGATGAAAAAAAATATAAAAAAGATAAATAAAATAGCAAAGAAATATCCAGAATCAATTGAATTATTTCATCCAGTAGATTTCAAAATGATGCTTCGTTGTGAAAATAGGCTGACAAGTAGTTTTGATATTCAATTAAAGGAGTTCTATTCATTTTCTAATGGAGCAAGAATAATGGATTATTCATTCGCAGGTTGTAAAAATAATAAGATTGCTGATATAACAGAAATCACACTTGATACTTGGGCATTGTCTTTGCCTAATATAACATTAAATTTTCAGAATTTTATGAAAAATTCTATCGGTGAAAATTTTGGACTACTTGAAAAAACTAAAGACTCTAATGGTAATTATGTTGTTGCATATCAAAGAGAGATTACTTCTGATAATATTTTGATTGTAAGTTCATCTTTGGAAAAATTTTTAGATCTATTTTTTGATTATATAGAAGATACTTTATTCGAAGATAAAAATTCACTTTTAATTAATCAAAAAGAATGGATCTTAGATCTCGATTCATGGTTTGAGTTTGATTTAGAGCTAGTAAGACTATATAAATCAGGAACTTTGAGTGGATATTATGAGTCTAATAACGAATATAAAAAAATAGTTGAAAAAGCATTACACAAATATTAACGACCATAACAAGTATGATTATAACAATGTAAAATCCCAGCTACCACTAGTTCCCAACTAGTGGTAGCAACAGCAAGAATAAAACAGCTGTTTTCAGTATTAGTTTGCAACCAGTAGGTAGCAGCAAGAGCATTAAAAACCGATGATCGATAAATATAGCCGTGGGAATGGAGCAAGAAATGGAATAATGTTACCTCCTACAAGAGCAGCAGCTACAGGTAGGTTTACTAGATCGTCTGCTCATTTAGGGTCTCATCCAAACTATACAAATAGAGTTTTATCTATGGTGAATTCTCAGAGAAATGCATATAGAATAGCTCTACAACAAGGTATGGATCCTAATGTAGCAAGACAAATAGCTCTTCGTAACCTTAGTTCTGAAATAAGGTTGTTAAGGAATAGACTTAGAAGAGGAGTTGAATTATTAAATTAAGAAGAATGAGAAAATTTTATTATTTAAAAACAGAAATTAAAAAAACAGATGTTTTTATTAAGGAACATGGGTTAAGCGAAAAGACATTAGATAGTGAGTTACGAGGAAAAAAAATGATAATACCCAAAAATGAATTAGTGTTTTATAATAAAGGCAAAAACAGAACGATTCCGGATGTAATATTTGGAACTTTTTCAAATGTGATAATTTCAGATTCCTTTAAGGATGTTTTAAAAAATGTTGATTCATCTAATTTACAATTTTTAGATTGTAAGCTTATTGATTTAGAAGATCAAATAAAACCTCAAAATCTTACATATTTAAATTTTCTCAATAATTTATCTTGTCTTGATCGAAACAAATCTACATATGAAAAATTTCATCCAGAATATGATATCATAACTAAAATAAACAAATTGGTTCTAGATAAATCTAGTATACCATCAGATCGACACATATTTAGATTAGAAGAGAATTCACCTATTATTTTATTTAGTGAAGAGTTGTATGAGATTATTAATTTAAGATTTACTGGAATTAGATTTTCTGCGGTTTAAATCGTTATTTACAAATAGTTTGCAACTTCGTAGCGATAATGAAAATATAAATTGAGAATAGTATGTGACCACTGATAGTTTGTAACTGGTACTGACAAGAAAATAAAACTAGTTTCCAACTAGTGGCGTCAACAGTAAGAATAAAACAGCTGTTTTCTTGTATTAGTTTGCAACCAGTAGGTAGCAGCAAGAGCACTAAAAACCGATGATCGATAAATATAGCCGTGGGAGCAGTAGGCATACCGCGGAGATTGATAAAAACAACGCGAGGAAGCGGTCAAACATACCGAGGATCGATAGAAAAAGTGTGGGGGAATGGATGACTATCCTTGTGGTCGCTAGAAAAGTGTGAGGAGCCTCTTTTGTAAGACGAGGAAAGGGTAATGTAGTCCGGGGAAAGCGATGTAGATACCGGGGATCGATAAAAAAGTGCGGGGAAAGTATGTTTGTAGGACGGGGAAAGGGCAATGTAGGAAAAGTATAGGCATATCTCCAGAAGGGCAACAAAATTGTAGGATAATCCCCTATTTAATATATAGTAAAGAATAAAACAATACAATAATTACACAAAAATTAAAACTCATGGCAACAAACAATTCCTATACACCCAGTAAAGCCCACCAATGGAACCGATTAACCTGCGATGCTATTCCATTATGTTGGGATGCCTCCTACCATTGGTTCCAGAGCATTAGCAATGGTGCATACCGCCATGTATGATGCATGGACCAATTATAACGACCGGGGCTGTGAGGTAAGTACTACTACTGGTAGCCTTTTTAAACAACCAGATGCAGACTGTACCTCCAAAAACAGGGAAACAACCCCCTGCTACCGCTAGTTCAATGTCATTAAGTTAAGGGTATAACTATTTAATTATTAGTTTTTTAAGTTGTTTTTTAGGTGTTATTTTCGTATATTTAATTAGTAATCAAGGATTTAACTTTATGAAAAAAAACGGCACGATTTATTTTTGATAAGATAACAAAAGAACTATTTAGCAAACATTTAAAAAATGAATTTAAAGTATCAAAAGAGCATTTTACAAGAAACAGGAAACAACATTTTCCAATACTACTTTT
>CANLIE010000060.1 GCA_947491225.1 uncultured Cellulophaga sp.
CCATAGAGTTTACCTAATTGGTTTTTGTTTAGTTTACCTGTGGTAAGTTCGTCTAAAATTTTCAGTTTAAAAGGTTCGCTGTAACGTCTAATTACTTTGTCGTTTTTATACATAATGTTTAAAATTATGTAGCCTTTATTCAGGACGGGTCATAATTACTGCCAACGGTCTAGTATAAGAATAGTAGCGGATTTTCACACACTAATTTTTCGGTTAAATACTGACCTTTTTTATATTTACTTACTTTTATTTTAGCGATTAAACCGCTATTACTTATACATCGTGTTGTGCCACGTTACTATTTTATCAATTCCAATATCTCTAAACTCATTTCCATTATAAAAACTATTATAAAAGTCGGTTCTGTCTTTTCGATAGTCAATTTGATGGTCGGGTGGCACTCCTATAATTTCGTAAATATTTCCTTTTGGGTCACTATAAATTTCATTTGATAAGCTAAACTCCCATCCATTTGGTAAATTCTTCCATAAAATTTCAGAGAAAACTCCATTTGTTGAAGAACCAAAGCGTTTTATTTCAGGGTAAGCCATTGTACCAAGAGCAAAAATTTCGGCAGCACTTGCTGTATTAGGACTTGTTAATACTGTTACTTTTCCTTGATAAACGTTCTTCGCTGGGTTTAAAATATATTCTTGCTCATTTGTGTAATTATTCCCATTTTTTGCCTTAATTGATAGAATGTGTTTTTGTTCTTTAATGAAATGACTCAATAGTTTTAATGCGACAGTTTCATAGCCACCACCGTTAAATCGTAAATCAACAATTATGGAATTAGTTTCTGCCAAATCTGACAGAATTTTGTTCATAGCAAAATCAATTCCTTTAAGCTCATCATCTAATTGAGTAATGCCAGATTTAGTTTCCAGAACTTTTTCATATTCTTGTTTAAACTCTTGTGCTGTTAAATCTTGATTTGGAATGTAATTAGAGAAATTGTTCATATCCGTAATCACAATGTAACCTATATTTTCTTTTTTCAGAATTCCCCATTGTATAAGGTCATTATTATAACTCTTGAAACCGTTCAAATAAGTAGTTAAAATATCGTTTATTATTTCCTTTTTTGTTTTTCGGTTTTCATTCTTTTTGCTAATGACATTTTTTACTCTCAATGAATCTGGCACATCTAATCTGATGTGTCCATCATTAAAGCTTTTTAAAATATCTGCGAAAAGATTATACAATTCCTTATCGGACTGAATGTTGTTTAGTTTTTCTTGGGATTCTATTTTTACACTATCCCAGTCAATATTACGATGCTCGAAAAACGCATAATGTTTATCAAAAGTATTCCATAAAATACTGAAATTTAGTTCAGGTGAATTGTTTTTATTTGTGTTGTGATTTACACAATATTCAGGAAGTTTGTCCGACCTTGTGAAACCATAATCAACAATACCACCTGGATTTAAAATAAGCTTGTCATTTTTGAAATCTACGATTCTAAATCTATCGGTTAATTTACCATTTGAAATTAATGGTAAACAAGAATTTTCAGTTGTATTAAAATATGTATAAGTGGAATCTTTGATTATTATAATTCTACCATAACCTTCTTGAATCCAAACTCCACTAATACTTTTATTAGGCATTGGTCTTTGGCAAGAAACTAGAGTTAAAATAAGAAAAATTGATGATTTTAATTGAGCTTTAATATTCATTGATTAATGTTTCAATAAGGATATCAAGTTTTTTAATTTGTTACTTTAAATGTCTTGTCCTGAAATATGGCTACAGTTAAAATTGAATTTAATCTGATAGTTTATATACCAAATTAGGTGTTTTATAGTCTAAAGATAAATGTAATCTTATTTGGTTGTATAAATTAATTGCATTTTTTGTAGCTCTCTTTGCGTGCGCCACGTTATCAAAGGTTTGGTCGAGATAAAATTCATCTTTTAAGATGCCATTTACACGTTCAGCCATAGCATTTTCGTAACAATGATTTTCTTGTGTCATACTAATATCTATCTTATTTCTTTTAAGTATTTGTGTGTATAGATTACTACATTAAAGTATCTCTCTATAAAATCACTAAGCAAATTTTTAATAGTAAGTCTATTTCTAATCACTTTAGCACCACAATCTGGACAAAAAGAATAATCTGTTTGTAAACTATTCTCACAATTTTTACAAATCATACTTATGATATTAAATCTTCTTTAATAATGGTGCTAAGTTCTAGTAGATCTTTGTATAGTACAAACTCTCCATTCTTTATATAAGAAATGATTCCGGTTTCTTCGCTAACAACTAATGCTAATGCATCTGTTTTCTCTGTAATGCCAACAGCTGCCCTGTGGCGTAAACCAAAGCGTAACGGAATTGTACGTTCTTTAGAAACAGGTAAAATTGTTCTTGTGGCAACTATTGTGTTATTTACTATAACAGCTGCACCATCGTGCAAGGGACTGTTTTTGTAAAATATACTCTCTAAAATTGGTTGAGTAACCTCAATGTTCATTTTGTCTCCAGTGCTTTTTATAAAATCTAAGGAATTGGCACGTTCTATTACTAGAATGGCACCAGTCTTGCTTTTACCCATTTTATCACAAGCACTAATAATGGCATCTACATCTGTATCCGTTGTCATTGCCTTATGCTTTAAAAACTTAAAGTGCTTTACAAAATTTCGCTTATTTGCGAAATTAGTAGAGCCAATCATTAAAAGAAATTTACGTAATTCTTGTTGAAAAACAATAATAAGAGCAATTAGTCCAATATTCATAAAACCACCAACCATACTACTAATCATTTTCATTTCTAAGAGCTCAGTCAATTTCCAAAGGGCCCAAACTATAACAATGCCTATAAAAATATTTATGGCTACTGAGCCTCGTACTAGCTTATATATATAATAGAGAAGAACAGCCACCAAAATGATGTCTATAACGTCTGTTATTTTAAAGTCAAGAAAATTTAGAAAATTCAAGTATAGTGGGTTTTTGTAAAATTATGAAAAAAAAGTAAAATGAAATTAATTCTATTCATTTGACTTTAATGCTTCTGTTAGTTTAATACATTCTACTGCTTCTTTTACATCATGTACACGTAGTATTGATGCTCCTTTTATCAATGCTATTGTATTAAGAGTGGTTGTCCCATTTAATGCATTTGTAGCACTTGTATTTAATGTTTTGTATATCATAGACTTTCTGCTTAGTCCAACTAGTAAGGGTATTTCTAAAGTCTTAAAGAAATCTAGATTTTGTAAAAGTGTAAAGTTTTGTGCTGTTGTTTTTGCAAAGCCAAAACCAGGATCTATAATTATATCTACAATTCCTTTGGTTCTTGCGTTGGCAATTTTTTCAGCAAAATAATATTTAACATCAAGAGTTACATCTATATATTCTGTTAGTTGTTGCATTGTTGCTGGTGTACCACGCATATGCATTACTATATATGGTACTTTATATGCTGCAATAACAGTCATCATATCTTCATCTAAACTACCAGCAGAAATATCATTAATTAGTGCCGCGCCATTGTCTAAACAGGTTTTTGCAACGGCACTTCTAAATGTGTCAATAGAGATTAAAATAGAAGGAAATTCTTTAACTAGCAGCTTCACAATAGGTATAATACGACTAATTTCTTCTTCAACCGGTATATTAGTTGCATTTGGTCTAGAGCTATATGCACCAACGTCTATAAAAGTTGCGCCGTCTTTAAGCATTTTATCAACTTGTAATAAAATAGATTTTTCATCTTTATAACTTCCACCATCATAAAAAGAATCAGGAGTAAGGTTTAAAATACCCATTACCTTTGGAGAGGTAAGATCTATTAAATTTCCATTACAATTAATTGTCATACTATATTGTTAGATTAAATTTTCTAAACTTGTAAAAAATAAATGATTTAAGATAAAACCCTTACTTTTGAATAGTTCAAAATTTTAAGCGAAATTTACACAAATTAGATAAGATAAATGCAGAATACTTCAGAACAATATGATGCAGTCATAAAAGAATGCCGAGAGCTGTTCCAAAAAAAAATGAAAGACTATGGTAGTGCATGGCGCATACTAAGATTACCTTCTTTAACAGATCAGATATATATTAAAGCGCAACGCATACGTGGACTACAAGAGAATGATGTTAGAAAAGTGGATGAAGGAGAAAAATCTGAATTTATTGGTATTATAAACTATGCTGTTATGGCCTTAGTACAAATTGAAAAGGGCATTGTGGAGAAGCCAGATATAGATGTCACTGCTGCTGTAGAATTGTACAATAAACATATTACTATTACAAAATCATTAATGGAAAACAAGAATCACGATTACGGTGAGGCTTGGAGAGAAATGCGCGTTAGTTCTTTAACAGATCTTATTTTGCAAAAATTATTGCGTGTAAAACAAATAGAAGATAACCAAGGTAAAACTTTGGTAAGTGAAGGTATAGATGCTAATTATCAAGATATTATAAATTATTCTGTTTTTGCATTGATTCACTTAAACGAGTAAAAAGTAAAAGTAAAGTTATAAATAGTTAACTTTCAAGTAATATTTTTTCAATTTATATTATTTTATGAAATATATAGTAAGCGTTAGTAGGTGGTTAGTTGGTATATTATTTATCATAAGTGGTCTTATAAAACTTAATGACCCTGTTGGTTTTTCATTTAAATTAGAAGAATACTTTAGTCAAGGTGTTTTAAATATTCCTTTTCTAGAACCATACGCTTTATCTATTTCTATTGTAGTTGTAATTTTAGAAGTACTACTTGGTATTATGTTATTGGTTGGCTATAGACCAAAATTCACAATATATAGTTTATTGGGTATGATTATCTTTTTTACCTTCTTAACATTCTACTCAGCATACTTTAATAAGGTTACAGATTGTGGTTGTTTTGGAGACGCTGTAAAACTAACTCCTTGGGAGTCTTTCTCTAAAGATATTGTGTTGCTAGTATTAATCGTAATTCTAGTTATAGGGTTAAAACATATAAAACCATTTTCTAATTTTAATACAAGAAGAGGTATTGTTTTGTTAACACTACTTGGGTGTGTTGTTTTTGTAAACCACGTATTAAACCATTTGCCTGTTATGGATTTTAGACCTTATAAAATAGGAATAAACATAGAAGAGGGTATGTCTACGCCAAAGAATGCACCCCAACCAATTTTTGATTATGCGTGGAAGTTTAATGTAAATGGTAAAGAAAAAGTAATAATTACACAAGGCGATTACCCTACTGTAGAAGGGGAGTATGTTAGTGTAGAAACTACAGAGGTACAAAAAGGATACGAGCCACCCATACATGATTTTACTATAGAACAGCAAGGAGAAAATTTTGCAGGATCTTTACTGCATGAAGATAAGTTGATAATGATAGTTGCTTACGATTTAGTTAAAAGTAATTATGACGCTTTTCCAGCAATTAAAAAGGTTGCAGATAAGGCTAAAGTTAAAGGATATAAAGTAATTGGTATGTCTGCTTCTAATGATGAGTTGTCTAGCAAAATAGTAGATAAATATAATCTAGGATTTAGTTTTTACTTTACAGATGAAACTACTTTAAAAACTATTGTGCGTTCTAACCCTGCTGTTTTAGTATTAGAAAAAGGTACAATAAAACAAAAAGTACATTATAATGATGTAGATAATTTAAAGTTTTAGAATGATTTTTAAAAGTAGAAAAGACAACTTATTTAAGGCTGTAATATTTTTAGTAATAGCATCACTTGCCTTTCTACTTTATGTAAGTATTACAAATTACAAAGAAAATTTAGATTCTTTAATGAGTATTATTATAGCGATTTTAGTATTGGGTTTACTACTTTGGATTTTTTTTGGTACAAGTTATAAGTTAACAGCTACTACTTTAAGTTACAAGAGTGGCCCTATAAAAGGTAATATTCCTATAAAAGAGATACACCAAATTGTAAAAGGAAAAACACTTTGGATTGGTGTTAAAGCAGCCACAGCTAGCATAGGACTAATTATAAAATATAATAAATTTAATGAGCTTTACATTAGCCCAGAAACCAATGATAGTTTTATAAAAGAAATTTTAAAACATAATAGTACTATAGAAATTATTACAGCGTAAGAATAAAAAATTTAGTAAGTACAACACCAGAAATAAAAGAGCTAGAATCAAGAATTTTAGTACGTGTAAAAAAAGAGGTTTCTGCACTAACTATGATTAGTTATAGGGAATTGGACAAGCTTTATGTCTAGGAAAGAAGAAGTACTAATCACATAAAAAGAGAGCACTATTCGGTTTAATAATACGGAGAAGAGTATTCTTTTTCAAATTTTAGTCCTGCTGCAACATTCAAAAAAAATGGACAGCTATAGCTGTGTTGAATTAAAGATATTCTAGATACTATAGATGTCTTACGGCTTAATAGAGGTTTGTACGCTGTGTTTATTCACAAGATGTATGGATTGTGGTAAAAACTACTCAAACACTTTTTTTTCTGAATATATGCCTAATTTTAATTATCAACTAAATAATAGTCCAAATTTTAAATTTTCAAATAAAAGATACCTAGAAGCTGCAAATCCAAATTCTGAAGAAGAAGTATGGATTTCTATAAAAAAGATAATTTTTTAATATCCCACCATATACTTAGCCTTATTTTGACAAATAAATAGTAATAATCTATTTCAACTTGATACTGTTTGAAGTAGACAGATATTATATATTATCTTTGAAGCTTCAAAAAATAAGACAAATATAAAAACAGATAATAAGATGAGGTCAAAAATTGTTGCTGGTAATTGGAAAATGAACAAGACTTTAACAGAAACCAATACATTGTTAGCAGAACTAACAGGTAAATTACCAGACACAGATGCTGAGGTTATGGTTGCACCAACTTTTGTGAACTTAGCAGCTGCAGTACAAGATGTTAAATCTTCATCCATAGAAGTAATTGCACAGAATATGCATTTTGCAGAAAACGGAGCATATACAGGGGAAATTTCTGCTGATATGTTGTTGGACATAGGAGTTAATACTGTAATAATTGGTCATTCAGAACGTCGTGCCTATTTTGGTGAAACAGATGAAATTTTGTCTAAAAAAATAATATCTGCACTAGATAAGAACCTGCGCGTGGTTTTCTGTTTTGGTGAAGAGTTAGAAGATCGTAAGTCTGATAATCATTTTAATGTAGTTTCAAATCAATTAAAAAATGGACTTTTTAATCTAAAGCCAGAAGCCTGGACTAAAATAGTTTTGGCTTATGAGCCAGTTTGGGCAATAGGTACAGGCGAGACAGCCTCACCTGAACAAGCACAAGAAATGCATTCTTTTATTAGAAAAACTATAGCTAATGAGTATACTACAAAAATTGCGGAAGCTGTATCTATTTTATATGGGGGTAGTGTAAAACCTGCAAATGCTAAAGAAATTTTTTCTAAAGTAGATGTAGATGGTGGTCTAATTGGAGGAGCAGCATTAAATGCAGATGACTTTATAGCAATTATAAAAGCAATATAGTATTACATTTATTATTTCTAATTTAGTTCCTAAACAATAAAATAAATGGCAGACTTAATTTATATAGAATACAATTTTACAGTAAAACCTTTACAACCAACTTCAGATATCTTAATTGCTCAATTAGGAGAAGTTGGTTTTGATAGTTTTGTAGAAAACGAGGAAGGTGTACTTGCCTATATTTTAAAAGATTCTTGGAGGGGAGATTTATTATCAGAAGTTAAAATACTTGAAAACTCTAATTTTAGTATAGCTTATCATATAAAAGAAATAGAGCAACAAAATTGGAATGCAGAATGGGAGAAGAATTTTGAGCAAATTGTAGTTAATGATGTTTGTACTGTTCGTGCACCATTTCACCCTAAACCAAATACAAAATATGACATTGTCATTGAACCCAAAATGAGTTTTGGAACAGGACACCATGAAACTACACATATGATGTTACAATATATTCTGGATTATGATTTTAAAGGTAAGTCAGTTTTAGATATGGGTAGCGGTACAGGGGTGTTGGCTATTCTTACGGCTATGAAAAATGCATCTAATGTAGACGCTATAGATATTGATAATTGGTGCTATTTAAATGCCCTTGAAAATAAAGAACGCAATGGTTGTAATGAAATAAATGTATATGAAGGTGATGCTAGCTTGTTAAAAGGAAAAAAATATGATATTATCATTGCCAATATTAATAGAAATATTTTACTTGCAGATATTCCTAAATATGCCAATTGTCTTTCTGAAGAAGGTATTTTGTTTTTAAGTGGTTTTTATGTAGAAGATATTCCAATTATTAATGAAAAATGTAGTGAAGTTGGGCTTACTTTTAAAAAAAATATTGAAAAAAATAATTGGGTAGCAGTAAAATATGTATTTTAGTTACTAGTTAAGCTAAAGATTATGGGGAATCAAGAAAAATATTTAGAAGAACTTTTATTAAAAGATGAGGTTGTAAACAATAATGAAATTGTATTGTTTAATGATGATGTAAATACATTTGATTATGTTATAGATACTTTAGTTGCTGTTTGTGACCATACTCTTATACAAGCTGAACAATGTGCTTACTTAGTACATCATAAAGGGAAGTGTACAGTTAAAACAGGTGCTTATAGAGATTTGGAACCTAAGTGTAGTAAGTTGTTGCAAGCAGGACTAAGTGCTGAAATTATATAATTGTGTATACTTTGTTTAATTAATAGGTTATGTTAGTAAACTAACATAACCCAAGTACCATTGTGAGTTTTTCCGTTTAGGCTATAACCTAATTTATATGTTTTGGATTTTGCTATTTCATTTTTCCAAGAGCTGGTATAATATTATTTTTTAATAGTAAAGGTCTGAATCCAAATTTCTTATGTCGAATTCAGATTTATAGCTAAATGGCAATTTACTCCAGCTAGTGAGATTAGTTTAAGGGATAAATGATAATTAGATGCCAACTATTATAATAATGAAATTTACTCTACATATTTAATAATTTAAGTGCAACACTAAGTAAAAAACAGCAATACCCATTTAGATAACATACAAAAAATAGGTTATTCCTATTCTCGCTTTAAAATCTAAAATAAATTTTAAGATATTTTCTCAATTGCTTCTAAAAATACTTCCTCTGACTGTGCTCCAGAAATTGTATGTTTATTATTGAATACAAAAAAAGGAACTCCTGAAATTCCTAATTCTTTTGCTAATTTTTGATCTTCATATACACTATCTTCCAAAGCCTTTTCTTCTATTTTTTTTTCCAAATCAACTGCTTCAAAACCTAAGGTAGATCCTATATTTAATAGTACATTAATATCGTCAATATTTTTTCCATCAGTAAAATAAGCTTTTAATAATAATTCTTTTGCTTCATCTTGCTTATCTATTGCTTTTGCAATATGAACTAACTTATGGGCTTTAAATGAGTTAGCTACTACAATAGTATCTATATTAAAATGTATCCCAACTTCTTTAGCCATACTTGTTGCATTAGAAAACAAATCTGTCATTTGTTGTTTGCTAGCTCCTTTACTTACATAATAATCTATAGTATTTATGCTTGTATTCGTTTGTAAGTTTGGATCTAATTCAAAACTTTTCCATTCTACTTTAATTTCTTCTTTATGACTAGACCTTGAAATTGCATTTTCTAACTTCCTCTTTGCTATGTAACAAAAGGGGCATCTAATATCTGACCATACACTAATTGTCATATTTGTACTATTTATTTGTTATTTTTTTATTGTTAATGCTCCTGATGGACATTTGGATACTTGACTTATAATTTCTTCCTTAGAAGCATTATCTGGTTGTATCCATGGCTTTAGATTGGGTCTATAAACATTTGGTAAAAGTTCTACACAATGGCCTGCATGTATACATTTTGATGCATCCCATACAATAGAGATATCATCTTTATTAAATTCTTCCATATTTAAAATTTAGTAGTTAATAAAAGGTTATAAATTATTTAAGGACTCACATCTGTGAGCCCTCAAATAATAAAATATATTAATTATAGTAAGCTCTTACAAGATGTTTAAAGTAGCAACCATTTTCACTTTGTTTGCCATAGTAGCATAATTAGGTGAGAATTTAATTACTTCATCAGCTGCTTCTTGGTACTGTGCTTCTGTTCCGTTTCCTTTTACAGTAAATGCATACTCAATAGTATCAAAACCTACTGGAGAAGTTTCATTAACACCTAAGAAACCTTGTAAATCTAACCCAGATTTAATATCTAAAGTAACAGATTCTAATTCTATACCTTTAATTGAGCACATTGCTACAAAGGTAACCATCATACAACCAGAAAGTCCTCCTAAAACGTAATCTTGAGGAGTTGGTGCAGAATGTGCTCCCAATAATTGTTCTGGTTCATCAATGGTAAAAGAAAAATCATGAGGAATAGTTTCATCTCCTAATGTAAGGTTGTTTGTTTTAACTCCTACTTTAGTACCGCCCATCCAAGTAGCTTTTATACCACCGTTATACATACCATTTTTAGCATCCTGCTCTACAGTTTCTTTGTAAGCTCCTAATGCTTCTAAGTTTAATCCATTAATCATAATAATATCTATTTTTAGTTTAAGTAACCGTTTTCTATTAATTGTTTTTGTACTTCCATATATGTATCTGCATATAATTTATCTATTTCTTCTATAGACATAAATGCATCAGAGAATCCAGGCTTTTCTGGGTCAATCATTAACTTTATAGACTGGATAAAGTGTTTCGCTAATTCTTTAGGATTTTCATTACCAACAGATATTCTCATTGTAGTTTTATGAATTCCTGCTTTTTCTAGTGCATCTTTATCTAATTCTGAGTGTGAAGTAAATGCTGGACATAACAATGTTGTATTAATCTGTCCTAAACTTACTTGAAAACCAAAGGCTGGTGCCAAAGTATCAAAGAATTTTTTGAATGCATTATCACTTACATTTGCTTTTTCAAAATCAATAGTAAATAATGGAGCCGCTAACTGATATTTGCTAACTTTTTTCATGATAGCATTGTTAGGATTGTTCTCTAAGGCATTACATATTACTGACATCTCTGGATTAGAGTTAAAAAATTTAGCCAATACTACTGTATTTACACACTTTTGAGTCATTCTCAAATTCATTGTCTTCATTCCAGATAAAATCTCAAAAGCAGCATCTGCATTTAAGAAAGCACCTTTGATGTAGTACACATTCCAGAATAATGACTCATCCCAGTTAACACCATCAATTTTCTCCCCTTTAGGAACGAACATTAAACTATTCTTTCCGATTATACCACCTGCAATAGCATTACCAGAACCAGTAATATCTTTTGTATAACTATGGAATAAGAAATCTGGTCTACAATCTTCATCTTCGTGTTGTAATGGCTTAATTAAAAATGGAGTTGCAACAGTACCGTCTAGCATTACCATAGAACCATTTTGTTTTGCATATTTACAGATAGAAGGAACATCTAACATATAGCCATGAGGGTTACAAGGGGACTCAATATATACATGTATCTTTTTACCGTTAGCTAATTGATCTTTATAATCTATTTTAGCTTGATCCATTACAGGTTTAAAGTCTTCTAGTGTATATCCATCAAACCAAATAACCTTAATGTCCATCTTATTCTTTTTTGCAAAGAAATCTTCAATCAACTGATAAGCTCCCCCATAAATGTTTCTAGAAACAATCATGATGTCTTGGTAACTTAATACGTTACATAATAACGCATCAATTGCTGCCATACCACTATTAAAGTTCCAAGCAGTATATTGGTCTGCGTATTTACCTGCCTCTAGGTGTACCATATGTGTACCTAGAGCCATAGATGTTGGATTTAAAGATCTTGAATAGATATGGTGAATAGATTCTTTACCATTAAAAGCATCGTCAATCCATTCAGTACATGAATAATCGTAAGTAGATGTACGAGCAATTACTGGTGTTGCAGAAAATAATGCTGCAATATTATTAAACAAAGGCATTGGGCCTTTTGCATTTAGAGTAGCATCTGACTGCTCTAAAGATTGGTATGTTTGCTTTAAAGGACCTTGTAAAGTTTCCAAAACTTTAGCAATCTGAAAAGACATAAAACGTTTTGCATTAAAATATGCAACTTTTTCACTAGCATCTAATTTACCAACAGTATCAGCTGTAATTTCTTTTAGCTTAGAGATATCTGCTTGTGCAGTATAAATATCTATAGTTGCTTTTTTTAGTGTTTCTCCGTAAGCGCTATTTGGATCTATATCAAAATATGCTAACTGTTCTGTAGCTAATTCTTCTATAGTTGTACAAACTGTAGAATTTCTTTTTGGCGATAATACTTTGGTTACATCCATATTTACATTGTCTTTTATCGCTTTTTCTTTTGTGATAATCTCTGCGTTTTCTATAGTATTCATATTTATATTTATTAAAGGTTGAAACAAATTACTTTAGTTGTGCTCATCTCTTGAATTGCAGATTTAACACCTTCTCTACCAATTCCACTTTGCTTGATACCTCCAAAAGGCATCATGTCAATACGATAATCAGAAGAATCATTAACCATTACCCCACCACATTGTAATTCGTTGGTAGCTTTAAATGCTGATTCTATATTATTTGTAAAAATTCCAGCGTGTAAACCATAAGGAGAATCATTACTTGCTGTAATACCCTCTTCTAATGAACTTATTTTTGAAATTGTAGCGACAGGTCCAAAAATTTCTTCTTTCCCATTTAATGCATTATCAAAATCGCCTTCTATAATAGTAGCTTCAAAACTATTACCTACACGTTTTCCTCCGCATAATACAGTGTAACCTCCTTTTTCTAAATCAGAGATTGATTTTTCGATTACATCAATAGCTTCGTTTGTAATAATAGGTCCCATATCTGTACTTGAATCTTCAGGGTTTCCTAGTTTTACAGCTTTAGAAAGGCTAACTACCTTTTCTTTAAATGCATCATAAATTGCATCGTGTACATACATACGTTTTACACCCACACAGTTTTGTCCAGCAGCCCAAATCATCCCTCCAACACAGTTTTCTGCTACAGCATCTACATCTACATCATCCATAACAATTACAGGTGAACTAGAACCTAATTCCATACCTATTTTCTTAACCCCTGCAGCCTTGGCAATAGCCTCTCCAGATTTAGAACCTCCTGTAAAACTTACCATATTTACCCTTGAATCAGTAACAAGAATATCTCCAAAATTGCTTACTGGTCCTGTAATAATATTAAGGATATGCTTTGGTAGACCTGCTTCTAGAAATAACTCTCCTAATTTTATACCTGAAATAGGTGTGAAATCTGAAGGTTTTAATATAATTGCGTTTCCTGCAGCAACTGCTGGTCCTAGTTTATGAGCGACTAAGTTTAACGGATCGTTAAACGGAGTAATTGCAGTAACAATCCCAACTGGGTCATATACATAATGCCCTTTTTTTGAAGAGGCTCCTGCAAATGCAGCAAAAGGGACTGTTTCTCCTGTTATTCTTTTTGCTTCTTCACCGCAAAGAGTAAGTGTATTAATACATCTATCTACTTCTTTACCTGCTTCCACTTTTGTTTTTACACCTTCATTTACAATAGTTTGTGTAAACTCTTCTTTTCTTTCTTTTAACAGAGAAGCTACTTTTAATATAATTTCACTTCTATCATAAGGAGATAATCTTCTTGATATTTCTTTTCCTTTTTCTGCCGATTTCAATGCTTCATAAACGTGCTCTTTGGTCGCACAAGAAATTGCATATACTTCTTTTCCTGTATACGGATTTAAAACAGCTAATTTCTCTGTAGTTTCTACCCAATTTTCACCTATAAGCATTCCTTTCATATTTACTTTTTCTAATAAATCTACTGACATTATTTACTGTTTTTTAATATTGCTAACACATCAGAAAACACAGAATACCCTGTTTCTAACTTTCCTGCTCCTGGACCAGTCATCATTACTTTTCCTAAATATTTTGTAGTAATTTCAATAGCATTGGTAACGCCTCCTATATTAGAAAGAGCATCAGACATAGGTAATGCTTCAGGTTGCACTTTTCCTGTTACAGAGTTTCCTACTTTCTTTAAGCTTCCAATTAAGCGAATATTTTTACCTTCATTTTTCGCCGCATCTAATTCCTCCTTTGAAATGTTGTCAATTCCAATAGTAGGAATGTTATCTAACCCTAAATCAACTCCAAAAACTTTGTGAGATAATATGGCTACTTTTCCTCTTGCATCGTATCCTTTTACATCATTAGTAGGATCTGCCTCAGCATATCCTTTCTCTTGAGCAACAGCTAACGCACTTTCAAAAGCATCCCCTTCAGACATTTTAGAAAGTATATAATTGCTAGTGCCATTAAGTATACCTCTAATCTCAAGAATCTCATCACCTGCCAAACATTCTTCTATCAAAGAAAATGTTGGGGTGCCACTTAATACTGTACCTTCGTAACGAAATGACACATTATTATCTTTTGCAATTTTGTTTAACTCTGTAAAACGCAAAGCAACAGGGCCTTTATTTGTTGTAACAACGTGCTTACCATTAGAAAGTGCATCTTTAATGAATGTATAAGCAGGATCTCCGGTTTTATAATCACTATAAGTGGCTTCTACTATTAAATCTACATCTTCTATAGATGCTACAGTTTTATCCTCAGACAAGCTACCATCACTAAGGTTTTCATTATTATTTAACTTTGTTAAAAGTTCTTCTAAATTTATACCATTGGAATTATATATATTTCCTTTTTGTATATCTTTAACCGCCACAAGCTTAATATGTGTCCCATATTTTTCTTGCATCCAATTACCCTTTTCGGATAAAATTTCGATAAATCCTTGTGTTACTGTTCCAAGGCCTATGATACCAATGTTCATTAATTTAATGTTTTAGTTTTTATACTGAACAATATTCCGTATTTTTGTATTAAATACGAATTATAAACTAATTTAATTTTATAGAAATGGAAATAATTCTAAAAACATTGAAAAAATGAAGTTAGATCAGAAGGATATTCAAATTTTAAAACTATTACAGAATAATGCACGGCTTTCTAATAAAGAACTCGCAGCTGAATTGGATATAGCCCCATCTACATGCCATGAAAGATTAAAAAAACTAACTCAAGAAGATTATTTTAAAGCGTTCAATGCTACTTTAAATTTAAAAAAGTTAGGAATTAACATAGAAGTTTTAGTTGCTGTTCGTCTAAAAAAGCACGAAAGAGAAATAGTAAATTCATTTATAAAAAAAATACAATCCATAAATGGTGTTATTCGGTTTTATCACCTTGCTGGAGATACAGACTTTATGTTGCACGTAGCAGTTGAAAACTCTAATAGTCTTAGATCTTTCGTTTTAGATGAATTAGCAAATTTTAGTTATATAGATCATATAGAATCTTCTATGATTTACCACAATGAATGTGTACACAACTTATCATATAATATATAATATCTTGGAGAATTGTTCTTTGCTTATTGATTTTAAAGACTAATACAAAAGTCTTTAAATTATATTGTTCATCTTTCTTATCGTATAATCACTAAATCAACCTGAATTTATTTCAGGGAAATATATATGAAATTACTTACAACATAATTAAGTTCAAAAACAAGCGAAGTAAACTCCCCTGTTACTCTATACACACAAAAACTTAATATCTTAAAAAATTGATTTTTTATTCGAATATAATTCGTCTTGTAGCTACTTGCGTATTTTTATATAGAATAAATTTCAGTATTGATTAAATTTATAGGGTTACCCATTTAGTTCTCAATTAGTTTTAGCCTACTTATAGTGACAGGCTGATGCATTGCACATCGTTGTATTATCTTATCTAATATTGATGCTCTATGGTTTCTTCGATTAAATCTAAAGAAGTATTCATCAATATATTTTTGGAGATATTCTTTATT
>CANLIE010000061.1 GCA_947491225.1 uncultured Cellulophaga sp.
AAAAGTGATAAACTAAAAGTGATAAATGAAGAGTGAAAAGTGAAAAGTGATAAACTAAACATTATAGCATTCTTTAAATGAAAAGTGAAAAGTGATAAACTGAAATCTAAAATTTGGTTTAAATGAAGAATTAACTGCTTTTTATCGATTTTAAAATTTCTAGTTTTAACTTTCTCCTGCTCTCTTTTAACTTTTATAAATTTAAATATTTTCATATTACAATCGTGATTTTGTAGTTTTAACTGAACTTACCAACATTGCTACCAATTCTTTATTTAGATTATAATGGGTATTATATTCTTGCTTACTCATATAACCTGTATCCTTTAATAAGTCTATCCAGTAAAGAGATTCATTAGCTTCTTTTAAGGAAATACTCATTTTATGTATAAAATCGGCCTTACTTTGTGCAAATTCTGCTTCACGAATTAACGCACCAACAGCAGTACCACTTCGCAAAAGTTGTTTGCTTAATATATATTCCTTTTTTTCTGTCACTAATAACTGTGATAACTTAACAATTAAAATTGCGAAGGCATAACTCTTTTCTTTTAAAATACTTTCTGCCATAATTTTTATTTTTTAACTCCAACTTTTAGTTTATCACTTTTCATTTATCACTTTTCACTCTTCACTTTTCACTCTTCACTCTTCACTTTTCACTCTTCACTCTTCACTTTTCACTCTTCACTTTTAGTTTTTCACTTTCAACTTTGCCTCTTCTCTCCAACTATATAAAACCGGAACAATAAAGTAGGATGTTATATCTATAATCATTCCGCCAAAAATTGGAATAGCCATAGGAATCATAATATCACTACCTCTACCAGTAGACGTAAGTACTGGCAACAATGCTAAAACAGTTGTAACGGTTGTCATTAAACAAGGTCTAATACGTTTTCCTGCTGCTTCTAAAGTTGCTAGTCTAATTTCGTTTTTAGTTGTTGGGGCTTCTTTATTAAAAGTCTGTGTAAGATATGTTGCCATTACAACACCATCATCTGTAGCTATACCAAATAATGCAATAAACCCAACCCAAACTGCCACGCTTAAATTAATGGTTTTCATATTAAATAGGTCTCTTACATTTTCTCCGAATAGGTTAAAATTTAAAAACCAATCTTGCCCATATAGCCACATCATTATAAAACCACCTGCAAAAGCAACCGTAATTCCTGTAAAAATCATTAATGACGTAGTCACCGATCTAAACTGAAAATACAGAATTAAAAAGATAATTAGCAGCGCCAAAGGCACAACAACAGATAACGTCTTTTCTGCTCGTAGCTGATTTTCGTATGTTCCCGTAAATTGATAATTTATTCCTTTTGGCACAACCAATTCGCCCGTATTAATTTTACTTTTTATTAACTCTTGCGCATTTTCTACAACGTTTACCTCTGCAAAACCATCTAATTTATCAAACAAAACATAACCCACTAAAAAAGTGTCTTCACTCTTTATAACTTGTGGTCCCTGCTCATAGGTAATACTTGCCAACTCACTTAACGGAACTGGACTTCCTTTTTCTACCGGAATATATATATTCTTTAAATCCTCCGGATTGCTACGCTGTTCTCTTGGGTAACGCACACGAACACCATAACGCTCACGACCTTCTACTGTTTGGGTTAATACCATACCACCAACGGCAACTTGTAAAACGCTTTGTACATTCTCTATAGAAATACCGTAACGTGCTATTTTTTCTCTATCAATATCTATTAATAAATAAGGTTTACCTACAATACGATCTGCAAAAACAGCTTCTACTTTTACACCTTTTGTTTGTTTTAAAATACCTTCTAACTGAATACCAAAAGCTTCAATTTCTTTTAAATCTTGACCTTTTACTTTTATTCCCATTGGTGCACGCATGCCTGTTTGCAACATTACCAAACGGGTTTCTATAGGTTGTAATTTTGGTGCAGAGGTTACTCCTGGTAATTTAGTAACTCTAACAATTTCGTTCCAAATATCATCTGGACTCTTAATTTCTGGTCGCCAATTACGAAAAAACTCTCCTTTATTATCTGGAATTAATTGTTGTTTTAGATTGATAGATTCCCAAGTCTTACGTTCTTCTACACGTAATAACATTCCGTTTTTTAGAATAAAATTACCTTCATCATTTACCTTGTAGCGTTGCCGTTCTCCTTTTTCATTCAGCATATATTCTGGTTTGTACTGAATCATATTCTCATACATAGATAATGGTGCAGGATCTAAAGCAGATTCTGTTCTACCAGCTTTACCAACTACTGTTTTAATTTCTGGAATACCAGCCACAGCCATATCTAATTGCTGCAAAACACGTTTATTTTCTTCTACGCCAGAATGCGGCATAGATGTAGGCATTAATAAAAACGAACCTTCATTTAAAGATGGCATAAACTCTTTACCTGTATTTTTAAGAATGAAAAATCCAAAAACAACTAACGTTAAAGGAATTGACAAAAACAACAGTCTGTTTTGTAACGCCCATTGTAAAATTTGCTTGTAGTATTTTTGAAAAACACTAAATACACCTAACAAGCCAAAACAAATAATAGAAACAAATAGAAGGTTTAAAAATATACTATTACCAACACCTAATGGTCTCCAATGTTCTGCTAGTAAAAACACAATAGCAACACAAGACAATATTATATTTACCGTATTCTTATTAATTCTAAAATTGAAATTGAAAAACGATATTCTATATTCTTTTTGATGTGAGAAAGCAAACCAAAAAGCAGTAAGACCAAAGCCTATAAGTAAAGCACCTATCCAATACCCATATATTAATATTGCACTACCAACAACAATTAATAATGCATTTAAAACATTAGATACTGTTTTTTTAAAGTTGACTTTTTTAAATATTGATGCTGCAAACGGCGGAATTAAAAATAACGCTATAACCAATGCCGCAATAAGCGCAAATGTTTTGGTAAAAGCCAATGGTCTAAATAATTTACCCTCTGCTCCTAGCATTGTAAAAACAGGTAAAAAACTAATTATTGTGGTTAATACAGCGGTTACAATTGCTCCGGAAACCTCTGCCGTAGCATTGTATACAATTTGATTGATTGATAATTTTTCTTTATCAATATTTATAGGGATAACTTTTAACTTTTCATTTTTAACTCTAAGATCTTCCTCATCTATATGTCTTATAATGTTTTCTGATAAAATGACACCTACATCTACCATTGTACCAATGGCAATTGCAATACCAGAAAGTGCTACAATATTGGCATCTACATTAAAAAGTTTCATAGCTACAAAGACCATTAAAACCGCAACTGGCAACAAACCAGAAATAAGAACTGATGCTCTAAGGTTAAACACCATTACAATAATTACTAAAATAGTAATTAGTATTTCTAGTGTTAAGGCTTCATTTAAGGTACTTAATGTTTCTTGTATAAGTTCACTTCTATCATAAAAAGGAACTATAGTTAATTGTGAGGTTCTACCATCTTTTAAAACTTTAGAAGGCAAACCTGTACTAAGCTCTTTTATTTTTTGTTTTACATTGGTTATAACCTCCATTGGGTTAGCTCCATATCGTGCAACTATAACTCCTCCAGCAACCTCAGCACCTTCTTTGTCCAAAATACCCCTACGAGCAGCAGGCCCTAAGGATACTTTAGCAATATCTTTTATTTTTATAGCGGTATAGTTAACAGAGGTAACAACAGCATTCTCTATATCTTCTACAGATTTTACATACCCTAAGCCACGAACTAAATACTCGGCTTTATTAATTTCTAAAGTCTGTGCACCAATATCTTTATTACTGTCTTTTACTGCTTTTACAACCTTATCTATACCAATATTGTATTGGCGCATTAATTCTGGGTTTACATCTATCTGATATTCTTGTACGTAACCACCAATAGAGGCTACCTCAGACACGCCACTTGCAGAAGACAGTGCAAACTTCACATAATAGTCTTGTACGCTTCTAAGCTCGTTTAAATCCCAGCCGCCAGTAACATTACCGTCTTTATCTCTACCTTCTAGAGTGTACCAATACACTTGACCTAAACCTGTGGCGTCTGGACCCAATGTAGGGTTTACACCTTCGGGTAATAAATTACTTGGCAAAGAGTTTAGTTTCTCTAAAATTCTACTACGACTCCAGTAAAACTCTACATCTTCATTAAAAATGATATAAATATTAGAAAATCCAAACATAGATGAACTACGAATGGTTTTTACGCCAGGAATACCCAATAAAGAAGCGGTTAACGGATACGTAATTTGGTCTTCTATATCTTGCGGTGAGCGACCATCCCACTTGGTGTACACAATTTGCTGATTCTCGCCAATATCTGGTATAGCATCTACAGCTACTGGATTACTTGGCAAAAAACCTGTGTCCCAATTAAATGGTGCATTTACGGTTCCCCAGCCTATAAAAACAACAAGTAACAAAACAGCTACAAGCTTATTTTCTATTAGAAATTTGATGCCTTTATTTAGCATTGATTTTAAAATTTTAGTAATGAATACAATACATTAGATACCAAGAAGTGCTTTTAAAAAAGTTAACTTCTAAAGATAAAAAGTCATAAAACAAAAGCTTTGCATTATAACCAACTACTAAAAAAATCAGATTAAATAAGTCTCGTCTAACTTAAAGATATCTTTGACGACGAGTGGAGGGTTGTATTTTGAATATGATAATGTGTTTTCTTCTATATCTTCAAATAAAGAAATAAAAGAGTAAACATAAGAAGTAATAAATAAATGTTGATCTAATGAGAAGAAATCTAAAGTAATTTGTAATTCATCTTGAGCCTCAATGACAATTTGCTCATCACTACAGCAACTACTTTCATCTACATTTTGCTTATTTATATCTATCTCCATACCACAAGTTTCTGCTTTGTGATACATAGCTATATCTATTAAAGTACCTCCACAATAATGCATATCTATGGCAAAAGACATTGTAGAAAATAAAACTACAATGGCTAACAAACTTGACATTATTTTATGTAATACTTGTTTCATATTAAATGCAATATTACTAAAAAAACAAAACACAACTGTTATTACTATCTTAAAAACGCATATTTACATCTCTTATTTCATTTAAACCTATATAATTATATGTCATCTATTTAATAAAGCTATAGACTTTTTGATTCCATTTCTAGTACATTTAAAATTTCTAAACTTTTATATAAATCTCATATAATTTTATCTTACTTTCTTTAAAAACTTTGCCAGATTATTTATTGTCCTTTTTGCTCTAAAATCTTCAACATTTTCTGTTATCTCTGTATACCGAATATTAAATTTCTAACAGTGCGTTTTACGTAACTTCTCTAGAAGAGTATCATCTACCAAAGAAATTACAGAATCTATACCTTAATGAGATACTTATAATGGTGTATCTATTGTAAATCCTATCTCCATTACTGAAATATAAAAAGAATATGTTTTTTGCCTATTCATTACAGATGTATTGTAATTATGCATAAAGTAATCTTCCTTTTTAGAAATCATTTCTATTAATAGCATAAAATACTCTCTATAAAAGATATGATTTTATGATTTTTATCATCATTTGATTAATTTTAATGAAAGAAATTTATCCCTTAAATACACTTACAAGTTATGAACCTTCCTAAAGCCCATTCTAAAATAGCATTGGGATACTTTTTAATTGCAGCATTATTGGGTTTGGTCTTACGGTTATTCTATGTTTTAAAAATTCCTATTACCTTTAAATTCTTTGTACATACCCACTCTCACATTGCATTGCTTGGCTGGGTATATGTTGCCTTAACCACTTTAATTTACAAACTCTATTTAGAAAAATTACTACTTCACAAAAAATACAAATACATATTTGGATTTACCCAACTGACATTAGTGGGTATGCTTTTTTCTTTTCCTTTTCAAGGATATGCTTTGTTTTCAATTATTTTCTCTACCTCTTTTTTAATAGCTTCTTATTGGTTTTTTCTTTTTTTTAGAAAAAGAATTTCAACAGAAGACAAAAAACTAGATTCTTATAAATGCATTGTTACTGCGTTGTGGTATATGGTAATTTCTAGTATAGGTCCTTGGGCATTGGGTGGCATAATGAGTACATTGGGCGCAACATCTATCTGGTACCGTTTAGCTATTTATTTTTATTTACATTTTCAATACAATGGTTGGATGGTCTTGGCCTTAATTGGAGTGTTATTTTATATTTTAGAAAGAAAGCAAATCTATATTTCGCAGAATATATTTAAAAAGTTTTTTTGGTTTTTTAACATTGGAATAATACTAAGCTTCTTTCTATCTACCTTATTTACAAACCCATCTATTTATATCTATTTTGTTGGAGGATTAGGAGGAACTATACAGCTTTTGGGTTTTGGCTTCTTGATTCAATTTTTAATTAAACAAAAAAAAGAAGTGCAAATTGTTTTTTCTAAATTGCAACTTCAGTTACTAAAAACTATTATTCTTTTCCTGTTGATAAAAATGGCTTTACAGCTACTAACATCACTACCTTATTTTGCTAATTTGGCGGTAACAATAATGGATTTTACCATTGGTTATTTGCATTGGACTTTTTTAGGTGTGGTTACCATATCGCTATTTTTATTTTTTGATTATTTTAAATTGATGCAACTCTCAAAAAAAGCGTACTATATTTATTTACTGGGATTTGGAATAACGGAAGGTCTTATCTTTTATAAAGGGTTTATTATATGGCAAAAGCTACCTTTATTTAATGGTTATTTTAATGTATTGGCAGTAGGTAGTATTTGCATTGTGTTAAGCTTACTACTACTGTTCATTAAAGCATTTAGAACAACTGAAAAAGAGTAACTATTTCCAAAACTCATCACTAGTGTTATCCATAAATTTTTCTTCATTGTGCAATTCACTAATGGTGTTCATCTGTTCTATAGTTGCCACTTTTTGAATTTCATTAAAAACAACCCGCTCCTCAAACCTAATATGTTGCTCTAATTCTTCTTCCAATAGACTTAAACTTTTTTCTACTTCTTTATCTTGGGTAAAAAGGCGTTTTAACCTTCTGTGTTCTGTAAGTGCTTTTTTAATTAAATCATTATCATTGCCTAAAATGGGAAATATATGTTGCTCTTCCACTTTAAAATGATCAATGATATGGTTATTATAAAACCAATCTACGTATTTTTTAATCCTATCTAAGGAAACCTTATTAGTAAATCCGGCTCTAATTTTCCAACACAACAATAACCCGTAATGATGTTCACGGCTTATTGCTTGCAAGGCTTTATCTCTTTTAATAGGTTTTGGTTGCATCCTTTATTCTCTTCCCCAATTTTGTTTCTCTTCTTTTGTCCAAAGTGATGGAAAAAATTTACGTTGTTGATATTTAGGGTGTAAATATTTTTTCCATTTAGATCCGCCAGTAGCTGCTTTGGTTTCTCCTTTCTTATCTAAGTAATGCTGTGCTGTTTTTAAATGTACCATTGGCCAAACTATATTGTACAGATGATCAAACTCCTTTAATTTGCCTTTTAATTCAGGTGACAAATTTTTCATCTTAAGCATCTTGTCTTCAACGGTATTTCCTTGCACTTTTTTTGCTAAGGTTATAAAGCTATCTAGGTACTTTTCTTCAAAATCTAGTAAAGTCAATGTCTTTTTACCAGTTTTCCTATTTATCCCAGCATCTTTCCAATAAATATTTTCAAACAATTCTTGTATAGTGGGTTCTTTGGAAAGTCTTTTCTTTCCTTCATCATTAATTAAATTTTCCAATCTAGTACAATACAATTCCAGATATCTAAATTGTGCGCTTTGAAACCCACTTGCGGGAGTTAAGGCTGTTCTAAAAACATTATAATCATCGTAATTCATCCCATCCTTCATAATATCAAAAGAAGAAATGAGCATTGCCGTATAACGGTTTACCCTACCCAGCTTAGTGATTAAAAATTCTTCTGAAACAGTATTTTCTTCTACTATTTGTTCCAACTCATGTCGCATCATCTTTAACAATAATTCCGTTAATTGATGGTACATTATAAAAATGGTCTCATCCTTAAAATCTGTTCTTGGCTTTTGTATGGAAAGTAATGTATCTACACCTATATAATCCCAATAATTTATTGGCTTAGAATGTAAAAGACCTTCTAAATATGTTTCTGAATTTTCACCCAGTTGCTCATATTTTTGTTTTATTTTATTACTTATATCTGACATAGCCACTTACATATATAAAATCAATTTTTAAATCGCAAATAAGCTTCTTTTTCCAATTGCTCTCTAAAATCTGGATGCGCAATAGAAATTAAAGCCTTTGCTCTTTCTTTTAAGTTTTTTCCAAAAAGGTCTACTACACCATATTCGGTAGCCACATAATGCACATGTGCACGAGTTGTTGTTACTCCTGCACCTTCTTTTAAGTATGGTGTTATTTTAGAAATTCCTTTTACCGTAACAGATGGCATTGCAAAAATTGGTTTTCCTCCATTAGACAATGATGCTCCGCGAATAAAATCCATTTGTCCTCCGACACCAGAATATTGTCTACTACCTATAGTATCTGCACAAATCTGCCCTGTTAAATCTATTTCTATGGCACTATTAATGGCCGTAACCTTTGGATTTTTACGTATAATTGCAGTATCGTTTGTATAACCTGCTTCTTTAAAGTGTACCAAAGGATTATCATCTACAAAGTCATACAATTTTTGAGAACCCACAGCAAAACAGGTAACAATTTTATTTGTTTTTACTTCCTTATCTTCACCAGTAATTACACCTTTTTCTATTAATGGCAATATACCATCAGAAAACATTTCTGTATGAATTCCCAAGCGTTTATGATTTTCTAAGTTGCTTAACACTGCATTGGGTATGTTTCCAATACCCATTTGCAAGGTTGCGCCATCTTCTATTAAACTAGCTACGTGTTTTCCTATTTCTTGTTCAATGTTAGAAATTTGCATTATGCTATGCGTATGGATAGGAGTGTTTACTTCTACTGCGCAATCTATATTGTTTATATGTATTATACCATCTCCGTGTGTTCTTGGCACTGATGGATTAATTTGTGCAATGACCTTTTTAGCGGTCTGTATTGCTGGCAATGTAATGTCTACAGATACTCCTAAGGAACAAAAACCATGCTTATCTGGCGGAGAAACTTGTACAATAGCAACATCTAATGGTAAAATATTGTTTCTGAACAATAAATGAATCTCACTTAAAAAAATAGGAATATAATCCCCTTGGGTTGTGTTTACTATATTCCTAACATTACCTCCTACAAAGCAGCTGTTCATTTTAAAACTTTCGCTATAAGGTTTTTGTGCATATTTTGCAGTACCTTCTGTATGTATAGATATAATTTCTACATTTTTTATTTCTTTGTATCTATCACATAAGGCATCTATTAAAATATTGGGGGTCATTGCAGCTCCTTGTAAAAAGACCCTATTTCCTGATTGAATTAATGAAGCAGCTTCTGCTGCTGAAACAATATTCATATATGTATTAATTTTAATTAGTGCATTCCATTTCCGAAGATATCATTTGTGTCATTGGTTTAGGAGACACATATGGGATTCCCAGACCTAATCCTCGAAGGACAAACATAATTCCTATGATTATCACAAAAAAGGGAATTAATTGTTGTACTTTTTTCTTTGCCATACCTTTAAGCATTCCTCCAAAATAGACCGCTGTTGTCATTAAAGGAATGGTTCCTAGTCCAAACAGTATCATATAAAGAGATCCTTCTGCTGCGTTCCCCATAGCAATTGCACCAAAAAGTGCCATATAAACTAATCCGCAAGGTAAAAACCCATTTAAAAAACCAATGGTTAAAAAAGTATCTGGTGTTCTCTTTTTTAATTCTTTTCCTAATCTAGATTTTACTTTTGAAATAATCTTATAGACTGGTTTTGATATGTTATATTTATTTAAAATTTTTACTGGAATTAAAACAATTATAATCATTATTGCCCCTATTACAATAGATAAACTTTGTTGTATTCCAAAGACATAAAGACTCTTTCCTAAAAAACCAAAAACAAGACCAATTAGACCATAGGACAATAACCTTCCAAAGTGATAAATAAAAATTTGAATTATTTTTTTTACTTTACTATTTCTATCTACTGGTAACATAAAAGCGATGGGGCCACACATACCAACGCAGTGTAAACTACCCATTAGACCTAATATAAAACCAGAAATTAACATAGTTAATAGGTTAAACTTTCTTTGTACAAAAAGTCTTTATTATTGTATTGCCAGAATATTTTAATGTCCCATCGACCATCTAACAAACGTTTGTCAGGTATGAGCAAATATGTACTGGATAAACTTATAGGTAAGTTAAAATCCAAGTGTTTATTAGATGGTCTATAAAGGGACACTTTTCCTTTTATTTTGTTTGAATCTTGATCTTTAGGAAAATGAATTAAAAGACCTTCTTTTGTTTTTACTATAGTTAACTTATTAACTAATTTATTTGCGTTGGTTACATCGTTAATTTCTTTTTGATAACCTAGCTCTGCTTTATAGTACTCCTCCGTAACCAAATCATGCTGCGCTCTATTCTCAGAACTCATTCGTACTACAAAATATAGAATAAAGCTTATGAATGCTACAAATGCTAATACAATTCCTGTTCCCCAATTTATCTTCATTACAAGTAGTTTATTTATAACTTCTAGGCGCTAAAAAACGTGCTGTTGTGGTTTCTATTAACTTATCTTTACTATACACTCCAATTTTAAGCTTGTCTTTATCTCCATTTAATGCAGCATTGTTTATTTCTATAAACAATGTGCCTTCTGCTAATTCTTGAGCAATTACATTGAAATTTGTGTGCGTTACCAATTTTATTGTTCCTTTATGTGACAATAGTTTAAAGCTAACATCTTCAACATCCTCCGTAGTCTTATTAACTAATTTATAAGTATATACATTACTTATTATATTTCCTTCTTTATGCTCATACAATTGTCCTGGAAGTCTTAATATGTTAGCTTCTAAGTCGTTTCTTAAAAACAACATCCCTACTAACAAACCTATTAAAATTACCAAAACAGCAGAATAACCTTTTAACCTTGGTGTAAATTTAAATTTAGCTTTCTTTTCTATATTGTCCTCACTGGCATATCTAATGAGACCTTTTGGCAAATTAACCTTCTCCATAATGGTATCGCACTCATCTATACATGCCGTACAATTTACACATTCTAGTTGCGTCCCATTTCTTATGTCTATTCCAGTTGGGCATACATTTACACATTGAAAACAGTCAATACAATCTCCATTTCCAAGTGCATTTCTATCTTCATTTTTTCTAAACTTTTTTCTTCCTTTTTCTCCCTCTCCTCTCTTATGATCATAAGCAACAACAATAGATTTATTGTCTAATAAAACACCTTGCATACGTCCGTATGGACAAGCAATAATACATACTTGCTCCCTGAACCAAGCAAAAACAAAGTAAAAAACTGCGGTAAAGATTAACAAAGAAATCATTGTACTAGTATGTAGCAATGGTCCATCTTTAATGTAGCCAATTAGCTTATCACTACTAATTAAATATGCCAAAAAGACATTTGCTATTATGAATGATACGATAAAAAAGATAATCCACTTGGTTACTCTTTTTCTTATTTTAACAGCATTCCATGCTTGTTTATCTAAACGTATTTGTGCTCCTCTATCACCTTCTATCCAATACTCAATTCTACGAAATACCATTTCCATAAATATGGTCTGCGGGCACATCCACCCACAAAATATACGTCCAAAAGCAACTGTAAACAAGGCGATAAAAACTACTCCTATAATCATAGATAGAACAAACAAGTGAAAATCTTGAGGCCAAAACGGAAAACCAAAGATGTTGAAGCGACGTTCTAATACATTGAACATTAAAAACTGATTCCCGTTTATTTTGACAAATGGTGATACTATTAAAAATAATAACAATGTATAGCTAACCCATTTGCGGTAATTATAAAATTTACCACTAGGTTTTTTAGGAAACACCCAAGACCTCTTACCTTCTGCATCTATAGTACTTATGGAATCCCTAAAATTTTCTTTTTCAGCCATTTACACTCTTGTATTATACTTTTTAATTCTAACTTTTATTGTACTTCTTCTCTCCAAATTTCTCCTTCTGCATCTTTAGGACTTGCTGGTGTGGTTCCTTGCATTGTTAATATATAGCTAGCAACTTGAGCGCGTTCTAAAGGCTTTAAGATTTGTTTCCAAGCAACCATACCTTTACCATCTCTACCACCTTCAGATATGGTGTTAAATATATTCTTGATACCGCCTCCTAAAATCCAATATTCATCTGTTAAGTTTGGTCCAATACCACCTCCACCATCTGCCATATGACAGGCAACACAACTAGTTGTATATATTTTTTCTCCGGCTTTTAAATCACTTGCTTCTGTTAACACCTCCACCGTATTTGCGTCAACTAGTCCTTTTGCCGTTTTTTTGTACTCTTCTATTGCTATTTTAGCTTCTGCAACTTCTTGTTCATATTCAGTTATCTGATTATAATCATTAAACACATGAAACCTTGCCAAATACACGACACCAAAAACAATAGAAGCATAGAAAAGATATACCCACCAAGGTGGCAAATTATTATCTAACTCTTTAATACCATCATAATCATGATCTAAGATAATCTCTTCTTCTGATTCCATTGGCTTAGAGCCCAAAAGCCTAGCATATGTTTTTTTACCCCATTTCCATTCCCATTTCTTGGTATTTTTTTCTAGGTACTTTTGTTTTGCTTCATCAGACAATGTTTGAAACATAACATTTTCAATAGATTTCACAATTACTTCAGACCCAATTAATATGAGTAAAACCAAAATTAAAAAACCGAGAACTATTGGATATTCTATAAATGCTGGTTCACTACTTCCTGAATCTATAAAGTATTCCGTTAATCCAAAAATCACAAAGAAAATTAAGGGGATTCTAATCCACCACGGCGACATATTTTTCATATTATAATTCTTTTTTTAAGTCAATTTCCATTTCATCTTCTAAGGGAATCTCACTTACCTCTTTTATATGTTCCTTTGTAGCTGTAAAAACCCACCAAAATAGAACGGTAAAAAACACAAAGAAGATAAGTAATGATATCATAGGGTAGGTAGCAATACCTTCTATGCTTTCCATATGACCTTTTATAAATTTTAACATAGTATTGGTTTTTAACAATTATTTATTCTGAATCCTTTATTTTAATATCTGTTCCTAAACGTTGTAAGTAAGCTATAAGTGACACTATTTCTCTATCTTTCATTTCTATAAAGCGCTCTCCATTTTCTTCTGCATATTTTTTATCTGCTTCATAATTTTTTGCAAAATCTGGATCTGAATATAAGTTCTTTTCAATCTTAGTAGCCTGTATATCCATAGACTCATTAGCGTTTGCTATATCTTCTTCTGTGTAAGGTACGCCTAATGCAACCATAGCTTTCATTTTAGATTTAATATTTCCTCTGTCATGCTCATTACGCACTAACCATTGGTAGGCGGGCATTATGGAACCTGATGATGTGCTTTGTGGATCATACATATGATTTAAATGCCAATTGTCTGAATATTTACCTCCTATTCTTAATAAATCGGGTCCAGTACGTTTACTTCCCCATAAGAATGGATGGTCATAAACAAATTCACCAGCTTTTGCATACTCGCCATATCGTTCTACTTCTCCTCTAAATGGACGTATCATTTGCGAGTGACAACCTACACAACCTTCTCTAATGTATAAATCTCTTCCCTCTAACTCCAAAGGTGTATATGGTTTTACACTTGTTATTGTTGGTATATTAGATTTTACTAATATGGTAGGTACAATTTGAACTATTCCTCCAATTAAAATAGCTATAGTAGCAAAAATTGTTAATTGCACTGGCTTACGCTCTAACCAAGTATGGTAACCCTCTCCTTTGGTTCTTTTTTTAGAAACTTTTGTTAATGCAGCTGCTTCAGCCAACTCATCTTCAACTTTTGCGCCTGAACGTATTGTTTTAACCATATTATACAACATTACAAATGCACCAAGAATATACATACTACCTCCTATGGCACGCATCCAATACATTGGTATAATCTCTTTTACTGTTTCTAAGAAATTACCATAAGCCAAGGTTCCGTCTGGGTTAAAATCTTCCCACATTAATGCCTGAGTAAACCCAGCAACATACATTGGTAATGCATACAGTATAATACCCAATGTTCCTATCCAGAAATGTGCGTTGGCTAAACCTACTGAGTATAACTTAGTTTTAAACATTTTAGGCACTAACCAATAAATCATACCAAAAGCCAAGAACCCATTCCATGCTAAGGCTCCTACATGTACGTGAGCAATAATCCAGTCACTAAAGTGTGCAATTGCATTAACATTTTTCAAAGATAACATAGGTCCTTCAAACGTTGCCATACCATAACCTGTAATAGCAACTACCATAAATTTTAAGGTAGGATCTGTACGAACTTTATCCCAAGCTCCACGTAAAGTTAGAAGCCCATTTATCATACCTCCCCATGACGGTGCCAATAACATTATGGAAAATGCTACCCCTAAATTCTGCGCCCATTCTGGTAAAGATGTATACAATAAATGATGTGGTCCTGCCCATATATATATAAAAATTAAAGACCAAAAATGCACTATAGACAATCTATAGGAGTATACGGGTCTGTTAGCTGCTTTTGGAACAAAGTAGTACATTAGTCCTAAAAAAGGAGTTGTTAAGAAAAAGGCAACTGCATTATGACCATACCACCATTGAACTAATGCATCTTGTACACCAGCATAAACAGAATAACTCTTTAAACCACTTACTGGCAATTCTAAACTATTAAAGATATGCAGTACAGCTACTGTTACAAATGTTGCTAAATAAAACCAAATTGCAACATACATATGACGCTGCCTCCGCTTTAAGATAGTGCCTATTAAATTCCATCCAAAAGCTACCCAAACAACAGCAATGGCTATATCAATAGGCCATTCTAATTCTGCATATTCTTTGGATGTTGTGTAGCCTAATGGTAAAGTTATAGCTGCCGCAACTATTATTGCTTGCCATCCCCAAAAATTAAATTTACTAAGACCATCACTAAACATTCTGGCTTTTAACAATCGTTGAGTAGAGTAATAAACACCAGCAAAAATTGCATTACCAACAAAAGCAAAAATAACTGCATTTGTGTGTAAAGGTCTTAGCCTACCAAAACTAAGCCAAGATATGCCATCTGTTATGTTAGGAAAAAGAAACATAAAAGCCAATAACAGACCCACTGACATTCCTACAATACCCCAAAACATTGTAGCATAGATAAATTTCTTTACGATTTTATTATCGTAATAAAACTGCTGTACTTCCATAATTTAATTAATCTTAGTTTGTTCAATTTTTTTACTTTTCTGAGTTATAGAGCTACTTTTAACAATCTCATCTTCAAATAGCATTCGTACCGATGGTGTATACGAATCATCATACTGACCACTTCTAACTGAGATGATAAATGCTATAAAGAAAAAGATTGCAATTATTATACTGATTGACAGCAATACATAAATTACACTCATACCTACCTGATTTTAATATTTCAAAATTAATTGGATTGATTTTTATATAATATGATATATGTCATACTTTAAGTAAATCTTCAAGTAAAACTTATTGTATGCCTATATTTAATTATAGGGTTACCCATTTTAATCACAAACACTTTTAAATGAGTATATTATTTTGTAAATTGTCTGTAAATACACAAA
>CANLIE010000062.1 GCA_947491225.1 uncultured Cellulophaga sp.
AATCAGAACTTTAATTTACTAAATTTTCTGCTTTTTTCTATGAAAAATATTCACTTTTTACGTCGAACTCACGTTAATTAAAAAAACGTCTAATTTATTTTTTGACAGTTTAACTATGAGAAATTGTATTGAAGATTTATGATGCTACAAAAAGATAAAGAAATTTTATGATTAATTGATAATCTTAAGGTTTTAATTAAAAGTGCTTACTAATTTCTAGAATATCTTAGAAAAACTAAATATATTCACTTATATTTTTTTAGTTTAGATTTAATCTTAATCTCATATCTATCATAGAATAAGGCTAAACTTGCACATATTAGCATAAACATTAATGCTCCTAAAATTGCAGTAATGGGGGATAAGGAGTGCTTTAAAAATTGATATAAACCTAAACCAGTAAAGCTGCCATATAGAATAACAAAATGTATAATATAAATACTTAGTGTATTTTGACCAATCTTTAAAACGAATTTATAGGTTAGATAATTTCTTAACAGCATAAATATTGCAAATACCAATAACACATCTCCTAATCTAATAAAAAGATAATTGTTAGAGTGTATATGTATAAAAAATTCTGATTTAGTAGTTTCTGCAATAACAAGAAATAGTTTTGATGAAAGGAAAATAAGTAATACACCAATAATAGTACAGCTAATTATTCCAGTAGTATATAAGTTTTTGTGCTGTTTGTATCTTGTAAAAAGCATAGCCATAAAACCACCAAATGTTGCATAACCAAACCAAGGAATAATAGTAAATACAGATCCGTTTACTTTTGAAAAATAGTTAACTAAAGCATTTGGTAGATAAGGGTAATTCCAATATTCATATGTAGGTTCAAATAAAAAAAGTAGTATAGTAATAGTCACTAAAACACAGGTAAAAATAATGGGTTTTGTTTTGCTAGTAAGTAAATAAATACCAATAATACCTAGAATAGATAATCCTATACAATGTAAAACATCAACCAAATAGAAAGAGGTATATATTTTACCGCTTAATAGACCTAGTAAATTGGCTCTAAGTAAATAGCCAATGATTAGTAGTTGCATACCACGCCGTGCACCTTTTTTTACACGTGGGTTTTTTATTCCAATTTCTTTACCTTTAACTAATAAGTAAGTAAAGATAAAACCAGAAACAGTAAAGAAAACAGGAGCCGTCATTCCTCTAAAATAACTCCAAGTAGCATATTTCCAATTAGAAAGGTCTTTGTATACAGGATCTAAAAGCCCATCTATAAAATGACCTTGCAACATCATTAAAATTGCCCAAGCTCGTATGGCATCAACAAAATATAGTCTGTATCTAATGTCTTTCATTTATAAGAAATGCCTATCTGTCTGCTTTATAGTTAGTTTTATTATTTTAGCATGCAAAATTAGTTAAAACACTCGCAATTGATTCTATTTTGCGGTATTTTCGTTAAAAACCAAGAAGAATGAGTAAAATTTTAGCGTTTGCAGGTAGCAATTCCAGTACTTCCATAAATTATAAATTGGTTAAATATACTGCTACTTTGTTAGAAAACGCCAATGAAGTAACTTTAATGGATATGGCCGAATTTCAATTACCATTATTTAGTGAAGACATAGAAAGGGAAGAAGGTCATCCTAAGATTTTAAAAGATTTTGCAGAAAAAATTGTAGCTTCAGATGCTATTCTTTTGTCTGTAAACGAGCATAACGGTAGTATGTCTTCATTTTTTAAAAATCTTTTAGATTGGCTTTCTAGGTTAAATCTTAAATTTTTAGCTAACAAAAAAGTATTGTTAATGTCTACTTCTCCAGGAAAAAGAGGGGCTATTGGTGCGCATAATCAAGTAAATGATGTTTTGCCAAGATTTGGGGCAGAAATTGTTTCAACTTTTTCTTTGCCCTCTTTTTATGATAATTTAGATAAAGACAATGGTATTATAGATGCTCAATTAAAAGAAGAGCATCAAAATGCCATTCATCAATTTTTAGCTAAAATATAGAATAGTTTTGCGTAAATCAATTTCTTTTAAAATTGATACTGTTTCAGGGTTTAAAGCAAACCTTTTAGCATGGAGTCAACAGTTTAATGAAGTAATTTGGTTAGATAGTAATAATCATAAAAATAAGTACAGTTCTTTTGATGGTATGTTGGCAACAGATGCATTAACTTCTATTTCTACAGACAGTTTTAATGCTTTTGAAGATTTAAAAACATACCAGAAAGAAACTAAGGATTGGATTTTTGGTTATTTGTCGTATGATTTAAAAAACAATGTTGAACGTTTAAAATCAGAGAATTTTGACGGATTGCATTTTCCTGAACTTTATTTTTTTCAACCTAAAAAAATAATTCAAATAAAAGGAAATGTAGTACATTTTAGTTATTTAAATATGGTTGATGATGAAATAGAAACAGATTTTAAAGAAATCTGTAATCAGATTGAAGAAAAACCGATTCAAGGAAAATCAAAAAAATCAATTCATATTAAAATGAGAATCTTTAAAGATGACTATTTTAGTAGGGTAGAGCAAATGTTACAAAGGATTTATAGAGGAGATATTTATGAAGCTAACTTTTGCCAAGAGTTCTATGCAGATGAAACAGAAATAAACCCATTTGAGACTTATATAGAGTTAAACAAAATATCTGAAGCTCCTTTTGCTACTTTTTTAAAGTTAAATGATAAATTTTTGCTTTCAGCTTCTCCTGAAAGGTATATAAAAAAAGAAGGAAATAAAGTTATTTCTCAACCTATTAAGGGAACATCAAAACGATCTTTAAATAAAGTAGAAGATGAAATTTTACGATTGTCTTTGGAGCAAGATGTAAAAGAACGTGCAGAAAATATAATGATCGTAGACTTGGTTCGTAATGATCTTTCAAAAAGTGCAAAAAAAGGTAGTGTTGTTGTTAAAGAATTATGTAAATCATATTCTTTTAAACAAGTACACCAAATGATTTCAACAATTACTTCACAAGTTAAAAATGATAAGAATCCAGTAGATATTATTAAAGAAACGTTTCCTATGGGAAGTATGACTGGTGCTCCTAAAGTTTCAGCAATGCAAATAATAGAAGAACTAGAAGCTACCAAAAGAGGTTTGTATAGTGGTACTGTTGGATATTTTACACCAGAAAATGACTTTGATTTCAATGTGGTAATACGTAGTATTTTGTATAATGAAACGGAAAAATATGTGTCATACTCCGTTGGAGGAGCCATAACGGCACAGGCTTTGCCAGAAAAGGAGTATGAGGAGTGTTTGCTAAAAGCAAAGGCAATGAGAGAAGTATTAGAAGGTAAAGTCTCTTAGTTTCTTTACATTTGTTATTGTGTTACAAGAATTTAAAAATCATATAGAAATTAATTTCCCAGAATTACTACAAAATCCATTTCTTTTGGCTTGTAGCGGTGGAGTAGACAGTGTAGTTTTGTCATATTTATGTGCTCAAAATAATATGAATTTCTCTATAGCGCATTGTAATTTTAAATTACGCGGTAAAGATAGTGATACTGATGAAAAATTTGTTAGACAATTAACAATTGATTTAGATGTAAATTACTTTTCAACTAGTTTCAATACTGAAAGTTATATGTCTAAAAATAAAGTTTCACTTCAGGTAGCTGCACGAGAACTTAGATACAAATGGTTTGCCAGAATTTTGAAGGAGAACGGATTAAAAACTGTGGTTACAGCTCACCAAGCAGATGATAATTTAGAAACTTTTATAATTAACCTTTCTAGGGGCACAGGAGTAAATGGATTAACAGGGATTCCAATTAGAACAAAACTTGCCACTAGACCATTGCTAACATTTACAAGGGCACAAATTTTAACTTATGCCAGTGATGAAGGTATTAAATGGCGGGAAGATGCTACAAACAAAGAAACAAAATACTTGCGCAATAAGATTCGTCATGAAATTGTACCTACCTTAAAAAAGTTACATCCAACTTTTTTACAAAATTTTAAAAACACGCAAGAGTATCTCCAAGAAACAGCTCTATTGGCAAGTGATTATATCAATTTATTAAAAAAAGAGCTTTTTATAAAAAATGAGAATGCAGTAGAGGTGTCCATTGCACTTTTACAACAGTATAAACCCAATAAAACATATATATATGCTTTGTTTAGGGAGTATGGTTTTACAGAATGGGAAGACGTAGTTGGGTTGTTAACGGCAGTCAGCGGAAAAGAAGTATATTCTAAAACACACCGATTAGTGAAAGGGAGAGATGTTTTAGTGCTGCAAGAATTAAAAGAACCGCAACATAAATTATATTACATAGACGAGCATACACACTTTATAAAAGAGCCTATATCATTAAAAATAGAAGAAGTAGCTGCAGTATCTAAAATAGATTTAGATACTATTTATGTAAACAAAAGAGAACTAGAGTACCCATTAGTATTGAGAAAATGGAAAGAAGGCGACTTTTTTTATCCTTTTGGGTTAAAAGGAAAGAAGAAATTGAGTAAATTTTTTAAGGATCAGAAAATGAATCTAATCTCTAAGGAAGAACAATGGTTATTGTGTTCAGGAGATAGAATTGTTTGGGTAGTAGGTAAGCGCGCAGATGATAGATTTAAAATTGATGGAGATTTTGGTAAGATATTAAAAATCTATTTATTAAAATAGAGAGGTATGTTTCTTAAAATTAATTTATTTTTTTTAAAATTTAATTTTACCTTTAGGGAATTCAACCTACATTATGCGCCGACTAAAAAAAATCTTAAAAATTATACTTCCAATCCTTGGTTTGTTAATTTTAGGAATCTGTATCTTTTTATATACACTGACTCCTAATTACGAAGGAGAAAAAACGTTAGCAAGTTTATCAGAAAATGTACAAGTGTACTATGATAATTATGGTATTCCACACATATATGCAGTTAGTGAAAAAGATGCTATACGTACTCTTGGTTATGTACACGCGCAAGATAGGCTCTGGCAAATGGAATTATTAAGGCGTATTGGTGCAGGAGAACTCTCAGAAGTTTTTGGGGAAGAATTACTAGAAACTGATAAATTGTTTTTAGCATTGGGGATAGATGATTATTCTGAGCAAACAGTTAAGAATTTAAACCCTAATAATGATTATGTACAACTGGCAGAAGCATATTTAGATGGAATTAATCAATTTGTAGAAGAAGGTCCAACACCAATAGAATTCTACCTTACAGGAATAGATAAACGTCCGTTTGTTTTAAAAGATGTTTACAATACTATTGGTTATATGGCATTTAGTTTTGCTATGGCACACAAGACAGATCCTTTGCTTACTAAAATTAAACAGAAGTTAGGAAAAAATTACCTTACAGATTTATCAATAGGAACTATACCAGGTTCTACATTGATAAAAAATTATAATCCTTTTTCAGATTCAATTCAATTAGGCTTATCAACAACACTCTCTAGAGCATTAAATAAATTGCCTTTACCTCAATTTGAGGGCAGTAATAGCTGGGTTATAGCGCCAGATAAGACAAAAAAAAGCAGTGTTATTTTAGCAAACGATCCCCATATAGGTTTTGCACAACCATCAGTTTGGTATGAAGCACATATAAGTACACCAACCTATAAAAAATATGGATATCACCTAGCAGGTGTTCCATTTCCATTATTGGCACATAATCGTCAGTTGGCATACGGTTTAACAATGTTTGAGAATGATGATGTAGATTTTTATTATGAAGAAACACACCCTGCAGACTCTACTAAGTATAAAACAGAGAATGGTTGGAAAAACTATTTGTATATAGATAAAACAATAAAGGTAAAAGGAGAAGATGATGTAAAATTCCGTATAAGGAAATCTAGACACGGAGCAATTTTAAATACTATTGCAAACGGTATTTCAGGAGATAGACCTATTGCTATTTCTTGGATATATACAAAGCTAGAGAATAAATTACTTAGTGCTTTATATGGTATGTCACACTCAGAAACTAAAAGCACATTTAAAAGACATCTAGCAGATATACATGCGCCTGGTTTAAACATAATGTATGGAGATGCTGAGGGTAATGTAGCTTGGTGGGCAACAGCTAAACTATATCAAATGCCAGATAGTATAAATACTAAATTTGTATTGAATGGTAGCGATGGTAAACAAGAACGACTTAATTATTTAGATTTCTCTAAAAACCCACAAGCAGAAAACCCACCATGGAATTATGTATACTCAGCTAACAATCAACCAGATTCAATTGCTGGGCAGTTGTATCCAGGGTATTATTTACCAGAGAATAGGGCAAAACGTATTGTAGGCTTGTTAGAATCAAAATCAGATTGGGACCTAAAGTCTGTTAGTAAGATGATTCTAGATAATACCTCGTCTATAAATTCATCAATTGTTATGAATATGGCAAAGAAAATTGATATTTCAGGACTAAATGAAAGTCACATAAAACAATTGGATGAATTGACTAATTGGAAAGGAGATGCTAGTTTAGGTGGTACAGAATCTACAATTTTTCACCGTTGGGTATATTATATGTTAGAGTTTACTTTTAAAGATGAATTGGGAGATGAACTCTTTACTCAATTTTTGAGTACACATTTTCATAAACGTTTATTAGCACCATTGGTAAATAATGAAAATTCTGTTTGGTGGGATAATATTAACACAAAAGATATTAAAGAAACACACCAAAGCATAATGCAAAAATCTTATGAAAAAACAATAGAATCTTTGGTTGATGATTTTGGAGATGACGTTTTACAGTGGACATGGGGAAAAGTACATACATTAGAACATCCTCATCCTATAGGTGAAGTACAAGCCTTACGTAAATACTTTAATGTTGGGCCTTTTCCTGTAAGTGGAACAAGGGAAGTAATTAACAATATGTCTTTTACATATAATAATACAGGAAAATATAATGTAACTTCTGGTCCCTCTACAAGAAGAATTATAGATTTTTCAGATGTAGAAAATAGTATTAGTATTTTGCCAACAGGGCAATCTGGAAATCCATTTAGTTCTCATTATGACGATCAAGCTAAAATGTACATAAATGGAGAATTTCGTAAAATGATGATGAATAAAGATGAAATCATCAAAACAAAAAAATCTTTGCTTATTTTTAAACCAAAAACTACAACTACAACTACAACTACAAATTAAATAAACAATATGCTTACAAAAATTTACGGCAGTGCCGTTTTTGGTGTAGAAGCCACAACAATTACGGTAGAAGTAAATATAGATAAGGGTATTGGGTATCATTTAGTAGGCTTGCCAGACAATGCCATTAAAGAAAGTAATTACCGTATAGCTGCTGCACTACAAAATAATGGTTACAGAATACCTGGAAAGAAAATTACCATAAATATGGCACCTGCCGATATGCGAAAAGAAGGTTCAGCATATGATTTAACCTTAGCCTTGGGTATTTTAAGTGCTTCCAATCAGATTAAATCTAGTGAGATAGATAAATATATTATTATGGGAGAGATTTCCTTAGACGGAAGTTTACAGCCTATAAAAGGAGCTTTACCTATTGCTATAAAAGCAAAAGAAGAAGGTTTTAAAGGTTTTATATTACCCAAACAAAATGCAAGAGAAGCTGCTATTGTAAGCGATTTAAAGGTGTTTGGAGTGGAGAATATTACTCAAGTGATTGATTTTTTTGACAAAGACGCGCTTTTAGAAGAGACTATTATAGATACAAGAGCTGAATTTTATAAAAGCTTGGATTTTCCTGAATTCGATTTTTCTGATGTAAAAGGACAAGAAAGTATAAAGCGATGTATGGAAATTGCAGCTGCTGGCGGACATAATATTATTTTGATTGGTCCACCAGGCGCGGGAAAAACAATGTTGGCTAAAAGATTGCCTTCCATTTTACCACCAATGACATTGCATGAAGCCTTAGAAACCACTAAAATACATAGTGTTGTAGGCAAGATAAAGAATATGGGGTTAATGAATCAACGACCCTTTAGGTCTCCTCACCATACCATATCAGATGTTGCCTTGGTAGGTGGCGGAGCATACCCGCAACCAGGTGAAATATCATTATCACACAATGGTGTATTATTTTTAGATGAGTTGCCTGAGTTTAAACGAGGAGTTTTAGAAGTAATGCGTCAGCCATTGGAAGATAGAGAAGTAACAATTTCTAGAGCACGCTTTACTGTAACATATCCAAGTAGTTTTATGCTAGTAGCAAGTATGAATCCTAGTCCAGGGGGTTATTTTAACGACCCCAATGCTCCAGTAACTTCTTCACCTGCAGAAATGCAACGGTATCTAAGTAAAATTTCTGGACCTTTATTAGATAGGATAGATATTCATATAGAAGTTACACCAGTTCCTTTTGAAAAATTATCTGAAGAACGAAAAGGGGAAAGTAGTGTGGAAATTAGAAAGCGTGTAACAGCAGCAAGAGAATTACAAACTAAGCGTTTTGATGAGTTGGAAAACATACATTATAATGCACAAATGAGTACGAAACAAATACGTACTTTTTGTAAATTAGATGATGCTTCCAAAGAATTGTTAAAAAATGCAATGGAGCGCTTAAATCTTTCCGCACGTGCGTACGATAGAATTTTGAAAGTAGCACGTACCATAGCAGATTTAGAAGCATCTGAACATATTTTAGGCGATCATATTAGTGAAGCCATTCAGTATAGGAGCTTAGATAGAGAAGGATGGTTGGGGTAGTGTGTTTTAGAAATATACCAAATAATAAGCTGACAGATATTAAGAAAAAATGCACTTTTATTAAGAGTTATCTAAAGTGTGCTTTAGAAGTCTAGTTTTTCAGTTGTAGTAATTGACCATTAAATTTGGTATTCTTTCTTTGGATTCTTATTCTTTATGGAACAAAACATAAAACCCTAGACAAAATGTTTATTATGTCTAGAGAATATATGGTAAATTGAATCTATAATATAATCTTATTTATATTTATCAATTCGCTTGCTAATAGATTCCATAGCGTATTTCATTTCTCCGTGGAGTTCACTTAGAGCTTCCTGAATCAGTTTTTCTTTTTTGATGGCTGCAAAAACAGAAAATTGATGATCTTTTGCATTTGCATTGGCAACAGCATCCAATAAAAGTTCCCCCATAATAAAATTTGGGAAGTTTGTTTGAGGTTCAGGTTCTGATCTGACCCAAGGCCCTATAGGTCCCCAAGGATTGTCAGGTCCTAAAGGGTTTGGATACCCTCCAATATAACCTTTTAAAAACTTGGAAGCTTCAGTACTCTGAGCAACCATTTGAACCCATTTTTTGAATTTTGGATTTAATACTTTAATAGGCGGATTTGAATTAGAATAAATGAAAATTGGTGGTGCTGGCATAATAATACGTTTTAGCGTTTAATAATTACTTTATAATCAGAAAGTTACTAATTAAAAGTGTTTTGCAATTATCATTTTGTAAGGTTTGACTTACTTTATGTGTCAATGGAGCAATTTTACATTTAACTAACTTCTACTTGTTGTAGCTACTAAGTGAATATTTTATCTAGAGTAAACAATAAAAGAATTTTACTTATTTGATTTATATAATACCACCAATGTGATTTTTATTACCAATAACTAATCTATTAAATTCTAATCAATAGAACAAAAATTCAATCTAAAACCCCTCAAAAACACCTAATCCAAACAGGGCAAAATCATACTTTGATGGATCTTTAGGGTCTAGTCCACGTAAACTTTCATCTAATTCAGACAAAGCTTTGGCATCATTTTGTTTTCGTGTTAATAGCCCTAATTTACGAGCTACATTTCCAGAATGCACATCTAAAGGGCATGAAAGTAGAGAAGGAGATATGGTTTTCCAGATTCCAAAATCTACGCCAGTACTACCATCTCTTACCATCCAGCGTAAAAACATATTAATACGTTTTGCAGCAGAACCTTTTAAAGGATCAGAAATATGTTTAGTTGTTCGTGATGGATGCTCAATTTCAAAGAAAACCTGTTTGAACTGGGAGATGGCCATCTGTAAATTATTCTCTTTGGTATATTTTGAAAAAACACCTTCTAATCCATTGTGTTTTGTATAGATACTTTTAAGACTTTGTGTAAAAAAAGACAAATCGGTTTCATTAAACGTACGGTGTACAAAACCTTGAAATCTATCTAAATCGTCTTTAGAATGATGTAAAATAAAGTCATAAGGTGAGTTGTCTAAAAGTTCCATCATTCGGGTTGCATTTTTAATGATGCTTTTTCTGTTTCCCCAAGCAATGGTAGCGGTTAAAAAGGCAGCAATCTCTATATCTTCTTTTTTAGAGAAAGTATGTGGAATTTGTATGGGGTCAGATGTGATAAACTCAGGAGTATTGTATTGCAAGACCTTTTCGTCTAAAAACTCTTTCAATTCTGCTTTTGTCATTCTAATGGTATATCTAGAAGATTGGCTATTAATAGAGGTATAAAAAGAATTAGGTTATGGCTTGCATGTAATAATATAGACCAGCCTAAGCCAAATTTAACACGTATAAAACCTGTAAATACTCCTAAGATTAATTGTGGTGCGACTAAAAAGGGTGTTAAAACCAGAACTGTTGCTGTAATTTCAAAATTGGTAATATGTATTAACCCAAAAAGGATTATTGAAACATAGAATGCAATATTGAAGAATTTAGATTCTTTAAAAAGTACCAATGACCCTCTAAAAAGAAGTTCTTCAAAGATTGGGGCAACAACCACTACTAAAAATACAAGCATAGGTAAGCCCATATCTTTAAGGGCTTTGCTGAGTGCATGTTCATTGTTGGCTAAAATTCCTGTAGCTTCCCATAAGGTATTAAACATAACAATTCCAATACCAAAAACCAACCCCCAAAAGAGTAGTTTTATAAAAACACTAAATCTATAAGTTATGTTTGTGTTTTCATCCTTAGTGTAAACTGGTTTTTTAAGGAAATTATATACTTCTTTCAGCATTTTATGTAGTTATTTGTCCATCAACCATTACTAACTTTCTATCAGCCATATTTGCTAGCTCTTGGTTGTGAGTAACTATTACAAATGTTTGACCAAATTCATCTCTTAACTTAAAAAATAATTGATGTAACTTGTCAGCACTTTCAGAATCTAAGTTTCCACTAGGTTCATCTGCAAAAATAATTGAAGGGTTATTTATTAAAGCTCTAGCAACAGCAACACGTTGTTGTTCTCCACCAGAAAGTTCATTTGGTTTATGGTTGTATCTTTTTGCGAGTCCTAAGAAATCTAAAAGCTCTTTTGCTCTTTTTTCTGCATCTACTTTTGGTGTCTTTTTTATAAAGGCAGGGATACAAACATTTTCTAAAGCAGTAAATTCTGGGAGTAATTGGTGAAACTGAAAAATAAAGCCAATATGCTTGTTTCTAAACTTAGCTAATTCCTTTTCTTTTAGTTTGGTAACATCTGTGTTGTTAATTAATAGTTTACTATTAAAATTTTTAGAAATGGAATCCAATGTTCCTAATATTTGTAATAAAGTTGTCTTGCCTGCACCAGAAGAACCTACAATAGAAACAATTTCTCTTTCCAAAATATGTATATTCACTCTTTTAAGAACTTGTAAGTCTCCGTAGAATTTTTGGATATTTTTGGCTTTAATCATTTAGAATCTTTTTTTTCAAGGATGAAAGTAGTCATTAGCTATCATATGGCAAAAATAAATAAAAGATAGTCAACTTCTTTATTCAATTTTAATACCTATTTTTGAAATTATGGATGTAAAATTCATTTAACAAATAATTGATTGTAACAGTAATAATACAGTTTTATATATAGATAAAAATAATAAAGTATATATGTCATTTTATAAAAATTTTGAAGAATATAATTTAAAAGCTACGGAATCTGTAAAAGAAAAATACGCTAAAATTATAGAAAGTGTAGGGGAAGATACAGAAAGAGAGGGTTTAGTAAAAACACCAGAAAGAGCAGCAAAAGCTATGATGTTCTTGACTCAAGGATATGAGCAAGATCCTATAAAAATATTAAAAGCAGCTATGTTTAAAGAAGATTATGACGATATGGTTATAATTAAAGATATAGAGTTGTATTCTTTATGTGAGCACCATATGTTGCCTTTTTTTGGTAAAGCGCATGTAGCATATATACCAAACGGATATATTGTAGGACTTAGCAAAATACCAAGAATTGTAGATGTTTTTGCAAGAAGACTACAAGTACAAGAACGTTTGACACATGATGTTCTAGAATGTTTAAATAATACCTTAAAACCAAAAGGAGTTGCTGTTGTTATAGAAGCATCTCATATGTGTATGATGATGCGTGGTGTTCAAAAGCAAAATTCTGTCACTACCACCTCTGGATTTAGAGGACAATTTGAAAAGCAAGAAACCCGTAATGAATTTCTAAAACTTATAAGTTCAGATTTGTCCTAAGAAATGGCATTAATTTTGCAAATGATAAGTTAACACTAACATTTATAAATATGACAAAGAAAAAAAACAACAAAATAAGAGATTTATTACTGGGTTTGGTTTTTGATGCTATAGGGATGTTGTCTTTTGCAGTTTTAGGAATAGGTGAATTTTCTGATGTTGTTTGGGCGCCTTTATCTGCTTGGCTAATGACAAGAATGTACAAAGGTAAAGTAGGGCAGGCAGCAGCAATGATAACATTTGTTGAAGAATTAATACCTGGTACGGATTTTATACCATCTTTTACTTTAATGTGGTTTTACACTTATGTAATAAGTGGTTCTAAAGTAGATAAAATAATTAGTAAGGAATAGCAATGCATAAAAAATAGATACTTGTTATTTAGTCAAACTTCAGATTATTTTCTTTGTCAAACAATTGTTTTTCTTTATCACTTAATCTATTTCTTAAGATTTTTAGAGTGTAAGCACCATTAATTGTGTTATCTTCATTAAGAAACATCCAATCAGAAATTTCATTTTTATCAATCCATATAATTTCACCAACTTTAGCTTCATTTGTATAAATTGGATTAGTACCGAGAATACCTGTGAATTTGTCTTTATTCGAATTGTATTTTATTTCTACTAACCAAATGTATTCTACAGTTTGATTAGTTTTGAAAGCCTTTTTAATCATAAAATTTTTAAATTTATTACTCTTATCTTTTAAAGCTATTTATTTAAGTAATTTTGGTTTTACAGAAACTTGTTTGAGTATGTAAGAACCACATAATTGAAAATAATATATGAAAGTAAGACACCTACTAAAAAAACTAAGTATCTGTACGCTAGTACTGAGTTTGGTTTCCTGTGGTTTTTTAGGTAACGACTCAAAAGCGCAAGAAGGCTACGTAGTACAACCTAACTACGACCATCCTAAGTTTAAAGAGCTAGACGCAGCATTTGCCAAACAAGAACACCGTTTTGAAATTGACCGTTGTGAGTTTACATACAACGACCAAGCTTTTTTTATTGGGGATTCTTATGACAAAATCATAGAAATTTTTGGAGAACCAGATGATAAGTTTATACACAATGATGGAGATTTTAATTTGAAATACAAAAAGTTAAAGTTAATAATATGGTTTAGTAAAGAGAACAATAAAGTGATTTCTTTTTCGATGCGTATGAGTAATTATAAAGGACATAAGGATACTCCTTATAAAATAATTAAATTTAGAAAAGTACCGTATCATTTAGACATGACTTTAAATGAATTTTCTAAACTATGTGATTTAGAACATTATGAAACTCTTGGTCACAAAAGAGCATCTTTTTATATTATAGGTGAAAAAAAGTGTGGTGTTAAAAATACAAGTACCGAAATAGGTTCAATACCTCGTTTTAAAAATGTTGGTGGAGGTCATATGAGTGTAAGTGGTGAGTTTATTCCCGAAAACTCAGACGTTATTAAAAGTTTTGTTATATCATCTGAAAATAATTAAGTTATGGTAGGAAAACCAATCGCAACTATCGGCAGTATGCATGTATGCCCTATGTGTAGTGGTACCGTACCGCATTAGACTAGCGCATATCAATATATTGATTTAAAGCGATTTATTTAAGTGATTTTGGTTTTACAGAAACTTGTTTGAGTATGTAAGAACCACATAATTGAAAATAATATATGAAAGTAAGACACCTA
>CANLIE010000063.1 GCA_947491225.1 uncultured Cellulophaga sp.
CTAGAGTATGAGTGGGAAATTGAGATCACAGAGCTGCCCTATGCCCTAAAGGGGTGGAGCCAAAGCCAGGACCTAAGTAGAATAGACACAGAAATGCTAGAAAAAGAAGTTGTGGCATATTACAATAAATTGAGAGACCTGCTTAATGATGGTGATGCCAGTGCCTTCCAAAAACTTAATCAAAAGCGATATGAAGAAACTAAAGTATTTAATTACACCACAAATAATATTTTGGAAAAAAGAAAAAAAGAGGATATAGAAACAATTGAGAATGAAGATAAAGGTAATATGCTACCTATAGAACATTGTCAACTTTTTATTTATGGTAATGGTAGATTGGTACGTTTAGAACGTATTGATGAAGAGTTTAAATCATGGGGAGTATTGATAAGAGAAACAGAAAAAAATTATGGGGATACAGGAATATTTCTCCACAAACCTATGGGCAGTGATACTTTTGAGATTATAAGAAAATAAAGATTTGATAAATATGCGGTATTTTTTAGTAATGTGTCTGTTTGTATTTTTACTAGATGAGAATGTTGAAAGTTTAAATTAAATTAATTAAATATGAAAGGAAAATACATTTTTTATTTTTTTTGCACTGTGTTTTTAGTTTCTTGCAAAAAAGGAAAAATAAATCTTACTCAAAAGGTATTTGAACAAGTAGGGTATGCTAAAGACCAGTTATCTCCTGAAGAGATAGAAGCTAATCCAGAGTTTGCTAATACTTTTGTAACTACAAGGGCTAAAGTTGAATTTTTAAATGATACATTAGTAAATATGTCATATTGGCATTATAACCAAGGAGAAAAATCTAGTGAGTGTAAATACTTTATTGAAAATTCGACTATTCATTGTGAAAATTATAAAGAGGTAATATTTCTTGGGCAAGAATTTAAAATAAAAAATGCTAATACAATTGTTAGTCTTAATGGACAACTCAAAGGAGAATATAAACTAAAATAATATATCTTTTTAAAAGTATTTGTACAATATAAGTTATAATAATCGGGTACTTAATTTTCTTTTACACAAACCTATAGGCAGTGATACCTTTGAGATTATACGATAATAAAGATTTAATAGATATGCGTTATGTTATAATCATTTGTTTGTTAGTAGGTTTTGTAGGTTGTGGGCAAAAAAAAGGAGAAAAACCAAATAACGATAATAAAACACTAGAAATGCAGGATAAAAAAGAAACGGTATATCGTTACAAATTGATATGCCTTTTGAATTATATTTTAATGATATTGCCATTGCCAAAGAATACTCTAAGGCAAGAAAAATTATGGGAAACTCTATAAACCTGAGTTCGATGTAAGAAAATTTATGTCAGTCTGAGTGATTTTCGATAGAAAATTGTATCGAAGACAAGTAAATTTTAAACCAAAAGCTTTGTCATCTTGAGCTTGCCGAAAGGTTGATATAGTTTTTATTAGTTTTATTATGAAAAATCACTCAATTGGTATTGAGGACTTTTATTCTATAGAATTTGAAAAAGAAAAAACCTTTGAATCACAAAAAGAAGAAATTCTAAATGGTAAAAAAGAAGATGAATTTGGGGAAAAATTGATAAAATTTTGGGATTTTTATGCGATAAAAATAGATAGTGTTTATAACGACAATTGGAGTTATTCTGACCCAGAAAAATTGATAGGGATACAATATGATGGGGTGGTCTTCTGGAGATAGTCTAGGTTATTATCACAATATGTACTTTGAAAAAATTGATATGATGAATAGTATTCACGGTGAATTTATGGCACTAGTTGGAACAAATGAAAGTGAGAATAGAGATAATTTTGATAACTTATTAAGTTATTTAAAACAGAAAGGAGTAGAATCTGTCGTTGTTGAAAATGATTCTTTTGGTGTATATTATAATTACTCTTGGAATTTGGATGACAAATATATATCTTTAACTTCCAAGTTAAATACTAAAAAAAGTATACTTAAGCTAAGTCTAGAAATTAGTGAAGATAATGTTATTATTGACACTACAAAGCACCATTCAATTGATACAAGATTATTTATCATAAATAATGAATATAAGGATTCATTAATTGAGAAATTACATTCTGGGGATTGGATATTTTTAAAATAAATAGTATTTCATTTTAGAGAAAATAATATACATAATCAAAAAAAAGGTACTACATACAAAACTCCATAAACTAAAGACACACTAGTATTACAGTTAATTGTAACATTTATAACTATTCAGAATAGATTTTAACATTATAATAATAGATATGATACTATTTAAAAGTACAAAGAATAATTTCAGGGTTTTACTATTACTAAATTGCACGATGCTATTTTTTAGTTGTAATAATGATGTTTCTAAACAATCAAGAATTGAAAAAAGTATACGTTCTGCAAAAACAAGCAACTCAATGCAGAACAACGTCGCTGTAGCGCAATCGAATAATAGTGTTGACACTACAACTTATATAATCGACTGTCTAAAAAATATTATACCAAACTTAGAAAAAACCATCACAGCGATGGAGGATAATCTAGTGGGAAAAGATGTTTTAATAAATACAAAATCAGACGGGTATCGAGATTTGTTTTTTAAATATTTAGTATGTAAGGATTTTGGGTTATACAATACTAGAGATATTCATAAAGGGGAGAAATTGTATTTTGAAAAGAAATTGAACCTTGCCAAAATAATTCAGAAAAACATTCAATTATTTGACAATTATGAGGAAAAATTAAATGTTTGTCATTCTGATCAATCTAAAAAAGAAGAATTCAAGAAAAGTGCATTTACCACTGTTATTAAAATCAATACTGATTTTGTAAATTTTATAATCAACGATGATGTAACAACCAAATACACACTAGATACTTCGCTGGTAACAATTTTAGAAAACGAGTTTCCTATTGAATATTTTGGTAACAAGGATGTGCAATATCTAATATACTTTTTGATTTATTTAGATTTAAAAACATACGGAGAAGAAGAAAAAGAATCAGAATATATCAGGGCTATCGAAGCTATTGAAAACTATAAGAATCATCAAAAAAAAGAAAATAATAAAGTTGACATACCAGAGAAAAATAGTAGCGATCATATAGAAGTAGAAGTTATTACGCTTTCTGATGAAGAAGCCGCAGAAAACAAAAAAAATGGCGGAATTATAGAGAAAACTGTTTATGAGTCAGATGATAATGAATAAAATGATCATAGACTAGGAGAAAGTGCCTTACTTGCTATTGATGAAAAAACACACACGTTATATACAAACTATATTAGTTTATATATGCTAGAAGGGAAGTAGCGAAATAAACTACCTAGATCCAAGGGTAAGAGGTATTAGAAAAGTTTCAACTGTGTATCGTGAATCTTCTGGATTCAATACTTGTCGTCTTATTTTATTGGGCATACCAACTCTCACTGAATGCCTGTTTTAGGTTTATAGAGAATTGCATTATCAATCTCGTATAAAGGAACTTTAGGCTTAAATCCTCATTTTGTTTCTGGTAAATAAGGAACTATCTCTAATTCTATCATATCTTTGTTTAGTATCTGGTATATGGGGTTTTGTTTTTATGTTTTGTAACACAAATTTCTAAAACCCCAGTTTTTCTCAAAAAAAGTCAAGATGACTTCCATTCTAGAACTATATGCTATTCATTTTTTGTTCAAAAAGTTGAATTTTTTGATTCAATTCTTTTTCTAATTCATTATTGGAAATTTCGTTTTCTAAAAAGTTTTCGTAGAAATTAGCTAATGAAAAATCTGCTATTACATTCCCTCCTAAATATGGAAAATATGTTTTGGCAGATTGCAAGACTATTTTACCACCTCTAGCTCCTGGAGAAGTTGCTAATAACAGTATTGGTTTATCTTTCCATACCTTAATATCAATTCTGGATAACCAATCTAATGTGTTTTTAAAGAATGCTGTATAAGAGCCATTATGCTCTGCCAATGAAATAACTAATCCGTCTGTTGACTCTATAAGACTATTAAGTTTTACTGCATTTTCAGGAATTCCATTTTTGGCTTCTAAATCAATTCCGTAAAGAGGCAACTCGTAATCATTTAAATCTACAATATTTACTTTTGCATTTGTAATTTTATTAGCTACATAAATAGCTAATGTTTTGTTTATAGAGTTTTTACTGTTACTTGCTCCTAAGGCTATTATTTTTTTCATCTTATAATTTGTTTAATTTTTTTGTAATTTGATTATCTATAGAAAATTTCCCTCCACCGTTTATAAGGGTTGATATAGCTAAGCCTATAATAAGTAAAGAATATTCATAACCTTCTCCTTTTTGAATCCCAAACCAGTTCATAAAAAAGCCATGTTCAATTTGTGCTGTGAAAATAATTCCTATGAATAGAAATAGTATTGCCAATGACCAAATTCTACTTGTAAAACCAATAAGTAAGAAAATTGCCCCAAAAAATTCTATGATGATTACCAAGAATGCAATTAACCAGGGCAGCTCCATTTGATGAGTTAAAGCATCTATTGTTGATGTAAATCCATATCCCCCAAATAAGCCTAGCATTTTTTGCGCTCCATGAGGAAACAGCACTAATCCAAGTGTGAAACGAGCTGCTAATTGCCCCCAATTGTCATCTGTTTTAAAAATTTTACGTATCATTTTTTTGTTTTTAAATTATTGTTTATTAAGAAATATTTTTCTTGCAAATAGCCCTATTGAGGTTTTTGTTATTGGTGCGTTACCATATTGATCAAAGTCTGCTGCTAGACCAAATTGAGTCGTTTTATAAGAAAGCCCAATTCTTGCTTGCTGAAAACTTCTCGCATGTGTAGAAAATTTATCCCAATGGGTAAGTATTTGAGTGTTTAATAATAGACTCCATTGTTTTTTTAGAGGCTGTGTAAATTGTATTTGGAGAAATAATTCTCCATTAATGAAATTTTTTACTTCTAAATGAGCAATAGAAGGAATAGCAGTAAAGGAAAATCTTTCTGTTCTAGCAGAGAATAGTAAAGATATTCTTTCAGAAAAACCAGCAACACTGTTGTAATAAAGAGAAGGCCCTATGGATATAGATTTGCTAAAATTCCAAAATGCTGTAGTTTGTACACCTATTTCATCAAAAATTATATTTTCTTTTTCATAATATTTTTGAAAGAAAGCTAAAGTTGAAATAGAAAATGTTTTATTATCATTGATTGGTCGAATTGAAAAAGAAGAAAAATCAATTTTAGAAATTCCAGGAGCAAATTCTAATTGTGTAATTTGAGCTTTTACTTTTTCACTAAAAACCAAAAGTGATAGTATTAAAAAAGTATTTATTTTTTTCATACTGCAAAGAACAGGCTCTTTGTAATAGAGAAAAATAATGTACATTAAGAAATTACAATGAAACCTAGGTTCTTTGTAAAAAAAATATGGTAGTGGTTTTAGCTATAAAATTGTATTGAAGACAAGTAAACTTTAAACAAATTTTTAAATTTAATTCAGGTTTTCAGCTATTTTTTTTCGTAGCAAACTCAAAAATTCTGCCGTAACACCTATGTAAGCAGCAATGTTTTTTTGAGAAACACGATTCACTAAGGAAGGATATTTTTTAACAAAGTTTAGATAGCGATCTTCAGCACTTAATGAAATATTTTGATCAGATCGCTGAATATATGTAACTAATGATCTTTGATATAGGATTCTATAAAAACGTTCAAATTTTGGTATTTTTTCAAATAGCAAATCAAAATTTTCTTTTGAAATTTGTAGCACTTCAGAATCTTCTAGTGCTTGTATAAAATAAGTAGCAGGTTGTTGAGTTATGAAACTGGCCATATCTCCTGACCACCAATTCTCTACCGCAAACATAGTTATGTGTTCTGAACCTTTATGGTCTATATTATAGATTTTTAAACAACCTTTACTAATGAAGTAATCGTACCTTGCTATTTCTCCTTTTCTAAGTAAGAAATCTTTTTTTTTAATTTTCTTCTCAGTTAATAAAGAAATATATAAGTCTTGCTCTTTCTGATTAAGGGTTATAAAACGACTAATGTTTTTTAAAATTAATTGGTGCTTCATTTTTTAGAATTTCAAGAATCAATTTAAGCATTTAATTTGCAGTTTAAAAATAGTTGTTTTATATGGAACAGGTAGTGCATTAAAAGATGCTAATTTTTTAAATTAAATACAACCTAAATTAAAAAAATTAGGTGTACTTCCTAAAGATAGACAAACCTTTAAAAAAGCATTTAATAGCTATGTTTTATTTCACAATTGTTCTTAACGCTCTCTTTATTATTTTTTCTGTTTCCGCTGTTGGCGATTCTGATTTCCATTTTTCACAAAGTGCAATTACAAATTGGGGTTTCGATTTACTTGCATCATTTAGCCAATTCCCAACGCTGTCCTGAACATATTTTGACTTGTCCGATTTTAATTGCTCCAAAATGGATAATATTTGTTCGGGATTCTCTTTTAATTCCTCAATATGCTTGCACCAAACTCCTCTTGGTCTTGTAGATTCTGTTGTAAACCTCCTAATGTTTTCGTCTTTGTCGTTAGTCCATTCGCTCAATATTTCGATTGATTCTATAAGGTTTTTCTCGATTTCAGGTCTTAATGCCATCCAAACAATTTCTCTAACGCCAAAATGCTTGTCGGCAATCAACTTTCTGGATTGGTCAAGTTTTTCTGAAATATTTAAGTCACTATTTAAAGCAATTAAATAAGTAGCATAACACCTTACGGTGTCAGATTGGTGATTGTTTAAAAGCCCAATTGTTGCAGCTAAAGTTTTAGATTGTCGGCAATATTGGTAAAGATGTTGTCCAATAAGCTTTATAGAACCCATTGTTGAGGGTTTTTTCTGCTGCGCAATTGCTTCTGTGATAGTATCAATGCAATCTTCTAAGCCAATTTTTTGGAAAGTGTTTTTGATTAATTCTGTTTGGTTGACTGCTAGCCATTCTGTAAGATTGACTGTTTGAATTTTTCCCTCGTTGAGTAAATCCAACACATCTTTTGGGATATCTTGTACTTTTCTCGCTCCTTTTCTATTTTTGATTTCTTCGCTTACCATATTTTAGCCAATTCCGATAACTGTTTTTTAGATTGTTTAAAGTTACTACTTTTTAAATCCTCTGTTCCAAAATCTTGTGCCTCGGTGTTTACAAAAGTAATGTCAGTAATTCCCAAAAAATTAAATAATGCTCTCAAATAATTTTCTTGAAAATCGAATGATTGAAGAATTTCACCATTTTTATAGGACATAGCACCTCTTGATGTGATTACTAAAACTTTTTTACCACCTAAAAGTCCTTGCATTGCTCCGTTTTCGTCCAATGCAAATGTTCTACCAGCTCTTACAATGTTATCAATATAGGCTTTTAAAGTTGCCGAAATAGAGAAATTGTACATTGGCGATGCAATTATTATTTTATCACTATTAATCAGTTCATCTATTAATGTGTCAGAAAATGTAAGTGCACTTTTCATTTCTGGCGTTCTACTCGTTTCAGGAGTATAATTTGCTTTGATAAATTCGTCAGTTGGAAATTTTGGCGGATTAATGCCAACATCCCTGCTTTTTAAAGAATATTCCTTGCTCGTTTTTAGTTGTTCCAGGAAATAGTCAGTTAACATTCTCGTCTTTGAATTCTGAATCCTTACGCTTGAGTCAATTCTTAATAATTTCATAAATTTGCAACTTAAATTTTGCCAAATTTAGGGTCTTGAAATAGAGCAATCAATACCGCATATTTTTGTCAGTATGGGATAAAAAAGTCAATATTATGAATACAAAGCAATTGGTAGTCAAAAATAAAATTTGTCCGTTAGAAAAAGAGGTTAATACAATTAGCGGAAAATGGAAAATTCCTATTATTTGGCAAATTCACGAAGGCAAAAAAAGACCGAGCGAATTTTTAAGAGGAATTAATCAAGTCGATAGAAGAGTGCTGAACCAACATTTAAGCGAAATGGTTTCTGATGGTTTATTGACAAAAAAATCTTTCAACGAATTACCACCAAGAGTTGAATATCAATTAACAGATTTAGGTCAAAAATTGGTTGATGTTCTTTGGAAATTGAATGATTGGGGAAAATTACTTGTTGATAAGGAGGAATGTTGATTTAAACTTTGTTTAACGTCTCAGCTATAATTTCGTTGAGTGGTTTAGCACTTAACTTTACAAGTACACACCAAACTAAAAATCCGCAAAGATTTTCAGAAGTAGACGAGAACAAGCCATTAATTATACACTATGTTGCCAATAGTATTTATTCCATAGTGGTTTATTTTTTCAGTCAAGCACATCTCTGACAAATACTTCTGTACTGTCAAGATTAGTCCAAATGGTTTGTATATTTCTACTGTCATAGGTAGAGTACTCGTAAACCATTATTGTATCTCCTAATTTCATAGGATTAAACCAATCTAAAGTTTCTGCGAATGGTATTTTTTCGTTCCAATTTTTGGTTGAAATTTTCTCTGAGTTAAAATCGTGTTTTGATAAAATACGTTTAAGTTCGCTTGGACAAGTTTCAAAATGAAGCCAAATGGCATAATCTATCTTAGGTACTATTTGGTCTTGAAAGTTTAAGATTTTAACGCAGTTCGTTTTTCTTTCGTCAAAAAGTGCATCATAAATCTCGTCTCCCGTTCTCACTCCAAACGTTCCTGCAACTTTATTATATGTCTTGCTTATAATTCTATATCCTGTCCAACCTAAACAGCCAATAAAAGCAAAAAACAGAAATAAAGAAGCCAGTTTTAATTTTTTTTTCTTCTTTGTGAAGCCTAAAATGAGAGCCACAAGGAATGTAAAAAACACAAGTCCTGATATTATTGTTAAAATAATTACTTCTTTCATTTTTCAGTTTTGTCCTTTTGTGCTGGGTTTTTTAACTGATCTCTAACGATTTCTTTTATGAGTAATGTGGTTTTGTGTACAAGGAATTTCCTGCGAAAATTTTAGACATAGAAAAGTGCGCTAATACTCTATTAAGAAACACTACCTTAGTATTATTTTTAACATTACTACCTTTAGCTGTTTTTCTTGAATGCCTGTATTTAGTCATAAGATTAATACGTCACCCTAAATTTATTTCAGGGTCTCACATTACTGTATTGATTTTTTGTATCATCTAATGGTTTATTTATATATTAAAATGTTTGCCTCTTACATTTTAATATGGTTCTAGTTCTAAATCATTTAGTAATAATTTGGATTTATAATGTAATCTTTTGTTTAGAACAAAGTTTTTGTAATTAATAAAATTTAACATTTATGGGTACAATAAAGGACGAACTAACTGCCTTTCCCTTTAGCTTCCCTGGAATTATAGGGGGAAGTTTTGTAATAATTCTTCGTCCTTCCAATTCAAGTAAGGGATGTGATCCTCTAGTTCTGATGTTTTTTATTGAACCATCTTTTTCAATGACAAAACTAACGTATACCTTACCACCACTTACATTCAATTCTTGTATTTCTTTAGGAAAGTTATAATTCTTGGCAATGTACTTATTTATCTTTTGTTGAAAACAGTTGCTTCGACTGTTTTTGGGCAAATCTTCACAACCAGGAAAAATGGGTGCTTCATCAGTGGCTACTGTAAAGGGATAATCAAAGTCGGTTTCCTCTGTTTCTTTTATTTTTTCTTTGTTTACGATAATGTCTATAACCCTTAACCGAGTATTATTTCCTGGGCTAAATTTGGCATAAAGAACATATCCAGTACTAACGGTAGTATCCTTTAACTGAACGGTTTTTAGCGATGGTAATTTTTTTAAGACTTGATCTATTTTTTCTTCAATAAATTTACTTTCGGGTCTATTAAAAATTTCTGTGGATTTTAGCTTTCCTTTAGTGTCAGTAAAGAATTTAAAATATACTTTTCCATCAAAATTTTGTGAAAGGGTATCCTTGGGAATCTTCAAGTTTTCATTAAAATACTGTTGTAGTTTTTCTGTAAAACAAGCTTTTTTTTCTGCTGTGTTATATGGGGTACATTCGCTAAAATTGGCATAATCGGTAGCAACTTCAAAGGGATTATAAGAAGTAATTTCCTGACCATCCATTTCGTCGTTTTGTGCATTTAAAGAAAATATAAAGACTAAAACGGTAAAGGTGGTAAGGTAAGGTATGTTTGATTTGAATTTCATAATGATTTTTTTGGAATATAGATAAGTTTACAACGTAGGGCAAAGAAAATTATTTTAATCGGGAAATATATATATTTTGTATTTCAGGGTTCTAATTTGGCTTTATGCCTGTTAACAACTCTTGTCATTACTCTAACTTAAAGTATATTCTATTTTTTTATGCAGTAGAAAATCTATTACATCTTGTAGCTGTTGAGAATGGATACGCTTTGCTTCGTTTTTTAATTTAACAGCTCTAAACTCAGGGTAAACTGCTATGCTAAACGTAAGAAAACAACTGTATCTATGGCATCAAGCTTCATTAGAAAAATCTTAATGCATAAAATGGGTTATAAATAGATTTTACTTGTTTTTACCACACTTCTCTTTGTTGGTAGCTGGCTTTTTTATTCATCTAATTTTTGTTCTTCTCCGCAATATGGACAAAATGCAAAACCTTCATCCAATCGGTTGCTACAATTTGAGCATAAGGTTATTTCCCCAATTACTGATTTAAAAGGAATACTCGTCTTAAATGTAAAATCGTCTGGGATCTCTTTTATAAAACTGGATTCATTTCCCTTTTCTGTAATTAGGAATAATTCATCTTTTGCTCTTGTTATTGCAACATAAAATAGTCGCCTTTCCTCTTCAAGTAATAAATCGTGATTTGATTTTTTAATTACTTGATATATTCTGTCTTCCATCCAAATATCTGGGAATCCACCATTTCCCTCTGTTAGACCGATTATGAATACGGCTTTTGCTTCTAGTCCTTTTGAGGCATGAATGGTTTTGCCCGAAACAAACACTCGCTCTTGTTTAAATCTTTCAAAATATGGACTATACATTTTACTTCTTCTGTACAAAAACAAAATTTCTTCTTTTGTATATCCATTGTCTTTTAACTTGTTAACTTGGTCAAGCACATATTCTATATTTTCTGCTTCGTCTTTTCCTACATAAACGTGAATTTTGCTACTTGATTTTTTGTTTGAGCGAACATCTTTATCTACTTTGAATTTATTGTGTTTGATTACTTCATTACTTGCACCAACAATATGTTCGGTACTCCTGTAATTCATACTCAATTTTATAGTTTCGGATTTTTTAAAATGCTCTTTGAAGTTGACTATATAATCCACATTTGAACCTCTGAAACCATAAATACTTTGCCAATCGTCTCCTACACAGAAAAGTTGATTGCTGTCCGTAAGCAGAAGTTTTATTAACTCAACTTGTAAGTTATTTACATCTTGGAATTCATCTACAAGAATGTACTCATATTTTCCTCTAAACTTGTCTACTATTTCTCTGTGATTTTTGAATAACGAAATAGTTCTTGTAATCATATCATTAAAGTCTAGATATGATTTGTTGGTACAATACAATTGATATTGCTCGATAATTGGAATTGCAAGTTTATAAAAGTCTCTTACTCTTTCATGCTGGTCTTTTTGAGATTGTTCTAAAACTTTTTTGGTTGGTAAGTTTTCCACTTTAACCATATCAATCACTCTCATTGCTTGACGTAGAAAGTCTTTAACTTCTTTATGATATGATTTAAATTCTTCTTCAAACGATAAAGCAGTTGAAAAATGATAGTTTGAAGGAAGCCTATTTTTTACAATTCTCTCTAACGCCAAATTAAAAAGAGTAGTATCTTTTGTTTGGTGTTCAAATGTCTTAACGAGCAATTTATTTGCTTTGTTAAACTGTTGTTCTTTCCCTTTTGTTGGGTAGCTTTTTTGACTTACGTGTTCTAAATACAAGTTAGCTTCTGGAATATAGAAATCTGGTCGAAAATCAAAATCTCTAAAGTTTACATTTGGCTCATACTTAAATTTAATACTATGTCGATAAAGCCAATCAGCTATATACTGTTCAGATTTAGACCGAACTTTTGTTCCGTTTAATGTTGTATAAAATTTCCCGTCTTTTGGCAAAGAAATACGTTTATCCTTTTCGATATGGATTTTGTCAATCATATAATCCAATATGTATCTTTTCAAATCGAGTAGATACTCATTAGATTCACAGTTCTCTATTAAGATTTTATGGATGACTTCAAAGGCAGTTTCAGTTGCCGAGTATTTTGCAAATTCATCATCTTTAGCTTTAGTGTCTCCAATTATTTTGAACTTGTTGTCAAACTCATTTACACCAAAATTTCTAATTATGCTATAACACAAACTGTGAAACGTCCTCAACGTTAAGTTGTCAATCCATTTATGCTTTTTAGTGAAAAAGTAGCGTTCTGTGTCTTTCTCTTTGGTTGTTCTATTTTTATCTGCAAGATTTTCAGCATATTCTTCCGTGTCGTCCGCTGAAATGATTAATCTATCAAGCATTTCATTAGCAGCATTTTTAGTAAATGTGATTGCCAAAATATTACTTGGATTTATACCTTTTTCTTCAATTAAGTAAATTAGTTTTTGAAGTAGCGTTTTAGTTTTTCCCGAACCTGCACCTGCTAAAACAAGAAGTCTTTTACACTCGGAAACTACTGCTTGTCTTTGTTTTTCATTAAGTCCGCTTAAATCAGTTTTGGTTGTTTGCATATTTTATTTTCGTCCGAAATCAGCTGGAATTTCTCCCCAAGCTTGAGTTTCCCATTTTAGAATTTTATTTTCTATTTCATTTGTTTCTAACCATTTTACAGCTCTTTCAAGCAATTCAAATGATTTTCCATTTTGCTCACATTTTTCAAGATTAGTTCTATGAGTTTTATCTCTTACCCAACCCATAGCAATTTTACTATCAGTATAAATTGGTCTTTTGTCATTTATTTTTTTCATATGAGCAAGCGTGTGTACCAAACCTAAAAATTCTCCAATATTATTTGTAGACTCATAAAGTGGTCCATAATGAAAGATTTTCTCTTTTGTTTTGGTGTCAACACATTGATATTCTACAATTCCTGGACTTCCACTACAAGCTGCATCCACAGAAACTGTTTCTAAATCAGGGTTTCCAATTAGTTCGAGTTGTTCTTTTGTTAGAGAGCTTTCAAATATCGTTTTTTCTTTGTATTCGTCATAATTTTCAGAATACGCTTTTTTAGCAAGTTCAAGCGTTTTAAACGATTTGTATTCAGCTCCTTTAAAACCGTGAATTGAGTTTTTACACTCTTCCCAAGATTCTAAAATTCCTGTTTTAGAACCTTTCCATACTACATAATATTTTTTCTTTTTTTTGCTCACGATTTTTCGATAAAACTTGCTGCCAACGTTTGGGCTATGGTTAGTACGGGATTAAAAATAGAATAATTTTTGGATTTGCACTTAACCAAAGCTTTTTATTTTGTTTTTATCTTTTCATTTTGAAAGCCAAATCAAAAGGTTTGGCGGACTTCATAAATATGCACAGACTTTTGATTAAGCACCAAAACCTGTAATAACTATGGCCAGTGTTGGCAACAGTTTTTTATTGATTATTTTGATATTTAGAATTTGATATCAATCGTGTCCTAAATAAATTTAAGGGATAATAAATCTAAACATTTTACTGATCTAAGACTAAATTTAGTTCAAATTTCAAAAGAGAACCCCCTTGTATATATAGATTTGGAGGAGGTTGTTTTTTTTGAAACGGATTGTGGAGCCATTTATGCAAGTTAACTTTGACAAATAGGTTAAGTCTTATAAAGGCTACTAAAGTTAGATAGGTACAAGGGTGTTTTGCTTGTGTTTTTAAAGCTTTTAGGATAAGA
>CANLIE010000064.1 GCA_947491225.1 uncultured Cellulophaga sp.
TCTGCTGTTGTAAAGCTTGAACCGTCTGTATAGTTTATTGTAAATGTACCATTACCATTGTCTACTGTTGAACTTATGCCATTACCATCAGCTCCATTTGTTCCGTTTGTACCGTTAGTTCCGTTTGTACCGTCTGCTCCAGCAGCCCCTGTTGCTCCTGTTGCTCCTGTAGCACCTTGTGGTCCTGTGAAGTCTGCTGTTGTAAAGCTTGAACCGTCTGTATAGTTTATTGTAAATGTTCCGTTACCATTGTCTACTGTTGAACTTATACCATTACCATCGGCTCCGTCTACTCCGTTTGTTCCGTTAGTTCCGTCTGCTCCAGCAGCTCCTGTTGCTCCTGTTGCGCCTTGTGCCCCTGTAAAGTCTGCTGTTGTAAAGCTTGAACCGTCTGTATAGTTTATTGTAAATGTACCGTTACCATTGTCTACTGTTGAACTTATACCATTACCATCGGCTCCGTCTACTCCATTAGTTCCTGTTGCTCCTTGTGGCCCTGTAAAGTCTGCTGTTGTAAAGCTTGAACCGTCTGTATAGTTTATTGTAAATGTACCATTGCCATTGTCTACTGTTGAACTGATACCATTACCATCGGCTCCGTCTACTCCATTTGTTCCGTTTGTACCGTCTGCTCCATCGGCTCCTGTTGCTCCTGTTGCGCCTTGTGGTCCTGTAAAGTCTGCTGTTGTAAAACTTGAACCGTCTGTATAGTTTATTGTAAATGTACCATTGCCATTGTCTACTGTTGAACTTATACCATTACCATCAGCTCCATCTACTCCATTAGTTCCTGCTGCTCCTGTTGCTCCTGTTGCGCCTTGTGGTCCTGTGAAGTCTGCTGTTGTAAAACTTGAACCGTCTGTATAGTTTATTGTAAATGTACCATTGCCATTGTCTACTGTTGAACTTATACCATTACCATCGGCTCCGTCTACTCCATTAGTTCCTGTTGCTCCTTGTGGCCCTGTAAAGTCTGCTGTTGTAAAGCTTGAACCGTCTGTATAGTTTATTGTAAATGTACCATTACCATTGTCTACTGTTGAACTGATACCATTACCATCAGCTCCATCGGCTCCGTCTACTCCGTTTGTTCCGTTTGTACCGTCTGCTCCAGCAGCTCCTGTTGCGCCTTGTGGCCCTGTAAGGTCTGCTGTTGTAAAACTTGAACCGTCTGTATAGTTTATTGTAAATGTACCATTACCATTGTCTACTGTTGAACTGATACCATTACCATCGGTTCCGTCTGCTCCAGCAGCTCCTGTTGCTCCTTGTGGCCCTGTAAAGTCTGCTGTTGTAAAGCTTGAACCGTCTGTATAGTTTATTGTAAATGTTCCGTTACCATTGTCTACTGTTGAACTGATACCATTACCATCAGCTCCATCAGCTCCGTCTACTCCATTTGTTCCGTTTGTACCGTCTGCTCCAGCAGCCCCTGTTGCTCCTGTAGCACCTTGTGGTCCTGTGAAGTCTGCTGTTGTAAAGCTTGAACCGTCTGTATAGTTTATTGTAAATGTACCGTTGCCATTGTCTACTGTTGAACTTATACCATTACCATCAGCTCCGTCTGCTCCATTTGTTCCGTCTGCTCCATCGGCTCCAGCAACTCCTGCTGCTCCTGTTACGCCTTGTGGTCCTGTAAAGTCTGCTGTTGTAAAGCTTGAACCGTCTGTATAGTTTATTGTAAATGTACCATTACCATTGTCTACTGTTGAACTTATACCATTACCATCGGCTCCGTCTACTCCATTTGTTCCGTTTGTTCCGTTTGTACCGTCTGCTCCAGCAGCTCCTGTTGCGCCTTGTGGCCCTGTAAAGTCTGCTGTTGTAAAACTTGAACCGTCTGTATAGTTTATTGTAAATGTACCATTGCCATTGTCTACTGTTGAACTGATACCATTACCATCAGCTCCGTCTACTCCATTTGTTCCGTCTGCTCCATCAGTTCCTGCTGCTCCTGTTGCGCCTTGTGGCCCTGTAAAGTCTGCTGTTGTAAAACTTGAACCGTCTGTATAGTTTATTGTAAATGTACCATTGCCATTGTCTACTGTTGAACTGATGCCATTACCATCGGCTCCGTCTACTCCGTTAGTTCCGTTTGTACCGTCTGCTCCATCAGCTCCTGTTGCGCCTTGTGGTCCTGTAAAGTCTGCTGTTGTAAAGCTTGAACCGTCTGTATAGTTTATTGTAAATGTACCATTGCCATTGTCTACTGTTGAACTGATACCATTACCATCAGCTCCATTTGTTCCGTTTGTACCGTCTGCTCCAGCAGCTCCTGTTGCTCCTTGTGGTCCTGTAAAGTCTGCTGTTGTAAAGCTTGAACCGTCTGTATAATTTATTGTAAATGTTCCGTTACCATTGTCTACTGTTGAACTGATACCATTACCATCAGCTCCGTCTGCTCCATTTGTTCCGTCTGCTCCATCGGCTCCAGCAGCTCCTGTTGCACCTTGTGGTCCTGTGAAGTCTGCTGTTGTAAAGCTTGAACCGTCTGTATAGTTTATTGTAAATGTTCCGTTACCATTGTCTACTGTTGAACTGATACCATTACCATCAGCTCCATCGGCTCCGTTAGTTCCTGCTGCTCCTGTTGCGCCTTGTGGTCCTGTGAAGTCTGCTGTTGTAAAGCTTGAACCGTCTGTATAGTTTATTGTAAATGTACCATTACCATTGTCTACTGTTGAGCTTATACCATTACCATCGGCTCCATCGGCTCCGTCTACTCCATTTGTTCCGTCTGCTCCATCAGTTCCTGCTGCTCCTGTTGCGCCTTGTGGCCCTGTAAAGTCTGCTGTTGTAAAACTTGAACCGTCTGTATAGTTTATTGTAAATGTACCATTGCCATTGTCTACTGTTGAACTGATGCCATTACCATCAGCTCCATTTGTTCCGTTTGTACCGTCTGCTCCAGCAGCTCCTGTTGCTCCTTGTGGTCCTGTAAAGTCTGCTGTTGTAAAACTTGAACCATCTGTATAGTTTATTGTAAATGTTCCATTGCCATTGTCTACTGTTGAACTTATACCATTACCATCGGCTCCGTCTACTCCATTAGTTCCTGCTGCTCCTGTTGCGCCTTGTGGCCCTGTAAAGTCTGCTGTTGTAAAGCTTGAACCGTCTGTATAGTTTATTGTAAATGTACCATTACCATTGTCTACTGTTGAGCTTATACCATTACCATCAGATCCGTCTACTCCAGCAGCTCCTGTTGCTCCTGTTGCTCCTTGTGGCCCTGTGAAGTCTGCTGTTGTAAAACTAGAACCGTCTGTATAGTTTATTGTAAATGTTCCATTACCATTGTCTACTGTTGAACTGATACCATTACCATCAGCTCCATCGGCTCCATTTGTACCGTCTGCTCCATCGGCTCCAGCAGCTCCTGTTGCTCCTTGTGGCCCTGTAAAGTCTGCTGTTGTAAAGCTTGAACCGTCTGTATAGTTTATTGTAAATGTACCATTGCCATTGTCTACTGTTGAACTTATGCCATTACCATCGGCGCCTGTTGGCCCTTGAGGACCTGTATCTGCATCAACCCATATATACGTTCCTGAACCATCTGTAGAAAGTACTTGCCCATTAGTACCACCACTGGGTAATTCTATTTCATTAGATGGGTCATTATCTGCATCATCTACATTATCTACACCATCATTATCTAAAGTGATAGACCCTCCATCTGCCAATACAACAGTTGACGTTCCGTTACCATTATTTGTGATTGTAGATGCTTGAAATGATACTGGCACTCCATTTTCATTAGTATAGGTAAAACTTCCATTACCATTGTCCACTAAGGTAGTTACGGTATTGTTTGTATCTACTGTGGCGGAGTTGCCTGAATCATCTGTTAGGGTAAATGTACCATCGCCATTGTCTACTATTGTGGACCTCTTAGAATCAAAGGTTGTTACTACACCGTCTTCATTGGTATAGGTAAATGTACCATCATTATTATCTGTTAAGGTTGAATTGGTTTCTGTAAATGTTGTTACTGTACCATCTTCTGATGTATAGGTAAAACTTCCATTACCATTGTCCACTAAGGTAGTTACGGTATTTTTTGTATCTACTGTAGCGGAGTTGCCTGAATCATCTGTTAGGGTAAATGTACCATCGCCATTGTCTACTATTGTGGATCTCTTGGAATCAAAGGTTGTTACTACACCGTCTTCATTGGTATAGGTAAATGTACCATCATTATTATCTGCTAAGGTTGAATTGGTTTCTGTAAATGTTGTTACTGTACCATCTTCTGATGTATAGGTAAAACTTCCATTACCATTATCCACTAAGGTAGTTACGGTATTGTTTGTATCTACTGTGGCGGAGTTGCCTGAATCATCTGTTAGGGTAAATGTACCATCGCCATTGTCTACTATTGTGGATCTCTTGGAATCAAAGGTTGTTACTACACCGTCTTCATTGGTATAGGTAAATGTACCATCATTATTATCTGTTAAGGTTGAATTGGTTTCAAATAAATAAGATAAATCTACTACACTAGTACTACCACCCTGCATAGTAAGTGTAAGTTCTCCTGTTGTTTGGTTAAAGGTAAAACCTTGTATTTGTGGGTTACTTCCAGAAGACAGCTCCCATGAATTACCATCCCAAAAATAAATAGTTCCTGTATTTGTGTTCACATATAGGTCCCCTAAATCTGCACCTGCTGGTGTAGTTAACCCCGGAGCTGTTACATCTGTACCACTTAATACTTCACAATTACATTGATCTTCTAATGTAACTGTGGTTTGTGAAAATGCAATTGCCGACATAAAAAGCAGCATCGGTAATAGTAACTTTTTCATGATTGGGTATTTTATTTTAATCATTTCTTATTTGTAATAAATTATGATGTTTTATAATCAGTAACACAAATTTCAATTTTAGTCTCATAGACTCTTAATTATTTATACCACTGAAAAATATCTTTACTTTACAAAATTAACTTTAGATAATCCGTTAGAAAATAAATGTTGTATAAACACCATTTTGTATTGTTAACATACTTAAAAACATTGTGGCATTACTTTATTCTTACAAAACAGAAGCTTATGTAAGTGTTTTTAATCGATTACATCAATACATTAAACGGCTAATCGATATATGGTAATTAGAGTTTTTTTTAATATTTGAATCTATTTTATGGCTAATTAATTATTGATTTTCAGTTATTATCATACATAAAAAAGTAGGTTTAGTAGAATGTCTAATTGCATTCTACTAAACCTACTTTTTTTCCTATAAAGAACCTATTGAGAAATTATTGTTCTTTAACCCTATATGTTATACGCCGGTTTGTTATTACATTATATTTCTTTATTATACTAATTGGAGAAAACTCAGAAGTAGAATTAGATATAGTTGCCGTAGATGTGATTGATTTTCCATATGTAACTCCTATGGGAATTGCTATGGTAAACTTAAATCTATTGGTATTATCTGTATTGTTATCATTATCTAAATATGTAGAGGTTCTAGAGTCTTCATCTTCTAAATCTCCTTCAACAAAAGATGCTATATACACTTGTCCTTCCCCATAGTCTGTAAACATCCCTAATTGGTTATCCCCAATTATTGCTGTACCTTGATTTATATCTGTTAGAAAAACTTCTATGGTAGCTCCAGATCTAGACCAACCCTCAATTGTAAAGTTGCTACCTGAGGCATATACTTTATCTATAATAGGAAAATTAATTACACCATTAGGACCGCTATCAACATCAGCAGTGTCATTTATGGTTACTCCATCTCCAACGGTATCTGATTTATCAATATCTATACCTAATGCAGGAGATAAAGTACCATTTGCATAGATTGAATTTCGAGAAATTAAATTTCCAAATGTATTACCTCCAGCCAAAACAATACCAGAACCTCCGTTATTGGTGATTATATTATTTGTAATTGATGAATTATTTCCATCTAATAATATTCCTGCATTCTCTATATTTCCACTACAACTACCTCCATTCTGACCTGAACTTCTAATAGTATTTTCAGTTATCATTAACCCGCCTGAAATATCATCTCCATCTATACCTATACTTGCTGCATTCTCTATTAAATTTTGTTGAATGACTATTCCTAATCCATTTAGTACTGTTATGTTATCATTACACGCCCCACTACCATTATCAATAATATGATTATTCTGAACAATAGTAGATATACCTCCATTTATTAGCACACCTGAATCTGTATTGTTACTTATATAATTTCCATCAATTAACACACTACCTCCTATAATTTCAACACCGGAATCTATATTTCCTGAACCTGTTCCTAATGCATTTACTCCTAATAAATTATTGAACACATTAGCGTTTCCACTATTTATTCTTATTCCTGAATTATTATTTGCATAAATAGATATATTTCTAATGGTTGTATCATCAGCATCTACCTTTACAACATCTCCTCCTGCCCTATATAATTGTATTTCTGGAAGATCATAGTTTGGAAGTACATTACCAGATACACCTACAGTTACACCACCAGAGCCTACTGTTCCTGTATTTGTGTTACCCGAATAAGCAGTTTGTGTCCTTCCATCAATGTGCGTATTTGGGCTTACAATATTACTCAATGGATTTCCATTGGATATAACAATGTTAAAATATCCACTTGAAAAATTAGAATCTACTGTTCTTCCTAGTGGATCGGAAGATGATGGAATCATAAAAATGGAAGTGTCTTCACCAGAAGCTGGATCAAAAATTCCGTTAGCATCAATATCTAATCCTATCTCATCTAAATTATTTGAATTAACTATGAATTGTTCAAGTGATCCTTGACCATCTTCATTAGTATTTACTATTGTATTAAAATTAAAACCAAAATCTATATTTCCTGTACCTCCTGCAGATATAACAACTGTACTTGTAGATTGCGCTCCAGATAATGTTCCTAGACCAACATCTTCTGCATTAGGAAAAGCCCCACCTACTTCATCTAAAACTTCATTTAAAGTAGTTCCATTATATTCTGTTCTAAATGTTTGAATTCCATAACAAGTTGTACAAGTTGCTCCTCCTCCACGAGTAGAATTAACTGTACTATTTATGACTCTAAGAGTATATGTGCCATCTGGCATTCCTCCAAAATTATAATTTCCGTTTGTATCTGTTGTTTCTGTATCGTATAACACTCCTAAATTATCAAACAATTGCACTGTAGCTCCTTCAATACCTATACCTGAAGACGTAATCTGATTTCTTCCAATACCTCCTGGGTAATTTATATCTTCAAAAACAGTTCCTGATATTAAGTTAGAAGGAACACGTAGTACCACAGCACTTGATATTACTAAGTCTTGACCCATATCTACATTAGCAGTTACTTCAGTATCAAAAGAACTTATATATGAAGAAATATTATATGTATCTAAATCTAATCCGTAAACCCCAGAGATATTAACTCCAGATGTCTCATCATAGATTGTAGAGTTAAAAGGGTTATTACCCGTTTGCCCACCATCTCCAGACAATATAAAAGGGCTTCCTCCTCCTTGTGGCAATATAGAAAGTTCTTCTTTGTTAGTCCCTGAATTACCATCTAATGTTAAATCACCTTCATACGATAAAAATGTTGCTTTACTCCCTACCGGGCTTATGGCATAAAAATTATCTAATGTAAATGAGGTTCCACTGTTAGACGTAGAATCAAAACCATAATAAAGATTTATAGTTGATGCTGGAAGTGACAAATCTTCGTAAAAGATCATTAAAGACCAAGCTCCTAAAACAATAGAACCATTACAATATGTAACCGAATTATCAACTGTTAACCCAGAAAAGTCATATGTAGTAGACCATGGGTTTGACAAGGCAGATACTACATCTGTGACATCTGCAATATATCCATAAAATTGAGCTTCACCAATAATAGCTCCATACACTAAATTTGAAGTTACTTCTATGCCTTCTAAAGTAACAGTCTGATCTACAGTTGGGTTAGAATGCGCCCAATACAAATAAGCTTTTGCTACTGTTTTACCTACTGGTGATAATGATGTAGTTAAATTTCCTGATGAAGTTGTTGTTATAGAACAAGCATTTGTAGTATTACTTTCTGTTCGTAATGTTCCTCCTGTCATAACATAATCATAATTACCGTGAAAATCATCATAGAGAGATAATGGTACGTCCAATAGAACAACTTCATCATCAGTTATTGTGCCTACGGCTGAATCTGAAAAATCTACAGAACCATCTGTAATTGAAATAAATTGAATTGTGAAATTTTTGTTTCCATCATAAAGAGCATTATTTAAAATAGGAACTGTAATCTGTTTAGTATCTCCAACTGTTCCACTAAAATTAAGTGTACCTGACGTGTCTGTATAATCTGTACCTGCTATACCCGTACCATCTACAGTTGTATAATTAACCATAAATGAGCCTGTAGTATCTATTCCGTTATGGGTTACGGTAAAAGTAGCAGTTCCTGCATCCTCGTTAACTGTTACATCATCAATATTAATAGTTGCTCCCTTAGCAACACAAGAGATTGAAGCTTCCCACCCTGATCCTACAGTAAAATTATCTGATGTAAATCTAAAAGTTAAACAGCCAGTAGCATTAGTAGCCGTTATTGTTGATGGTGGTAAGTTACCATTATGATATTGTCCTACCAATGTAGATGACGTAGATGCTCCGTCGTATATGTATAAATAATCATAGCCAGCTTCAACATCAAAACTTGAAAAATTTATGCTCAAATTTGAATCAGAAGTACTTGGACATAGAGTATATGTACTATTCTCTTTATTTGAATAGTTACTTGAAACTCCTCCCGAATCAAAAAAAGCACCACCACATATTGTATTTGTTACACCATTTGTAATAATGTAATAGTCATTATCCGCTATAGTACCTGTAGCCGTATCTGTTATATCTACTGATGCATTTGATGAGCTGGTAAATTGAATTGTAAAATTTTCAGAATTTTCATAAAAAGAATCATCTGTTATATTAACTGTTATTTGTTCTGTATCTCCATTTACACCATTAAAACTTAATGTCCCAGTATACAGACCTGATGGGGTTGTATAATCAACTCCCTCTGTTGCCGTTCCTCCAGATATTAGATAATCTACAGTATAAGACCCTGAAGCATTAATATTTGTATGGTTTACTGTAAAAATAGCAGTTCCAGCATCTTCATTAACTGTTATATTGTTAACTACAAGAGTTGGAGGAAGAATATTAAAAGTAACGGTTGATGAGGCTCCTGTTGTAAGGTCAGAGCTAGCAATCAATATTCCGTCTTGGTAGACTCTTACATATGATCCTGCACCATTCCAACCATCACCATATCTATCTTGTAATAGCAATGAATAGCCAGTGCCATATGCAATACCTGTATAGGTTGCAGGGTTACCACTGTTATTATAATAATTATTACTTAAACCATTATAACAAGTGGCCGGATTACATATTGTCCCAATTACTGTATTAGTTGGACTTCTAAAAGTAACCAGATTCTCTGAAGACCAATTAGGCCAATTAACTTCAATGGTAATAGTTGCTTGACCATATGAATATAGGCCTAACATTAGAAAACAAACAAACAAATATAGATACTTACCTCTTTGCTTTTTAGTGGTCTTATTTTTATTAAAAATAATCATTGAAAAAATTAAATTAAATAATTACTATATGCAATTATAAATTTTTATAAAATTACAGTAAGTACAAGTCATTGAAAATTAAATGTTGTGTATTACATGTAGACATTCATTAACTTAATGAATAATGATGTTTAGACTATGCAAGAAACAATAAACCGTTTCAAATATAGCTAACGCTAAAAAATAAAGGCTTCAATATACATATATTGAAGCCTTTATAAAAAAGTATAATTTTGTTGTACCTATTCTATAATAATAAATTCTGATCTTCTGTTTAATTGGTGTTCTTTAATTGTACACTTAACTCCGTCTTCACATTTGTTTATCAGTCTAGTTTCTCCATAACCTTCTCCTTGCAAACGATTTGCTTCTATTCCCTTAGAAATCATATAATCTACTGTAGACTGAGCTCTTTTTTGAGACAACCATAAATTATAAGCATTTTTACCTCTACTGTCTGTATGTGAATTAACTTTAATCTTTAAGCTAGAAAACTTCTCCATAGCTACAATTACTTTTTGTATTTCTATTTCTGCATCTGGGCGAATATCATATTTATTTAAATCAAAATATATTGTGCTTAGTTGTAGTAACTTAGCCAAATCATCTCCAAAACCAGCAGTGACTCTTTCCCTTTCTAAATAAAAATCTATTACCTGAGAATCTCCTGTAGACTTGCTCAAATATTTTTCTGATGGCACATAACCATCTACTACTGCTCTAACAAAATTACCTTGATTGCAATCTAATGTGATTTTATATACTCCGTTAGAGCTCATAATTGTAGAAGAAATTTCTTCATTATTTTCATCTATAATTCTTATTGTAGCTCCTACTAAAATTTCATTGGATATTTTATCTCTAACTGTTCCTCTAATTTCTTGATAACACCCTAATTCTAAAGGTTCCTTTTCTACTACTGCATATATATCATCTTCACCTAATCCATTTTTTCTGTTAGATGCAAAATATCCTTCCCTATTTTCACTATTGAAAATAAAAGTAAAATCGTCCATATTACTATTAACAGGCGACCCAATATTTACAACTGAACCCAAAAAATCTTTGTTAACTATTTTAGTTGCAAAAATGTCTAATCCACCTAATCCTAAATGACCATCTGAAGAAAAATAAAGAACATCTTCTCTTGATACAAAAGGAAAAGTTTCTCTAGAATCTGTATTTATGTTATTACCTAGATTCTCTGGCTTTCCATATGTCCCGTCATCATTAATGGTTGATCTAAAAATGTCAGAAGACCCATATGTTCCTGGCATATCCGAAGCAAAATATAATGTTTTTTCATCATAGCTCAATGCTGGATGTGCTACCGAGTAATTATTACTATTGAATGGCAATTCTTTTATATCTGTCCAAATACCATCAACTTTTGATGCTTGAAATATTTTTAAACGTATAACTCCTTCATCGTCTTTTACTGTTTTTCCTTCTTTATAATTATTCCTTGTAAAGTACATTGTTTTACCATCTTTGGTTACAACAGACGTTGATTCGTGATATCTAGTATTTATATTATTATCTAACTTTATGGTATTGTTTATAGAAATACTATCTGCATTAACTTTATATAAATCTAGAAAATCTCTAGAATTCCAAGTATGCCTATATTTAGCTAGATTACCAGTATCTCTATCTGATGAGAAAATGAGTCCCTTGTCATAAAAAGAAGGGGCAAATTCATTATAAATAGTATTATAATCAAACTTTAAAACTTTAAACTTATTATTGTTCTTTTTTATGTTTTCCAATGCAGAAGCTTTATCTTTTGTATATGTAGCATTTTCTCCATCAGAAGTAATATCATTAAATCTTTTTAAAATTTCATTTGAAAGATCATACTCACCCAAAGTTCTTAATGTCTGAGCATATCTAAAAAACTGTCCAGCAGTTACTTCGTCTCCATACTCTTGAACCAACTTTTTGTATACTTCAGAAGCCTTTTTATACTCTGCATTAAAATAATAAGAATTTGCTAATTTGCTTAATAAATCAGCAGACACGTATCCTTTTTCTAATACTTTTGTATATATATCTATGGCTGGACTAAAAGAATAACTTTTATACTTTTCATTTGCTTTATTCAAGAGTTTTTCTTGAGAAGAAATATTCTCTAAAGCGAAAAAGACCAAAACAATTAAAACTATTATTTTTTTACCCATTGATTCTTTATTTTATGTTTAGAAAAATCTAGGCGACACTAATTTTTCAAAAGTTTTTACCAATTCAAATCTTAAAAATATTTCAAAGGTTCCATCATTGAATTGTGTTCCTCCTAATTCGGTTGTTTCCTTATCATAAGCCAAACCAATCATTATTTGGTCGGATACCTGAAAACCTGCTAACGCACTCATAGCCGCATCCCATCTATATGCTGCTCCAAAAGTAAATTTTTCATTAAACATAAAATTAGCAGAGAGGTCTAATTGCAAAGGAGCTCCTCCAACTACTTTAGTTAGTAAAGCTGGTTTAAACTTTAAATTTCCATTTAAATCAAAAACATAACCAGTAATGGCATAAAAATTAATCCTATCTTTTGATAGAAATTGAACAGAATTAGCATCTGTCTTAGAATTATCAAAATGACTGGTTTGAATTAGATTGGGTGCAGAAAGTCCTAAATAAAATTTATCTGTATGATAATACATACCAATTCCAAAATTTGGAGAAAACTTGTTTTCTATATTATCTGTAGTTACTACTTCTTCTTGGTATTTTCTTAATTTTTCAAAATCTAAATTAAGAAGATTTCCACCTACTTTTAAACCAAATGATAATTTTTTCTCCTTAGCTAGATTCAATGTGTATGAAACTGTAGCATCTAAATATGTTTCTTGAACTACACCATCACCAATTTGATCGTTAACTATAGATATACCATACCCTAATCTGCTATTTCTTATAGGAGAATGCATATTTAATGTTTGTGTTTTTGGTGATCCATCTAAGCCTATCCATTGAGCCCTGTACAAAGCTGCTATACTTAATTGCCCTCTAGATCCAGCATAAGCTGGGTTTACTGTTAAAGTATTAAACATATATTGTGTGTATTGTGCATCTTGTTGAGCCTTTACACTTTCTAAGACAAGCAATACAATTACTACTGTTACGACTATACTCCTTTTTATCATTTTATGATATTAAACATGTTATTTACTTACATATAGATAACCACTATCTGTAATATTCTTTCCATTAAGTTCATAATCAAATATATAATAATATACTCCTGATGGAAGAACTTCTCCTGCTTTAACCGTAGATCTTCCTTTAGATCTACCATCAAAAACATTATTCTGGTTATTATATCCTTTAGCTTCAAAAATTGATACACCCCATCTATTATAGATTCTAATACTGTTATTAGGAACAGATTCTACACCTGTTATCCATAAGAAATCATTTTTACCATCACTATTTGGCGTTACCATTTGCATTACTGTAATTGCACCAGGGGCTTTAACTTTTACGGTAACTATGGCACTATCACAATTACTCGTATTAGCTACTTCACAAATCGTGTATTCAATAGTATAAACACCTGCTGGAGTTCCGCTTTCCACGCTAACTGTACCATCATCATTAATTACTAATGGCCCTGTGGGAGTAGATGTAATTATAACATTAGAAACTGTAGCCTCACTTCCATTTACCGTGTCATTTGATAAGACATTACTATTTGGAACTGTACCTCCTGTACTACCATCTATCTCATTTGAACTATAATCGTCATCTGTAGCAATAATATAAGTTGTATCTGCACCTACTTTTATTGTAATAGTAGCTGTTGCACAAACAATTGGGTCTGGAATTGTATTACATACTTGATAAATAATAGTAACACTGGAATCAGATTCAGATGCATCAGGTGTGTACGAAAATAAACCTGTATCTGAATCAAAAGTTACTACTCCTACTGCTGACCCTCCAGTTTGTGTAATTGTGTTAAAACCTAAATTATTTGGGTCAGAATTGGGTAAAAAGTCATCATTTTCTAAAATATTAATCTCAATTTTAGTTAATGCTGCTGTTTCTCCATAGTCATCTACAGCAGTTGCTACTAAAGGATTAGGGTCTCCTCCATTAGGGTTTCCATCGCCATCACAATCTAATGCAGACCATTCTGGACTTGGTGTAAGTGTTACGCTTGATTCTTTATAGGAACATCC
>CANLIE010000065.1 GCA_947491225.1 uncultured Cellulophaga sp.
AAATGTATTTTTTATTTGCAAAACTAAAATACGGGATTCTCAGGCTACTTTTTTAATACGACTTTCGGATAGTTGTGGTATAAAACACCTGATTTTAAGTTATTTAAATTAATTTTGGTACACTGGTAGTTTAGTTGTAACTTTATAACTTATTAAATTATTTAAAATTACATTACAATGAGTAAAGGAACAGTAAAATTCTTCAATGATTCTAAAGGATTTGGATTTATCACTGAAGAAGGTTCAGAAAAAGACCATTTTGTACACATTTCTGGATTAATCGACGAAGTTCGCGAAGGCGATGAAGTTGAATTTGATCTTCAAGAAGGCAAAAAAGGTTTAAACGCAGTAAACGTAAAAGTTCTATAACATATACGCTAAAGCTTTGTGCCAAGAGTCTATCCATTTAGGGTAGACTCTTTTTTTTTTTTGTTAAAAACTTAACCATAATACTTTGTTATAATAGATTTAAACTTATCCCTCTTAAAACTAAAATTTTAATATAAATGAAGGAATAGCTATTTATAAATACTCCATATTTTGTATCTTTATAGTAGAACTAAACCCTATGGAAAATAGAAAAAAAGTAGTTATTATTGGTGCTGGTTTTGGAGGTATAACTATAGCTAAATCTTTTAAAAATAAGAATATTGATGTACTTCTTATTGACCAAAATAATTATCATAATTTTCAGCCTTTAATGTATCAAATAGCTACTGGTGGCTTAGAACCAGATAGTATTGCGTATCCTGTAAGGCGTATTTTTAGAGGTTATAAAAATGTATTGTTTAGAATGGCAAAAGTGAATGCCTTAAATACAGATCTTAAGGAGTTACAAACTTCCATAGGCATTATTACATATGATTATCTGGTCATTGCAACAGGAAGCCAAAATAATTTTTTTAATTTTGAGCCTATAAAGGAACAACTTCTTGCACTTAAATCCATACCTGAAGCATTAAATTTAAGAAGTTATATTTTTCAAAATTTAGAAAAAGCACTTGCAAAAGAACATTCTGAGATACTTGAAGAAATTTTGAATATAGCTATAGTAGGTGGTGGACCTGCAGGATTGGAATTAGCTGGTGCTATAGCAGAAATGAAACAACACGTAATACCTAAGGATTTTCCTGATTTGGATATATCTAAAATGAGTATTAATTTATATGAAGCCTCTCCTTTTTTATTGAATGCAATGTCTAAGGAAGCATCAGAAAAGAGTCTAGAATATTTAACTAAACTAGGGATTAATGTACATTTAAATTCCAGAGTAAATTCATACAATGAAAATAGATTACAGTTAGAAGATGGTTCTTCTTTTTATACAGATACAGTAATTTGGACAGCTGGAGTAAAAGGTGCACCAATTAAAGGGTTACCAAATGATGTAATTGTATCGGGCAATAGAATTTCTGTGGATAAGTTTAATCAAGTTATAAATACACAAGCAATTTTTGCAATAGGGGATGTTGCCTCACATATTACTGATGAAAACCCAAATGGATTACCAATGCTAGCTCCTGTGGCTCAACAACAAGGTAAGCATTTAGCAAAGAATATCATTAATTTAATTTCTAATAAACCATTAAGTCCATTTTTATATAAAAACAAAGGAGTAATGGCTACCATTGGTAGAAAAAAAGCAGTTGTAGATTTGCCAAAATGGAAGTTTCAAGGAACTTTTGCTTGGTTGGTTTGGATGTTTATACATATTATGTCATTGGTAGGTTTTAGAAATAAACTTTTTGCATTTATAGATTGGATGACAAATTATTTTACATATGATAGACCTTTAGGATTAATCATAAGACCTTTTAATAAAAAAACAAAGTAGTAAAGCATTTCTTGATGTTTGGTGTTTTTGAACTAAAAAGGTGTAATTTTGCGGCTGATTTAAAAGAGCCCTATGAAACGTATTACTGAGTATAAAAAAATGTTTTCTGTAGAGAAGGAGATTGAACTAAAATTTCTTAAATCTACTTATAGAAATTTAGTAAAAGAATGGCATCCAGACAAGTTTCAAGAAGGAGATGTTAAACGTGAAGAGGCAGAAATTAAAAGTAGACAAATTATAGATGGCTACCATTTTTTAGTTAGTATTGCTCCAGAAACTATTAAAGCTAACATTGAAGAATATACTGAAACCACTACCAATTCTGGTATTGCTGATTATCAACATAAAGGGTTATTATTAGAAATTACTTTTTTAGATGGTACAACCTATGAATATTTTGGTGTACCAAAGAGGGTGTTTATTAAGATGGTAAATTCTGATAAAATTTATCGCTTTGCTAAAAGAAATATTTTTAATACTTATTTATATAGAAAGTCTAAAAAGACATTGCAAGAAGTATAGAATGTTTAATAATTTTATAGTTCTTTTTGCAAAGACTGTATAGTAATACTTTTAACAAGTGTTACATCACTAGGCGAAATATTGCCTAAACTAAAATTTTGTATACGTATTCTAATTAATCTTAAAGTAGGAAAACCAACAGCAGCTGTCATTTTCCGTATTTGCCTAAACTTACCTTCAGTTATGGTTATGCTAATCCATGAACTTGGTCTATGTCTTCCTATTCGTATCCTAGTATCAGGTTTGGGCAAGGTAATAGGTTCTTCAATGAGACTAACAATACAAGGTTTTGTATTGTACTTTTTACCTTGAAAACCAATTTCAACACTTTTTTTTAAAAGGTTTATAGCTTCATTGGTCACTAATCCATCTAATTGAACATAGTATTCTTTTTCAACACCAGATCTATTTATATAATCACTTAACTTACCGTCGGTTGTTAGTAATAATAATCCTTCAGATTTTTCATCTAATCTACCAATAGGCATAGTTCCCTTGGGAAAATCATATAATTCTGATAAAAACCTTTTTCTTAGTTGGTTATCATCATTAGAAGATAATTGACTAAGCATTCCGTATGGTTTGTATATTTTATAGTGACTATGCTCCATTCATAGGGTTCATTGATTTAAAGTTTCAAATATATGAAGTTAAAACAATAAAATAGAGGGTAGATATTTATCTACCCTCTATAAAAACTAATACTTTTTTCTTTTAAAATTATAAATGGTTTCATCTATGGTAAACCAACAGAAATAAAATATCCCTACAGAAAAAATGATATCACCTATCATTCGCATCCATTTTAATGTTTGTACTACAGGAGAGTATAACAATTCAGAATCTCTAGCAAATGAATATCCTTTTGTTATGGAAGTATATGCTTGTATTATTCCAATAGGAAGTAAACTAAACAAAACCATTGCTACAAGTCCAATGTTTAAAAGCCAAAATGCTCTTTTTAGCTTAGTATTACTCCAAATTCTATCTGAATAGAAACGTAAACATATTATTATGAATCCCATACCAAGCATACCATATACACCAAACAAGGCTGTATGTGCATGTACGGCTGTAGTATTTAATCCTTGTATATAATACAATGCAATAGGAGGGTTAATTAAGAATCCAAAAACGCCAGCACCTATAAAGTTCCAAAAAGCAACTGCTATAAAAAAGAATATAGGCCATTTGTATTTTTGTATCCATTCTTTACTTTTAAGTAGATTCCAATGTTCTCTAATTTCAAAACCCATTAAGGTTAATGGTACAACTTCTAAAGCGCTAAATGTGGCTCCTAATGCAATAGCTTGTACTGGTGTGCCAGAATAATATAAATGATGTAATGTACCTATAATACCACCAGCTAAAAAGATAGATGCAGAAGCTATTGATACTCTACCTGCAGTTTTAGAAGATATAATCTTCATTCTAGAGAATATAAAAGCAATAACAACAGTTGCAAAAACTTCAAAAAAGCCTTCTACCCATAAATGTACTAACCACCACCTCCAATAGTTGATAACTGGTAAACTACTATTTTCTCCATACATTAATCCAGAGAAAAAGAACATTCCAATAGCTATTACTGATATTAACAAGATGATGAGTAAGTGTTTAGATTCATCATTCTTTTTTATAGCAAATAGAATGTGTCTACTTACCATTAAAACCCAAAGTATAAGTCCTATACCTAAGAATATTTGCCAAAATCTTCCAAGGTCCATATACTCATATCCTTGATGCCCAAAGAAAAAATTAGTAGTTAAATCTAAAAATTGATGTACACCTAACCATTCTCCTAACATTGATCCTAAGACAATTATTAAAAGAGCTATAAATAAAAAATTTATACCAAAAACTTGATATTTCATTTCTTTTCCAGATATCATTGGAGCCAAGAACAAACCAGTAGCTAGCCAAGTTGCAGCTATCCAGAAAACTGCTAATTGGGTGTGCCAAGTTCTACTTATGGAATAGGGGAGGTAATTAGCAAGATCAAAACCAAAAAAAGCTTGCCCTTCAACAGTGTAATGAACAGTTATTATTCCTAATACGACTTGAAGAGCAATTAATAAACTGATAACAATAAAATATTTCAATACAGTCCTTTGTGACTTAACCAATTTCAATTTAGACAAAGGATCCACATCTGGTTTTGTTAAAGATTCTCCTTTTTCGTGATTTCGTAAATAATAATAGGTAAGAATCCCTATAAAAAGTAAGAGCAAAACAATAGATAACCCAGACCATATTAGTGAGTCATCTGTAATTAAATTATCTATTAATGGTTCATGTGGCCAATTAGATGTATAGGTATAGTCTTTTTCAGGTCTATTAGTACTAGCCGCCCATGATGTCCAAAATAAAAATGCATTTAATTGTTTAAGCTTCTCTTTATCTACTAATGCCCCTTTAGGTATAGCATACTCTTCTTTGCCTTCAGAAAAAATGGAACTATAGTGCACAATATTATTTTTTATAGCTAGTGCTCGTTCTTTTGAGATGGTTATTGTCTTAGTATTTTTATTATATGAGTTTGTTTTAACATCTTTTATTAAACGAGCTTTAATTGCAGCTTTCTTTTCAACATCTAACTTATCATAACTTATATTATAATCTTTGTTAGACCAATACTCCAATAGAAATATTGCTTCTTTATGTATCCAATCTGCAGTCCAATCTGGAGCAACATAACTACCATGTCCCCAAACAGACCCTACTTCCATACCACCTATGGATTCCCATACATTTTGTCCTGTTTGTATGTCATTTTTTGTATATATAATCTCTGTTGTTCCTTTTATTAGAACTTGCTCTGGTATAGGTGGCTGAGTTTGATATACTTCTGTACCAACCCAAATTAATACAACAAACGATAAAACCACTACACTTATAAAAACTATCCAAATTTTTTTCATTTTATTATTTATTAAATTACATTATTTACCCTATCAACAGAATCTAATTTTGATAAAGAAAGTCTAACAATGCAGTTCTCTGTACAATACAAATTATGTAGCACATTAGAATTAAGAGAAATTATATCACCTTTTTTTAATTTAATTTTTTCTTTGTTTACACCAAAATCAATAGAACCTTCAAATAATTCTACAATTATTGGGTAAGGTGCTTTATGTTCTTTCATTACTTGTCCTTTTTGCATAACTATTCTAATTTCCTTTGTAGAATTAGTTTCCATAAGTAAGGTAATAGCTGGCTTATTTTCATTATAAACCAAATTTTCTGTTAATGATGTTGTTATCATACTTTTTGTTTTAATTGTTTATAAAATATAAAAGGGTCTTTTTATCTTTTATATGATTAAAAATTTTAGACTTTTAAAAAGAAGTTTGTTTGTTTCATATCTTTTGCTAGCATAAATAGGGTAGTAGTTTGTAACATACTTTTAAGGTCTTCTCTAATTTTAATAAATTTAAAATGTAATGGGCATGGTTCTTCTTCATTACATTGGCTTAACCCCAATCCACAACCTGTATAAATGTTATTACCATCCAAAACTTGCACAACATCACTTAAGGAAATAAGTTTCATTTGAGTCTTTTCAATATAAAAACCACCAGATGGACCTTTAAGGGATTTTACAACATTGTTTTTAGTAAGTTGTTGCAATATTTTTGCTGTAAAAGCTTGGGGTGAATCTATAGCTTCTGAAATGACAGTTAGGCTAACTTTTTCATCTATGTTAGATTGTTGTGCAATAAATATTACTGCTCTTAGTCCGTATTCACATGATTTTGAAAACATATATAGATTTATTATACAAATTTATGGAATAATTTAATAAAGGACAATTATATCCTTTATTAAATTTATACTATTTGTAGTGCTAAAATAATATTTTTAACTATAAATTAAATGATTATCGTTCATTCATCGAAAAACAATCAAAAATGAAAACAATACTATTTTTTAATCGTTAGTAATTAAAATAGTTAAAGAATATATATTATGAAAATTTTAAGCTACTACTTGTGCATTGCCATTATTTTAATCTCTTGTAAGGATAATGATGACATTTACAATGAAATAGATATAGTTGCGGATGTACCTGAAAATATAATTAAAACGCCTTGTGACTTTAAACTATCTAGCATTGAAGCAAATAGTACTATTGTTATGGATTGTTATCTAGATTTAGAAGGAGAAACCATTACACTGCCAAATAATGTAAATTTTGACTTTAAAGGAGGGGATATTGTAAACGGAAAATTAATTTTCTCAGGAGGAACTATAGATGGTAGACTTTTAAATCATAAACTGGATATAGAAGGTACTGTTGAACTAAAAGATTCTACATTTAAATTTTATGCTGTACGATGGGATGTAAAAGAAGGCAAGGTTAATTCTGAAGTTGCATTAGAGAACAATTTTAAATTGGAAAGAGTTATGTTCTTTACTAAAGAGCTAGGAGCCACTACTTTTTTAATTGATAGATTAGATGCGTATTTTGAAGTTACTAAAGTTACAAGTACTACTACAAATGCAAATTGGTATCCTTCAAAAGAAGCAATTAACATACCCTCAGATTTTAATCTAATAATGACAGACAATACACATTTACGAGTATTTCCTGCAAAATTAGGTACAAGTAGGGAAGGAGCTACTCTTCTTGCTGTAAGAGAAGTTTCTAACGTAACTATAACAGGAGGTACTTTACATGGAGATAGAGAACAACGACAATATTCTGAAGACGATGGTCAGGAAGGTAGTCACTTATTTCACATTCATTCAGGAAAGAATGTAACTTTAGATGGTATTAAGTTTATAGAAGGTTCTGTAGGATCCATAACTATTTATTCTACTGGATTTTCTTTTAATCCTAACTACGATCCTACAACAGGTGTCGTTATTAAAAACTGTGAATTTTTAAGATCTAGAAGAATGGCGATAGCACTTACAGATGGTCGTGATGTTCTTATTGAAGGAAATACATTTATAGATACAGGTTTGCCTTCTCCCAATTCTAAAGGAGGTGAAGTAGGCTACGCCATTAATATTGAGCCAGATAGATATAGAGATGACAATGGAGTACTTAAGGAAAGGCAGCGTGTTTTTAATACACGAATTAAAGGTAATACAGAAAGAGGGAGTAGAGGAGGATTTCTTACCGCTACCATAGGACAAGACATTACAGCGGAAGATAATGATATAGGTACAAGGGTTGTTTATTCACTTGTTTCTGGAACAAAAATAATTAATAATAGATTTAAAGCGTCTGATGATGCTATAGATAGTTGGGCAATTTTTGCAGCAGGTACAGGAGAAACTGTGTTTAATAATGAAATTTCAGGTAATACAATAGAAGGCTATAGTTTAGGTATAGTTGTGGGGTCTAATGAAGCTTTTGTACACCATAATATAATAAAAGATTGTGGAGCAGGGATTCAGCTAAGCAAAGCATTTAAAGCCAGAATAAATGAAAATACTATTAATGTCACAGGAAACGGAATTCAAGCAACAAATACTTATAGTGATGATGTTGAAATAAGAGAAAATACAGTTACATCTGGTGGTAGTTTTCATTTATATTTTGCTCAACTAAATAATAAGGATGAACATAAGAATTACAAAATAACTGTAGATGGAAATAAGTTCTTGAACATAAATAGCATTGCTTTGTCAAGCTCTAGTGGAATTACTTTTTCAAATAATGAAATTAATGGAGGAATTGGTGTAGGAAATGTCAATAAATATGAAATATCATCTAATATTATAAAACCTAATGAAAGTCACGGTATTCGCATATATGGTACCAATTCATCATTGTCTATTTTAAACAATACCATATCTGAGCCAACTGGTGCGGATAGATATAAATGTATAGATGATGAATCAATTACTCCAAATGAGATTACAATGTCTAATAATATTTGTAACTAAAATTATAAGTAAAAAGAGAACTCTTTCAATTCTGAACAAGTTCTCTTTTTAATAAATTAATAGTATATAAAGAAAAATTAACTTTGTTTTTTTGATGCCAAACCACCTTTAGCACTATCAACTGAGACGGTTACTTTACCACTACCTTTTACTATCCATCTTACTTTAACAATACTATTACCTGGTATATTGGCTACAATAATTTTTTCAGGATTGTTTTTTTGTTCTGTAGTAATATTAAAATCATCATTATCCACAATCATACCTGCTAAAACTTTTGCTCCAGAAATGGAAATGTAGTCCGGTCTTTCTATCTTATTTTTTAAATCTTGACTAGCATGTGTAGGCATTAACCTCTCATTTTTTATAATGGCCGTTATTTCTTTTATACCACCACCTAAAGATTTTTCAGTAATGTTATCAACCGTTAATAAAGGCATATGATGTGCATGATAAAAAGTAAATACCATATTTCTATGTGCTTCTTCTTCTAGCATAAAACCAGGTGTAGCCCTACCAACATTCTTTTTAAAACCACCAATTTCAATTTCACCATAGGTTGGGTGATTGTATGCTTTCCAATTGGTAAAACCATCTCCTAATAATAAATCTTTATTAGCCATATATGCTTGATCTCTATCTCCGTTTTTATCTTTATAATACGCATAACCCGTGAAGATTTCATTAGTAAAACTATAAATTCCCCTAGAGCCATAAAACCAATCTATTTCGCCACCAAAAACAGAATATAAGTCTTTGTAAGTAACCATATATTTATATCCTGGTAAAATTTTGGCTCCCTTTTTTCCAATGGCATCATAAATTCTTGAATCTTCACGATTATAGGTGTCCTTATCTTCTTCAGTTCCTGGGCCTCTCAAAATCATTCCGCCAGAGTTGTGATAACTTTGTGCGCCAGCAATGTTTGGTCTGCTAAGGACAAAATCTGCAACCGCCCTTGTTTCAGGGACAGAAAATGGATATTTGTAGGCTCCTCTTTGTATATAATCTGGTTGCCACTTCCAACCCCAATCCCTATTAGGATCATAATAACCATGTGTATCTTCATTTATACGACCGTCTCCATCATTATCTAATCCTTCACCTCCTAAGTATTCATAGCGTTGGGTTGTAACAATATCATCTGGCCCTATTCGCATCATTTTTCTTGGATCTAATGGATCTATGATCATATTACCGTTTGGGTTTTTTCTTCGCATTGATGTAATTGATCCATCACCATCCAAATCATCATATCCGTCTTCATCAAAAAGTCCATCACTATCATCATCCAAGGCTATCATACCTGATCTTGGGCTACTTCCAGTATTCCCTTCTTTCATATAATTGTTACGTGCATCTGGATTTATGGTAGGTACTATATAAAAAATACGATCTTTAAGCATATTTTTCACATAAGGTACATCATTAAAACTTTCAGTTAAGTACCAAGCTGTATAGGTACAAATTTCACCTCCTTGTATTTCATTAGAATGTATGTTTCCATCAACATAAAAAGCTGGTTTTCTATCTGCATTTCCCACAGAATAATCTGTAATTGCCAACATCCAAATATCTCTGCCTTGTGTAGATTTACCTATGGATTTTCTTTTTACCAATTTTGGATGAGCTTCTGCTATTTGTTTTCCTATTTCAGCCAAACCTTCTGAAGTATAATATTTGTTGAATACAACTTTTACTTTAGGATTATGAGGAGATCCTGCTGCTCTAAAAATATCATTTGCGTTTTGAGCTTCCATATTATATGGAAGTAATCCTAAAACTATTAGTATTAAAAAATAGATATATGATTTCATTTTCTTTTTTATTATAGGTTTATGGTTATTTCTTTGGTTCCTGCTTGTGGAGCGCCAGCTTTTAATACTAGTTTTCCTTTCCCTTTTATTAACCACGTAAGTTTAATAGTACTATCTCCTTCTATTTTAGAAATTACTTGGCGTTTTTTTCCGGATAATATTTCTTGTCCTTTGTTTAAATTTACACTTACATTCACTTTGCGTAACCATCTAGACTTAGCTCCCATTTCAGTATGTGTTGGTAGTAAACCACTGTTATGTAAATCTATAGTTAAGCGAGTTAATCCAGAACCCAAATCTTCTCTTTTTAAGTTTGTTATTGTTAATGATGGTTGCATTTTTGCGATATCAACAATGAAAGATGTGTGTTTAATAGCAATACTATCTACCATTCTATATGGTGGATTGTTTTTTATAAATGGTCTAATACCACCGACTTCTACTTTTTTATCAGGAAAATCTGGATGGTTAATTTCCTGCCAGCTTACAAAAGCATTAGAAATACCCTCTTTTTCTGCCCATTTTAAAAAATTAGCATCTTTGTTTTCTGGAGCTTTAATTATAGAGTCTCCTTTAAATTTTGGTGTCCACCATCCGGGTGTACTCATAGCCAATCTTCCAAAATGAAAATAAGACCATTCAAAAAAACCTCCGCCATTGGCTATTGATGGGGGAGCATCTTTTTCTTTGATTATCTTATTGTAATTTTCTGAAAGCTGTTCATTTAATTTTGCGTCGTTTTTTAAAATACTTGAAACTACTCTTTTTTTTGCCTTACCTGCATTGTATTTTAATGGTTTGGATAAGTTATTGGCTGGACCAAAAGTAAAGATACCATAGATGTTCCATTTTTCATATAAGAAATCTAAAAGTGCTCTGGTCTCTATTTCTGATACTGGATGCTCACCTGCACCAGGTTTAAAATAAGGAGGATTGTAGGTAAAATTTTTATTAAAATGAACTCCACCTTCACCATCTTCATTGAATTTACCATCTTTATCATTGTCAATTCCTTCAGAAAACACTTTATAGCTTCCTTTTTCACCCTTATCTGTATCTGCTTTTACCATTATACGATTGTCTTCTTTTAACATCATATAATCACCAGTAACATCTTCTACGCGTATAAGTGTAATTAGACCGTCTTTATTTAAATCTTCAAATCCATCTTCATTTATTAGGCCATCCCTGTCATCATCTGTCTTTTTTGTATTGCCTTGACGCTCATATTTTAATTTGCTAAAATATTGTTTAGTAGCATCTGGACTCATATTTGGAAATATATAAAATGTGGTGTTTTTTAATATATCTTTATGGTTATTAAGTACATTTTCTGCAAACTTGGTTGCAAGTTCTATACCTAATAAGTGATTTCCTTCAACACCGCCGACAATTGCCATTGCTGGATTATTCTCTGGCTTACCATTTGAGAGGGTTACAAGCCAAATATTTTCGCCTCCTAAGGTTTTTGTTAAAGAAGTCATAGTAGCATTGCTTTTGTGCTTTGCTACCAAGCCTTTTAAATTGCTTGTGATTTCACTATTTGTTTGATAGTCTTTTTGAGAAAAGAGGGTAGCTGTACTTGTCATCATAAAGCACCCAAATAAAAGGTAATTTAGTTTTAATTTCATTAGTTTGATTGTTAGTTTGTTGCAATGAAAATACTACATAATGCTAAGAGAATAGTCATTTTAAGTTTTTTTTAAGAAAATAAAAAATAAAATAGATACAAAATCCTGTATTGTATAGTAAATGTTATGGTGTATAGTTTGTATGTGGAAACCTTACCCTAAACAAAGACTTTTTATAAAAATGGAAATGTACAAATGAAAGGTTATACATATAAGGATAGTCTAGCAAAATATATAGGTAATGTACTATTGGTATAACAAAAACGGATTTGACTCTTCTAATGATCAATATTTTAATGCAACAAATCTTCCTCTAAAATATTATTACGACAATGAATCTGTTTGGAAAACCATTACTTATAAAAATGCAGTTAAAGATAGCTTAGTTAAACTCTTTAATGATAAAGGAATGTTTATTATGTCAGAAACATTTGAAAATAGTTTAATTGTAAATGACACTATTGGTATATTTAATAAAAGGTATTATTCTGGTACTTATAATAAAGGCAACTGGATATCTAAAAACTTTAAGAGGTTTGGAGTGCTAGAGCCTTGAAAAACCCATAGCAAAATTGATTGGATGAATATGTATAGGATAGAACGCATTATTGAATATTATTAATGGTGGCATTACATAGAAACAAGCTGTGGTTTTTGTATGAAACCACAGTTTGTTTTTGTTTAGTAGCAACTACCATTTTACAAGATTTATTCAATTAGATAATCATTTGGCTCTACATAGTCGAAATCTGGGGAATCTGTAAAAAATTGTCTTAACTGCCAAACGTGTCCTGAGCCATAAATTAGCAGAAGGCGTTCTTCTTTATCGAAATCGGTTAAATCTAAGGCATTGGCAAATATTCGCAAATTTCTTCGGTACCATTTAGCTACATTATCCGCTCCTAAATAATTATCGCCAGCACCTTCTATTATTTTTGTTAGGTATGACTGATGGTCTTTACGCCTGTTCTCAGGATTATTTAGCCTTAATAAAAGCTCTGTAAGATTTCGGGTAGTTTTCAATGAATCTCCTATTTTATAAAATGCATCAAAATCATATCGTCTTGCTTTTTCATATTGTCCTTGTGATTTTAAGTATGCATCATCATCATAATTGTCCCAATCTAAATTAACACCAAACCAATCAGCAGAGGCATCAGAACAATAAATTCGGTCGTGGCCAAGTTTTTTAGCAAGTTTAAAGCCAATTTGATAAACTTCGTTACTCTTTTCGCTAATATCAAAATCATCTTTCAAATAGTTTTGATACCTTTTATTTACAATACTATCTGCTTTAATTCTATTCCATTCCAATAGTATTTTAGTGGGTTTGTATTCTGCAATCTTGTTAAGTAAAACCTCTAACTCATCTTGTCTTTTATCTTCTAAAATATGAAAAGGAAATTTAGGTTTGTAACCATCCAAACCGGCATCATTAAAATGAAAAACACCCAAAACCATTGCTTTTGTTTTGTGTTTTCCTATAAAGAAATTGGGGTCTTCTATTGGGCTTAATTGTTCTGAGTTTTGCTTCTCAGTAATTATCTTGTCTTTTCGCTGATTGCAAGAAATAAGTAACGCTAAAATTGTTACAGCTAATATTATTTTTTAGGGTTACCCATTTTAATCACAAACACTTTTAAATGAGTATATTATTTTGTAAATTGTATGTAAATACACAAAAGA
>CANLIE010000066.1 GCA_947491225.1 uncultured Cellulophaga sp.
GGGCTTAAATCTTTATATCTATGGAAGGTTAGCAGCAGCTTTTATAACTCTAATATTTAAATCTTGATTCGCATTATAAACAAACATATACGGAAGAAAATAAGGTAAAGTCAAATCATATTCCAGACTTTAGATATCAATTATTGTGGGAACCACATATTAGATTAGATGATAATAAAGAAAAAGAAATTATTTTTTATACCTCGGATGTTATAGGAACATTTAATATTTCTTTAGAAGGTTATACAGAGGATGGAGAGTTTGTATCAATAAAGGACTCATTTGTAGTAGAATAAATATACTTTCATTATTTTAATCAATTTTTTTCAATTTAAATTTTGGCTGCTACATTATATGTATATAAATTGATCTACAAATGAAAACAAATATTATTATCATATTAGTCATTATTATCTCTTTAGGGGGGTGATACGGTCTTAATATTGATTATAAGAAGCCTGTGTCATAAAAATGATACAGGCTTTTTTTTGATTTTTAATTAAACATAATTAATTAAGTCTTTATGTTGAGTAAAGGTTAAATAAAAAATAATTGACTGTGACATAAACTATGATTTTATTTATTTGATAATCAATGATGTATGCTAACAATCAGTAAGTTGAATTTATACAAAAAAACAATGTTAAAAAAATGAGGATAGTGAAAGAATTATATTTGAATGTTAATTTTTTTTCAATAATTGCTAAGTATTGTAATAAATAACCAAATGGAGTTAAATAAGTATAGTAAGAATGTAACACAAGACCCAACACAACCTGCGGCACAGGCAATGTTATACGGGATAGGTTTTAAAGATGAAGATTTTAATAAACCAATTATAGGGATTGCAAGTACTGGTTATGAGGGTAACCCATGTAATATGCATTTAAATGATTTAGCTAAAGAGGTTAAAGAAGGTGTTAATTCTAATGAATCAGTTGGATTAATTTTTAATACAATTGGTGTTAGTGATGGTATTTCAATGGGGACTCCAGGAATGCGTTTTTCATTGCCATCTAGAGACATTATTGCAGATTCTATGGAAACTGTAGTGCAAGGAATGTCTTATGATGGTTTGGTTACTGTTGTTGGTTGTGACAAGAATATGCCAGGAGCATTAATGGCTATGATTCGTTTAAATAGACCTGCAATACTTGTATACGGAGGCACAATTGCCTCTGGTTGCCATAATGATAGAAAATTAGATATAGTTTCTGCTTTTGAAGCATGGGGAGAAAAAGTAGCTGGCACAATGGGGCAAGAAGAATTTGGTTGTATTATTAAAAAAGCTATTCCTGGTGCTGGTGCTTGTGGTGGTATGTATACAGCAAATACAATGGCATCTGCAATAGAGGCTTTGGGTATGTCTTTACCCTATAATTCTTCTAATCCAGCTACTGGGAAAGAGAAAAGACAAGAATGTATAGAAGCAGGTAAACAAATGTATCACTTGTTAGAAAAAGATATTAAACCATTAGATATAGTTACAAGAAAATCATTAGAAAATGCCATTCGTTTAGTAACTATTATGGGAGGGTCTACAAATGCAGTACTTCACTTTTTAGCAATAGCGAGAGCTGCAGATATAGATTTTACGCTTCAAGATTTTCAAAAAATAAGTGACACTACACCATTTATTGCAGATCTTAAACCAAGTGGTAAATATTTAATGGAAGATGTTCATCGTATTGGTGGTATTCCTGCTGTATTAAAATATTTACTAAATAATGGTTTGTTGTATGGTGATTGTTTAACAGTAACGGGAAAAACATTGGCTGAGAATTTAGCAAATGTGCCAGATATGGAGGAGGGACAAGAAGTTATTCGTCCTTTAGAAAACCCAATAAAAGCAACAGGACATTTACGAATGTTATATGGAAACTTGGCAGAAAATGGTTCTGTAGCAAAAATTACAGGTAAAGAAGGGTTGTTATTTAAAGGAACAGCCAAGGTTTTTAATAGTGAGTATGATGCTAATGATGGTATACGTGAAGGAAAAGTAAATAAAGGAGATGTTGTTGTCATTAGGTATGAAGGTCCCAAAGGAGGACCAGGAATGCCAGAAATGCTAAAACCAACAGCAGCTATTATGGGAGCTGGTTTAGGCAAAGATGTAGCATTAATTACAGACGGTCGTTTTTCAGGAGGCACACACGGTTTTGTGGTTGGGCATATTGCACCTGAAGCTCAGGATGGCGGTACTATTGCTCTTGTAAAAGATGGAGATATTATTACTATTAATGCGGAAACAAATGCAATTAATGTAGATGTTACTCCAGAAGAGCTCGTAAAACGAAAAGAAGCTTGGGTAGCCCCTGAATTAAAATTTAAAAAAGGCGTATTGTACAAATATGCACGTTCAGTGTCATCAGCAGCACAAGGGTGTGTTACAGATGAATTTTAAATATAAAAATAGAAAAGTACAATTGTACTTTTAATTTGAATTTTTTGAAGATGGAAACATTAAAAGAAACAAAAACAATAGAAAAAAGTAAGGCTACAATAAAAATATCTGGAGCAGAAGCAATTATACATTGTTTATTAGCAGAAGGTGTAGACTTATTATATGGTTATCCAGGTGGAGCAATTATGCCTGTTTATGACGAATTATATAAGTTTCAGGATAAATTAACACACATTCTAACACGTCATGAGCAAGGAGCAACACATGCAGCTCAGGGATACGCAAGAGTTACAGGTAAAGTAGGAGTTGCAATGGCAACTTCTGGACCAGGAGCTACTAATTTAGTTACAGGTTTGGCAGATGCACAAATAGACTCTACGCCAATGGTATGTATTACGGGGCAAGTACCACGTCATTTATTAGGAACTGATGCATTCCAAGAGACAGATATTATTGGTATTTCTACACCAGTTACTAAATGGAACTATCAAGTAACAAGAGCTGAAGAGATTCCAAAAATATTGGCAAAAGCATTTTATATTGCTAGATCGGGAAGGCCAGGACCAGTTTTAGTAGATATTACTAAAAATGCACAGTTTGAAGAAATTAACTTTAGCTATGAAGCCTGCATAGGTGTACGTAGTTATAACCCATATCCTAAAATAGATACAACACAAGTAGAAGCTGCTGCAGAATTAATCAATTCAGCTAAAAAACCATTTATAGTGTTTGGTCAAGGTGTTATTTTGGGTGAAGCAGAAGCTCAGCTAAAATCATTAATAGAAAAAACGGGCATACCTGCAGCTTGGACTATTTTAGGAGTAGCAGCATTAAATAGCGAGCATTCTTTAAATGTTGGTATGGTTGGTATGCATGGTAATTATGCACCTAATTTATTAACTAATGAATGTGATCTTTTAATTGCAATAGGTATGCGTTTTGATGATCGTGTTACAGGTAATTTAGACACCTATGCAAAGCAGGCAAAAATAATTCATTTTGATATTGACCCTGCTGAAATTAACAAGAACGTAAAGGTAGATGTAGCTGTTTTAGGTAATGCAAAGGATACATTAAACTTACTATTACCTTTAGTTAAAGATAATAAACACCAATCTTGGCATAATGTCTTTAAAGAAAAATATCAAATAGAATTTGACACACTAATTAATAAAGACATTCATCCTACTAAGGAAAAACTTACAATGGGTGAAGTGATAGAGCAAATTAATCAAGCTTCAAATAATAGTGCAGTTATTGTAACAGATGTTGGTCAGCACCAAATGGTTGCATGTAGGTATGCCAAATTCAATCAGACAAAAAGTAATATTACATCTGGAGGCTTAGGCACAATGGGATTTGCTTTACCGGCTGCTATTGGTGCTAAAATGGGCGCTATGGATAGAGAAGTAGTGGCCATAATTGGCGATGGTGGTTACCAAATGACTATTCAGGAATTAGGAGTTATTTTTCAACATAATGTACCTGTTAAAATTGTTGTGCTAAACAATGATCATTTAGGAATGGTACGTCAATGGCAAGAACTCTTTTTTGAAAAAAGATATGCATCCACCGTTATGGTAAACCCAGATTTTGTAAAAATAGCAGAAGGGTATCATATTAAATCTAAGCGAGTAAGTAAGAGAAGTGAATTAAAGTCAACCATAGAAGAAATGTTAGCTTCTAAAGATCCATACTTCTTAGAGGTAAAGGTAGAGAAAGAAGACAACGTGTTTCCTATGATTCCTTCAGGAGCTTCAGTATCAGATATTAGATTAAAATAAGTTTAACTAAAAAATTTCATATAATCTCTATTAACATAGTAAAATTGGAGCAGTAAGAAAAATGGAAAATAAATGGTATACAATATCGGTTTATTCTGAAAATAACGTAGGGTTATTAAACAGAATATCAGGCATATTTTTAAAAAGACATATAAATATAGAAGCATTAAATGTATCAAAATCAGAAATTAACAGTGTATCTAAGTTTACAATTGTTGTTTTTACAACAGAAAAATGGGTTAAAAACATTGTTGGTCAGGTAGAAAGGCAAATTGAGGTTATAAAAGCATATTACCATAGTGATGATGATATAATTTATCAAGAATCAGCTTTATTTAAAATCTCATCAGATTTATTATTTGATGAGCGTCAAATACAGAATATTATAAAAGATAATAATTCTCAAATAGTAACCGTGGCGCGTGATTTCTTTGTCTTATCAAAATCAGGAAAAAGAGATGAGATAGATAAAATGTATAATCAGCTAGAACCTTATGGAATAATGCAATTTGTAAGATCTGGTAGAATTGCAGTTAGTAAAGCAGAAATGCGTATAAGTAGTTTATTGGAAGAGTTTCAACATAATTAATTAATCAATCCTATAAAATTAAATAGGAATAAAAAGAGTACAAGAAAATGTCAAATTATTTTAATACGTTATCACTTAGAGATCAATTAACTCAATTGGGAAAATGTAGGTTTATGGACGCTACTGAGTTTTCTGAAGGTGTAGCGGCCTTAAAAGGAAAAAAAATAGTGATTATTGGCTGTGGGGCGCAAGGGTTAAACCAAGGATTAAATATGAGAGATTCTGGATTAAATATTTCTTATGCTTTGCGTGATGCTGCTATAAAAGAAAAAAGAGCATCATACAAAAATGCATCAGAAAATGGCTTTACTGTAGGTAATTATAAAGATTTAATACCAACGGCAGACCTAGTTATAAACTTAACTCCAGATAAACAACATACAAACGTTGTAAATACAGTAATGCCATTAATGAAAAAAGGTGCTACGCTTTCTTATTCACATGGTTTTAATATAGTAGAAGAAGGAACTCAGGTACGTAAAGATTTAACCGTAATTATGGTTGCTCCAAAATCTCCAGGATCTGAAGTACGTGAGGAATATAAAAGAGGTTTTGGTGTACCAACATTAATTGCCGTGCACCCTGAGAATGACCCAGAAGGTAAAGGATTAGCACAAGCAAAAGCTTATGCTGCTGCAACTGGTGGTCATAAAGCTGGTGTATTAGAATCTTCTTTTGTAGCAGAAGTAAAATCAGATTTAATGGGAGAACAAACAATCCTATGTGGATTATTACAGACAGGTTCTATTCTTTGTTTTGATAAAATGTTGGAAGAAGGTATAGATGCTGGTTATGCTTCTAAATTAATTCAATATGGTTGGGAAACAGTAACAGAAGGTCTTAAATATGGAGGTATTACTAATATGATGGATCGTTTGTCTAACCCAGCAAAAATTAAAGCTTTTGAATTGTCAGAGGAATTAAAAGATATTATGCGTCCATTATTTCAAAAGCATATGGATGATATTATGAAAGGTGAGTTTTCTAAAACTATGATGGAAGATTGGGCTAATGGTGATAAAAACCTATTAGAATGGCGTGCTGCTACAGGTGAAACAGCTTTTGAAAAGACACCAGCAGGTAGTAAAGAAATTTCTGAACAAGAATTTTATGATAATGGTGTATTAATGATAGCTATGGTTAGAGCAGGGGTAGAGCTAGCTTTTGAAGCTATGACAGAATCTGGTATTATTGCAGAATCTGCATATTATGAGTCTTTACATGAAACACCATTAATAGCAAATACAATTGCAAGAAAAAAATTATTTGAAATGAACAGAGTAATTTCAGATACGGCAGAATATGGTTGTTATTTATTTGATCATGCTTGTAAACCTTTGTTAAAAGATTTTATGAAAACAGTAGATACTTCTGTAATTGGAAAACAGTTTGGAGCAGGTGAAGGTAATGGTGTAGATAATGCAAAATTAATTGCTGTAAATAAAGCGTTAAGAGAGCACCAAGTTGAAAAAGTGGGTGCAAGGTTGCGTGCATCAATGACAACTATGAAGCCAATTGTTTAATTTTTATTTAATTATATTTTTAGGCCTGTCAGGTTTCTTTAAAGTCTGACAGGTTTTTTAATTTCATAATAATGAATTATTTTCCAAAAATAAACGATATATATGCGGCTGCGGCTGCAATTAGTAATGTTGCAGAAGCTACTCCACTATTAGAAAGCATACGTTATTCTAAACAGTTCAATTCTAATATTCTTTTAAAAAGAGAAGATCTACATAGGGTTCGTTCATATAAAATTAGAGGTGCTTATAATAAAATTAATTCCTTAACCAATAATGAAAGAAGTAAAGGAATTGTATGTGCCAGTGCTGGTAATCATGCACAAGGTGTTGCATTTGCATGCAACCATTTGAAAATTAAAGGTACCATATATATGCCATCTGTAACACCAAAACAAAAAGTAAAGCAAACCCAAATGTTTGGAGGAGATTGGGTCTCTATTATTTTAGAAGGAGACACTTTTGATGATTCTTATAATGCTGCAATAAAAACTTGTACGGAACAAGGCAGCGTATTTGTTCACCCTTTTGATGATCCTAAGACCATAGAAGGTCAGGCTACGGTTGGATTAGAGGTGATAAACCAAACCAAAGACCCCATAGATTATGTTTTTGTTGCCGTTGGAGGCGGTGGTTTAGCTTCAGGTCTATGTGGTGTTTTTAAAGAGCTTTCTCCTAATACAAAAATTATTGGTGTAGAACCACAAGGAGCTGCATCTATGAAAATATCCATTGCCAATGGAAAAAACACAGAATTAGAACAGATTGATAAATTTGTTGATGGTGCTGCGGTTAAAAGAGTAGGAGACTTAACTTTTGAAATTTGCAAGGAGCATTTAGATACTGTTATAACTGTTCCAGAAGGGAAGGTATGTCAAACCATTTTGGACTTATATAATAGGGATGCTATAGTTGTGGAACCCGCTGGAGCATTAACCATTGCTGCATTAGATCAATTTACCAAAGAAATACAAAATAAGAACGTGGTATGTATTGTTAGTGGCAGTAATAATGATATTACTAGAACAGCAGAAATTAAAGAGCGTGCTCTTTTATATGGAAAACTAAAACATTATTTTATTGTACGTTTTCCTCAAAGACCAGGTGCATTAAAAGAATTTGTAGCTGAGATCTTAGGCCCTACTGATGACATTACACATTTTGAGTACTCTAAGAAATCTAGCAAGGAAAATGCGCCAGCAGTTGTAGGTATAGAGTTAAAATGTCCTGAAGATTTAGAACCATTGATTAGTAGAATGAAAAAGAATAACTTTTTTGGCGATTATTTAAATGATAAACCAGATTTATTCCAATATTTAGTATAGAAACTTGAGTTAGATATTAGAAAATTTATGCCAGTCAGAATTATTTTTGGTTAAAAAATTGTACAGAGAAATAATCTGAGCATAAAAATAGAATTAACAGAATTTTATAAAAATGCTGTATAAAAGTCTATTTTGGTTTGGTTCCAAATCGTTTTTTATAAATATTGGAGAAATAAGAAGTATGGAGAAAACCAACTTCAAGAGCCAAACGTTTTAGCGAAATATTATGCTCCTTTTCAATTAAGTTTCGGGCTTTCTGTAATTTTACTTCGGTAATAAATTCATTAGGGGTTAATCCAGTCTCACCTTTTATTTTTCTATATAAAGTACTTTTAGACAAACCAAACTTTAAAGAAATATCTGTTTGGTCAAGGTTAGGGTTACCACACTCTTTATAAACGTATTGCTGAATATTAGATAACCATTTTGTAGAAGAGTTTGTTTTTATGTTTTCATACTTTTCTATATACTCCTTACGAGCATCATAGTTTCTTAATGTATTCTCTATTCTAATTAAAAGTTCTTCTTTTTCAAAAGGCTTTTGTAAATAATCATCAATTCCTAGTCTCAGTACATTTAATTTACTTTCATTATCTCCCCTAGCCGTAAGCATTAGAACGGGCATTTGGTAGTTTTGCTTTTTTAAAGTTTTAATAAAGTCTATTCCGTTCATTTTAGGCATCATATAATCTGTAAGTACAAAATCAATATTGTTACTCTTTAAAATTTCTAAAGCTTCTACCCCGTTTTCAGCTTCCCAACAGACATAAGAATGTAAAATTTGTTTTAGATATTGCCGCATCTCATAATTATCATCAACTAGTAAGATGGTATATTTTGTGTTTACATTGTTTACAATATCTAAACTAGGTTTTACAGAGTTTTTATTTTGAATTACTTCTTCCATTAACTTAACAAATGGTAATACTATTCTAAAATTACTACCAAGACCAACTTTACTTTTAACAGTTATAGTGCCTTTGTGCCTACGTATTATTTCTTTACTAAAAGCTAGCCCCACACCACTTCCACCAGCTTTGTTTATGTCATTGTCTGCTTGGTAAAATCTATTAAATATTTTATCTAAATCTTTTTTAAAAATACCTATACCAGAGTCTTTAATGTCTATTATTATGCTTTTTGCACTCTTTTTTAAAAATATTTTTACTGTTCCATTACGTTCTGTATATTTTAAAGCATTTAAGATAATGTTACCTAAGGCCCTTTCTAAGTATGTAATATCTCCTAGAGCATAATAATTAATATTATTTTTATGGTATTCAAAAAGTATTTTTTTTTGTTTAAACAATGGTTCAAAGTTAAGGTGCAACCTATGTAAAAGCTTATTAATACTAATTTGCTTAGCATTTAAGCTAAAATTATCAGATTCCATTTTAGACAAATCCAATACATCATCTACTATTTTAGATATAGTATCAATCTGTAGATTCATTTGTTTTATAATAGAACTTTTTTCAGCAGTAGATACTTCATTTAAAAGGGTTGTTTGGTTTTTCATTAATGTTAATGGTGTACGTATTTCATGCGAAACATTAATAAAAAATTGAGATTGAAAAGTATTTATTCTTTCAAGTTCATCTTTCTTTTCCTTTAACTCTTTCTCTTTTTTTAAATTTATTTTTTTAAAATAATTAACGATAAAGAAAATACTAAAAAATAGAAGTGATTGTGTAGGATCATTAAAACTCCATATATCATAATAACCATAAATTAAATTGGGTACTGTAAAACAAATAAAGGCAAGTAAAACAAAGAAATATTTAAAGAAATTAGTATCTATAAATATTAAAACTACAGAAGGAACTAGCAGGTAATAAAATTCTCGCATTCTCCCTGGTACCATATAATTACAGAAAATGTAAATGGATAATATGAGCAAAAAAATGAATAGATGGCGAGAAAATTTGTGATAACCATAAAAATGTATAATCTGCAAGCAGGTAATTGCACAAATAAAAAGTAAATGAATAGTTATGTCACGGTCTATGAATAGTTGATATTTGTAGGCTCTACCAAGAATAAGCAAAACGGCAACTACATACCATAAATAGCAAAAAGAATTGAAAAGTTTAATTTTTTTAAGGTCATTTTTTGCGGAATTACTTTTTTTTGAAATCATAGGTTTAATACATAACTGTTTTTATTATAATATGAATTTAATGATTTATCCTAAGAAAATAATACTTATAAAGTATTGAAAATAAATAAAAATAAAAAAGTAATTATACATTTGGCTTGTGGGGGAAAAACCCAAATCTTTTATAAAATAATTTACTAAAATACGTGGTATGTAGAAAACCAACCTCCATAGAAAGTTTTTTTAAAGATGTATCAGGATTGTTTTTTAGAAATTCATATGCCTTAAGCAGTTTTACCTCATTTATAAACTCATTGGGCGTTAACCCAGTTTCGCTCTTTATTTTTCTGTAAAATGAACTTTTAGAAATAGAAAAATGATGGGCTATACTATCTTGGCAAAAATTTGAACTGGCACATTTTTGATACACATAATTTTTTATTAATAATAACCAATCTGTACTATTTTCATATGTAGTAACTGTTTCCTTTTGACTTTTAAGGTACTCTGTTTTCGATTTTTGGTTTTTAAGAATGTTTTTTATACGTATTAAAAATTCTTCTTTCTCAAAAGGTTTTTGCAAATAATCATCTATACCTAAACGTAAAACATCTAATTTGCTTTTAGTACTACCACGAGCAGTTAACATTATTATAGGAATTTTTATCTGTTTTTTATTAAGAGTTTGTACAAATTCTAAACCATTCATTTTAGGCATCATATAGTCAGTAATAATACAATCAATTTTTTCTTTTTCTATTATTTTTAGTGCTTCTAATCCGTTTTCTGCCTCTAGGCAAAAGCAAGGATAAAGTAGACTTTTTATATAATTACGCATTTCAATTTGGTCGTCTACTACTAAAAAAACACCTTTAAGCACTATACTATTGTTTTGTAATAAAGTAATTTTATCAGTTTTTTTTGATGTAAGTTCTTTTAGTAAGACCTGCTCTTTTACATTGTCTTTCATAGGCAATGTTATTGTAAAACAAACCCCTTGTTTTAGATTGTTCTTTACAGTTATATTGCCATTGTGTTGCTCAATTATTTCTTTACAAAAAGCAAGACCTATACCACTTCCACTAGCTTTGTTTATATCATTGTTTGCTTGGTAAAATTTATCAAAAACCTTTTTTTTATCTTTTTCAGAAATACCAATTCCAGTATCTTTAATAGTAATAATTAGTGTTTCTGACTTTCTTTTTAGCGCAACGGATATTTTACCTTTTCTATCTGTGTACTTAACTGCATTTATAATAATGTTATTAATTGCTCTTTCTAATAAAATAGAATCACCCATTGTAAAATACAACTTTTTATTTTTCTCTATATTAAACTGAATATCTTTTTGCTTAAAAAGAGGACCAAAGTTCAAGGGTATTTTATCTAATAACAAAGAGATGTTTATAGGTTTTTGTTTTAACTTAAAATTTGATGATTCCATTTTTGCCAAATCTAAGACATCATCTACCATTTTTGTTATTTTTTGTACTTGTCCAGTCATACCATCTTCTATAGCTCTAATACCAAATTCATCATAATTCTTTAGTGTTTCAATGTATCCTTTTAAAAGTGTTATTGGCGTACGTATCTCATGAGATATATTAATAAAGAATTGCGATTGAAACTCATTTATGTTCTCCAACTCTAATGTCTTTTGTTTTAAAGCACTTTCATTTTTAATGTTTAGGTTTTTAAAGTAGTTTACCATAATAAAAATGCCAAAGAACAGAAAAGACACGTTCATATCATTAAATATGGGAATGGGATAATGTTCTAAGTACAAATTAGGTATAAAGAGACAGAGGTAAGAAATTGCCAACACCAATAAATTCATTTTTTTAGAATCAATAAAAATCAAAGATATGGCTGGCGGAAACAAAAAATAATACTCTAACAATTCTCCTTTGTATGTATAATTAGAAAAAATAAATGTAAGAATAATAATGTTAAATATAAATAGAATGCGTGCCATTAAAAACCTTCTGTAATATTGTAGTAATTGTACGCTTAACGTAACCAAAAACATTATAGCACAAATAGAAAGGGTTAATAATGCTCTTTGGTTTTCAAAATAATAATCTTCTATAAAAGTAAGCAAGGTTAATACGTGCCAAACATTACAAAAGACATGCAATAATTTAATGCGTTTTTTTTGAGTTTCGGTATCATTTTTTTGTAACCCTAAAGAAATGTATCTGGCAATTTGTTTTTTTAAAGTATATAACATAATCAAAAGAATAGCATAAAACTGTGCTAAAACTAACAGGGTATCAATAAATTACAAACTATTTACATATTAAGATATGACTTTGAATGATTTGTGATTATGATTGACCCATTACTGATTACTATTTTGTATAAAAATAGAAATACCACCAATTGAATGATTTATGCTATTGATTAATTGAATAGTGAATTTACAATATAGTTATTTTGAAACCAATTCATAACATTAAAACTAGATACAGTTTTTAATTAAAAAATAAAACATAATGAAAATAAATTTTTTAAGCATAAAATATAGTGTATTAACACTATTTAGTTTAACCGTATTGTCTTGCTCTAACAATGATGATGATACCGTAATAAAAAACAGTGAGCTTAACTTTTCTGTACCAGCTATTACAACCAATGCAGGTTTTACAGGAAGAGATAGTCATACCTCTGTAGTTTTTAATGACAAGCTATGGGTTATTGGTGGGTATGATAGTAATGATGATAGAAAAAACGATGTTTGGTCTTCCTCAGATGGTATTAATTGGACAGAAGTTACAGGCGAAGCCCCATTTACAGGAAGAGTTGTTCATACCTCTGTAGTTTTTAATGACAAGCTATGGGTTATTGGTGGGTATGATAGTAATAATGATAGAAAAAACGATGTTTGGTCTTCCTCAGATGGTATTAATTGGACAGAAGTTACAGGCGAAGCCCCATTTACAGGAAGAGATGGTCATACCTCTGTAGTTTTTAATGACAAGCTATGGGTTATTGGTGGGTCTGATGGTTCATATAAAAACGATGTTTGGTCTTCCTCAGATGGTATTAATTGGACAGAAGCTACAGGCGGAACCCCATTTACAGGAAGAGGAGGTTACCATACCTCTGTAGTTTTTAATGACAAGCTATGGGTTATTGGTGGGGATGATGGTTCATATAAAAACGAT
>CANLIE010000067.1 GCA_947491225.1 uncultured Cellulophaga sp.
AGCAAAAAGTTAAAAGCATTACAGCATATCAATACTTAGTAAATAATTATAACAGTGTTTTTAATTAAGAAATGGTACTATTCAATAACTAGACGACAGACAAACCTAGCTAAGTTATTTGGTTATTTCAAGGTTTTGTATTGTAGCTTTTGACGTACAATTTACAACAGTTAAGACGGCTTCTTTTTCCTTTACTAGACCTTCAATCTTATAGGTTTTACAAGGAACGGATTTTGTGTCACTACTGCCAAAATCTATATCACCATCATTTAAAAAACGGGCAATAGTAGTAGAGTCTAACGTTTTGTTGGTTAACAATACATTTATCTTATCTGAATATGATATAGGTTTGGAGCGTATGTCTTTAAGTGTTCTGCAATTTGGGAAATAACAAAATTCAGTTCCTGTTTCTTCTGATTTCTTTTTTAGGAAAAAAGTTAAAAAAACAATACCAATTGACAATCCCACAAGGTACCATCCCAATCGTTTTATAAGCGCCATAAACTAAAAAATTAAAAAATTAATATCACTATACTGCAAGTCGTACCATTCTCCTACAGATTTATTTGTTAAAATTCCGTGATACATATATAGTCCGTTACGTAAACCTTTGTCAAAACGTAAGGAATTTTCCATTCCTCCATCTTCTCCAATTTTTAGTAAATAAGGAGTAAATATATTACTTATAGAAATTGAGGATGTCTTGGGGTAACGAGACGGAATATTGGGGACACAATAATGAACTACGCCGTGTTTAATTATTGTTGGTTTGTTGTGTGTTGTAAGTTCAGATGTTTCAAAACAGCCACCAGTGTCTATACTTACATCAATTATTACAGCATCTTTCTTCATATTTTCTACCATTGTTTCTGTTACAATTACTGGAGCTCTATCTTTTCCGCGGATTGCACCAATGGCAACATCACATCTTTTTAAAGATTTTAAGAGGTTTTTAGGTTGTAATGTAGATGTGTAGATTGTTTGCTTTAAGTTGGTTTGTATTTGTCTTAACTTAGTAATGGAGTTATCAAAAACCTTAACATTTGCACCTAAACCAATGGCAGACCTTGCTGCAAATTCTCCAACAGTACCAGCACCAATAATAACCACTTCAACAGGGGGTACACCACTAATGTTTCCAAACATTAAACCATTTCCTTTGTTTGTTGTTGCCATTAGCTCAGAAGCAATTAAAACTGAAGATATTCCTGCTATTTCACTTAAAGAGCGAACGGCAGGGTATTTTCCGTCTTCATCTTGTATATATTCAAAAGCTATTGCTGTGATTCTTTTTTTTGCAAGTTCTTCAAAATATTGCTTGGATTGTGTTTTTATTTGAAGTGCAGATATAATAGTAGTTTGGGGGTTAAGCATTTGTATTTCTGACAAAGTAGGTGGTTCAACTTTTAATATAATTGGGCAAGAAAAAACTTTTTTAGTGTCTTTTGTAACCTCGGCTCCTGCATTTGTATAATCTAAGTCTGAAAAATTTGCTCCTTCACCAGCTCCTGATTCCATAAGAACCCTATGCCCATTATAAGTTAAAGCATTTACTGCGTCTGGCGTAAGACATATTCTTTTCTCTTGATATTGATTTTCTTTAAGAATACCTATGAATAACTCTCCCTTTTTTCTAAGGATTTCCAATTTTTCTTCTTGAGGTAATAATTGAGATTTACTAAATGGGGAAGAAGGCTGATTCATAAGTGTTTAATTTGTTACTACAACTTTCAAAACTACGATTTTATTTTTTAAAATCAATCGTCAATATAGTTTAGATTAACTCTGATTTTTTATAATTATAAGATACTGATACTTCTTTTGTTGGAACTTATTACCTTGAGCTTTATATTGGTGGCATCTTCAGGTAAAAATGAGCTGATTTTTTCTGGCCATTCAATAAAAACCCATTTATTAGTATAAAAATAATCTTCAATGCCTATGTCCAATGCTTCATTTTCATTTTCTATTCTATAAAAATCAAAATGATAGGCAATGATTTCATTATCTTTATTCTGATATTCATTTACAATGCCAAAAGTAGGGCTAGAAGTATTGCCTTTACAGTCTAATTCTTTAGCTATAGCCTTAATTAATGTTGTTTTACCTGCTCCCATTTCACCATAAAAACACAAAGTTTTTGTAGGTGCGTTTTTAATTATTTCTATAGCAATTTGCTGTATTTCTGATGTAGAAAAAGTTTTGTTCATTATTTGCAATGATATTGTGCAAAAATAAAAATAGTTGCATTTGAAAAAATATAAAAATTAAATATTATCTAGGTTCTAATACTACAAAAGGAATAATCATTTCCTCTAAGGAGACACCCCCGTGTTGATATGTATTTCTATAATAGCTTACATAATGATTGTAGTTGTTTGGGTAGGCAAAAAATAAATCATTTTTTGCAAAAATAAAGGAACTACTCATATTAATAGTTGGCAATTGAATGTCAGCCGGATTTTTGGCTGATAATACATCCTTATTCTCATAAGAAAGACTCCTTCCTGTCTTATACCTTAGATTTAAACTAGTATCCTTATCTCCTATAACCTTAGACGGTTGCTTTACATTTATAGTACCATGATCGGTTGTAATTATTAATTTTTGCCCCATTGCTTGTGCTTGTTGAATAATCTCTAATAAGGGTGAGTTTTTAAACCAGCTTACGGTTAATGATCTATACGCTTTATCATTACTTGCCAGTTCTTTTATGACTTCCATTTCTGTTTTGGAATGGGATAGCATATCTACAAAATTATATACAATAACAGTTAAATCATTATCCTTTTGAGATTTGTAGTTATTAGATAGGTGTTTTCCTTGTTTTAAACTACTAATTTTATGGTATTCCCATTTTATGTCTAATCCAAGTCTTTTAAGGTGATTATCAAGAAATTTAGCTTCAAACAAATTTTTACCACCTTCTTCAATATCATTTTTCCACCAATCTGGATGTTTTTTTTCCATTTCTAAAGGTGTTAGTCCAGAAAAAATAGCATTACGTGCATATTGTGTTGCTGTAGGTAAAATACTAAAATAAGGAATCTCTTTTGTTTTTTTGTAAAATGAGTTTACAGTGTTTTCAAAAGCCAGCCATTGATCATATCTTAAATTATCTATCACAACAAGTAGTGTGGGTTTCTCTTTTAGTTCTGGTATAATAAGTTTTTTAAATAAATTGTGTGATAAAACTGGAGCGTCTTTACCAGAAAACCAATTTGAGTAATTTTTTTCTATAAATTTTCCAAACTGATTATTTGCTTCCGTTTTTTGAGATTCTAGAATCTCAAACATTCCAGAATCTTCTATTCCTTCTAGTTCTAACTCCCAATGAATTAGATTTTTGTATAAATCTGTCCATTCTTTGTAAGAATTTATCATAGATAAATCCATTGCTATTTTTCTAAATTCTTGTTGATAGCTAGATGTTGTTTTTTCAGAAATCAGCCTAGAGTGGTCTAAACTTTTCTTTAAACTAAGTAATATCTGATTTGGGTTTACAGGTTTTATTAGATAATCTGCAATTTTAGAACCAATTGCTTCTTCCATTATGAGTTCTTCTTCACTTTTGGTAATCATTACAACAGGAAGGGTAGTGTGTGTTTTTTTTATTTCTGATAGTGTTTCTAATCCACTAATACCAGGCATATTTTCATCTAAAAACACAATATCTACTTTAGTAGTTTCTAGCTCATCTAAGGCTTCCTGTCCGCTTTTGCAAGTTATTATAGCGTAGTTTTTTTTTTCTAAAAAAATAATATGGGGTTTTAGTAAATCAATTTCATCATCTACCCAAAGTATTGTAATCTTGTTCATTTAGTGCCTATATTTGTGATTGTAAAGAAAGAAGATTTTGATAATATCTAACAAACTTAAAATATTCAATGATCCAATTTACGGATTTATTGGCATTCCTAGCACGCTAATTTTTAATATCATAGCGCACCCGTACTTTCAAAGGTTGCGTAGAATTTCTCAGATGGGACTTTCTTATTTGGTCTTTCCAGGAGCACAGCACACAAGATTTCAACATGCACTAGGCAGTATGCACCTAATGAAACAAGCTGTGCAAGTACTTCGTTTTAAGAGTGTTGACATTTCAAAAGAAGAAGAGGAAGGGTTGTTGTGTGCAATCTTACTGCATGACATTGGTCATGGTCCTTTCTCTCATGCAATGGAACATAGTATTGTTGAAGGAGTAGATCACGAGGCTATTTCTCTTGTTTTTATGGAAGAGTTAAATAGAAATTTTAACGGAAGTTTAACTATTGCCATCTCAATTTTTAAAAGAGAACATCCAAAAAAGTTTTTAAATGAATTAGTGTCTAGTCAGTTAGATATGGATAGACTAGATTATTTAAAGAGAGATAGTTTTTATACTGGTGTAGCAGAAGGAAATATTAATGCTGAACGGCTACTAACAATGTTAAACGTTGTTGATGGCTGCTTAGTGGTTGAAGAAAAGGGTATTTATTCTGTTGAAAAATTTTTAATGGCTCGTCGTTTTATGTATTGGCAAGTATACTTGCACAAAACAGGAATTGTTGCAGAGCAGTTACTTATTAAAACTTTGCACAGGGCTAAGTTTCTAATGAGTATGGGAGAATTAATACCTTGTAGTAGTGTTTTGGGCTTTTTTATGAAGAACAAGGTTTCTTTGGAAGATTTTTCAGAAAAAGTACTCCATAAGTTCTCTCAGTTAGATGATGTAGATATAATGTTTGCAATTAAGGAATGGCAGAATCATACAGATTTTGTTTTATCTACTTTAAGTAAAATGATATTAAATAGGGACTTACTTCATATAAAAATGAAAAAAAAGCCAATTGCTGCAACTAAACTTAAAAAAGAATTTTTGGCTTTTAAAGAAAAATATAAATTAACAAATGAGGAGACTTCTTACTTTGTTTTTACAGGTGAGATAATGAATACCGCATATAATCAATATAAGCAACAAATATTGGTGCTAAGGGAGAACGGAAGGGTTGTAGATGTTTCTAAATCTTCAGATCAATTAAATAGTAAAACTTTATCAAAAACAGTAGTAAAATACTATCTATGTTATCCTAAAAGATATTAATTTTTTATAATGAATGGGTCTCTGTAGTCTTTGTAAAGAACAAGCCTATTTAACTAAACTAAAAATATTTCACTATTTTTCTTACTTTTGTGCTGCGGAATGCAGAGTGAAGATAAATTCAGTTATTTATCATAACTTTTTTATTTATAAAATACCCCAAACAAAAAAAAATATCACGAGTGAAATTTACAGCTAGTCAGATTGCAGGTATTTTAGAAGGAGAAGTTCAGGGAAACCCTGAAATTACTATAGATACAATAGCTAAGATAGAAGATGGTAAAGCAGGGTCTCTTACGTTTTTATCAAATCCAAAATATACTCCATACTTATATACTACCAAAGCATCAATTACAATAGTGAATAAAGATTTTATTCCTGAAAAAGAATATACAACAACTTTAATTAAAGTTACTGATGCTTATCAATCCTTTTCAAAATTATTGTCTTATTATGAACAAGTAAAGAATGACAAAAAAGGAAAAGAGGAACCAATATATATAGATAAGACAGTAGTGTATGGTGTAGATGTATATTTAGGCGCATTTTCTTATTTAGGAAAAAATGTAACCTTAGGCAACAATGTTAAAGTTTATCCTAATGTATATATAGCAGAAAATGTTAGTATTGGTAATAATGTAACTTTGTTTTCTGGTTCAAAAATTTGTTCAGATTCTGTGATAGGAAATAATTGTGTAATACATAATGGAGTTATTGTTGGTTCTGATGGATTTGGGTTTTCACCAACTGAAGATGGTGCTTATACTAAGATACCCCAGATAGGAAACGTAATTTTAGAAGATGATGTGGATGTAGGTGCTGGTACAACAATTGATAGAGCTACAATGGGGTCTACAATTATAAGAAAAGGAGTTAAATTAGACAATCAAATACAGATTGCTCATAATGTTGAAGTTGGTGAAAATACTGTTATAGCTGCACAAACAGGTATTGCTGGCTCTACAAAAATTGGAAAAAACTGTATGATTGGTGGACAAGTAGGAATTGTAGGGCATATAACAATAGGAGATAATGTGCGTATACAAGCACAGTCTGGTATTGGTAGAAATGTAAAGGATGGCGAAATACTACAAGGATCACCAGCAATTAATTATGGTGATTTTAATAAATCATATGTTCACTTTAAAAACCTCTCAAAAATAGTAAACAGAATAAATAACATTGAAAAAAAGTTTGATGGTGAATAAATCCAATTCAAAACAAAGGACTATAGCAAAAGAAGTAACACTAACAGGTGTTGGGCTTCATACAGGTGAAAAAGTAACAATGAAATTTTTGCCTACAGTAGAAAATAAAGGATATGCTTTTAAGCGTATTGATTTAGAAGGAGAGCCTATTATAGAAGCAGATGCTAATTATGTTGAAAACACACAACGAGGCACTAATTTAGAAAAAAATGGAGTTAAAATTCAGACACCAGAGCATGTCTTGGCAGCCTTAGTAGGATTAGAAATTGACAATGTATTAATTGAATTAGATTCCCCTGAGTTACCTATTATGGATGGGTCTTCTAAGTTTTTTGTTGAAGCATTGGAAAAAGCTGGTGTTGTAGAACAAAATGCTAATCGTGAAGAATATATTGTTAAAGATGTTATTTCATATAAAGATGAGGCTACTGGAAGTGAAATTACTATAATTCCTTCTGATGAATACCAAATAACTACAATGGTTGACTTTGGAACCAAGGTATTGGGAACTCAAAATGCAACATTATTGACATTATCAGATTTTAAAAAAGAAATAGCAAACGCAAGAACATTTAGTTTTCTACATGAGTTAGAAATGCTATTAGAGAATGGCTTAATTAAAGGAGGTGATCTTAACAATGCTATTGTATATGTAGATAAGGAAATTTCTGGTGATACAATTAAAAAGCTTGAAAAAGCCTTTAATAAAGAAAAACTCTCTGTTAAACCAAATGGTATATTAGATAATTTAACATTACACCAACCTAATGAAGCAGCAAGGCATAAGTTATTGGATGTTATAGGAGATTTATCTCTAATAGGTACAAGAATACGCGGTAAAGTAATTGCAAACAAACCTGGGCATTATGTGAATACTCAATTCGCAAAAAAACTTGCAAAAATAATAAAACTAGAAAAACGTAATAGCGTCCCTAAATATGATTTAAGCTTACCTCCTTTAATGGATATTCATCAAATTATGGATATGCTACCACACAGGTCTCCTTTTTTACTAGTAGATAAGGTTTTAGAACTCTCTGACAACCACGTAGTTGGTATGAAGAATGTAACAATGAACGAACCATTTTTTGTTGGTCATTTCCCAGGAGCTCCAGTTATGCCAGGGGTGCTACAAGTAGAGGCTATGGCCCAGACAGGAGGAATTTTAGTACTTAGTACTGTTCCTGATCCTGAAAATTACCTTACATTTTTTATGAAAATTGATAAGGTTAAGTTTAAGCAAAAAGTTTTACCAGGAGATACACTAATTTTTCATTGTAGTTTAATAACTCCAATACGTAGAGGAATATGTCATATGCAAGCATATGCATATGCAAATGATAGATTAGTTTGTGAAGCCGAAATGATGGCACAAATAGCAAAAAAACAATAAAAAATGAATCAACCTTTAGCGTATATACACCCAGGAGCCAAGATTGCCAAAAATGTTGTTGTGGAACCATTTACAACAATTCATAATAATGTGATAGTTGGAGAAGGTACTTGGATAGGTTCTAATGTAACCATTATGGAAGGTGCTAGAATTGGTAAAAATTGTAATATTTTTCCTGGAGCAATCATTTCTGCCACGCCACAAGATTTGAAATATGAAGGTGAAGAAACCATTGTAGAAATAGGAGATAATACCACTATTAGAGAGTGTGCAACTATTAATAGAGGCACATCAGATAGGCAAAAAACCAAAATTGGAAAAAATTGTCTTATAATGGCGTATTGCCATATAGCACATGATTGTTTTGTGGGTGATAATTGTATTTTTTCTAATAATTCAACATTAGCTGGTCATGTTACAGTAGGAGACAATGTTGTATTAGCAGGTTTGGTAGCAGTTCATCAGTTTGTATCCATTGGTAATCATGCATTTGTAACAGGTGGTTCTTTAGTACGTAAAGATGTTCCTCCTTTTGTAAAAGCAGCAAGAGAACCTTTATCTTATGTAGGTATAAACTCTGTAGGTTTACGAAGAAGAGGTATATCTGCAGAAAAAATTAGAGAAGTCCAGAATATATATAGAATTTTATATCAAAAAAATTATAATAATAGTCAAGCTGTAGAAATTATTGAAGCGGAAATGGAGGCAACTCCAGAACGAGATGAAATATTACAGTTTATTAGAGATTCGCAAAGAGGAATTATGAAAGGTTATTTTAGTTCAAATTAAAACAAAATATGGCATCAACATCAGACATTAGAAAAGGATTGTGTATTAAATACAATCATGATATTTTTAAAATTATAGAGTTCTTACACGTTAAACCTGGTAAAGGTCCAGCTTTTGTGAGAACTAAATTAAAGAGTGTTACTACTGGTAAAGTAATAGATAATACTTTTTCTGCGGGTCACAAGATAGATGACGTACGTGTAGAAACACGCTCGTATCAATTTTTATATGCAGAAGGGACTACGTATAATTTTATGAATACTGAAGATTATAATCAAATTACATTAGAAGAAAGTAGCTTAGATTCACCAGGCTTATTAAAAGAAGGAGAAGTGGTTACTATTTTATTTAATACAGAAGATAGTTCACCATTATCTGTAGATATGCCTGCTAGTGTTATTTTAGAAGTTACCTATACAGAACCAGGAGTAAAAGGTAATACAGCAACAAATGCTACAAAGCCAGCCAAAGTAGAAACAGGGGCAGAAGTAAATGTTCCTCTTTTTATTAATGAAGGTGATAAGATTAAGGTAGATACTGATAAAGGTTCTTATATAGAGCGTGTAAAGGAGTAATAATGCTTCATTTTTTAGTTTAAACATATAGAATTTGAAATTCCCCATACCACATACATTAAAACAAATTGCAGCAATAATTGACTGTAATTATATTGGTTCAGATGATTTTTCTGTTTTAGGAATGAATGAAATTCATGTTGTAACTGAAGGAGACATAGTCTTTGTAGACCACCCAAAATATTATAACAAGGCGTTAGAATCTAAAGCAACTATTATTTTAATTAATAAAGAAGTAGATTGTCCTAAAGGAAAAGCTTTATTGATTTCTGATGACCCTTTTCGGGATTTTAATAAGTTAACAGTTTATTTTAAACCTTTTCAGAAGTCATTTAGTTCAATATCTGATTCAGCTATAATAGGAGAAAACACTATAATTCAACCAAATTCATTTATAGGGAATAATGTCAGTATAGGTGCAAATTGTGTTATACATTCAAATGTATCTATTTATGATAATTGTAATATAGGTAATAATGTTACCATACACGCTGGTTCTATATTAGGTTCAGATGCTTTTTATTACAAGAATAGATTATCTGGGTTTGATAAACTACTTTCAGGAGGAAGAGTAGTTGTAGAAGATAATGTAGATATAGGTGCACTATGTACTATAGATAGAGGTGTTACAGGTGATACAAAAATAGGTGAAGGAACTAAATTAGACAATCAGGTACATATAGGTCATGATACAGTCATTGGTAAAAAATGCTTAATAGCCTCGCAAACAGGTATTGCAGGCTGTGTAGTTATAGAAGATGAAGTTACACTTTGGGGGCAAGTAGGTATAACAAGTGGCATAACAATTGGGAAAAAAGCAGTTGTAATGGGGCAAACTGGAGTTACAAAATCCATAGAAGGCGGTAAAAGTTATTTTGGAACTCCAATAGAAGAATCTAGGGAAAAGTTAAAGCAATTGGCTAATGTTAAAAAAATACCATCAATTCTTCAAAAGATTGATAATAAATAGAGAATACTTTCAATAATAGCAAACAAAACTATATTTTTGTGTAGCGAAAAAATAATAAATTATATAATGAGTGTTTTAGTAAATAAAGATTCCAAAATAATTGTACAAGGTTTTACAGGTAGTGAAGGTACTTTTCACGCTGAACAGATGATTGAATACGGTACCAATGTAGTTGGTGGTGTAACTCCAGGTAAAGGAGGGCAAGAGCACTTAGGTAGACCAGTTTTTAATACAGTTTTAGATGCTGTTGAAAAAGTAGAGGCAGATACAACAATTATATTTGTTCCGCCAGCATTTGCTGCTGATGCAATCATGGAAGCTGCTAACGCAGGTATAAAAGTAATTATTACCATTACTGAAGGTATTCCTGTTGCAGATATGGTTAAAGCTGCAGATTATATAAAAGATAAAGATTGTCGTTTAATTGGTCCTAACTGTCCTGGTGTAATTACACCAGGTGAAGCTAAAGTTGGTATTATGCCTGGCTTTGTATTTAAAAAAGGTACTGTTGGTATTGTTTCAAAATCAGGAACATTAACTTATGAAGCAGCTGATCAGGTTGTAAAACAAGGTTTAGGAATTACTACTGCAATTGGTATAGGAGGTGATCCAATCATTGGAACAACTACAAAAGAAGCGGTAGAATTACTAATAAATGACCCTGAAACAGAATGTGTGGTAATGATTGGTGAGATTGGAGGACAATTAGAAGCTGATGCAGCTAATTGGTATAAAGCTTCTGGAAGTAAAAAACCAGTTGTTGGTTTTATAGCAGGTGAAACTGCTCCAGCAGGAAGAACTATGGGACATGCCGGTGCTATTGTTGGTGGTAGTGATGATACTGCACAAGCTAAAAAACGTATTATGAGAGAATGTGGAATTCACGTTGTAGACTCTCCAGCAGAAATAGGGAAAAAAGTAAAAGAAGTAATGGGGTAATCTTATCCTAGATTTATTTACACAACTATCCGAAAGTCGTATTAAAAAAGTAGCCTGAGAATCCCGTATTTTAGTTTTGCAAATAAAAAATACATTT
>CANLIE010000068.1 GCA_947491225.1 uncultured Cellulophaga sp.
CAACGATGTGCAATGCATCAGCCTGTCACTATAAGTAGGCTAAAACTAATTGAGAACTAAATGGGTAACCCTATCATTTTATTTGCAATCTCATTATTAGTTAATTTTTTTTCAAAAATTTTACTGAATGAGAACGAATTAATATTGCAGTCAATTGCAGATATATATACAAGGGAACAGATAGAAGGTTTTATTGATTTTAAAAATAAATGGCAATGGCTTGGTTATACTTTCATTCCTTTACTACTATTATTAAAAACTTCAATTATAGCAGCAATATTAGATGTAGGATGTTTTTTCTTTGGTAAAGAAATAAAGTACAAAAAACTCTTTAACATAGTAGTAAAAGCAGAATTCGTCTTTTTATTAGTCATTGTATTCAAAACCGCTTGGTTTTACTTCTTTCAAACTGACTATACTTTAGAAGAATTACAATACTTTTACCCTCTTTCTGCTTTAAATATTATAGGATATGAAGGCTTGCAGCCTTGGTTTATTTATCCTTTTCAAGTGTTAAACCTATTTGAGTTAGCGTATTGGTTCATCTTGGCATACTTAATAGGCAAAGAACTTAATGAGAATACAGACAAAGGTATGTCTATTGTAGCTAGTAGTTATGGTGTTAGTTTATTAATTTGGGTAGTAGGCGTAATGTTTTTTACTTTAAATATGAGTTAGTTATGCGTAAAAAAACAATCTTATTTATAGTTATAGTCGGTGTTTTTGGCTTGTTATCTTATTTTATTTTCAACATCACAACTAAAACCAAAGAAAAAAATGCAATAGCTCAAAAACTAGAAACTATCCCAGAATTTGAGTTTTTAACTTTAGAACAAAAACCATTTACTAAAGCTAATCTAAAACCAAACACATATTCCATTTTTATTTACTTTAATAGCGAATGTGATTTTTGTCAACACGAAGCCCAAAGCATTAGTGATAATTTAGATAACTTTAAGAATGTACAATTCATTTTTGTATCGACAGAACCCATCGAAACCATTCAACAATTTTCAGAACAATATAATTTAGACAACAAACAAAACATTACCTTTTTATATGATAACCTTGATACTTTTTCTAGTCAATTCAATGCTACATCAATTCCTTATGTATTAATCTACGACCAAAACAAAAAACTCATCAAAAAACACAAAGGACAACTCAATGCCAAAGGTATTTTAAGAGCATTACAAGAAAATGACTAAAACAATCAACCCATCACAAAAACAATTACAACAAACCTTTACACAACAACACGACCAATCCGATTGTGGTGTTGCCTGTTTGTTATCGCTTATCCAATATTACGGTGGCTCAAACAATTTAGAAAAGTTACGTGAGTTAAGTGGTACAACCAAACAAGGTACTACCCTTTTAGGCTTATATCAAGCAGCAAATAGATTAGGTTTTTCGGCACAAGGTAACGAAGCTGATATACAAGCAGTAATAGACCATAAGAAGCCTTTAATATTGCACGTTGTTATTGAGGAACGTTTACAGCATTATGTAGTGTGTTATGGCTATAAAGATGATAAATTCATTATTGGCGACCCTGCAAAAGGCATTATAACCTACACCAAAGACCAATTAGAAGCCATATGGAAATCCAAAACCTGCTTAACCCTTAAACCTAATGAAGATTTTGTTAAAACCGAAACCCAAAACAAAAACAAAAAGCAGTGGTTTTTAAAACTACTAAAGGAAGATTATCGCTTAATCTCATTTAGTGTACTTTTAGGTTTGGGTATTGCCATTCTAGGTATGGCAATGGCAATCTTTTCACAAAAATTAATCGATGATATTTTGCCTTCAAGAGACTTTAACAAACTTATCACGGGCATTGCATTAGTAGCATTTTTATTGTTGGTTAGGGTGTTATTTACAGCATTAAGAGACTATTTTCTTATTCGCCAAACCAAAGATTTCAATAATCGCATTGTAGATAGTTTTTATTCATCATTACTTCATTTACCAAAACCTTTTTTCGATACTCGAAAAATTGGCGAACTTGTGGCACGTTTAAACGATACCCAACGTGTACAACGTGTTATAAGTCAAATTGTAGGCAATGTTGTTATAAATGCTTTAGTAACTATAGTATCTTTAGGCTTTTTATTTTACTATTCTTGGCAAACAGGGTTAATCGCTTCTATTAGTTTACCTTTTTATTTCATTCTTATTTACAGTTTTAACAAACGTATTATTAATGCTCAAAAAGAAGTGATGCAAGGTTATGCCTTTAGCGAGAGCAATTATATTACCTCAATGCAAGGAATTGCCACAATTAAAAACAATAACAGACAAACTATATTTCAAAAAATCAATCAAATCATATATGGTAACTTTCAAGAAAAAGCCTTTAACCTTGGTAAAATCAATGTAAGTTTATCAGTTTTTTCAGGTATGTTTAGTGTGTTATTTTTAATGGGGATTTTGGTTTACACATCTATTCAAGTATATAACGAGACAATGCAGTTAGGAGAACTAATGGCTGTTTTAGGTGTTGCAGGTAGTTTATTACCGTCCGTTGCAAGTTTAGCCTTAATAACCATTCCAATCAACGAAGCTAAAGTCGCTTTTAATCGTATGTACGAGTTTGCATCAATGGATAAAGAGCAAAAAGGAAATACAGCAATTTCAGATTTTAATGCACTTGAAATTAAAAATTTATCGTTTCGTTTTGCAGGTAGAAGTCAATTATTAAAAGACATCAATATTAAAGTAACTAAAAACGAGTGTATTGCTATAGTTGGAGAAAGCGGTACTGGCAAAAGTACATTAGGGCAAATACTTCAAAAGTTTTACCCATTTGAAAATGGAACGATAACCGTTAATAATAAAAATAATCTTACAGAATTAAACACAGGACATTGGCGAACCATTTTAGGAGTTGTCCCACAAGATGTTATCATTTTTGGTGGTAATGTTATTACAAACATTCTTTTAGGTCAAGAAGATAAACCCGAAAATATTATAAAGTTTTGTCAAGATTATGGCTTTGAAGCTTTTATTAATTCTTTACCACAAAGCTACGCCACAATTCTAGGCGAAGAAGGCATTAACCTTTCAGGTGGGCAAAAACAAGTGATTGCTTTAATGCGAGCGTTATACAAAAAACCAAAGGTTCTACTGTTAGACGAGTTTACCTCTGCAATGGATAGAAAAACAGAACAATTTGTTTTGGAATTATTGAATAAACTCAAATCTGAATTAACAATCATTTTCATTTCTCACAGATTACATTCATTACCGAAAATTGCTGACCGAATTTATGTTTTGGAAAATGGAATTATAGCTAATTTTGGGAATCACGAAAAACTTATGGAATCAAATAATTTTTACAGCGAATTTTGGAATGAATTAGAGTTTTGAAAAAAATTGGATAAAGATGAGTTAAGGACTGTGTTTAATTCAAAAAAATGTCTAACCTGAACTTTAACAGCAGTATAACCCTTAATAAAACATAGCACTTACTTACACTAAAACTTTAATGTTTTAGTGTAAGTAAGTGCTACAAATAACTTTTTTGATTTTAATATCTTTTTTTCATCGGTATAAAAATATATAGCTGCCATAAACAGGGTATCAATACACTTTTAATAATTTTTAAGCCTATTCAAGTACAAATATGACTCCACGTATTTCCTATGTCCTTTATTCGTCATTTTTTCCAATAAATTTAAAGCTGAAATATAGGTAACTAAGTTACCATTTGATGAACTATATTTTCCATCTTCAACAAAAGCGACCAAGGAATCGTTCTCAACAATAAGATTAGGATAATCCTTTTGTAACTGCTCTCCTCCTCCTATCCAGGTAACAATTTTTTTACCATCAGCTATTCCAGATGCTCCTATTAATTGTGCGCCTGCACAATTGCTTACTGTATACTGGGTTTCCTTATCCTTGTTTTGTATAAATGTTATGATTTTTTTATTTTTTACTTGTGTACTCATATCATAAGCACTGGGCACAAAAAGCACTTGTAACTCTGGGCAGTCACTAAAAGTATAGTCTGCTATCATTTGTAAGCCTTCTTCCGTTACAATGGCATTTTTATTTTCTGCTATTGTAATTACATTAAACAATTGCTTGTTGTCTTCTGTATACTTTGTAAATACATCTGCTGCTGCTGTTACCTCTGTTGTTAGCACTCCGTTATACATTAACAACCCAATTGTTGGTAATTCTTTTTTTATTGATTTTGAATTGTTTAAAGAAGTCTGTTGCAAATTAATATCTTCATCTGTGCTCACTGTCTCTTTTGTTGTTTTCTTACAACTAAAAAACATAACTATAATCAATAAAGAGAAGTTAGCAAATATTTTATTTTTGTGAATCATCACTTATAGGTTTTTGAGTACTTTTTGCTATTCTGTTCCAAGCATTTATGGTTACAATTGTCATTATAATCTGTGATAACTGGTTTTCATTAAAAAAGGTAATTGCTTTCTTATACGTTTCATTGGAAAGTCCATTTTTATGAATTAGTGTAATCTCTTCAGTAATTTGCATCAATATTTTTTCTTCCTCGGTAAACAAATTGGTTTCTCTCCAAGCACTTAAAAGAAATAAACGCTGTTGAGTTTCTCCATTTTTAATAGCATCTTTTGTGTGCATATCTATACAAAAAGTACAATCATTAAGTTGCGATGCTCTTATTTTAATAAGCTCTTTTTGTGATTTATTTAAACTACTTTGCTGTATGTACTCTTCTAAAGCATACATTGCCTTGAATGCTTCTGGCTCTACAAGGTCTATTTGAATTCTATTTTCCATAATTTTATTAGTTTGTGTGTTTTATATTCACAAAGGTATTTTCTAACTTATGAAAAAAACTTAACCTGGTTTAAGAAACACTTTTATTTCTTAACTTACTTACATATTCTGGAGTAAGACCTAAAAAAGATGCCAATAAATACTGTGGAACCCTATTTACAAATTCTGGGAATTCATCCTTAAAATTGAAATATATTTCCTCTTTAGAGCAACTAAAAATATATTTTGTACGCTGAATTGCAGCTCCATATGCAATTTGGTAAATAATTCTAAAATACTTTTCTACCACTGGAAACTTAAAAAATAATTCTTGTTGCTTCTCATAGTCTAGAATAAGAATTTCTGAATCTTCAACTGCTTGAATATTGTACGCTGTTGATGATTGATTAAAAAAAGATAAACTATCTGTAAGCCACCAATTTTCTAACCCAAACTGAATGGTTTGTTCTACTCCTTTTTCAGTAGTAAAAAACATATGAAGACAGCCACTCACTACAAAATAATTAGATTTGCATTGTTGTCCTTCATTCATAAGAATTTCTTTCTTTTTAACGGTCTTCTTTTTAAAATAGGAAAGAATTTCTGAAAAATCAGATTTCTTGATTTTTACAAATTTTTTTAGATGAGAATACAATTTTTCCTCCATTACTATTAATGTAAGTTAAAACCAGTGTTTTTTAATTCAATTTAAATATGACTTCTTTTTCTGTAAGTTGAGCAAGCAATTCGTTTGTAATATTCACTTTCTGTTTACGACTAGAGAGATTTACCTTTATTTGATCTTGCATTTCATAAACTTCAAACTTCAATGGGTGCTTACCATCTTCACAATGCAAAGTATCTTTCAAATCCAATACATCTTCTTCTTTTAAAGTGTCTATGTTTAATTTTATAGTAAGCTTTTTTGCGTAATGTTCCATGATATCTTGCAGCAACATAAAACTATTAAATTGTAATCTAGGATCACCTTTTTTACCTGTATCTCTATTTACCCAACCATCCTTAATATATATTTTTATATAAGCAAAAGAGTTAATCATTAAGAAGTGACGAAACTTTAAATACTCCTCTCCAAAGATTCTAAACTCATACGTATCTGTATAATCTTCCATAGCAAACATAGCCCATCCTTTTCCATTTTTAGATACTCTATGCTGTACATCTGTAATTACACCTGCAACAGACAACTCCTTGTTTACATAACTTTCCATTGTATGCAAAGCACCCACACCGGCATTACAAAATGAATTTATTTCAACTTTAAAATCGTCTAATGGATGGCCAGAAATATAAATACCAACAACTTCTTTTTCCCTACGTAATTTTTCCATTGTCCCCCATTCTTCACATGGAGGCACAACAGGCTCTGCTATTTGCACGTCACTAGACTCACCAAACAAACTAACTTGAGAAGAGTTTTTACTTTCTTGAAACTTAGCGCCATACTTCATTACCTTTTCTAAAAACGTAATTCCGTCTCCTTCATCGTGTAAATATTGCGCCCTGTGTGAATCACCAAAAGAATCAAAACCACCAGCTAATGTTAAGTTTTCGAAGGCTTTTTTATTGGCTGCACGTAAATCTACTCGTTTTGCTAAATCAAAAACTGATTTAAACGGTCCGTTTTCTTTTCTATTTTCTACAATGGTTTCCACAGCACCACGACCAACACCTTTTACAGCTCCCATACCAAAACGCACAGCGCCAGCATCATTTACCGCAAATTTATAATAAGATTCATTAACATCTGGACCAAGAACCTCTAACCCCATACGTTTACACTCTTCCATAAAAAAGGTAATCGTTTTAATATCATTCATATTATTAGACAGTACTGCAGCCATATATTCTGCAGGGTAATGCGCTTTACAATATGCAGTTTGGTAGGCAATCCATGCATAGCAAGTAGAATGAGATTTGTTAAAGGCATAAGCGGCAAAGGCTTCCCAATCTTTCCAAATTTTTTCTAACTTGTCTGCCGCATGTCCTTTTGCAGAAGCTTGTTCTATAAACTTAGGTTTCATCTTATCTAGAACGTGCTTTTGCTTTTTACCCATTGCCTTACGCAAGACATCTGCTTCACCTTTGGTAAAATCGGCCAGCTTTTGTGACAAAAGCATTACTTGCTCTTGGTAAACAGTTATACCGTAGGTTTCTGCTAAGTACTCTTCACAAGCATCTAAATCATATATAATTTCTTCTGTACCGTGCTTACGTGCAATAAAGCTTGGAATATATTCCATTGGTCCTGGACGATATAAGGCGTTCATAGCAATTAAATCTGCAAACACTGTTGGCTTTAGTGATCGCATATGTTTTTGCATTCCAGGAGATTCGTATTGAAAAACCCCTACTGTTTCCCCACGCTGAAAAAGTTCGTATGTTTTTTCATCGTCCAATGGAAAATTCTCTGGATCCAATTCTATACCATATTTTGCTTTTACAATTTTTACGGTGTCTTTTATTAAGGTTAATGTTTTTAAACCTAAGAAATCCATTTTTAATAGTCCTGCACTTTCCACAACTGAATTATCATACTGGGTACAGTACATATCAGAATCCTTTGCCAAAGCAACAGGCACAAATTTTGTAATATCGTCTGGAGTTATGATTACTCCACAAGCATGAATACCTGTATTACGTACTGAACCTTCCAATACATAAGCTTGGTTTAAAGTTTCAGACTCTAAGTCATCACCTTCAGAAATAGTTAAAAGCTCATTAATTTTTAGTAGTTCTTCACTATTAAATTTGCTTTTCAGTATTTTTTCATCTATCCCAATAATTTTTTTAAGCTTAGACATATTGGGTATAAGCTTAGCCATACGGTCTGCATCTCCTAATGGTAGATCCAAAGCACGTGCAGTATCTCTGATAGAAGATTTTGCCGCCATTGTACCATAGGTAATAATTTGCGCCACTTGGTTAGAACCGTATTTATTAATTACATAGTCCATTACACGGCCACGACCTTCATCATCAAAATCAATATCTATATCTGGCATAGAAACACGATCTGGATTTAAGAAACGCTCAAAAAGAAGATCGTACTTAATAGGGTCTAAATTGGTAATCCATAGACAATAAGCTACTGCAGAACCTGCTGCAGAACCACGTCCTGGCCCTACGGAGACATCCATTGCTCTGGCAGCTCTAATAAAATCTTCTACAATTAAAAAATATCCTGGATATCCCGTTTTTTCAATTACTTTAAGCTCAAAGTCTAAACGCTCATCTATCTCTGGTGTAATTTCACCATATCTCTTTTTTGCCCCTTCATATGTTAAGTGCCTTAAAAATTTATTCTCCCCTCTTTTACCGCCATCAAACTTATCTTCTTCAAAAACAAATTCTTCAGGAATATCAAAAGCAGGCAACAGTACATCACGTGCTAGTGTAAAGGTTTCTATTTTATCTACAACTTCTTGTATGTTGGTTATTGCTTCTGGAATATCCTTAAAAAGCTCCTTCATTTCTTCTGAGGACTTAAAGTAATATTCCTGATTGGGTAAACCGTAACGATAACCACGTCCACGACCTATTGGTGTAGCTTGTTTTTCACCATCTTTTACACATAATAAAATATCATGTGCATGTGCATTTTCTTTATCTACATAATAGGTATTATTGGTTGCCAACAATTTAACATTATGCTTTTTAGCAAACTGGAGTAGAGCCTGATTTACACGATCTTCATCTTCTTGACCGTGACGCATAATTTCTATGTAGAGATCATCTCCAAATTGTTCTTTCCACCAAAGTAAGGCTTCTTCTGCTTGCTTTTCACCAACATTTAATACTAAGCTTGGCACCTCTCCATACAGATTACCTGTAAGTACAATAATATCTTCTTTGTACTGCTCTATAACTTTTTTATCTATACGTGGCACATAATATTTACCATCTACAAAGGCAATGGAAGACATTTTAGCCAGATTATGGTACCCATTTTTGTTTTTAGCTAGCAGTACTACTTGGTATCCATTATCTTTCTGAGATTTATTGGTATGATCCTCACAAACCTGAAACTCACAGCCTACTATTGGCGTAATCTCTTTTTCTGGAACAAATTCATATAAAGGTTCCTCTCCTTCTTCTAAACGGTTTTCCTTGGTAGCTTCATAACGTATTTCATTGGCATCATTACGAGACTTTACTCCTTTGTTATGATTTAGTACGCCATTTACAAAATGGAAGGCTCCCATCATATTAGCATGGTCTGTCATTGCCACAGCTGGCATATTATTTTTAGCTGTAGCTTGTATTAAATCTGATACACTTGTGGTAGACTGTAATATAGAAAACTGTGTGTGATTATGTAAATGCACAAATTGAGCCGACTCTAGAGTGGCTAAGTTTTCTTTTATTTCGTTTGTACTAACACCACCAGTGTCTTTTGCCCAAAGTGCATCTGCTATTTTTTTTGATGCTTTTTTTAGGTTGATGTGCTTTAAACCAATAAGTTTAATTGGTTCAGGATTAGCCTCTGAGAAATTTTTAAAATAATCTGCCTGAACATCTAACTGCTCTATAGTATATTGTTTCTTACGAACAAGCTCTAAAAAACAACGTGTAGTTGCCTCAACATCTGCTGTTGCATTGTGCGCTTCTCCAAAAGGCTCTCCAAATAAAAACTGATGTAACTCTGTTAAAGTTGGCAGTTTAAATTTACCACCACGACCACCAGGAATTTGACATAAAGTTGCCGTATGCTCTGTACATGTATCTAAAACTGGTAACTCTTGTAATTGGTTTTTTACCTGAAGGCGATGAAACTCGGCTCCCATAATATTAAGGTCAAATCCAACATTTTGTCCTACTACAAATTTTGTTTTGTTTAGTGCCTCATTAAATTTTTCTAAAACCTCTGCTAATGGTACACCATCTTGCTCTGCCAAAGCAGTAGAAATACCATGAATTTTCTCGGCATCATACGGAATATTGAATCCGTCTGGCTTTACCAAGTAATCTTGATGCTCAATAACATTACCCATATCATCATGCAATTGCCATGCAATTTGAATACACCTAGGCCAGTTGTCTGTATCTGTGTAAGGAGCATCCCAACGTTTAGGTAATCCAGTAGTCTCGGTATCAAAAATTAAGTACATAGTGTAATGTTTGTAGTCTTAAAAAAGCAGTGTATAAAAATACCGAAAACCATCCGCATAAGAAAGGCATTTGAACAAGAGTTATTAACGGTATAAAAAAGTTGAACTTATGTTAAAAAATATTGAAAATTTAACAAAACTCCTATACTATGTAATATACTTACTGTAAACACATAACAAACAAAAACCTTGGTTTTTAGAAGGTTTTTTGTTTTTAATCTTTTTACATTCGGTATAATCTTACAAATTTTGCACAAAAAAACAATGTAAGTAGAAATATTTATTAATTTTAAATTCAGACTTAAATTATAAAAAATTTATTTTTAACACTATCATTTGTACTAGTAACTACTTTAAGTTTTGCAGATACTACAATTGTTAAACCTATGAAAATGGACTTTGATTGTAGTGGTTATGCCAATATGATTGGGCAAGGATATGAAAGTCGAGGAGGCAATTATTATGAAGGCTGGTTTCAAGGTTTTGTGGAATGCTTTGATAGGCAACAACCTCTTTAGAGTAGTCTAATATACACTACACATACACTTATTAATCGTTAGGGTAACTAGTTCTTATAAATCTTTCAGGCGGCGTATTTGGCGTGCTTATGGTGGAAATATTTTTTTACCTGCGGTTTGTCTGCCTTCCTTTTTTTCATAAATCCTTTGATATTTTCCTTGAGTTGTTCTTGGTTCATGGCTCT
>CANLIE010000069.1 GCA_947491225.1 uncultured Cellulophaga sp.
AAAACTGTAATCTCTATCTTTTTTGGCATAAGGAAAGATATGAAAAATTACAGTAATATAAAATAAGAAGTGGTATAAGTCGTTGCGAAGAGATACCAGGTTGGGAGTTATTTAAATACTATGATGAAAAAGGGGAAAAACAAACTATTGAAAGTGGTATGATAAATGATTATTTACATACTATAAGTGGAGAATTTTTCTCAGCCAAAGATTTTAGAACTTGGGGTGCATCAGTTATCTTTTTTGAAACTTTGATGGAGTTAGACATACCATCAACTAAAAAAGAAAGGGATAAAAATATATTATCTGGTTTGGATGCGGCTGCTTTAGAACTAGGGAATACAAGAAATGTATGTAGGAAATATTATGTGCACCCTATGCTTGTATCCTCATATGAGAATGGGAATCTGTATAAATCTTTTGATGCGGTGAAACATAGGCTCAAAAATGATGCATATTTAACAGCTTCAGAAAAAGTCATTCTTCAATTGATAAACAATTATTCTCCAGATTTTAATATTTAATTAATTGAATCAATAATTAGATTAATTGCATTAATCTAATTACTAATGACTACGTAATTTTACATTAGAATTAATGTTGATTGGTTTAGCATTCTAAAAATAAACCTGTAATTTTTAAATAGAATAATTATGAGTACATACACAGAAAAAGTAGGTAAAAAATTAAATACTTTATTAGAAAAAAGCTATGATGCCGAAAAAGGGTATCTTAAAGCAGCTGAAAATGCTGAAAACCCTGAGCTTAAAGGTTACTTTGAGCGAAAATCTAAAGAACGTAATCAATTTGGGCATGCTTTAAAATCAGAAATCAGAAATTATGGACAAGAAGTAGACAAAGGAGGAAGTACTACTGGTGCAGCACATCGCGCATGGATGGATGTTAAATCTTTCTTTTCAGCTGACAATGATGAGTCAATGCTAGAAGCAGCTATTACTGGAGAAAAAGCGGCAATAGATGATTATGAGGATGTTTTAAAAGAGATAAACTTGCCACCTAGTACCTTAACTTTGCTTACAAATCAAGTAAATAATATAAAAGGTGATTTGACAAATATTAAACGTTTAGAAGATTTAGCATAGAATAGCATTTGAATTAAATTTAGTTGGTTGTTAAATACTAATAATAAGAGTCTCATAAACTTTAAAGGTTTATGGGACTTTTTTAATTTAATGCTTTTTACTTTTTAATTGGGTAGGGAAAGTGCTTTTTTTGAGATTGTCCGTATTTGTCAAATAATTTGGATAATCGTTGCTAGCTAAAATGCTGTTCTAAGATTAAAGTATTTGAAAGTGGATTTACTTTTTCTGGAAATTACCAAACAGATAGATAAAATATCTAATCAGAAATAAAAAAAAAGGTTTTGTAAAAGTAATAGAATGTTTTAGCATAACTGGAATTAGAATTCTAGCAGAGTTATAAGATAATAAAAATGGAATATAACTTTACTACTTGTAAATAATTGTAAATCAATAGTAATTTAAAATTGTTTATTTAATAGTAAAAAAACACCTTTAGCTGATGTAATTTTGTGAAAAACAATGAGATATGAATGACAAAAAAGCATTAGAATTAGAACGTATAATTCAAGAGGATTACACAAACATTGCTGGAATTATAGTTATAAAAAATAATGATATCGTCTTAGAAAATTACTTTAATAATTATAAAAAAAATGACACTATTCATATTGCTTCTGTAACGAAAAGTATATTGTCCATTCTTGTTGGAATAGCTATTGACAAGGGTTTTATAAAAAACACAGAACAAAACGTAATAGATTTTTTCCCTAAATATGTACTTAAAAAAAGAGAAAAAACAATTCAGAAAGTAACAATAAGGCATTTGTTAACAATGACAGCACCGTATAAGTTTAAGTCTGAACCCTATACTAAAGTCTATTCAAGTGAAGATTGGACTAAATCAGTACTAGATTTATTAGGTGGAAAAACTATAAGTGGAGAATTTAAATACACTACAATAGGTTTGCAAGTATTATCTGGTATTCTCACAAATGCCACAGGAAAATCTATACTTGATTTTGCTTCAGAAAATTTATTTTCTCCTTTAGGTATTAAAACACCAGATAATTTACGGATACATAACAAAGAAGAACATTTTGCATTTCTTAAAGATAAATATGTTAATGGATGGGTAATTGACCCTAAAGGTATAAACACAGCAGGTTGGGGGTTGACTTTGACAACTTGGGATATAGCTAAGATAGGTCAACTATATTTGAACAAAGGAAAATGGAATAATAACCAAATCATATCTTCCAAATGGATTAAAGAAAGTACTAAAAAGCAGAGTCAGTTGAATGATTTAGCATATGGATATTTATGGTGGATAATTGATAACCAAGAAAATAATTGTTTTTCAGCTATCGGAGACGGTGGGAATATAATTTATGTTGACCGACATAAAAATACTATAGTTGCAATTGCATCACAATTTATGCCGAGAGCAAAAGATAGAATTGAATTGATTAAGAAGCATATTATTCCAAACATATAAAATACTGCTGCCAACACCGTATATAATTTATTGCTTATTCTTACCTACTCACGAAAATCCTCACAGATTTTCTATTTGGTTTTTATTTACTAAATTAGGTACTAAAATGTGCAACAAACCGTATACAAACACGTTGTAAAGCATTAAGCTAACGTAAATTTTATTTCATTAAACTAAGATTAATATGATTAATCAGTTACAAGTTAAATGTATATAATATACCTATGTTAATGGTAGTCCATTCTTTATTGTCTAATTTAATACCTGTATAAGATGCATTAATCTCTGTATTAGGACCCATTAAATAACCTAGTATAGGTCTATAATATAATCCACCATTATAGCCCTTGTTTAAACCAAAAGCCTTACCTATATCTGCTCCAAGGGAAAAAGAATTAGAGGGCCATATACGTACAGAAGCAGCTGCATTAACAAACTGAATACTGGATAGATCATTTGCAAGAATGTCTGTATGGTATTTTTCTGCAAAACCATACAAGAAACCTGTACTTACACCAAGATCTATAACCTCACTCAAAGCCCGCATATATCCTAAATCTACACCAGCTACTAAACTAAGATCGTCTGTAAAATCATTTATAGGTATTCCTCCTTGAACTCCTATTTTTGCTCCTTGCTGTCCATACAACTTAACAGTCATAGTGATAAAAACTAGGGCAAATACTACTCTTTTCATCTGTTTTATTTTCAAGTTTAAGAAATCAAAACTAAAACCTTATATATAACAAGTACTATTTATGTTGTAAAACTGTTTAGAGAAGTGGCAAAAATAGATATTCAATAACTCTTTATATAATTAAACTGTTATTTTTTAATGTTTTTAAAAACCCATTCTAATTCTGCATCATAATTGTTTTCTCTGTCTTTATGTGTAGGGATAATATTTACATCAGGCTTTACACCGTAACCATCTACTTCTGTTTTATAAGGTGTTTCTAATACCATCATACCAAAATATATACCTACTTTAGAATTAGGCAAAGTAATATATTTTGTTTGTCCAGCAACTGTGCTATTATATGCACCACCACTTTCTTCTCCTATAATTATAGCTCTTTTAGTGGCTTGTAGGTAATTAGTCAATACAGACGAAGCAGAAAAAGAATATCCATTTATTAGAACGTAAATATCTCCTTTAAAATTTACTTCTTTAGGTGGTTTTATTTTTGATTCTTTAAAACGATATACTTTTTTGCCATTTTTTTTATGAGATTTAATTACATCCCTAATAAATAAAGCAGGTGAAAACAAGCTCTTAAAAATAGTACGTCCAATGGAGTTATTACCAGACATAAAAGACTTTAAAGTAGGATAGCTTGTTTTTATCTCTCCTTCTTGTATAAACTGAAACTCTTTATCTGTTAAATAAGAGTACAATTCATGAATTTCTGATAACCTACCACCTCCGTTGTTACGTAAATCAATTACTAAATTTTGTACTTTTGAAGAATCTATTCTTTTAAAGGCCTCTTCATAAAAATCTTTATATTTGCCATATGTAAAGCTTCTTATTTTCATATAAGCAATAGTACCAGCATCTTTTTCTATAAAATTTAAATTTCTATGATAATATTTTTTAGATTTTATATATCCATACTTATAATCATCTTTTTGTTTCTTCTTTTTTTCCGCTCTTGCTTTTTTACGTTCTGCTTTTGTTAGCCTTTTTTTCTTATTGATAACTGAAGAATCTTTTTTTTGCTGTTTAAAACGAATGGAATCCTTGGGTATTCTTCTATATACTTTTTTATAAATACTATCTTTGTCTGTGAATGTAACAGTTAAACTATCTTTATAACCCTTGTCTGCGTAGTAGTAATTGTAAAAACTACGCGCCATTTTTTTATTATGAAAAGTGGTATTATAACCGTCTGATGCAAAATATTTTTTATACTCATCTACTAAGTTTTCCATAGGTTCATCGTCTATTTTCAAGACTCTACTCCCTACAACGGTACTATCTTCACCTAAAGTACTTTTGACCCATATAGCATTATCCAGATGTTCAAAATTAAGAGAAGAGAACTCAAATTTCTTCTTATTTAATTCCTTTCTCTCCTTTTTTGTAAATTTTTTTAAAGGAGGAATAACTCCTGTATGTCCTTGTCTAATTTCTGCAACTACAACAGCCAGTTTTTTATAAAATTCGCGACTGCTCAAAGGACCAGTTATGGTTTTCTTTAGATTATTAAACTTGGCATCTAGTTCACTCTTAGATATATAATTGTATAATCTTGGGTGTAATCTTTTTAGCTTTTTATATGTAATGTCTATATCCTTATGTAGTTCTTTAGGAGAATGTAGACCTGTAATTTGTTCATTATACTTATGCACACTAGCGCAAGAAAAAAGCAATAATAAAATTAAAACATTTAAAAATAATTTTTTCAAAATATAAAGAGTTTATAATGGTTAATTTTTGGCTGTAAATAAGGTAACACCTATCGTGCCAATAAAACTAAAACATTACAATTACTTAAAATAATTTTAACTCTTATATTTATTTATGATAAAAGATTCATTCATTTTTGTACTTTTAATATACTATGAAAAAAAAGCTTATCATATTTTCTATTTCTATTATTTTTATACCTGCTTTATTAATTTTTTGTTGTAATGCTATTATAGAAACATCAACATCTAGCAAAATATATGATTCCGTTTACAATATTCCATATAATAAAGTAGGTTTGGTTTTAGGAACAGCAAAAAAGCTTGCAAATGGGCAACCTAATCTTTATTACTCCTACAGGATTAAAGCAACAATTACATTATATAAAGCACAAAAAATAGATTTTGTTCTAGTGAGTGGTGACAATGGAAGTGTTTATTATAATGAACCTGATACCTTTAAAAAAGACTTAATAAATGGAGGCATACCTGCTGATAAAATATTTTTAGACTATGCAGGCTTTAGAACCTTAGACTCTATGGTAAGGGCAAAGGTAGTTTTTGGATTGAGTAGTGTTACCATAATTTCTCAACAATTCCATAATGAAAGAGCTATATATTTAGCACAAAAAAAAGGGTTAGCTGCTATTGGGTTTAATGCTGCCGATGTTAATGGAAAAGCTAGTATAAGAGTACAAGCAAGAGAATATTTAGCTCGTGTAAAGGTATTTATAGATCTTTTGTTTAAAACGAAACCTAAGTTTTACGGTAAAAAAATTGAAATAACATAAAGGAGCATAGAAAGAATTCTAATTCTTGAAGAAAATTTAATTTTAAAAAGTTGGTCTTAGTACTAATTTTACTAAAAACGATTAAAAAGTGTTGTAAGGATTTATGCTTAGACTATGGTAAATCATATTACCTGAGCCCATTCCACCATAACGCATAGCATTTATCTCGATTGGAATTAAATCTGCGGATAATTTAAATTCCGTATGAAGAGTTATCTTTTTTAGTTGTAATTTTTTGTTGAAATCAACAAAAAACCCATTGCCTTGTCATACACTTTTTCAAAAACCTCTTTGTTGGTATAATAAAGCATATGTAAATATTCAGAATACTTAGGAATTGGGTGGTAGTAGATATTTATAATATGTGGATTACCTTTAGAGTCAAAAAACATATCCACGGCATATTCTTCCCCATCTATAAAGTCTTCGAGTATAAATTGCGATTGAGACAAGACATTTTCAGAAAGTATTGCTGAATTTTTTTAATCTCTATTTTTATTTCTTCGATAACCCTATCTATATCACTGTTCGCATCTATTGTTTTTACTGCTGTTCCAAAACATCCTTTTACGGGTTTTAAAATTTTCTTTGACGTCAATTTTAGTTTTATAATATCTTTAAGATCAACGGTTTGATATTTTAGTAAAGGAAACATATCTGTTAATAAATCACGAAATAGATATTTATCTTTCATTGATTTTATAGCATTCGCTTTTAAATCATCGTCAATCTTGCATAGAACATTCTCTAAAGTGGCTTCAGAGGTAATACATATTTTATTAGAGTTTATTATATTTTCAGGTAGTTTTAGAAAATCATCTTCCTGAATCACTATCATTCCTTTTGTGTCTGGTATTGTCTCCAATGCCCCAGATTCTGCATTTTTTGGAAAGACTAAATAAAGTAAGTTGTGCATAATTTTAGATGTTAAATTCTGAGAAGTTTTGTGTTTTTACGTTTTTCCAATCTTCCAAAATTATACTGTAGTAAATATCATTTTTACTTTTACCTTCTGAATCAACGTAATTATTTCTAAAGATACCTTCTTGGGTTGCTCCTAATTTTTCAATTGCTTTTTGTGATCGAGTATTTTCTTGGTCAGCACTAAATTGGATTCTTCTAAAATCTATGTTTTCAAATCCGAATTTTAACAATTCATATTTACAAGCTTTATTTAGGCCAGTTCCTTGAAAATATTTTCCGTACCAAGTCCATCCAATTTCACATTTCTGACTAGCAATACTGATGTTTCCATATCGTGTACTTCCTGCGACTTTTCCATTTTTTTTATCAATAATTAAAAATGGATAGCAAACACCGTTTTCCTTGTCTTTTAGTGTATTCTTTACATAATTTTCAAAATCAAATTCTGTTCGTATAAACATTCCCATATACTTCCAAATTTCGTTATTGAATATTATTTCTTTCAGTTCTTGGTTTCTTTTATTTTCAAAAGGAATTAGTAAAACTCTATTATTTTCAAGTTTTATATCTGATTTCAAAATTTCTATATTCATTATTTTTTGTCACGTCCTGAAATATGGCTACAGTTTAAAATTGATTTACACTTTTTTTAGTCTTAACCATATTAGGTGTTTTATAGTCTAAAGATAAATTTAATCTTATTTCGTTGTATAAATTAATTGCATTTTTTGCTACTCTTTTTGCATGAGTCACGTCTGTAAAGGTCTGGTCGAGATAGAATTCATCTTTTAAGATGCCATTTACACGTTCAGCCATAGCATTTTCGTAACAATGATTTTCTTAGGTCATACTAATATCTATCTTATTTTTTTAAGTATTTGTGTGTATAGATTACTACAATATTGTATCTCTCTACTTGTCAGCTCTATTTTTTACTTATAGTAGGCATCACGTTTTAGGCCAAAACAATTGGTTATAGTCGTTAAAGAAACAAATCCCTTAGATTTTTCTTTAGCTTTAATTAGGGCTAGATATTTAGCTTTTTTTTTAATTTCGTTACAGATTTATACCCCAACTGCACAGCAGCTACTTCTAGATAGGAGTCCAACACCAAAGCATCTAAATCCTTTTTAAGTAAGAGTTGTTTTAGCTGTTTAATTTCCTTTTGAAGTTCTTTGATTCGTGTAATTTCGTCTTTGGTTTCCACTTTAATTCTGGTGTTCATTAGGTCTTTCCGGTTGTACTTTTTGATCCACTCATTGATGGTGGTTGGATTGATTCCATAGAGTTTGCCTAATTGGTTTTTGTTTAGTTTACCTGTGGTAAGTTCGTCTAAAATTTTCAGTTTAAAAGGTTCTGAATACCGTCTAATTATTTTGTCATTTTTGTACATAATGTTTAAAATTATGTAGCCTTTATTCAGGGCGGGTCAACATTACACACAACACAGTACCTATGAGTAGTTGCGTGGGTTAGTACTTAACTTTGCAAGTACGCACCAAATTGAAAATCCTCACAGATTTTCAGAAGTAGGCGATAACAAGCAATTACTTATAGCCATTGTTGTGTGTAGTGTTTTTTATTTCAATTTGTCAGGATTTTTCCCAAGCTTTTTTGGTTCAGAACTTACTCTTCTTTCTAATTTTTTAATATCCTCTTCGGCAGGAAGTTCCTCTGGTTTAATTCCTCTTTTTAATAATATATCTCTTACTCCACGATTATTTGTTATGTGTTCTGCGGAAATTTGTCTCTCTGTTTTTAGACCTTTTTCTTTAGTGTTAAACACTGTGATTTCAGTAGCAAAATCTTTTGCTTTTATAGTAATTGTCGGCAGAAAATCTGCTAAAGCTCGACCTTTAGGAACACCCAATTTATTTTTCATTTGTTGAGTTGTTTTTCCAAATAAGGCTTGGTCTCCTTTACTTCTGATTATTCCAAAGTTTCTGTCATTACCTGTTTGTTCGTAGATAAGTTCAGATAATTCTTTTTCAGAAAGTGTTAGTTTTTGTCTAGCTTGAAGTCTTTCCCAATCTTTAATTCTTTTTTCAATGACTTCAAATTTCCTTGTTTGGATAGCAAAATAATTTTGAGCAAATGCTATTTGTTCTTTTCTTGGGTCTCCATTTTGAGCAATTAAATAACAAGCGTACCTTGTAAGCATTATATCCTCAATTTCTCGTTCACTTCCTGAACCAAGTTTTACCATTTTGTTGACGTCAACAAAATGGTCTAAAATATCATTTCCAGTAGTTTCGCAAGATGTCTTTGCTTTTATTATTACTTTCTGAAAATTCCTCCATTCTGAATAACCTAAAAGATGCTGAATATCTCTTGCAAACCAAAATTCAATACCGTTTTCAGTGGTTTGAGAATGGTCTTCAAAATTATTTGATAGTGATTTTATTATTTCTGATTTCATATTGTGAAAGTACGAATTTTTAATGTATTTTTAGTGGTCTTTGGATATGTCACGTCCTGAAATATGGCTACAGTTAAAATTGAATTTAAGCTGATAATTGATATACCATATTAGGTGTTTTATAGTCTAAAGATAAGTGTAATCTTATTTCGTTGTATAGATTAATTACATTTTTTGCAGCTCTCTTGGCTTGCGCTACGTTATCAAAGGTCTGGTCGAGATAAAATTCATCTTTTAAGATGCCATTTACACGTTCAGCCATAGCATTTTCGTAAAAATGGTTTTCTTCTGTCATACTAATATCTATCTTATTTCTTTTAAGTATTTGTGTGTATAGATTACTGCAATATTGTATTCCCTGTCTGAATGGTGTATTAGTTCATTAATGTTTTTAGCTTGGTGACTTTACTTTCCTAAATTTTGGTAAAATAATTAACACATTTTAACTACTTTATAAATAGCTTAATTCGCTTTATGCAGCAGAATTTGGTAATGAAACTAGAAGATGCTACAAGATGTAATAGATTTCTACTGCATAAAATGGGTTTAATTTTAAATAAATTAAGACCTAATTCAAATGAGCCAAAAATATCATTAATTGCGATATTATTAGTTATAATCTATCTGTAATTTAGTCTATAAATAAAATTAATTTGTAAGTGCTTATGCTTACCTAAAAAAAATATATTATGGGACTATTTAATGAATCTACAGAAAACAAACTTAATGATTTAATCGAAAAAGCGTATGATGTTGAAAAGGGCTTTAAAAAAGTAGCTGAACACGTTGACAATACGCAACTCAAGTCTTTCTTTAGCGAGAAAGCTAGAGAGCGCAGTAATTACATAAACGAATTAACAACCACCCTTAGAAATCAAGGTATGGAAGTTACTGAGGATAATGGTAGCGTTGCCGGATCCATTCATAGAGTATGGATTGACACAAAGGTGCTTTTTTCAATGGATGATGATGAATCTATGCTAGAGGAAGTTAGAAATGGTGAGAAACAGGCCATCGAAGACTATGATGATATTCTTGAAAATTGCGAATTAAATCCAGCCGTTAGGGATTTACTTCTTAAACAAAGAGTTGCTATACAATACAGCTATGATAAGGCAAATTATTTAGAAGGAATACACTAAGAGATTTATGTAGCTTGCAAAAAGGTCTAAGTTGTAACATTTGGAATATCTAGTTTTGTTAGGACACTTTTAAATAGCCCATAATGTTAAATATATTTGAATTATGGTAAAGCGAAAACATAGTAACGATTTTAAACTTATGATTGTAGAGTTATTACAATCAGGTCAAAGTG
>CANLIE010000070.1 GCA_947491225.1 uncultured Cellulophaga sp.
TGGTCAGAGTCTGTAGTAGTTACTTTGAATTTTTTATTCAATACACTTGTAAGACCTAATCCATTCATTAATAGAGCAATGTAAGAAACTGAATATAACAAACCTTCTCGCTCTAATACTTTTTGAATACGCTTACTGCCATATACCTTGTTACTGGATTCAAAAACCTGATTAATCCTATTTTTCAAGTGAATCAATGATGCTTTTTGTTTTTTCAAACCTTTATGCTTTAACCAATAATAATAAGAACTTTTACTCACTTGCATACAACTACACATCTTCTCAACAGGGAACTCATCAATATGAGAATTAATAAACCTATAACTTACCTGTCGCTCTTGGAAAAGATGCTTACTGCCTTTTTTAAGATATCACGTTCCATTTTTACATCTCGTAATTCTTTTTCTAATTCCTTTACTCGTAATTGTTCTGTACTTAATTCCTGTTTTACAGTGAATTTACCAGAGGGAGATTCATAGGATTTACGCCATTTACGGATCATACTTCCATTTAAATCATATTCTGAACTCACCTGCTCTACACTTTGACCTGATTGTAATAACTCTACAATCATAAGTTTAAAATCGTTACTATGTTTTCGCTTTACCATAATTCAAATATATTTAACATTATGGGCTATTTAAAAGTGTCCTAACAAAACTAGATATTACACAAAGCTATGGGAGATAGAGATGCCAAGTACACTCTTGAAGGTATGATAGAGATGGATGAGGGCTATTTTACTGTTGAATCTTCAGAGATTGAGCAAGCAAAGGGCAAACGTGGGCGCGGAGCTGCTGGCAAACAAAATGTTGTGGTTATGACAGAAAGCACCAAGTTAGAAGATTTAAAAACAGGTAAAAAGTCCAGTCAGGTACGCTATTTCAAGGCTAAAGTTTTAAAAACACACAAAGCAGATCAGATCAATCAAACTGTAGAAGAATCGTTAGATGAAAAATCTATTGTACTTACTGACAAAAGCACCTCGTATGTCGATATTTCAGATTATATAGAGATGCATATTACTGAAAAGTCTAGTAAAGACTCCACAAAGGAAACACTCAAATGGGTACACATCTTTATTAGTAACGCAAAGAGAAATCTACTAGGAAACTACCATAAAATAAAAGGCAAATACCTTCAGTTATATCTCAATGAATTTGTTTATAAACTCAATCGAAGATATTTTGAAGACAAACTCTTTGATAGGCTAGTCATTGCTGCAATTATGAATGATTAGGTGTGAAAACGGATATTCAATAATATAAATAGACCAATTAAGATTTAAGATAATAAATGAAACTTTGTCAGATATTAGTAAACCCTAATTAGGCTACGTAAAAGTCATAACCTAAAAGGGATAAGGGTTGTTGTTAATTCCTAAAAAAAATAAAGCTTTTAAGAAGCTTTGTTTAGTTCTGAAAATGGGAGCTTACCTATTCTACTTTAAACTCAAAAATTTCAGAAGTAGATTTGTTGTTCTGACTATCTTTTGTAATTACTTTCCAATAATATACAGTATTAGCAGTAACAGTAACATCTATAGTAATATTGGTGGTTGTACCAATACTTGTAGTTGGGTTATTAGTTGTTCCAAAAAATATTTCATATTCAACAATATCATCATCAACATCTGCACCAGACCATTTTAAAGATACTGTAGTAGTGCTTTCAATGGTAGTACCTCTAGCAGGGCTAGCAGCTTCAGCTGGGAAAGGAGCATAGTTTTCAATACCCACACCTTGATTGTAAAATTTCCAAACAGCACTTGTAGCAGTTTCTGTTGTTCCGCTTGCTTTAGATATTACAAACCATTCGTAAGGAGTTCCACGATCAATAGTTATAATTTCTGTAGTTGTGCTTACCGTTTTTTTAGTAGTATTACCAGTTGCTAGGTTTTTAATGTTTATTTCATAACTATCTGTGTCTTGTGCTGCTTTCCAACTAAATTCAACAGAGCTAAGAGAGTCACTTATAATAGTCCCTTCATTACACTCTGCATTATTGGTAGGGAATAGTAAAGTTGTTGCCTTGGGTGTAGTAGTAAAACCTGAAGTATTACCTTTATCATCACTATCACTACCACAAGACATTATTAATAAGAAAGCACTAATGCAAGTTAATTTATAGGCTATTTTCATTTTTATCAATTTATTTTCTAATTATTTTATATGTAAGTAAAGTTTCATCGGTTTTAATATTTAAAACGTATATCCCTTTTGCTAATGCATCTACATTAAATTTAATGGCGCTATTATTAGTAGGATAGTCCTTTTTGAAAACGCGTTTACCATTAATTGTAAATAAAGAAACTTCTACTTTTAATAAATCTGGTTTATTTAATTCTATTGTTAAATCTCCACTAGAAACAGGGTTTGGATATATAAAAATATCTGAGCTAGATATGATACGTTCTTCATATAAACCTTGGCAATCCTTATCAGTTTTGATACTAATTTTATTTTCAATTTTCCCTAAAGGGAGAGTTATTTGGTTTTTTGTAGTAGTGTAGACTTCATTGTTTATATTAATATTATAAACAGTACCGCCAGATAAATTAAATGTTACTTTATTAGAAACTGAATTTACAGATGAAGATACAGCTAATGCTTCTGGCTCAGAAATAGAAACGGTAAAACAATTTTCATAATCAGTTTGTCCTTCTACAGTAATACAAACGGAATATATACCTAATGGTAAATCACTAAAAGAAACTACTTCTGTAAATACTTTAGTTTCGTTTTTATTACCACTAATAGTTGCAGTGTAGTTGTGCGTTTCCTTAGCTGTAATTTCTATTAATCCATTATTGCTAGTAATACAACTTTCTCCAATAATTTTCACTTTAAAATTTGATGCAGGTAAAGAAAATATTTCACAACCATTAACATTTACAGTAGTATTTTTTGGTGTATTAGGGCAAGTGTCTACATCATTTAAAACACCATCATTGTCTGCGTCATTGTCACATACATCACCAATAGTATCATTGTCTAAATCTGCTTGATCTTCATTTTTAGTTAATCTGCAATTATCATTTACGTCTAAGATACCATCATTGTCATCATCGGTGTCGCAAACGTCCCCTATGCCATCTCCATCTGTATCTAACTGATCTGCGTTTGCAATAGTAGGGCAATTATCATTTACATCTAAAATACCGTCATTATCATCATCCTCATCATTTTCTTCTCCATCTAAAATAAAATCATCTATAACAACACCTTCTTGAAATTTACCTGGGTCTGAATGAAAAACTATTCTAAATATAATTTCATCTTCTAAGGCTAAATTAGTTTCGCCTAATGCCGCATTTTTGTTAAAATCGTATGCATATTCTGTAAATGTTGTATTGGTTCCTGTCCATTGCTTGCCTGGACAATTTTGACAATCATCTGCATCACCTGAAGTAGCATTTGTTCTGTCACTATTATACCAATTGGGTTTACTGTTTATGTTTCCTAGTATATTCCAGTCTTTTCCTTGGTTTAATGAATATTCTACATAAACAATATCCCAATTTTCCTCTAAATCATATGCCATTTTAAACTTAAGCACAGGGTTTGTTATTGTAGCCATATTATAGCAGTTACTTACTAAAAAAGCCTTTGTGTTATTAGGGTGTTCACCATCCAGATTAGTAGCATATACTTCTGTACCTGAACTAGCTGTGTTTAATAGTGTTCCAGAAGGGACTCCTTTTTCCCAAAGAGTTTCGCTACTGTTGTCATTATAAGTTATCAAGGTATCTTCTGGATTATCAAAAGTATTTAACAAACGGTTTGTTCCTAGTTTATTAATATAAATTATTGAAGACTTATCGTTGTTGGTTTTAATTGCGTCACCATCAATAGTTACAGAAACGTCTAAAGAAGCTTTGCCAAAAATGTCTGGCGTTATATTGGGTAAAGTTATAATAGTAGATTCATTAAAATTTAGAGTTCCATTCCAGATAAAACTCTCATCTGTATTGTCTAAACCGTATGAAATATTTACTTCTGTAACAGGATTAGTTCCTATATTTTTTATTTCTATTTCTGTAGTAATATCTCCACATAAAACAGAATTTACTATTGTAGAAATAGAAATTAAGCTAATATCATTTTCAAGATTTTTTACTGGTATAGGAGATTGCCAAATACTTCTGCCGTATGTTGCAGCAGTTAAAATATTTTCATTTACATTAATGTCTAAATCACCAATAGCAACATTTGGCAGGTTAGTATCATATTCTTCCCATTCAGTTAGAGTATCATCAAGTCTATATACACCTAAACTTGTACCAACATAGATTGGATTGTCTGCATGTAGTCCTTGATGTACAATACTAAAAAAAGCTTCACTTTTTGGTAGATTAAAAGTAATATTCTCATTTGTTACAGTAGATCCATCGTTGGTAATTTTATAAACACCTCGTGAAGTTGGTTGTATACTTAGTGATGTTCCAACTCTATCGGAAGTTGTTGCGTAAATTATGTTGCTATCAGAATTATTTACAGTTAAGTCAGATATAATACTATTAAGTTTGGTATATGATGAAAAATTAACACCTCCATCTATACTCTTGAATATAGTACTCCCATTTACAGCATATATAATATTAGGATTATTTGGGTCAATTTCTAAATCATCAATATTTCCATTGCCTAAAGACCCAGATAACTTTGTCCAGCTAGAACCTTCAAGTTTATATACAGTATCAAAACCAGCAAAAACTTCTCCATTACTATTAATGGCAAGTGGTGTAATCCAATTTCCTTCAATATCTTTGTCTGATGCATTTTTTGGAGGATATACGTAGCCAATTTTTTTTCCAGAATTTGTAGATATATTTAGAAATCCGCCATATTGTGTAAAGCCATAGACAAGATTATTGTTGTTAGGGTCAATAACATTGTCCATACCATCACCACCGTGGTAGTTATTCCATTGGTTATTATCAAAAATTTTTCCACCATTATCTTGTAACCCACCAATCATTTTAGAAGCATCATCTTCAGCAACCGATATCCTATAAAATTGACCAATAGACATACCATTTGTAACATCTGTAAAAGTTGTTGCGTTATTGTCTGAAACATATAAACCGCCATCACTGCCACAAAAAAGTTTAGAACCAAACATTTTTAAAGTATGTATGTCGGCATGGGTATAAGCACTGTTGTTAGTACTCCAATTGTTACGTTTATCAAAATTGTCACCTCCATCTGTACTTTTCCAAATATTTAAACACCCTGTAAAAATTGTATTCTCATCTGTAGGTGAAACTTCTAAAGCTAAATCAAACCAAGCTTGGCTAGATTCTAAGATATTTTCAGTATTAGAAGTTTTTGTAAATGTTGTACCACTATCTGTAGACTTATATAACCCTTGATAAGTGTAGTCAGTTGCAGCACTTAAAACGTAAACTAAGTTATCATTTGCTGGAGTAACTCCTAGGACTAATCTGCCAGAGCTGGCAGGTAAGTCGCTGCTAATAGCATTAAAAGTTGTACCGCCATCTGTAGACTTGTAAAAGGTGCTAAGTGAAACTGCATATATTGTATTGCTGTCATCTGGTTTTAATTTAAAGTCAGTAATGTTTCCTGATTTTTTATTTTTCCAAGTTGTACCACCATCTATAGTTTTGTAAAGACCTTTGTTAGAACCAACCCATATAACATTACTGTTTGTTGGGTCTATTGTAATTTCATTAGTTAAAAAACTAATTCCACTACCAATTGCGGTGGGGTTTAAACCTGTTTCATTCCAAGTTAAACCACCATCAGTAGATTTAAAAACACCAATACTATATGAATCAGCAGCATCATCATCTCCTGTAGAAATATATATAATATCAGAATTGTTGGGGTCAACAGCAATGCCAGAAACTCCAATCTGCAAAAAACCAGAAAAAAGACTTGTCCAGTTACTACCTGCGTCTATAGATTTCCATATTCCGCCAGCAGGTGCTCCCGCATACCAAATATTTTCATTATTAGGATCTACAGTTATAGCATTAATTCTACCATTTCCAGGTAATCTTCCAGAATATGCATCACTTGTAGACGGTCCAATGCTTGTCCAACTACTAGTTGGGTTAATTTTACCAGATCTATTTTCTTTAGCTTTCCAAGATTCCCATATTTGTTTAGAAGAAGGAATCCTTCCATTCTTGTCTTCAAAATTTGTCCAATAATTAAGCCATCTCATAAAAGGTTTATGACCACTGCCTTTGGCATTTTTATCTTTCGTTTTCCAATAATCATCAAAAGACGAAGAGATTTCTTCAATTGAGTAAGATGAGCTAGTAGTTTTAGATGTAGTCGTTTCTTTTCCTTTTATTAATTTATTCATCCAAGGAGCAGATTCATTAAATTGAGCGTACGAAAATGTACAAATCAACATAAAAATGAAAAGTATTTTTTTGGTCATTTTTGTTTTTTTAGCGAAACATAATTTGCGCAATAATAAAATAATATTTTAGAATTAGCATTAATTTAATAATTTTATCGATGTATAGACCTATATTTTATTATTTGATGTATTTAATGAATCAAATCTTATTTAAATTATTCCAAATAAAAGAGATAGATAATCACGGATAAATAAAACCTAACAAAACTTTCACACATAATTAAGTGTAAAAAATTACCTTTGCCTTAGATTTTTTTTAAATGAGATATATTCTAGTTGTATTTTTTATGTGGAGTTCTATTGTAATTGCACAAGACTCCACCCCATCAGAAAAGTCACAGAAAACTTTTAGGCAAAAGTTTTTAAAGGGTTTAACAAAGGATAGTATTAAAATTGAAGATTATAAGATTATTTCCCATAAGAGAGATACTACCTTTTTAGATACAACTCTTACCATTACAAAAGAATACAAGTATAATTATTTACGAAAGGATGGTTTTGAGTTAATGCCTTTTTCTAATATAGGAAAACCAGTTAATAATTTGGGTGTAGATTTTAATTCATTTACAATGTATCCTATGTTAGGAGCAAAGGCATTGCATTCAAACTATAAGGAGAAGCAAGATATAAAATATTATAATGTGCCAACACCATTAACAGAGTTGATGTTTAAGACAACAATGAATAAAGGGCAATTGTTAGATGCAGTGATAACATTTAATACTTCACCGCAATTAAATTTCTCCATAGGGTATAAAGGCTTTAGGTCATTAGGGAAATATAATTATGATCAAGCAACATCAGGTAATTTTATAGTAACAACAAATTATAGTTCTAAAGACAAGAGATATCAGATGATTGGTCATATAGCGGCACAAGATATTGTTTTTGAAGAAAATGGTGGTTTATCCAATAAAAAAGAGCAGTTTGAGTCTGGTAATTCTGAATTTAAAAATAGAGATCGTTTAGATTTAATTTTTGAAGATGCAAAAACAACAGTTTTAGGGAAAAGGTATTTTTTAGATCATCAATATGAATTAGTTAAAAAAGCTAAGGATACAAATAATATAATTTCTACATCTATATTATTAGGACATCAATTTAATTATGAAACAAAATATTCAGAGTTTACCCAAGCTAAACAGAATGCTTATTTTGGGGGTTCTTTTTTGTCTATAATACATGATAAGGCTAATTTAAAGACTACAAACAACCAGTTAAGTGTTGAGTTTGATAATAAATTACTTGGAAGTTTAAAGGGGTATGTTGGTTTTTATAATTATAATTATTTTTTCAATAGTGTATTGGTTACACCTTCAAGTAGAATTGAAAGGCAATTAAAAGGCAATGAGATTTCATTGGGAGCTATTTATAAGAAAAAAATTGGTAATTTTAAATTAGAAGGAGATGCTTCTTATAATCTTTCTGGTGTCTTAGGAGGTAGTTTAATTAATGCTAATGCGGAGTATGTTTTTAGAAAGAAGCATACTTTAAAGTTTTCAATACATAATGAGTCTAGGATGCCAGACTTTAATTATTTATTGTATCAGAGTGATTATGTGAATTACAATTGGCAAAATACAGATCTATTTAAGAAACAAAATGCTAATAGTATGTTATTTGAGTACAATTCTAAGGTAATAGGGGCTCTATCTGCTAAGTATGCAAGTATAAGTAATTATACATATTTTAAATCAGAAGCCACAGAAGAACAAATAAACCAAGGTGAAGAAAATGCATATATAAAACCATTTCAAGAAAGCGCTTCTGTTGGTTATTTAAAAGTGAAGTATAATAAAGAGCTAAAGTTAGGTCATTTTGCATTGGATAATACTTTTATGTATCAAACCGTTTCTCAATCTAATAAGGTGCTAAATTTACCTCAATTTGTAACAAGAAACACCTTTTATTTTTCAAAAAATGTTTTTAAAGGAGCTATGTTTCTTCAAACAGGTATTACATTTAAATATTTTTCAAAATACAATATGAATGCATATAATCCTGCTTTAGGAGAGTTTTATTCTCAAGATCGAGAAAAATTAGGAGGGTATCCAATGTTTGATTTTTTTATAAATGGAAAAGTAAAGCAGACTAGGATATATCTTAAAGCAGAACATTTTAATTCTTCCTTTACAGGTTATGACTTTTATTCGGCACCAAATTACCCATATCGAGACTTTGTTATACGTTTTGGGCTTGTTTGGAACTTCTTTTCGTAAAATCTAAAACTATCTATCTGCTGTAATTAAAATGAAAGAATAATCATAGCAAGTAATACATAGCCAAATATATAAGTGTGTATAATAATATGTCAATAGCAATTGTTTTTAGGTTAATGAAAAACTTTCTTTTGTAGAAACAACGAACAAAAGTTATTGTTATAACCAGAGTTCAATATAATATTTATTTTACTATTAAAAAGCACTCAATTTTTTAATCAAATTGTTTGATTAAACTCTAGTCAAGATTTTAATGAGAAAAAATAAAATAAAAATTTAGTTTTAAGTTCTTGATAAGTAGGATGATAAATAGGTATTTAAAAATAAATTAAAAAAGAGTTATAAAAGATATTGTGAGTATCAAAAAGGTATGTATATTTGCAGCCGCTAATGTGAGGCTATTAGGTTTTAAAATTAGTGAAGTTCATTTAGAATGTTGTGAATAATGAGTAAAGAGATAGTTAAGAAATGGTTT
>CANLIE010000071.1 GCA_947491225.1 uncultured Cellulophaga sp.
TGATGCTAAGTCCAAAAAAGGAAAACCTCCAAATCAACCAAAAATCGAGTTTCAAAAAGACTTATTTTCATCAAAAAAGTAGAAAAACAACCTGTTTACTAAAAATGACAAAGGGTTCTTCTCTATTTTGAAAAACTTTCGGATGATTGTGATTTTATATCTATTATTGTAGCCAAAAATTAATCACTATTTACCAGTCAATAGGTCTATAATCCTTTAAAAATTTTCCACTCCAATGTTTACCTGTATTTATTCCATCTATTAATGGATCCATTACTCGGGCTGCTCCATCTACAATATCTAATGGTGGTTGAAAATCATGCAACTCTATTTTTCTCTTAGATAAATCAGCAGGATCTTCATCTGTAACCCAGCCAGTATCTACAGCATTAATATAGATACCGTCTTTTGCTAAACTACCAGCAGCTGTATGTGTAAGCATATTTAATGCAGCTTTTGCCATATTTGTGTGCGGGTGTCTATCTTCCTTAAAAAACCTATGAAACTTACCTTCCATAGCAGATACATTTATAATATGTTTTTTACCAGTATTCTCTTTTTTCATTATCTCAGAAAGCCTATTGCATAGTACAAATGGTGCAACAGAATTTACTAATTGCACTTCTATCATTTCTGTAGTTTCTATTTCTCCAAGTTTTAAACGCCAACTATTTGTTTTACGTAAATCTACTTGTTGTAAATCTGCATCTAACTCACCTTCTGGAAAAACTTCTGCTGCTTGTAAGGAATTATCAAAACTATACGGAATCTGAGATAATTTAGCTGAAGCTCTAATACCTATTCCAGGTTCTGGACCGTGCCAAGTTACTGGCATATTTTTGTTTGGTGATACCTCTGATGTTAAAGATTTTAACTCTTGCATACATCCTAAATGATCTTGAAGTAAATCTGCAACATATTTAGGTAAATCAGAAATTGATGTTTCTTCATTAGCCATTAAGTGCGTGTAAAAACCTGCTGGTCTACGTACTGTTTGTGCTGCATTATTTATTAGAATATCTAAATTATCATATTTTTGCTCTATAAAATTACAGAAGATTTCTACACTAGGTATGTGTCTTAAATCTAATCCGTGAATCTTTAAACGATGTCCCCATTGTAAAAAATCTTCTTCCTTTGAAAATCGTAAAGCAGAATCTACTGGAAATCTAGTTGTTGCAACTACTGTAGCACCTGCACGCAATAACATTAGTGTAATATGATATCCAATTTTTAACCGAGAACCTGTTATTACTGCTATTTGTCCTTTTAAATCTGTTGTTTGAAAACGTTTTGCATAATTAAAATCTCCACAATTGGTACACATTGTATCATAAAAATGATGTAATTTGGTAAACATCTCTTTGCAAACGTAACAGTTTCTCGGAGATTGTAGCTCTAAGTCTTTTTTACTAGATAAATCTGCTTGCGGCAATAATTTTGGAGCAACAAAAACTACGGCTTCACGTGCACTACGTATTCCTGTTTCTTTACGTGCATTTCTATCTCTTGCGTCTTGCTTACGTTTTTGTGCTTTTTTAGCATCTTTTTTTCTACGCGAAAATTCTTCCCTACTTGGTCTAGAAAGTAACCCAGCAACTTTTATTAATGCTGTTCTTTTATCTTTTGGTATTTCAAAAATTTCGTTAGTATTGTTAATCAAATATTCTAGTACAGAAATACACTTATCAATTTCTTCTGTTCTTAATGCATCTATGGCATTATTACTTTCTTCATTCATTTTATATAATACTAATTCTAACTTTCTTCTTTTTTAATCTTATATTATTTAATTCTTCAACAAGCTTAGGAGCAATGGCAACCGGAACAGAAACAAATGTACAGTCTTGTTTAAGCTCTATAACCCCTAACTGATCTTTGCTAATTTTTCCTTGTTTAAAGAATAGTCCTGCAATATCTCCTTTTGAAATTTTATCTTTTCTTCCTCCAGAAATAAACAAAGTAGTCCAATACGAGGCTTTTCTTGTGTTGGTTTTTATTAATTTTTGTACTCCTACATTCTTAATAAAATCAGGTAAATTTTCTTTTTCCCATTTTAAAATATAGGCTGTTCCCTTAGAATTAACTCTTGCAGTTCTTCCATTTCTATGTATAAATTCTTCATTTTTATAGGGAAGCTCAAAATGAATTATATACTTCATTTCTGGAATATCTATACCTCTTGAAGCTAAATCTGTAGCTACAATTACATCATACGTTCCGTTTCTAAACTTAAGCAAAGATCGTTCTCTATCTTTCTGTTCCATATCGCCATGAAAACAGCCGTGGTTAATATTATTTTTATCTAAAAAAGTACTAACCCCTTTTATACTCTCTCTTAAATTACAAAAGATAATGCCTGGGTTATTTCCAATCTGATTTAACAACTGCAAAAGTGTTTTATGCTTATCTTTAGATGGTGATACTACAATTTTTGTTGTTAACTTATACGAAACTTCTTTTAAATAGTTTATAGTTTTTGCCTTATCTATACGCACAAAACCAGGGATAGAAACCCCCTGCGTAGCAGAAGTTAAAATACGTTTATTTAAACTAGGTAATAAATTAATAATATATTTCATCTCTTCTTCAAAACCTGTCTCTAATGATTTATCAAATTCATCTAAAACTAGTGTCTTTATAAACTTTGTAGAAAAGCGTTCATTGTTAAAATGATCTGCAATTCTGCCAGGTGTACCTATAAGTATTGCTGGTGTGTGTTTTAACTCTATCTTATCTTTAGACATTGCCCTACCTCCATACACAGCATTTACTTTATACCCAGAGCCCATAGAACGTATTACTTGCTCTATTTGTATAGCCAATTCTCTAGAAGGAACCAATATTAAAGCTTGTATTTCTTTAAGTTCTGGATCTAATTTATCTATTAAAGGGAGTAAAAAAGCAAGTGTTTTTCCTGTTCCTGTTGGAGATAACAATACTGTATTGGTTGTATTATTAATTACAGAAAGTGCCTCTTCCTGCATTGGGTTTAATTGCTGAATATTTAACTTTTGTAAAATCTCTACTCTATTCTTAATTGTATTTGCCATACTATTTTTATGCTATTAAAGCGTAAAATTTTTATCTTCTGTTGAAACAGAACCTATGTTTTTTGTTTGTCCTAAATGGTTTGCTAGTATCTTATCTACTAATTCCTCTTTTGTTAAATGGTGAAATACAGTGTGTATTTTATCTCTAAAACTGTTAGAAATAGTATGATTAGGTTTTGTTTTAAAAACTTTCTTAGCCCAAAGCAAACTATTATTTTCTTCTATACTAGCTGCATCTGCTTTTTTAAATTTAGTAAATGCAAGTCCTAATTCTTTTTCAAAATCTGCTATTTCTTTTTCTTCTTCTTTTTGTAAAACGGTTAATGAAAATCCGTTTGCTCCTGCTCTAGCCGTACGACCACTTCTGTGTACATATGTTTCATATACATCTGGTAAGTGGTAATTTACAACATAAGAAATTTCTTTTACATCTAAACCACGAGCAGCTAAATCTGTAGCTACTAATATTTTTATATGCCCTTCTCTAAACTGCCCCATAATACGGTCACGAATAGGCTGTGTTAAACTACCGTGTAAAGCACCTGAAGAAAACTTATGAATGGCTAAGTTTTTGGCAAGTTTATTTACCGCTGCTTTTGTTTTACAAAAAATAATACCTCTTTCGCCTTCTCTGGAGTTTAAAAAATGCAATAAAACTTCTAGTTTTTCTATAGGTTCTACAACCACATATTGGTGATCTATGCTAGTATTACCAACAGTTTTCTTATTTATGCTAACCTGTGTTACGTGTTTAGACAAGTAATTTTGAACCATTTGTTTTATGGTGCCAGGCATTGTTGCTGTAAATAAAATAGTTCTTTTTTCTTTTGGCAAAGCAGCAACAATAGTATCTAAACCATCTTTTAAAGAAGTAACCATTTCATCAGCTTCATCTAAAACTAAATACTTCGCATTTTTGATACTAATTGCGCCTCGTTTTAATAAATCAATCAAACGACCTGGAGTAGCAACAATAATATGTGTTTTTTTTGTTAATTGTTCTATTTGTGGTTTTATAGGTGTTCCTCCACAAACTGATGCTATGGATACTTCTGGCATATATTTGCCAAATGCCACTAAATTACTATAAATTTGTTGTCCTAATTCTCTTGTAGGTACAACTATTACAGCTTGTATATTGCTGTTTTCTGTATCTACTAATTGTATAAGAGGTAAACCAAAAGCAGCGGTTTTACCAGTTCCAGTTTTTGCAAGACCAACAAAATCTTTGTTAGACTCTAATAAAACTGGTATAGATTTTATTTGTATTTCTGTTGGAGTCGTAATTTTTAAACTAGCTAAGCTTTTTTGTAATGGAGAGTTAACACCTAGCTTAGAAAAATGTTTTGACATAATTATATTTTGCGCAAAGATAGTCACTCTTATAACTAGAAAGCATAAAAAAATGAGCTATCTATATGATAGCCCATTTTAATGATTTGTACTCGTATATGTTAGATAACTTTTACGTTTACCGCATTTAAACCTTTTTTGCCTTCTGCAAGATTAAATTCTACTTCATCACCTTCACGAATCTCATCTACTAATCCTGAAATGTGGACAAAAATGTCATTGTTTGAACCTTCTTCTTTGATAAAACCAAAACCTTTGGCATCATTGAAAAATTTTACTGTTCCTTTACTCATTGTATTATATTTAATTTATTAATTACTTTATACTACTCAAATATGATGCCAGTAGTTTTTTATCGGCTTACATTTGTAAAAAATAAGTTTATTGCATTCTAAGAATTTACATAACAATCCCTATCCATTTAAGGAACTCTGTAGTGTTAATCCATTACTAAAGCCTTTTGTTTTTATAAACAAACATAACACAACTACTATAGATTTTGCTAACCAGCAAGCTGTTTTAGAATTAAACAGGGCACTTTTAAAACTGTATTACAATGTAACATTTTGGAGTATTCCCAAAGGATATTTATGTCCACCTATTCCTGGACGTGCAGATTATATACACCATCTTGCTGATATTTTAGGAAGTAAAAAATTAGATTTACCTATTAAAGGATTAGACATTGGGGTTGGAGCAAATTGTATTTATCCAATTTTAGGCAGTCAAATATACAACTGGAAAATGATTGGGTCAGATATCAATACTACAGCAGTGTATTCAGCAAAAGAAAATGTAAGCAAGAATGATTTTTTAAAAAATAAAATTGAGATTAGGCATCAACTAGATAAAACAAATATTTTTGAAGGTATTATAAGATTAGATGAACACTTTAGTTTTACAATGTGCAATCCTCCTTTTCATTCATCAGAAGCTGAAGCAACAAAAGGAACACTCCGTAAACTAAGAAATTTAGGAATTTCTAACAGTACAAATCTTAATTTTGGTGGTATGGCTAATGAGTTGTGGTGTAATGGTGGTGAGGCTTTGTTTTTAAAGCGAATGATTAAACAAAGTGTGGACTTTAAAAATCAAGTCATATATTTTACAAGTTTGGTTTCAAAAAAAGAAAACTTACCTAAATTAGAAAAACAACTCTCAAAATTAAAAGCAACTCATTTTACAGTACCTATGGAACATGGTAGTAAAAAAAGTAGAATTCTAGTTTGGAGTTTTAATATGTAAACTAATTAATCCTCAGGTGGATACCCGTGAATCTGCTCAAAGACTTCATCAAAATTTTCTCGTAAATAGGCTACTAGCCTCTTTTTATAATCGTCTTTTAACCAGCTTAAAAAGTTGTATGTACTTCTACTAATACACTTAGCATACATTTGAATACGATGATCTATATCATCATCTAATAATTTTGCCAATGCCAATGCATCATATACATCTTCACTATTTTCTATACATATTTTTGCATGCTGTTCTATGGAACGTTCTAATACTACTTTAGAAGATTCTCCTCCAGATACAGCAGATGTGTATGTTGCTTTTATATCAAAATATACTTCTTCAGATTTTTCAAACTCTTTGCGGAGTTCTTCTGGCATTTTATGTCTAAATGTACTTTCTATATCTTCATCGCTCTGTAAACGATCCATATAAAAATTAGGGTTACTAAAGATTGTTTGCCAATCTAAATCTGCACCCCAAGGACCAAATCTATGATAATTGTTACCTAAATCTATTACCGTAAATGTAGACTTGTTATTTAATATACGAGACCCACGACCTATCATTTGGTAATACAATGTTAAGGACTTTGTAGCTCTATTTAAAATAATAGTATCAATGGTTGGCTCATCAAAACCAGTAGTTAAAATACTAACGGAAGTTAATATAGCATCTGGCGTTTCTTTAAACCACTTTAGTATTTGCTTTCTCTGCTTCTTAGTAGCAGTATTATCTAAATGCATTACAGGCAAATCTGCAGCCTTAAACGTATGATATACTTGTATAGAAGTATTAATTCCGTTATTGAATATTAATGTTTTTTTTCCGTTTGAATGCTCTTTGTAAGCTTCTAATAATTTATCCAGCATTGCTGTACTGGAATATAAATCTTCTGATGATTTTACTGTATAATCACCGTTAGAACCAATCTCTAATGATGTTAATCCCATATTGTATTGGTGAACTTCAGCTCGTGCCAAAAATTCATTTTCAATAAGAGAACCAATACTTTCTCCAGCGATTAATTCATCATAATTATCTTTCATTGGTAAGTTCTTATTTGAACTTAATGGAGTTGCTGTAACACCTAAAACAAAGGATTTATCAAAGAATTTAAAAAGTTTTGTAAATGAATTGTAATGTGCTTCATCTATAATAACCAGTCCTATGTCAGAAATGTCTAACATATTATCATTTAAACGATTGTTAAGTGTTTCTACCATAGCAACAAAACAACTATACCTTTCTTGGTCATCTAAATTGGCAGTACTATTAACTATTTTGTTTATAACGCCAAAACTATCTAACATTTTAGAGGTTTGATTGCAAAGCTCTACACGGTGTGTCATTATTAACACCTTTTTTTGGTGGTGCTTAAGATATTGCCTTACTATTTCAGAAAAAATAACGGTCTTACCACCACCTGTTGGTAATTGATATAATAAATGATGATCGTCTGGCGCAGTTTCAAACCTTTCAAAAATTTCATTTAAAGCCCCTTTTTGGTAACTATAAAGCTCTTTATCTGTTTTCTTTTCTTGTAGTTCAAAAGCAATCTTCGTCATAGTATCCTTATTCTATCTGGGCTGCAAAAATAAGGCGTTTACTAGATTTTTAACAAATAAATATTAAAAAACTATAATTTTATTTAAAAAAAATGCATTCGTCTTATTTATGATGATTTTCGTCCAATCTTATTTGAAAATCTTGAAAAAATAACTATTTTTTTCTTCGAATTTATGAAATATACTCCCGTCAAAAGTATTACCGCTGCTATAACAGATTGTAATGTAATTTGCTCATCTAAAAAATACCAACCTAGTAGTAGTGCAATAATAGGATTTACATAAGTAGATGTTGCTACTTTTTCTGGAGAAACTATTTTTAATAAATAATTGAAAGAGGTAAAAGCTACTATACTTCCAAAAACTATTAAAAGTAACATTGAATATTTTAAATTAGTACTCCACTCTGTTGGCAATGACCAAGTTTCTTTAAAAATTAAACTAGCAATTAAAAGTAATATGCCACCAGTAAACATTTGATATCCTGTATTTACAAAATAGTTAGAAGGTAAATCAGATTTTGCAACAAACAAACTTCCGTACCCCCAACTTAGCATACAAACAAAAATCATTACCATTCCTAAAATGGAATTTTCTTGATTTACGATTTCTTTTTGACTAACCAATAAATAAATCCCTATTACACCTAAAATAACGCCAACTATGGACATAGGTTGTATTTTTTTACCTTGTAGAATAAGCATTAATAATAAGACTACTAAAGGTTGTGCTGAAATTGCCAAGGCAGCAAAACCACTATCAACATACTTTAGTGCCCAAACCACAACTCCATTACCAAAAGCCAAAAATAAAAAACCTGCAATTGTGGTATTCATTAACTGTTTTTTTGTAATGGTAAGGCTTAACTTCATGAATTTACTAATAATGAATATTAACACACCAGCAGTTATAAAGCGTATAGATGCTAACATAAATGGTGGTAACTCAGTCACAGCAATCTTATTTAATAAGTAAGTAGAACCCCAGATTACATATATAGAAAAAAAAGCAAGGACTATCAGTGTAGTGTTAGAAGATTTACCCATACAACTTGTATATTTTATTCTTGCAAAAGTAAGTATAACTTTCTTTTACAAGAAGTGTGTAAGCAGATAAACCTAATGAAATTATTTTCTTATCAATAGGTCAATGCACAGGAACATATTACGACTTAATTTTGTATAAAAAAACGATTATTATAAATAACGTGAGTTCGACGTAAAAAGTGAATATTTTTCATAGAAAAAAGCAGAAAATTTAGTAAATTAAAGTTCTGATTT
>CANLIE010000072.1 GCA_947491225.1 uncultured Cellulophaga sp.
AGGATTCAACTTCAAAAAATTGATAAACAAACTCAAAAAAGAAACACTTTGGTTCTATCTTGAAATCCAAAATATCAACAGTCTGATATTTCTATCAATATTCAAAAACAAAAATAGTACCCTAACAAACTAATATCACCTTTTTAAGGCTCGACTAATTAGGCTACGTCTTCTGCTAAAAATTGTGCTTGGTATAAGCTCTTGTAGTACCCCCCTTTTTTAAGTAGCTCATTATGTGTACCGCTTTCTATGATTTCACCTGCATCCATTACCAATATTTTATCAGCTTTTTTAATAGTTGCTAAACGGTGTGCTATTACTATAGATGTTCTGCCTTGTGTTATTTTTTCTGTTGCTTTTTGTATTAACTGCTCAGAATAGGTATCTACAGAAGATGTTGCTTCATCCAAAATTAAAATACTAGGATCACTAACATAGGCTCTTAAAAAAGCCAACAACTGTCTTTGTCCACTAGATAACATAGAACCTCTTTCTTTTACATTGTATTGATATCCACTAGGCAAACTAGCAATAAAATCATGTACTGATATTTCTTGGGCTGCTTGTATTATAGTATCAAGTACAATATCTTTATTCTTAAGGGAAATATTATTTTCAATTGTATCTGCAAATAAAAACACATCTTGTAACACAACAGCTATCCTGCTTCTTAATGATTCTAACTTATAATCTTTAATATCTACACCATCTATTAAGATATGACCAGAATTAATCTCATAAAACCTATTCAATAAATTAATTATTGTAGACTTACCAGCACCAGTAGCACCAACTATTGCTATAGTTTCGCCTGCTTTTACATCAAAAGAAACTCCGTGCAACACTTCTTCACCTTCAACATATCCAAATCTTACGTTTTTAAAGGAAATATTTCCTTTAATGCTATCCTTTACATATGTCCCTTCATCTGTAATCATATCTCTCTTGTCAAGAATGGCAAAAACCCTATTAGCTGCTACCATTCCCATTTGTAGTACATTGAATTTATCAGCTATTTGGCGTAGGGGTCTAAACAACATTTGAGATAATTGAATAAACATAAAAATAGTACCTAATTCCTCTACATCATTGTTCATAACCACTCTAAGTCCACCATACCAAACGATAAGTCCAATTGCCACAGATGAAACTATTTCTGCTATTGGAAAAAAGATTGAATTATACCAAACTGTTTTTAACCAAGCATTTTGATGTTTCTCATTAATTTCTCTAAATTTTTCTTGTTCTATTTTCTCTCTATTAAAAAGCTGTACAATCTTCATTCCTGTAATCCGTTCTTGCACAAAAGTATTTAAATTAGATACTTGTAACCTAACATCTATAAATGCTCCCTTCATTGCTTTTTGAAAAACCTTGGTTGCATATAAGATAATTGGCATAATTGCAAAAACAATAAGTGCCAATTTCCAACTAAAAAACAGCATTACACCAGCTACAACAACCATTTTTAATAAGTCTGCTACAATCATAAAAAAACCTTGACTAAAAATCTCTCCTATACGCTGTATGTCTGTAACTGCCCTAGTTACCAATAAACCCACAGATGACGTATCATAATACTTCATCTTAAAGTTTAACATATGTTTAAACAACTTTATTCTTATATCTTTTATAACTGATTCTCCTAACCAATTAGCATAATACACAAAAGACAACTGACTTATTACCTCTAACAATAGTACAACTAACATTAAAACAATAAGATTCAACAATAAAGTATTATCCTTATTCTCTAAAGCAGTATTGACTACTTCTCGCAATAAAACTGGGCTCAAAATTGCAAATACAGATAATAATATTGCTGCAATTACAACTCCATAAAATGTAATTCTATATGGTTTTGTAAATTGTAGTAAACGCTTTAACAATTTATAATCAAAAGCTTTTCCTATATCTTTTTCTTTTTTAGTCATTCTTTTTTTTGATAATTTTTTCTGGATACAAAACTTTAGTCAAATATAATGCTTTTGCAGGCACAGATACTCCTGCCATAGCCCTACTCTTACTAATCAAAATATTATGTATTTGCTCTACTTCTATCTTACCCGTACCAACGTCTATAAGTGTGCCAACAATTGCCCTAACCATATTACGTAAAAACCTATCCGCTGTTATTGTAAATACGAACTTATCTTCTTTTTTCTCCCAAATTGCTTTTCTAACATTGCACATATACGTGTTAACATCTGTTTTTGATTTAGAAAAACACTCAAAATCTTTATACCCTATTAGTAATTTGGCTGCATCATTCATCTTAATAATGTCTAATTCTTTACGTACATAGTGAGTAGACTTTGTTAAAAATGGATTTTTTTGTAAAGTTATCCAATATTCATAAGTTCGCTCAATAGCATCAAACCGCGCATGTGCTTCTTCTTCTACTTCAAATATCTTTTGTACAGCTATATCATCTGGCAAAAAAGAATTTAATCTATATATAATCCCTATCACATTTTTTATAACACTTACATTAAAATGTGCATACATTTGTTTTGCATGTACGCCAGCATCCGTCCTGCCCGCCCCCATTAAAGAAACTTTTTCATTTAACAAAGTTGAAAAAGCTGTTTCCAAAACTTCTTGCACGCTAATTGCATTGGGTTGATATTGCCAGCCATGATACGCTGCTCCATTATATGAAAATGCTACAAAATACCTCAAATAAATATATTTTTTTGTAAAAAACAAAGGTACTTAATCTTGTGCAGATACACTTGAACGCAATACCTTTGTATTATCATCTAAACCCATAATTAAAAAATGACAAAAATACTACTACTTTCAGACACACATGGGTATATAGATGAAGCCATTTTAAAATATGTAAAACAAGCAGATGAAGTATGGCATGCTGGTGATATTGGAAACTTAGGTGTTACTAATGCTTTAAAAAAAATTAAACCCTTAAAAGCCGTTTATGGTAATATAGATGATAAAGAAGCTAGATTGGAATTTCCGCTCGACAATAAGTTTATGTGTGAAAATGTTTCCGTTTGGATAACACATATTGGAGGATACCCAAATAAATACAACACACGCATACGTGAAGACATAAAAAAGTTTCCTCCAAAAATTTTTATAAGTGGGCATTCACATATCCTAAAAGTGATGTTTGATAAAAAACTTAATCTTCTTCATATGAATCCAGGTGCATGCGGCAAATATGGATTTCATAAAATAAGAACAATGTTACGCTTTACAATTCATGAAAGCGAAATAAAAGACTTAGAAGTTATAGAATTAGGAGATAAATAAAAGATTAAGACAAAATTTAAGAAAATTAAACCCTTAAAACATATCACACTCAACAATATATTTATTAGCTTTTCTACTTTTTAATTTTGTTGTGTTTTTTCTATATTTGGCTCTAATATCTACTACTTAAAGTGGTTCTTGGCATATTACTAGCCAACTATTATTTCTTGTTAATCCTACCTATGATTAATAGTTTAATTATTAATGTTGCTGATTTAGATACTTTTTATACACTATCAAAAAAATAGTTTTACCTAAACTATTATGATAAGATTATGGTAAAATTTAATTAAAAAAGAATATTAAAATGAAGTATTAAAACTTTTTGGAAAACTAAGTTCTGGATTTGTAACATTGAAGCAAACTCTTGTAATAACGCTACATCATCAAACATTGTTATCTATATTGATGACGAAAAAAGAAACTGTCATTACAATAGAAGGTAAAAAAGTATAATTGTTTTTTATATGGCAACAACTTTTTTACAGCAAAGTTACGTCTATTAAATTATTCCAAACAAAAGAAAACCCATCTACACTAAACACATAAAACTAAAAAACTCGGGAACAACCCCGAGTTTTACGCACTAATATAACTAAGATGTTAGGTTTAACGCAAACGATCAACAGATTTTACAAGATCTTCATCCTTTTTAATGAACCTATTGGCCAACACTAAAAATACGATAGAAAATAGTGGAATCAACATCCCAATACCCTTCTCAGAAACAATTGTTTCTCCGGATAAGTTTAGTGATCTGGAAACGAAAAATCCTAGTATAAAAAGATTACATATCATATTCAACCTGTTTACAACAAATTGATTTTTTCTATTTTTAAATAACAAAATGGCTATAAAAGCTAAAGTTGCCGATGTATAAAAAGCAACAGAAATATAAATCTCATCTTTTGAAAAAATAACTGTACCATCTTCTAACACCCACAAACTTGCAAAAGAAGGCAATATAGCAGCCATAATACCTACTATTAACATAAATAAAGTTTGTATTCTCTGAATCATTTTTATTCTTTCTAGAACAAAAATAAGAGTCTTTTTAAGATTTATCAATGAAATATTAAAAATAATTTGTATTATTGTGCCTAGTTATAGTAATATCGCTTACCGACAGGGACTTCTAGTCCAAATAAGTACCCAAAATTACACACTTCAATAATTCATATTTTTTCAAAAGTATAATTTATTCAACATTACATGTTTGAGATTTCCGATTTAAAAGCAAAAAAGCTTCCTGAGTTACAGGATATAGCAAAAGGATTAAATGTTCCTAAATTCAAAACATTAAAAAAGCTAGACTTAGTTTATCAAATTTTAGATGTACAAGCTGCTAATCCAAAGGCAGTAGAAGTTGTCAAAGAAAGTAAACCTACACCTTCTAAGCCTATAGCAAAGAGTAAGCCACGCACAACTCAAAAACGAGAACGTGTATTAAGAGAAAAACCTAAAGTACCTGAAAGATTAGAGAAAGCAATAGCACCTTCTAATACTAAAGCAAAAGAGGTTAAACATCCAAAAGACTCTGATGTAACTAATGCTTCTTCTACAACTAATACTCCTGAAAAAAAACAGCCGCAACACAGAAATAATAATCAAGGGCTGCAAAAAAATAATACTCAAAATAAGAACCCAAAAAAACTTCAACATCAAAAAACACCAAGAGACAAAAGCAATTTTGACAAAGACCTAAAGAATAGGTATAGAGAACCAGAATTTGAATTTGATAGTATTATAGCTAGCGAAGGTGTTCTTGATATTATGCAAGATGGCTATGGGTTTTTAAGATCGTCTGATTACAATTATTTATCATCTCCAGATGATATTTATGTTTCTCAATCACAAATTAGATTATTTGGTTTAAAGACTGGTGACACTGTACTTGGCAATGTTAGACCTCCAAAAGAAGGAGAAAAATACTTTCCACTTATAAAAGTTAACAAAATTAACGGAATTGACCCGCAAGTTGTACGAGACCGTGTTTCCTTTGAGCACTTAACACCATTATTTCCTCAAGAAAAATTTAACCTTGCAGACAAACAAAGTAAAATATCTACAAGAATTATAGATTTATTTTCACCAATTGGTAAAGGGCAGCGTGGAATGATTGTAGCACAACCTAAGACAGGTAAAACAATGCTATTAAAGGATATAGCTAATGCTATAGCAGCTAATCATCCAGAGGTATATCAAATTATACTATTAATAGATGAACGTCCAGAAGAAGTTACAGATATGCAACGTAATGTACGTGGTGAAGTTGTAGCATCTACTTTTGATAAAGAAGCTGTAGAACATGTACGTGTTGCTAATATAGTATTAGAAAAAGCCAAGAGATTGGTGGAATGTGGTCATGATGTTGTTATTTTATTAGATTCTATTACACGTTTGGCAAGAGCATATAACACTGTACAACCAGCATCTGGTAAGGTATTAAGTGGTGGTGTAGATGCTAATGCTTTACACAAACCTAAGCGTTTCTTTGGAGCAGCACGTAATATAGAAAATGGTGGTTCTTTATCTATTATTGCAACCGCACTTACAGAAACTGGTTCAAAAATGGATGAAGTTATCTTTGAAGAATTTAAAGGTACTGGTAATATGGAATTACAATTAGACCGTAAAATTTCTAATAGAAGAATATTCCCTGCAATTGATCTTACATCTTCTAGTACACGTAGAGATGATTTATTACTTGATGAAAACACCATACAAAGAATGTGGATTTTACGTAAGTATCTAGCAGATATGAACCCCGTAGAAGCAATGGAGTTTATTGAGCAACGTATAAAACAAACAAAAAACAATGAAGAATTTTTATTGACTATGAATCAATAAAAAGTAAATAAAATAACAAAAAAGCCCAATAATATTAATATTATTGGGCTTTTTCTATTTATTTTGTCATTAATGATTTATTTTTTATATTAAAATAGTGATTATATTTACAGCAACTGTAAACACATTAAGTTATGAGAAATGCTAAAAAACTTACGTTAATTAGTAGCCTAATTCTATTCTTATTATTTTTAGGCTGTAAAGAAAAAGAGCACCAAACAGAAGAACCAACTGTTAAACCACCAGAACAAATAATTACGGTAAAAGAAGCTCAAGTAATGTTTGATAATTATACAAACAGAAGAGTACCATTGATTCAAACATACGAAGATTCCATTAATCCAAAAGAGAAGTTTGATGTTGCCAGATATGGCTATTATGATTATAAAACAATAAAAAATTACATTGCCTTTATAGAACAAGAAGCTAAAAAAGCCAATGTAGAAATATCTACCTTACGTTTTTATTTCTCCAATTACCCAAACGATACCAATCTAAAACATCCTAGACAAAATTCTTTCTTTATTCTACCAACAACTATGGTTGATGGAAAAGAATATGGTTTTTCTGTTCTTTCTGATGACAGAGGTAATTACAAAGCTGAATTATTGAAAAACAATTTTATTATTGAACCGCCAACAATAACAGAAGAAGCTTCTTTCCTTCCTAAAATTTCATTTTTTAAAGAAGATGTTGAGCAAAGTTTAATAATTAATGAATCCAATATAAGTCCTCCTCCTTATAATTAATACAGAATAACTCAATCAAAATATTATGAATATTTTAGATGCAATTTTAGAAAATATTGCAGAGCCTTTTTATGCTATAACATTTGTTGTTACACTATGGCGTTATCCAAAATATTACAATACGCCATTAAAATTTTTCCCTATAATTATAGCATATACACTTTTAAATGAAGTAATAGCTGGTATTTTATTAAAAAACCCAGACTTATTCATACTCCCAATAAATAATTTTTATTCAAACTATAATTATTTTATATATAACATTTACAATATCATATACTTCTTGTATTTTTTTCTTCTATTTTGGAAATATATAGATAATATAATTTACAAGAAGCTTATTCTAATTGGAAGTATTGTTTTTACATTGATAAGTTTTATAAATATATTTATACAAAATATTTATAATAAACCACAAATTATTACATACTCATTTGGAAGCATATTCTTAATTATACTTATATTAACTTATTTTAATCAGATTGAATGGCATCAGAATAAATTGAATCCAACTAAAAATATACTTTTTTGGATTGGATGGGGCTTACTTATATTTTATTCTGGATACTTACCCATTAAACTATTTAAATACTTTAAAGCAAGTGAATATGAAGCACATATAAACCTCTATGTTTGGTTAAAAAGATTTCACTTATTTTTAATACCAGTTATGTATACTTGTTTTATTATTGGTTTTATTAAAATGAAAAGAAATCTTAAAAAATAAAAAGAGCTCCATTTATAAAAAAGGAGCTCTTTTATATGTAAAAACAAATACTACAACTTATAAAGCAGCAACTTGTTTTGCTAATTTACTTTTAAGGTTAGATGCTTTATTAGCATGAATAATATTACGCTTAGCCAACCTATCTAACATACTAATAACAATTGGCAACATAGTTTCAGCAGATTTTTTATCTTCTTCAGAGCGCAATTTTTTTAATGCATTACGCATTGTTTTATGCTGGTACTTATTACGTACACGTGCTGCTTCGTTTCTTCTAATTCTCTTTAATGCTGACTTGTGATTTGCCATTTTGTTTTTGTTATTATGTTTTTTAAAGGGTTACACCCAAAAATTGTAGTCCGTAGGGGAATCGAACCCCTGTTACCAGGATGAAAACCTGGCGTCCTAACCCCTAGACGAACGGACCAT
>CANLIE010000073.1 GCA_947491225.1 uncultured Cellulophaga sp.
TAAGTATTCATCTACTTTTCCTGTGTGAAGCAGGTCTCTCAATTTATTGTAATATGCCACAACTTCTTTTTCTAGCATTTCTGTGTCTATTCTTCTTAGGTCCTGGCTTTGGCTCCACCCCTTTAGGGCATAGGGCAGCTCTGTGATCTCAATTTCCCACTCATACTCTAGTAAGGGTACGGGGGATGTAATTTTAGGAAAATCAAAAGATTGTAGTTCTGTATAGTTTTTTGCCCTGCTCAACCCTGGCACATTTTGTTTCTCAAAACGTACCAGTTTTAGTTTGGTGCCCTCTAGGTCCCTAGGTTGGATCAATCGATCTTCGTCTGTGGTGAAGGGTGGCAATAGCACCAATTTAATATGATGCGTACCATTGGACAACAAATAGGGGTTTAGGTCTATGAAAGTATTCAAACTGTTACTATACCATTTTTTTGCAGGGATGTCATTTATGTATACTTCAAATGGTGTATAAGCATTTAACGCCAAGCCATACATTATAGGGGTAACTTGGGATATTGTATCTTGTTGCATCTGTGTGGTTTTACTGTGGTTATCTGTTTTTTTTCCTTTTTTTTGTTGGGCGGTACAGCTACACACCAGTATAAGTAGCGCCAATAGGTTTTGTTTTATCATGTCTTAAATAATTCAAATTTTGGACCTTTTATCTTGCCCAGTAACGGTATTTTATGTGGGGTTTCTTCTTGTTCTTGTTTTTTGTTCTTTTTTCCTTCTTTACCTCTTTCAACACTAAACCGTATATACACCAATGCATCCAGGCCTTCAAAAGTAAATTGTGCCGGGCAGGATCGCTCTATGTCGTTATAGGAGGCATAGGCCTTAAACTTGGCTTTGCCCTGCCCATGTATTTTGCCTTTTCCTTCTATATCAAACATATCAATAACCACACTTCCCCCAGCTTCAATTCCTATCTCAAAAGTGGTCTCAAAACCAATGGCGGGCCCTTGCCAGCCGTCTATACTATGATAGGATACGGGTTTTATATCTACGTTTACTGCCGATGATACCACCAAATCTATATGGTACTCTATATTTACTGCACCAAAAGTAAGTAGATTAATACCATCTAATACACGGTTTAATGCGGTTATAAACTGCCCTGCCACAGGTATAAATTGGGCAAAGAACAGCAGATCTAGCCTGCCCTCTGCCGCAAGCAGGGGGTTGGCATTAAAAGCTAGTTTAAGGTACCATCCTATAGCATTGGGGTTGGTGGCACTGGGCAGGTATTTGCAATGGATGCCCCCAGAGAAAGAGGGTCTTTTTACCTCTATGCACAAGGGGAGGTTGCGCATTGCCCTTTTACTCATTTTTGATGCCTTGGCAAGGGGCAGTTTTTCTTTGGATTCGCTGGACATCAACAACTTGTCCAGTGTTTCATAGGCTTGCAATGCAAAGTTTATGGTATTAAAAACCGGGTGCTTATTACCCAAGTTTAAATCATAGGTTTTACCATTTAGTTTATAGCCAAATGCAAGATCCAGTGTATAGGCAGAGGCTTTTTTTGAGGATTCCCTTTTTTTCTGATATTTGTCGGATTTTTCTGATTTTGCTTTTCTACTCTCATACGCTCTGGATTTATAATTGTCGTATTGTTTTATATATACTGGGCTATCTGTATTAAATTTAAAATTAATAAACCACTCTATGTTAGGGTACATCTTTATGACAGCCGTTTGATTTGGGTATCTACAAGTACCTATGGGTACAAAATAAGTTTGTGATTGATTGCTCCACAGCGCAAAATACCGTACAACCCAAGCTATGTCAAGAAGATCATTTGTCCATTCACCTGCGGTATTACCCAACCATTCTTCTGCTCTAGTATCATATGTTTTATTGTACAAATATTCCACTTTTAATTCTATACCATTCTTAGTATAGTTGTACTCTATGTCTTGTGACCGTATGTCTAAGGTTTCACTACCAGTAGTTTCTGGGTTGGGGTTGGTGGTAACAGTTCTTGCCTCTGGGTAGAGCACATATGCCTTATCCATAGTAAACACATCTTTTATAGTATTGTGCTTAAACTCTTCTTGATTGCGATGTTTTTGTTTTTTATTGATCAACCTCCCTTTTTTGAGCCTCATAGCGGTGGTAATCCCTAAGCATTTTGGTTTGTTTTTTTGGTTGGGATGATAGGATTGTATTGCCAGACCTTCTGCCGTGATCTTGATGGTTTCTTTTTTGTCGCCTGCCACAATACCAAATGCCAAATGGGTATGGTCTATGGGTTTTTTTGTGGTCTTGTCTTCATCAAAAAGCACAAAAGGTTCTGTTCTGCTTTTATGTTCTATTTGTAACTTAGAGTATTTGCAGGGTTCGTTGTTTTTGGCACTGTACTCTACATCACCCACCACTACAAACATATTGTTTTTTTGGGCTTCGTATTCATCTAATATAACATCCATAGTATCATATCTTACCTGAAAGGATACTTGCTGCCCCTCAAGTACAGTGCCCTCTGTGGTGTTGTACTCCCCAATATCTTTTTTGGTGTACCCTGCTGCGTGGCGTTTTCCCTTGTTTGTGTCCCGTCCCAAGAAACTTTTGCTAACCAGCTCATCTTCTTTTGTGTAAATTACCCCTACTGTTTCATTATTGGGCGCCACACTTTTAAACTTGTTTGTAAATTTGAGGTATTCGTGGTTGTTTCTTGGGTTTGCATTGGCGGTAATTATGTGCTTTTCTTTTATATCACCAATCTCATCTCCTGTAAAGGTATCTTCGTTGCCATATATAATGGTCTTAATCTTAGCATAATAGGTTTTTACACTACCTTTTTTATGCTTGCCCTTATCCCTCCATTTTTCATCAATTTTAATGTTGAGTTCTGTTATGGTGTTAACGGAAAATGTGCCTGGGTTTGTTTTTTGAAAAAAGCGTAATGGCTTGTCTTTTTCTGTAATCTCATTACCATCGGTATCCCATATCGCTACTTCAAAAAGGGCAAAATTATGATAGCTAACCGTATAGTTAGGCAACATATGCCCCAGAATGTACAGTTTTATAGATTTTTTATAGGTATAAATAGTACTGGTACCTTTTTCTCCTGGGTATTTAAACTCGTCTTTGTATTGGGCAAAATAGGCTGATAGTATTTTTGGGGTGTCTATGGTGGCTATATAATACCCTTTATTTAAGGTGGGAACATCTATAAAAGGCTCATAATAGAAAATACGTCCTTCTGTAAAGTCTTTTTCATTACGAGATCTTGTTTTTATAGAGTTTCCGTATACATACTGCTTACCTATTCCAAAATGCTTTACGGGTTCGTCTGCGTTTTGAGTGTTCCATTCTCCCCATTTTCCATATCGTTGACTCGGCAGCATTTTTCTTGCCTCTTCAAGATACTCTGTTGCAATTACAACCCAGCGTACTTCTTTTTCTTTATAAAGATGTTTGTCTTTAATTTTTAGATTTCGGGATTCTCCTACTTTTAACATTAACAACTTGATATCTGACCCTATCTCTATTTCGTTAACGCCTGTGGTTTCTACAAGTATTGGTTTCTCTTTTTTTGTGTCTGCCATAATTTATGTTGTTGTCATGTTGTCTATATTGGTGCAATGTTATGCTACTAAGCACGTTTGATATGAATTATAAAACTACTTGCTTCTTAAATATATACTTTATAGTGGTCAACGGCATAATCTTTTTGTGATTACCTAAAGAAACTTCTGATTTTGGAATTAGTATTATTCCTTTTTTATCAGAAAATATGTTATGATTGCTCAACTCTTGTGACGAATCATCTATTGTACTAAATAAAGCAACATTGTCTACTGGCTCCAAAACATCCTGATCCGAAGCTATTATATTTTTTTTATGATTATGCCCTACGGTTTTTTTATAATATTTCATTAAATCTATTTCTCCTTTTTGAGGTAAGGGGGTATTCTTGTCCTTTTGTGTAATTATTGTAGAACTTCCTTTGTGGCTTTTAGAATATTTATGCCCTCCAAAAGCTAATAAAATTTCATATCCTATTTCATGTGCTGAAGTCATTTTAAAATCCTCATTGGTATTGGTTATATATCGCTGTGTACCACAGCTTACCACAAGTAGTACCATACCCAAGAATATGATTTGTTTTTGTTTCATAATACGTATTATTTATTGGTGTGCCACCCCCATAGTTTTTTGATAAATAATCTAATGAGTGTACATTGATTATTTAGGTTTACGTACCTGCATATCATATAAATTTCTTATAGAATTTTTTACCCAAACCAATCCTCTGCCATACATCGCTACAGGACGACCAGCAGTGAGGTATTCTGGTAAGTTTTCTTTTATCCAATTTTTACCTGTATCAGTACTGTAATAATAGAATGTTTTGCCATTGTCTTGTCTTAAAACTCCTATATAGTTTTGAGATACGGTAATCCCGATTATAAGTTCTTTATTACCATAACTTACAAAATCATAGGTATTGAGCTGTTGGGTGGTATGGTTATATAGCATAAGCTGGTGAGACTCTTTGGGATTGTATTTATTTACCTCTGAGTACAGATGCCCTGTAATATGATCCCTAAAGAAACCTCTCAATCTATAACCTTGCATTAGGTTACAGGGATTTATTTTGGTCTCTCCTGTTGTAAAATTAACCGTTGCTGTTTGGTTTACATCATCGATTGTATGGTGGGTGTATAACTCATTTTTTCCTATAAATATCATAGTAGATAAATTTACCCCTTTGATCGATATAGGTAGTTCCTGCCATGTGTTGCCCCCATCTATGGTTTTGAGTAATTGATTTTTTCCAAATCCACCAGCAATCCCAACAATCCCAATAGTATCATTATAAAACTGAACGTTTAAAATCCTATGTGTATCAAAATCGCTAATTTGCTGCCATGATTCGGCAAAGTCTGTAGATTTGATAATACTATATTTTGGGGTATTTATGGGGTCCGCCATATAGTTTGTTTTGATGGCATAGAGATTTTTTTGGGTATCCCTTACGATTTGCTCTAGTGAGCCTTTGCCAGCAGTTAATTTATCAAATGATATTCCTCCATCTTCGGTTTTAAATACAACGGTTTGATAATTACTTCTATCAAGTGATCGGTTTTCATAAGTAGAGTTACCGACCTCTACCAAACTATTATCACCTATTATAAACCCTGTAAGGCTATCCAGTACAAGATATTGTTTAAATTCGTAATCAATTCCTATTGTTCCTGTTTCATCGGGAAGGGTAGTGGTATGCCAACTCATAGGGTCATTTTTTAATGTTATGTTTTGTGGTTGCGAGTTACAGCCTGTTATGCAAAAGGCTAGTAGTATTATGATAATTGTGCGAATAGGGAGGGTTATTTTAACCATGGCATATATCTATATTTGTCTAATTGTCTGCTTACTTTTTCCCAAATATCCATAGTTTCTCTATAAAGTTCTAGATATTTTTCTGCTTCGGCTACTGCATTTTCTATTACTCTTTGCGCCTCTTCTATACCTTCTTTTGCATCCCTATACCAGTCATTTACCTGTTCTTCCATCACGATGATAGCCTGCTCCCAGGTAGAGCCGTTTCCCCATTCTTTAAAATCAGGTGTCATACTTACTTTTAACTTATCTGAGATAGGAATATCTGCCATCCCCGCTTTTAAATATGCATCTGGATGGGTGGCAAAGACAAAATCCCTAAACTCATCATTACGAAGCTCTATATCGGAATAAAAAACATCGGCTTTGTCAGGCAGTTCATACCTTTCATTAAAACTGGTGTTATAAATAGACTCAAAATTCTTTTTTACCAACCCCAATTCTATATATTCTTGCAGTAATCTCTTAGCTTCTTTTAACCATCTTTTTCCTTCAGGGCTTAAACTGGGCATTAATACGCTGGTAAACCGCACGCAATATTTATACCCATAACTTTTTGAAGGAACAGCTTTGTAAGTGCCATGTTCTCTTTGATATTCCATTAATTTTTCATTTCCCATTTCTTCTTCCAAAGAAGGTGTCCACCATTCATTCAATGAATCAACGATGCCGTATCCTCCTTCGATTTTTCGCATGGGGCCATAGTAATAATCTGGAGGATCATGAGTACAATCATTATGTCTTTGCATAAAGTTCTCAAACCTCCATTTGTAATAATAACAACTTCCTATGATACTTGCTACCGCTGCTGGGGGTTCTCCGGCACTACATACTTTAGTGTCTTGTTCTTCTTTGTCCACTGCCACAGAAATGGCATCATAAGGAGATGGTGCATTGATTTCTTTTACATTGAGCATAGGGATTACCTGGCTTATAAGGTCTTGGTCTGCATTTTCTATATTTTGAGCGTTGGGGGTAGCTGTTTGCCCATGAAATGTAATCGATACACAGGGTGCCCCTGCTATGGCACAGGTAGCTTTGCTGTCTTCTAACAGAGGGTAGCCTTGATTGGCTTGTAGCTGTGTTTTTTCAAAAAAACCATCCCATGCTGTAATACTAGGCATACAGGGTTTAAAACTTGTGCCTGTGGGTTGTAACTTGCACTGCCCAAAGGTTTTTGCTTTAAATGGCATCCCCAACTCCTTATCTGTAGCAATCAGTTTTTGACTTCCTGCGGTATCATTAATATAGTTTTTTTGTTGACTTTGTACCACTAATGTGTCTGGTACGTCACCAAACTGGCACTTGCACATAGCCCCATGACAAACTAACTTTTTTTGGCTCATACTTTCTTTTTCTTAAATCCATAAAACCAATCCCGTTTTTTTGGCTTTACTGTTATCGTACCTGATGGTTTAATTTGTTTTTTCTCAAAACTACTTTTGGGAGATTTTTCATCTTCTTGCTGGGTAACCAAAAGTTCTATCGCTTTTATTTCTTCTTTTTTAGTGTCATCATAAATGTTACAGGTGGCATATATAAAATTAGGCATATAAGTCTTTTGATTAAGACCATAGTTAATATTAAGGTCAGAAGTTATAGTATGACTTTTTCTTCCTATATGTAAACGACTATTATCTGATATTATTGATGTACCAATATATTCTAACTCTATGTCACTGTCATCTGTAATAATAGGATTTATGGTGGTTTCTCCAGAAAATACAGTTAATGTATTATAAGGTTCTAAAGGAAAAAGTATTTCTGAATTCTCTTTAAGCTCTTCTTTATGCCCCATATAAACAGGTTGGTAAAAAACACTCCAAAAAATCTCATTGTATAAAGAAGCTTCTAGCTTGGGTTCATTTTTAATTGTTTCTTCAAACCTTTTTATAATTTTAAAGGTGGTTTCTCCCCTGTATTGTTTTAGAATCTTTTTCTTGGCAACAGGCCACCTTTCCTTTATCTGATTATAGTTTATTATAGTCATAAATTTACCTGTATAATCTACTGCTATCTCTAAAGGGTACATAACTGCGGATAAGGCTGCTGCTATTTCCTCAATAATTAGAGATGGTTGTTTTTTATTAAAAAACAATTCTTTTTTATACAATCTAAAAATATGTGGTAGCGCCTGAGAATCTTTATTAAGGTATTCTATACCAATAGTATAATCAATACGTTTAGATATTATTTCATTAGTGCCTTCATAATATTTTAAAGTAATTAAATAAGAAATAAAATTATCTGATGGTTTTATAGTACGAAGGTGTTTTAGGAAAATACTATCCTCATCACAATTATCATCTTTTAATATGTCAGTACCAAAATTAAGCATTAAATCAGTATGTTTTTTTCTGAACTATTTGAGACTACTTGTTTAGCACTAGAAAGTTCCATATTTTCTTTAGTGCTATTCATTGTAATTTTAGTTGCATTTTTTTCAATTTCTTTGGATTGAAATTCAGCTTTTTCTTCTATTAACACAGTACTATTTTTTGCTGTTAATGTTTGGGTTTTTCCAATACTTTCGTTTTTGTTTTCACCTACAGAGACATCTAGGTTCTCCTCTACATTAATCTGCATGTTTTTAGCATTTAACGTCATATTCTCCAAAGCAGAAATCTCTATATTGTTGTTTGCGGTATCTATACGTATAATGTT
>CANLIE010000074.1 GCA_947491225.1 uncultured Cellulophaga sp.
ATTTATTGCTAATATATTGTTAAATGCTCAAAATCAAAATAATACTAACATATTTCAATTTTTGTCATGTACTTAGATATATTTTATAAAACATTAATAAAATATCATAATTAAAAGTTAAATACTTAATATATAATAGTAATACTATTATTTTTGCGATTAAAAATAAAAATGTTTGATTTACTTAAAAATTTTCAGATTAAAGTCAATGAGAAAACGTATCTTAAAGACCCTGAATCTTCAATATTGGGTAAGAAAATTATTGAGAATAGTATTTACCTAATTAACGAAATTGGATTTGACGCATTTACTTTTAAAAAATTAGGAACTCATATAGAATCTAATGAAAGTTCTATTTATCGTTATTTTGAGAATAAACATAAATTACTACTATACTTAACGTCTTGGTACTGGGCTTGGGTGGAATACCAAATTGTAGTAAAAACATATAGTATAACAAATCCAAAAAAAAAGCTTGAGGAAATTATTTCACTAACTACAAGAGCGGTAGTAACAGATTCTAACTTTTCTCATATAGATGAAGTAAAACTTAATAAAATTGTTGTCAACGAGTATTCAAAATCATTTCTTACCAAAGAAGTAGATAAAAACAATAAAGAAGGTTATTTTCATATATATAAACGGTTAATTATACGTGTAAAAGATGCTATAACTGCTGTAAACCCAAACTATAAGTATGCTGTAACTTTAGCAAGTACTATGATTGAAGGCTCGTTACACCAGCACTTTTTAAAAGAACATTTTCCAACCATAACAGATTGTAATGATATAGTTACACCTACAGAATTTTACACAAACCTCATATTTACATCACTTAATACCGTTACATAAATGAAAGAAATTATGACCCCCTGGAGAAGATTTATTGGGCTATTGCAACTTGATAAACGAGACATTAGGCAAATATTTTACTACGCCGTTTTTGCTGGTTTAGTAGCACTTTCATTACCTTTAGGAATCCAAGCTATTATTAACTTAATACAAGGAGCTCAGATTTCTTCTTCTTGGATTGTACTGGTGTCTTTAGTAACATTAGGGGTAGCTTTTCAAGGTGGGTTACAATTAATGCAAATTCGTATTTTAGAAAATATACAACAAAAGATTTTTACAAGGGCCTCTTTTGAGTTTGCCTTTAGATTTCCTAAAATAAAGATTAGTGAATTGCATAATTATTATCCGCCAGAATTAGCAAATCGTTTTTTTGATACACTTACAGTTCAAAAAGGATTATCTAAGATATTAATTGATTTTCCTTCTGCATTTCTACAAATAATTTTTGGAATCATTTTACTATCATTCTATCATTCTTTCTTTATAATTTACGGTATATTGCTTATTGTATTAATTTATATAGTATTTAAATTTACTGCAAAAAAAGGTTTAGAAACCAGCTTACTAGAGTCTAAAAAAAAATATAAAGTAGCACATTGGATACAGGAAATATCACGATCACTGATTAGTTTTAAGCTCTCAGGGAATACTGAGCTTGCAATGAAACGTAATGATAAACTTACAACTGATTATTTAGAAGCGAGAGAAAGTCATTTTAGAATATTGGTTTTGCAGTTTATACAAATGATAGGTTTTAAAATTCTGGTAACTGCAGGGCTTCTATTAATAGGGGGATTATTAGTTTTAAACCAACAAATGAACATTGGTCAGTTTGTAGCTGCAGAGATTATTATTCTTCTTGTAATTGGTTCTGTAGAAAAACTAATTAAAGGTCTAGAAACCTTTTATGATGTATTAACATCATTAGAAAAAATAGGGCAAGTGGTAGATAAGGAATTAGAAGCACAAGAAGGGATGAATCCTTTTGAAACTATACAACCTCTTAAAGTGGAATTAGAAAATGTAGATTATACTACATCTGATGGTATCCATATTCTTAAAAACATAAACATTAGTATTAATGATAAAGACCGTTTACTGCTAGATGGTAAATCTGGTTCTGGTAAAACTACACTACTTAAATTATTATCTGGGTTACTATTTCCTACGCAAGGATCACTGTATGTAAATAATACTTCAATAAAGGGTATTTGGCCAAATAAATACAGAAGTTATATAGGTCAAGTGCTTCCAGAACAACATCCCTTTGAAGGAACTATACTAGAGAACATAACCTTTGGAAACCCTAATATATCTATAGAGCGTGTTAATGAGGTGTTACTTAATATAGGGTTATTGCCTTTTATAAAACAACAAATTAATGGGTTACAAACAGTTCTTTATCCAGAAGGACAGCAGATACCGCATACCATTTCAAAACGTATTATTCTGGCCAGAGCTATTATCCATAATCCAAAAATGTTATTACTTAAAGACCCATTGGAACAATTTGAGGTTGAAGATGCTAAATCTATTATTAATTATCTAACAGACGCTTCTCAACCTTGGACAATTATTGTCTCATCTCGGAATGTATTATGGAAAAAGCACTGCACAAGAACTATAAAACTGAGTCAGGGAACTATTAATACCAACGAAAATGCTTAATATCTCACAAAATCAACTTAACAAGAAAGTAACACTAGATGGGTATAATGCTTTCACAAAAGCTTTTAAAAATCAACACTTTAAAATTTTCAATAGGTTTCTATTGGCATTTGCAATTATAGCTATTATCATACTCTTTTTGCCTTGGACTCAAAACGTTTCTAGTAATGGTTATTTAACAACATTAACACCAGACCAGCGTCCTCAAACTATACAATCACCTATTCCTGGGCGTATAGAAAAATGGTATGTACGGGAGGGTGATTATGTAACAAAAGGCGATACCATTTTATTTGTTTCCGAAATAAAGAATGAATATCAAGACCCTCAACTTATAGAGAGAACCAAGCAACAGCGAGATGCCAAGAGCCGTTCTGTAACATCATATAAAGGAAAAATTGAAGCATTACAAGGTCAAATCTCTGCACTTAATAGAGAGCGCACCTTTAAATTACAGCAAGCGGAAAATAAACTAATTCAATCTCGTCTTAAAGTAAAAAGTGATAGTATAGACTTTCAAGCTGCTAAAACTAATAAAGAGATTGCAGAACGTCAATTCATTCGTACACAAACATTACAAAAGGAAGGTCTAAAAGCAATGACTGATGTTGAAGTAAAACGATTGAAATTACAAGAGACTGAGGCTAAACTTATTTCACAAGAAAACAAATTACTAGCAGCTCGCAACCAAGTTATAAATGCCCAAGTAGAAATAAGTCGCATTGCAGCATCGTATGCAGATAAAATTGCAAAAGCAAGTAGTGAACGTTTTACAGCAGAATCTAGCCAATATGAAGCTGAAGTAGAGGTTAGTAAATTGGACAACAAATCTACAAACTACGAGATGCGAAATGCAATGATGTATATTACTGCACCTCAAAATGGATACATCAATAGAGCAATAAGAGGCGGAATAGGAGAAACTTTTAAAGAAGGGGAAAAACTTGTTGGTATTATGCCTGCAAACTATGATCTTGCAGTAGAAACTTTTGTAGAACCTATAGATTTACCATTGCTACATCTATATGAAAATGTACGCATTCAATTTGATGGATGGCCGGCAATTGTTTTTAGTGGATGGCCTGGAGCTTCCTCTGGAACCTACTCAGGTAAAATTGTCGCTATTGAAACGTTCATTAGTGATAATGGAAAATTTAGAGTATTGATAGCACCAGACAAAGATGCAGAAGCGTGGCCAGTAAATGTACGTGTGGGTTCTGGAGCTAGAACTATTGCTTTGCTTGAAGATGTGCCTATTTGGTACGAAATCTGGCGACAACTTAATAGTTTCCCACCTAATTACTATGTCCCCGAAGGCGGTAAAAAATATAAAGCTAAAAAGTAAAATGAATACACTCATTAAATATATTCTAGTATTGATTCTGTTCGCTTTCTCAAAAGCAGGATTAACTCAAAATAGAATTAGTTCTTCAGAACAGACACTATCTTTTGAAGAATACTTAGACTATGTAAAACAGCATCATCCCTTGTTAAAACAAGCCAATTTACAAGTTAGTGTAGGGGAAGCAAATTTACTAAAGTCACGTGGTGGTTTTGATCCAAAAATTGAAGTAGACTATAATCGTAAAAAGTTTAAAAAAACAGAGTACTATGATAAGCTTAATGCTACATTTAAAATTCCAACGTGGTACGGTATAGAATTTAAAGCAAATTTTGAAGAGAACACTGGTAAATTTTTAAACCCAAGTCTTACTGTTCCAGATGGGGGGTTGTATAGTGCTGGTGTATCATTTTCTGTTGCTCAAGGCTTATTAATTAATGAACGTATGGCGATGCTTAAGAAGGCGCAGTTCTTTATAAATCAAACATCTGCACAAAGAGACCTACTAGTAAACAATCTTATTTTTGAAGCAAGTATAGCTTATTTTGAGTGGATTGGAGCTAATAATGAACAAGAAATCTACGCTAATTTTTTTAAAAATGCACAATTGCGTTTTCAAGGTGTAAAACGAAGCGTAGAAGTAGGAGATAAAGCTGCAATAGACTCTACAGAAGCTAAAATAACATTTCAGACTAGAAAACTCAATCTTGAAGCGGCAAAACTTAAAGCAAGGAAAGCTGCATTAAAAGCTAGTAATTTTTTATGGTTTAACGATGTGCCATTAGAGATAGAAGAAAGCATAACTCCTATCTTACCAAATGATAGTATTATAGCAAGCTCATTATATTTAGAAGGTATAACAAATGATTCAGAAAGACTTACAAAGCACCCTAAACTGCGTAGCATAGAGGCCAAAGTAGGTAGCCTTAAAGTAGACCGTTCCATTAAAAGAAATAAGTTACTACCTAAGTTAGATTTTCAATACAATTTTCTCACATCAAAAGGAAATCAACTTAATAGTTTTAATACAGCAAACTATAAAGCAGGAGTCAATTTTAGTATTCCGTTATTTCTTAGAAAAGAACGCGGAGACATAAGACTAGCTAATTTAAAATTGAAAGATGCAAAATTTGAACGCATATCTACTTCCCTAGCATTACAGAATAAAATTGCTGCTGTTACTGCAGAGATATTGTCATTACAAGAACAAAACGGTTTAATAAATGGTATTGTTACTAATTATAAAACAATGCTAGACGCAGAAGAACGAAAGTTTGAACTAGGCGAAAGTTCATTATTCTTGATTAACTCACGAGAGCAAAAACTCATAGAAGCAACATTAAAAGCAAATACATTACAAGTTAAATTTTTATATGCTAACGCAAGTTTATATAATGTTTTAGGCATATCTGAACTAGAAATTTTAAATTAAAAACAAATACGTATGATACTATCACAAAGTAATACGCTTCTAGAAGATATAGAAGCAGCGAGAAAAGAAGGGTACACATCAGACTTTATGTACCAAAACAAACGACTGTTATGCCGTACAAATAATAAGTGGTATGGTAACGAAGCCTGTACACTTATTGAATATTGCCGTCATGAGGGAATGAGTGACCCTAGTGACAACTCTATTCTTTTTCTTATTGCTTGTAATGATGGTATAAAAGGGTGTTTAACTAGTGCCTATGGTGTTGATGCAGATACAGATCTTATTGAATTTGTTTTAAATTTAAAAAAAAATAAATAACTATGATGATGATGCTACTTCCTCTATACTTCCTAGAAATTGATCCGTTTAAAGATGAAAATATAAAAATTACATTAACCACAATTTTTAGTCAATTAGATAAAGAATCGAGTAAAGTACTTCAATAAATAAATTCTTTAAACAAGAAATCAATTGCACATATATTACCTCTACTATAATTTATGATACCATTTATAAAATTGGGTATATAGACTAAAATAATAATTTAAATGAAAAAGAAAGTAACAATTAATTTCATTAAAGAATATGTTCAAATTTTTATAGGAATCATTCTAGCAAGTATTGGTCTTAAAGCTTTTTTGCTACCAAATGGTTTTTTAGATGGTGGTGCAACTGGTATAGCTATACTATTAAGTGAAAAAATAAATCTAGATATCTCTATTGTTCTTATCTTAGCTAGCATTCCGTTTCTTATCCTTGGTGCTTATACCATTTCAAAACGGATACTTATAAAATCTATTATTTCAATAATAACCTTATCTATTACTATAGGTGTTGAAAGCTTTCCAGTAATCACAGAAGATAAGCTCTTAATTTCAATTTTTGGAGGAATCTTTCTAGGTGCTGGTATTGGACTAGCTATTAGAAATGGTTCTGTGCTTGATGGTTCTGAGATACTAGGAGTTTTTATCTATGATAAATTTGGAATTGCCATTGGGAAAACTATTTTATTATTTAACATTATACTCTTTGGTATTACAGCATTGCTTATTTCAAAAGAAATAGCAATGTATTCTATACTCACATATATAATTACAGCAAAAGTGATAGATTTTATTATTGAAGGGTTTGAAGATTTTATTGGTTTTACTATAATATCAAGAAAATCTGAACGTATAGAAGAAGCTCTTACTAAGCAAATAGGTTTAGGCGTTACTGTATACAAGGGTTTTTCTGGTTATGGAACTTCTGGACAGCAAAATGAAACTAGAATTATTCATACAATTATAAATCGTATAGATATTAGAAAAATCTACCGCATATTAGAAAGTATAGATAGTAATGCATTTATTGTAGAATTCGATGTAAACAGTGTTAAGGGTGGTGTATTAAGAAGGTATTTTAATCCTAAAAAACAAACGAAATTGGCAAGTGAGATAGCAAAACAGTAGCTTAAAACTTCTATAAACAACACTAATTCTTATACATTGTATTTGTGTTTAAATTATTAACCTGAGTTCGGTCTAAGAGTTTGATTAAAAAAAGCTGTCATATTGAGTGATTTTTCATAGTGAAACTAATAAAAATTACATAGACCTTTTGGCAAGCTCAAGATGACAAAGCTTTTGGTTTAAAATTAACTTGTCTTCAATACAATTTTATATCGAAAATCACTCTGACTGACATAAATTTTCTTACATCAAACTCAGAATATAAATAATAATTTTAAACAGTAATAAGATAAGTTATATAGTAGAAGCCACACTTATAATTCCTATGATAAGAATAAGTAACAACACAAAATTTCTAAACTGTTCTTGGGAAACCTTATCCAATATTTTTTTACCTATCCAAGTACCTACAATACTCACTACTATTAAAATTGGAATTAAATAAAAATTATGTTTGTGCATATAACCATTAAAATAATATACAATAGTTCTAGTAAAATCTACACCTAAATCAATAATTGCTGAAGTTGCAACAAATTTATTTTTATCTATTTTAAAAGTTGTCAATGTAATGCCGCGTATAGCACCTCCTGTTCCCAAAAGTCCTGCACTTAAACCAGATAATGCACCTCCAATAATAGCATTTTTTGTTTTTGGAAAAACCTTTAATTTTTTAAAAATAAGAAATAGTGAACTTATAATTATTAGAAAAAAGCCTAAGTACATGACAAAAAACAGAATCAAGTGATAATCAGCAAATTAATTGTCAAAAAATTAGATTAAAGCATTGAT
>CANLIE010000075.1 GCA_947491225.1 uncultured Cellulophaga sp.
CTTTTCTTCTTCTAAGGTTTTTAATTGCACCGGTTCTTCTTCGGGAGGTTGCTCTTCTGTCTTTTTAAGCATTAACTCAGGCTGTACTTCGCTTTCCTCCTCAATATTGCTTTCGGGCATTGCTTTTGCCTGAACCTCATCTTCGCTTTCAGATAAATCTTCTTCCTTTTTCTGTAGTTTTTCTTTTTCTTCGCAGCTAGCACATTTGGTTTGGACAGCCCCCTGGCCTGAATGATTGAAAACATCCCCCTTGCCCCCTTCTAAGGGGGAGTTTAGTAGTTTGGTTTGTACATTTGCTTCGGGTTGCTCTGCGTTACTTTCAAAAATGGGTTTTCGTTGTACTTCTAAATCGTTTTCTGATACTTCGTCGTCTTCCTTTTTCTGTAGTTTTTCTTTTTCTTCGCAGGTTGCACATTTGGTTTGGACAGCCCCTTGTCCTGAATGATTGAAAACATCCCCCTTGCCCCCTTCTAAGGGGGAATTACTTTTTGGTTTGCTTAACCTTTGCACTACTTTATCTGCCATTGCATCGGCTTCGACTTCGTACTTGTCATTGGGTTTACCAATAGTTAACTTAGGCTGTACATTTGTTGGGCTGAAAAAAGGTTCTGGAGCTTCATTAGATTTTGAAAAAAAGCCACCCTCCCCTTCTTTTTTGAAGAACGGTTCCCGCTTGGTTTGAACTTGTTTTTGAGCGGTAGTACTTTTATGTGCTTCGGCTACTTTCAATTATTGAACTTTACTTTATTATTCTGTTATTTTGGTTATGTTACCCTTACAAAGTTGTGAACTTTATAGGGTATATTATTTATTGTCTTTCTTGCTTACAGTTATCGCTCAATCATCCTTTCTTACCTTACCGCTACGAAGTTGCAAACTTCGCAGAGCGAGAGGTCTTCTGGGAAACATCAATCTTTATTGTATTCTTTTAATGAGTTTGGCTCTATTGGAGCTTGTAATTTTTCTACCTCTATTAGATTACCATCTTCTAACACTTGAGATGGTTTCCAATCATGTTGATGTTCCCAAACCCCGTTTTTAATATCAAACCTTTTAAGATAAATAATCTTTAATCCCTTCTCAGTTTCTCCAATATAATATGCATTACCAAAAGACCGAAATTCTATGGGAGTTTCTTCATGATAACTCATATCAGCCCTATAAACTCGATCACCTCTAACTATTCGTTTTAGCTCATCTCCTAAAGATGTATTTTCTAACTCTTTAATCCGAAACAAAATCCTACTTCGCGTATTACTTAAGTTTTGAGAATACATTTGAGAGTACATAGGGTTTTCTGCTTTTTTTAGAATGTCTGCCCTATTATAAGAATTAGGTATCGACTCAATAAAAAAAGAACTTACCTTATCTTTCAAAATCTTAAAGTCAACATCATTGATTCTAATATCATATTTACCAAGATTACATTGGTATTCTGTTACTATAAAATCTTTAATAAACTCTTTTAGTTTTTCCATTATTATATCTTATTTATGTACCAAAATCTCTAGTAATTCTTGTAATTCTGGATCTTCAAGCTTTTTAAAAGTGATTTCTAATTCTTCTCCTTTAGCAAATTGTGACTTATGTGATTTGTTCCATACTTGTACAAATACTTTTATACTTGTCCATGTTTGATCATCTTTTTGATCGAATTCTGAAAATGAATAAATGATTTCTTTCCCCATATTAAACGATGTTATTTTCTGCAACTATTAACCCTGTTGTATAATTTGATCTTGGCATTTTAGGTTTACTATTGTTATGGTAATAGCTATAATACACACCTAACTACCTTCTCACTATAGCTCTTAAAGTAGCATCATTAGCTCATCCAGGACTTGATCTCATTTGGTCTATTAGTAATTTATTCCCAGGGGCACTTTTATTATTTGGCATTAAATCATTTCTTTGAAGCAAGTTACCATATACTCTATGATTATTCAAATAATTTGTCAAGTAACTAAATAAATGTCCTTGAGTTCCACTATTACCATAAAATTCATTCAAGTATATTTTTTCATCCACATTCATTATGGTATCTTAGAACTCTGGATAACCAATTACTTTAGGCTAATTATAGTGTCTATGTTTTATAAAATTATTCTCGAACCATTGAGTGCCAACGATTTTCATATTTTAAAGGCTAAGGAACGAATGGGTTCACTAGGCAATAGTTATTAAAATCTGTATACATACCTTCTTCTAGTGTTCCATATTGGTTAGATAATCTTTCGCGGGTCATTTTTTTCGATTATTGGTAAAAAAATCATATATCTTGAGGCACTTGCCTTCTTTTCTCTTTTTATTCTTTAGCTTTTTTCAGAAAGCTTTATAAAACTGTATTTTGCTTCTTTTTTATATGTAAAATCCATAGTCTCTATTATTACTATTGCTAGAGAATTGATTAAAAAAAGCTTAGATGCATCGTAATTAAAAGTTGCACATGTGTATGGAAAATCTATTTCCAAGACTGCTTTATCATTATGATATAAAATAGTATCATATAACATCATCCAGTTCTTATGAACAATACATAATGCTCCTAAATCAAAGTGGTTTTCTTTTTGCAAACGATTTAGATTTTCCTTTAAGTTATGTTCTTCTTTTACTAATTCAACAAACTCTTTAATTTCATATTTGGGGATTTCTATATCTAAAAATTCATCTACATTTTCTCTGGAAACTATGCATAACCCTGATTTTAAATCAAATAAACCTCCTATTCCATACTTATCATTTATCCACACATATTGTTTACACACACTCTGTATTTTTTTGGTAGGATACCTTGTTAATTCACTCATAAAAAACGTAACATCATTTTTATAATCTACAAGTCTTTGTTTTTCTAATTGGTGTGCAAGTTCATAATATGTAAAATCTTCAAAAGCTCCGGAATACCATTGCTTAGATTTAAAATTATAATGGGCAAAATCGGTAATCTGATGGTTGTCCTCATCTTTACATCCGTACAATTGTATGTACCCTTTTTCGAAATCTACATTTTTTAGCTTATAACATGAGATGTATACTATATTTACTCCTTTTTGATCCAAAAAATTATAAAAAACGATTCGATCAGAAAATTGAATACATAATATGAGAGTATTTACATATAAGCAATCTATAGGTATGGTATTTGATCGTGTAATCCAAGACTCTCTATATAAAGGAACATATAAGGATTCTTGAGAAGGCTTTTCTATTTCTTTTATTTCATTAACTTGTTCTTCTACACCTTTGAGTGCATTGTATTCTTTGTATTTTTTTAGCGTATCCCATCTATTATTTTGATGGTTATATTGAATAGTTATTATTAACTCTTCAAAATATTGTTGTAGATATTTATATGAATTTGCAAAAAATGAATCTTGGTATTTTTTATTTTGAATTAACTCCTTGCTTATTTTCCAAATAAGTTGATAATTTATATTATCGATCCCAAGAAAACTATTTCCTGAAAAATTTTCTAGTAATCTGCGTTTTTTAGATGAAAGTAATGGTATTCTTGTAATTAATAATTCTGAAACTTTTATAGCTTGATTGTTTACTAAAACGGTATCACTTTTAGCTTCTAATAGTGTTTCAACAAAATAAGGTCCCGTATTTATAATTTCTTCATATTTATTTCTTTTAACTATTTTTTCATCTATAATAGATGCCTTATAGGCAGAAACCTCTAGTAGTTCGGTTTCTGATATTTTAAGTATTTGTGAAATTATTTTTACAAATGCAGGATGAATTAGTGGAGGTGTTTCTATATAAATTTTACCAGATTCTAATAAATAAATTTCTTCTTGCTTTAGTTTTTTAGTTTTCTGATTCCAAATGGATTGTCCATAGTATATAAAATCTTCATTATCTAATGTGGTACTGGATAAAGCTATCGCATCTTCAAAAAGAATATACTGATACACATCCCATACCTGAGAAAAATTATCGGACTCATATTGAAAAAATAAATTTAAATTATCTGTCATAGCTATTCTTTAAAAATCGACATACCCTCTAAGTGTTTTTTCGAAAGGTAAAACTCCCATTTGATCAGAAAATGACACTTGATAGCCACTACGATTTATTATTTGATAAATTATTTGCATTTGATCTGCTTTTTTTTTATTTCTAGAGGTATAGTCTGAATTATGTTGCTCTTCATTACTTTCAAAAATGGGTTTTCGTTGTACTTCTAAATCGTTTCCTGGCACCTCTTCTCCTTCCTTTTTTTGTAACTTTTCTTTCTCTTAGCAGGTAGCACATTTAGTTTGTAAAGCCCTCTGCCCCCCAAAGGAGGAACTATATTTTATGGTAGGCGCTTAACCTTTGTACTTCTTTATCTGCCATAGCATAGGCATCGACTTCTTACTTGCCCTTGGGTTTGCCTATGGTTAGTTTGGGCTGTATACCATCCTGTCTACCATTAACAGAATTTTCTTTAATAATCTGCTCTAACAAGACAAAAAATTCATTAGTTTTCTTATCTAATTTACTATTTTGAAAATCAGGATTAATAATTACTAAATAATATCCATCATATTCCAAAATCGACTTTATTTTAAGGTGAAAATCATCTAATCTCTTTATTTTTTGATTTAATAACTGTTTATTAAAAATCCCAAATACATCAGGTAAAAAAACACCTACACTATCAATAATCAGAGATTCATTATCTTCATCAGAAACGTTGATATATTTTAATTTGAGATTTTGCGCTAGTCTTGCTAAAAAATTAGCTAAATCATTAATCAAAAGTTGGTTATTTGAATATAGATCAATAAGTTTTTCCAGATATAACTGACCTTCAATTATTATATTTTCTTTATTAACATAAAATGAAATTTCAATTTTTGTTTTATAGTTTCCAATTTCAACATTTAATAAAAATGATATACGATGAATATGTTCATACTGGAATTCTATAATTCCCATTGCTGAAGAAAAACTTGAATCAGTATGAAATATGGATTGATTAACTTTACCTAATTCATCCCAAACCAAAACTTTAGTAATTGGGGCAAAAGAATCTACTGTAAACATTTCTTTTACTACTCCTTCCAAAGTAGTATATTCACTCATTCCTGAAATTATATAATCCATATTTTATCTAAATATATTTCCAAGTCCTCTTGGTTCTTCTAAAAAAGTTATAAAAAACCCATCTGATTGGCGAACCAAAATTCCTCTTCCTGCACCATCAAAAATAGCAATACCTCGTTCACCAGCTAATCCACTTGATTTGAGTCTTCCAAATCTCTGAGTAGCAGCATTATTCATAATATCATCAACTAATCGTAGTACTGATTCTTCTTCTAATGGTATGTTATTAAATAATCCTAATCCTTCTGGGTCATTAATTCGTCTTTGTAATTTTCTTAAAAGTATCTCTTATAATAACTCTTCAAAATCAGCACATATTTCTGCTAAAAAACCCTCATCAATAAAGTTTTGATGAATTTTTTTTGCATACTCTACTTGATCATCTATTCCTACTTGATCATTCAATGGAGATACTTCTATTTTATATTTATAAAACAAAAATCCATCTTCGTCCTGAATCCCACCAAGTCCATAATCTTCATTTTCAGAAACCTGAATCCAATTTTTTGAATCCGAATCAAAAGAACGATGTGTTAATTTGATTAAATCATTCCACCCTGACATTTTGTTAAGCAATTCATCTATTCCTATTTCTGAATTTACCATAACTAAAAACTGTAACTCATAATTCATTTTTATATATTTATAAATGGTCCATTATCAAAACTACTTCCTATTTTTATAATTGAAAAATCTATATCATAAGGAGAATTAGGTACTAAAATCTCTCGAAGAAGTCTATTAAAATCTGGACTTATATCACAAACCGTGATAATTTTCCTTTTCTTGCTGCTCTTAATAAAGTTCTATGAAGTTTTGCCTGTATTTGACTTTGCGAAGTGGTGCTTTTATGTGCTTCTGCGGTTTTCAATTATCTGTTAGTTAGTTTTAAATCATTTTATATTTTGTATATACTATTCTTACTATTATTAGTATCAAAGACACTTCCTCGTATTTTTATAATGCTACTACTTACGAAGTTACATACTTCATCAAATGTTGTTTTCTTCTTATTCTTGTCACCACTAGTTATAAACTAACGGTAGTGGGTGAAATTGCTAATCAATTTTATTAAAATTACTAATTCTTTTATCATAATATGTGTAGTCAACATCTGGAAAAAGAATTTTTAAAGCACTTAAATCTTGTCTTAACATATCTGGAATGTTTTTATGTAAAGAATCTTTAGGGTCAAAATCACAAAAGAAATACTCCCAATTACCAATACCTTTTGTTTCAAGAAGCGCATTAAGCAGCCCTTCATAATCTAATTGCATAGGATAAAGCTGTCCTCTATTATAAAACCAGAATTCCTCACTATACGTGCCCGGAGTTAATTTAAACCCAATCAACCTATTATCACCAGCATCTGGACTATCAATCAAAACTCTAAATTGCTTTAATATTTCTATATCTTTTTCAGGTGTGGAATCATTCCACATTTTATGTGGTTTTGATTTTGAAATAGATCTGTAAGCATTTTCAAGATTAAAATCTCCTGTACCTTTCAATTCTTCATTTATTTTGTAAAACCAATAAACCCGAGTGTAATTAAAAAAATTGAAAACATCCTGCTTTTCTTTTGGTAAGCTAAAATTTAGGTTTTTTTTAAGCTTATGATCAAAAAATTTTAAGTTGGTATTATTAAGAACCTTTAGATCTGAATCAATTGTATCTATTTTCACATATTGACTTTGTCGTAATTCACTTATAAGTTCAGTAAATAATTTGTTATAATCCTTTTTCATATTATTTCCTTTTTTCATCTACGAATATTAAATGCAACCTCATCTTCTTTAACGTTTAATGCTGTTACTATATTTGTTAATCTATCAAAAAATCTTGATAATCCAGTACCATTAGTCCCTCCTTCTGCTACTGCCTTAGAATTAGGAGCACTAGCCATTGCATTATAAAATAATCTGCCTGACCTTCATATTCTTTAACAAAATCTCTCATCTCATACTCTTTATCAAGCATAACCTTTTCATTACAATGGAAAATTGTATCTTTCTTCTCTTAATTTTTTATAATTGTTCATTCTTACTATTATTAGTATCAAAGACACTTCCTCGTATTTTTGTAATGCTACTACTTACGAAGTTACATACTTCATCAAATGTTGTTTTCTTCTTACTCTTGTCACCACTAGTTATAAACTAACGGTAGCGGGGGATTATCTATTTATCTATTCGTAATGATTCGTATAATGCTTTAAATTCATCAAAACTAAAATCAGGAAAAATTTGTGGCATTTTTTCTTTAAAATCATCTACGTTGGGTTGATGTTCTCCTGTTGAGATTTCA
>CANLIE010000076.1 GCA_947491225.1 uncultured Cellulophaga sp.
AATGTATTTTTTATTTGCAAAACTAAAATACGGGATTCTCAGGCTACTTTTTTAATACGACTTTCGGATAGTTGTGCATATAAATATATAAATAAGCTGAGAACTGTACTGTTTTTAAGGATTTTTTAAGATATTTGCCTATTCAAAAAACATAACAATGAATAAATTTTTTCTACTTTTTTTATTTGGATTAACTATTATTTCATGTAATTCAGTAACAGAAAATACTATGATAGTTACAGGTAATGTAAAAGGGTTAAAAAAAGGAACTATCTATTTACAAAAAATTAAAGATACTGTATTAGTTTCTGTAGACTCTATACAAGTAAACGGTGATGAAAACTTTAATTTAACTACCGAATTAGAAAGTCCTGAAATTTTCTACTTATACTTAGATAGGGTTGACAATTTTGAATTTAATGATCGTATTACGTTTTTTGCAGAACCAGGCACCATTACTATTAACACTGCATGGAACACCTTTGCAACCAAAGCAAAAATAAGTGGATCTGAGAGTCATAAAAAATATGAAGAATTTCAAAAAAATGCTTCAAGATTCAATACTATAAGTTTAGAACTAATCCAAAAAGCTGAATTACCTGAAATAAAGGGTAATTCTGAAGCTTTGGATTCCATAGGTAAATTAATGGATAAAAATAATTTACGAGGGTATTTATATGCTCTTAATTATTCTTTGAACAACAAAAATTCATATATAGCACCTTACTTGGCTCTCACGGAAGTTCCTGATGCAAGCGTTAAATATTTAGATTCTATATATAATTCTCTTTCTCCTGAAGTTTCTAATTCAATGTACGGAAAAAAACTAAAAAAGCACATAGCTACAGTAAAGTCTAAAAAATAGGTATAAACCTGAGTTCGGCCTAAGAATTTGATTAAAAAAAAGCTGTCATATTGAGTGATTTTTCATAGTGAAACTAATAAAAATTGTATTGACCTTTCGGCAAGCTCAAGATGACAAAGCTTTTGGTTTAAAATTTACTTGTCTTCTATACAATTTTCTATTGAAAATCACTTAGACTGACATAAATTTTCTTACATCGAACTCAGGTTATAAAAAAAACATCCGTCCTATTGGCGGATGTTTCTATTTTCTTAAAATATAGTAATTTAACTTAACTTATTCAGTTCATCAATTAAACCTGATGCTTTTTCTTCTAATTCTTTGCGAACAGACGCTAAGTGTTTACTTCTGTTATCAACATCTTTTTTGTTAACTTTTACAATTAAGTCATCAAAAATAACAATAGCTTTATCTATTATTTTAGACCCATCTTTAGAATCTTTGGATTTTGTAGAAGCTTCCCAAAAATAAACTGCTTCAATAATATCTCCTAAAACAAAGTTAATGTCTTTTTTTAAATCTCTTATGCTTGCCATTTGTACTATTTTTTTTGCAAAAATACATTTTTTAACTCATATTAAGAGTTTCTTATAAGTATTATCTTTCTGTAAGGGCTTAATAAAAACTAAATAGTGACTTCTAACAACTTAACTTCATTGGATTTTATTTCTATCTTGCTTGAAATTGCTGGTACTAATATCGTTTCTCCTCTTTTGATACTTACTTCTCCATATTCATTTAAAACTATTGCACTACCCCCAACGCATATGTATATGGTAAAAGAATCTCTAGCAGAAATATCTTGCTTAAAATCTTTAGATAGTTCAATAACATTGGTCTTAAAATAAGGGCAATCTACCATTTTGTTTACAGAATCTTTCTTAGTATCATAAACTACTTTAAAATCATCCTTTTTAGTATAGTCTAGCGCGTCCAAAGCTTGTTCTGTATGCAACTCCCTTAGATTTCCATTTTTATCTTTCCTATTAAAGTCAAAAACTCTATAGGTTACATCTGATGTTTGTTGAATTTCTGCCAGTAAAACACCAGCACCTATTGCATGTATTTTTCCTGTATTAATAAAAAAAGCATCTCCTTCTTTTACGTTTTCATAATTCAACAAATCTAACAAAGAATTATTTTTTATGCTAGAGGTATACTCTTCTTTACTTACATCTTTATTAAAACCAACTATTAAATTGGCATCTTCATCAGCATCCATTACATACCACATCTCTGTCTTTCCAAAAGAATTATGTCTAGCTTTAGCCAACTTATCATTGGGATGTAATTGTATAGACAAATCTTGTGTGGCATCTATAAACTTAATTAAAATAGGAAAATCTGTTCCAAAACGTTTAAAAACACTTTTCCCTAATAGATTCTCTGTACTTATATCTATTACTTCTTGTAAAGATTTACCTGCTAGTTCTCCATTGGTAACTACAGAAATATCCCCTTTTACCGTAGAAATCTCCCAACTTTCTCCCGTAATATTATTTTCTATTGGTTTACCTAAGACATCTTTTAATTTTGTGCCTCCCCAAAGTTTTTCTTTTAATATAGGATTAAATTTTAATGGATACATTTTAATTTTTTATTTATTAAAAGTACTTTATCCTGAATAGGTTACAAAGTTACGAGGTGTTTCATACAAAACTATTTCCAATTCATTAGAAGCTTCTATTTCTGGTCTTAACTTATTCCATATTACAATTGCTATGTTTTCAGCTGTTGGATTAAGCTTGGTAAACTCTACTACTTCAATATTTAAGTTTTTATGATCTAAAACATTTTCAACCTTAGTTTTAATAAGGTCTTTAAGTATTTTCATATCCATAACAAAACCAGTTTCTTGGTCAATATCACCAGTAACACTAACAATAAGTTCATAATTATGCCCGTGATAATTTGGATTACTACACAACCCAAATACTTCTTTGTTTTTTTTATCACTCCATGCTGGGTTATATAATCTATGAGCTGCATTAAAGTGTGCTTTTCTACTTACTTTTACCCTCATCTTACTTGTTTTTAAGTATATAATTATGAAACCTTTCAAAAATTATTTTAAACCATTCCGTATAACTATCAGGATTTATAGCAATGTCTTTTTTAATACTATCCAAAGACATCCATTTCCAATCTTGTACTTCTTCTCTGTTTATTTTAGGAGCATCATTAAACCTGCCTAACATTACATGATCTAATTCATGCTCTGTAAGACCATTATTAAAAGGAGCCTTATAAATAAATGAAAATAATTCTGTAAGCTCTGTTACAAAACCCATTTCTTCTTGTAATCTTCTTTTCCCTGCTTCTATATTAGACTCACCTTCTCTTTGGTGGCTGCAACAAGTATTTGTCCATAATAGTGGTGAATGATATTTTTCAGCAGCACGTTGCTGCAACATTGTTTCGCCTTTATCATTTATAATGAATACAGAAAATGCTCTATGTAAAAGTGCTTTTTCATGCGCTTCTATCTTTGCCATAGTGCCTATCTGTTCATCTTTTTCATTAACTAATATAACTTGCTCTTCTATCATAACAAAACAAAAATAAGACCTTTAAATTATTTATAGGTATTATAAAAATAAAAAAACACCTTTTAAAAAAGGTGTTTTTTTATTTTTTGATTCAATACAAGGGTAATTTAGAAGAACCTTGGAGATTTTAAGTTATTCTTAGTTTTTATAAAGTCATACCGTATCATAATTTCAAAAGACCCGTCATTAAAAGCAGCATTTCCTAGTTCTGTTGTTTCTTTGTCATATGCTAAACCAATCATTATATCTTCTGACACCTGAAATCCAAACATTCCACTAAATGCTGCATCCCACCTATATGCTGCTCCTAAAATAAATTTATTGTTAAACATAAAATTTGCTGATAAATCTACTTGTAATGGAGCTCCTTTAACTGCTTTGGTTAGTAATGTTGGTTTAAATTTTATGAAATTATTTATATCAAAAACATAACCCGTCATTAAATATAAGTGCATTTGTTCATTTGCCGTAGTAGGATTTGATCCTTCTTTAAAGTGAGTTGTTTCTAAAATACGAGGTATAGATATGCCTGCATAAAATTTATTTGTACGATAATAAATTCCAGCTCCTATATTGGGTGAAAATTTATTGTCAATATCCTCTTGTAAAGATGGGTCTACTCCACTACTGTTATCTTGATTAAGTTCAGAAAACCTAACATCTAACAAATGTGCACTTGCTTTTAATCCAAAAGATAATCTACCTTCTACTGATGTATACAATGTATAAGAAAAATCTCCATCAAAATAAGTTTCAGAAGTTGGTCCTATTACATCATTAACAACTGAAAACCCTACTCCAACACCTCTATAACCTATTGGAGTATGAAAATTAAAAGTCTGGGTTTTTGGAGCACCATCTAGACCCACCCATTGTGACCTGTACAATAGCCCCATACTCATATTTCCACGAGAACCTGCATAAGCAGGGTTAATGCTTATGGTATTATACATATATTGTGTGTATTGTGCATCTTGTTGAGACCATAATGAAATGGTTGCTAAAATGAATAACAATACTAATAATATAAATTTCCTAAAAGTTTTCTCTATTGTTATCATAAATTTAAATGCTATTTATTTATGTATATATAGCCACTAAGCTGTTTCATGCTTCCAGTTGTATTTTCATAGTCTATTATATAAAAGTATGTTCCTACAGGTAGCTTTTTATCTTTATCTATTGTAACCCTTCCATTAGATGTTCCATCAAAATAATTACCTTGAGTATTATAAGACTTTGTTACATATACTTGAACTCCCCATCTGTTATATATCTTAACTGTATTGTTAGGAAATCTTTCTAAGCCAGTAATCTTAAGAACATCATGTACTCCGTCTCCATTTGGAGTTACAACATTAAATACTTCTATACCATCATTAGTAGAATCTTGATAATCTAAATAATCTGGAATACCATCTGCATCTGCATCATCATTAAGATAATTTCCATCTCTATTAGTATCTTCATCTATTGTTGGTATACCATCATTATCATCATCTGTATCTCTGTAATCTGACTCACTGTCTTTATCTGCATTAGGCAAATCATTAATAGGGTCATCTATCTCATCATTTTTATCATCATCAATAGTTGTATTTCCTTCATAACCATCATCTAAACCATCATTATCTTTATCAGATCCTGTAAATGCAACATCTGCAATACCATCTTGATTATGATCATGCCCTTCAATAGCATCAGTAATGCCATCATTGTCACTATCATCATCTAAATAATCTGGCAAATCATCTCTATCTGTATCTATTGGAAACAAACCTAGATTACCGTTAGTTTCATATGCATCGTCTAAACCATTACCATTTGCGTCTAAACCACTTGGTGCTATATAACCTGCTGTACTTTGCGCCTCTACATTGTCTGGAATACCATCATCATCACTATCTATATCTAAATAATCTGGAATACCATCATTATCTGAATCTGTAGGATTTGTAGATGGATTATTATCCCCATCTAAATCAAGATCTTCAAAACTATCTAAAATACCATCATTATCCGAATCTAAATCTGATACTGCAGATTCATTAACCAAAATGGTCACTGTAGAAGTACTACAATTATTTTGATTATCACATATTGTATATGTATACGTATCTGTACCTGTAAATCCTGAATTAGGAACATAGGTGACAATATCATCTGATGGATCATTAGGTGTGCCATTATCTGCTATTGTAACACTACCATTATCAGGTAAAGTTGTTGTATAAGTTCCTATATTAGGTATATCATTATCATTTAGGTCCCAATTATCAATTACAATGCTTTCGTCTTCATTAGTTACAACAGTATCATCCATAGTGTCTACAATTGGTAAAACATCTACCCCTACATTTGCAGTACTACAATCCCCAAAAGAATTACAAACTGTATATGTAAATGAATCTGAGCCATTATAATCTGGGTTTGGAACATAGGTTACTATATCATCTGACGGATCATTAGGTGTACCATTATCATCTACTTGAACCGCTCCGTTTGATGGGTCAGAAAAAGTAAGCGTTCCTGTAGTTGGCACATCATTATCATTGTCAAATATTGGCACAATTACTGAATCATCTTCATTGACAGTAACAAAATCATTCTCCAGAGCAGCAGCTTCTTCCATACAAACTACAGTGAAATTAGGTAGGTTGATAGAATTTCCTGCTTTAACTATAGTTGCTGTATATTTTATTACTGTCTGGGTTGCATCTACTATAGGTCTTGTTTGGTCTCCAGTTAAGGTTGGTGTCCAACTAACTGTAGCACCTGCGCTAATATTTGCTGTTATATCTAATGTTACTTGGTTATAAGGAGCATTACAATTAGTTACAATAAAATAACCTGTAGCATTAGAGCCACATAAGGTACCATCATAGGTTGCAAAATAAACTCCTGGTTCTGTAACTTCGTAAAAAGAGTTTGTTCCTAAAATAGTACTTGGATTTGAAGCTTTATACCATTTATAATTATTCTCATCTGTACTATTAGGTGCTTGTAATAAAAACTGAGCACTTAACATTTGGGTTCCAAAAAACAACCCAGTTATACAGGTTAAAAGAACTTTGTATATTTTTTTATTCTTCAAAATCTCTATATTCTTTAGCAACTTATTGATATTATTTTACAACAAACACAACATTAATTAAAGTATTATAATCTGATGGCGTGGCAATTACATCATATGTCATTACACCTGTTGCGCTAATACTAACATTTGCAAAAACAGTATTATCATAATATGTAACGTAATAATATAATTCACCTGACCCATATGTAGGTAATGCAGAAGGAGCTTCATTTGCACCTCCTAAATCACTTCTTACCATTGGCGTAGCATATTGTGCTGTATACTGTGTATATAAATTTAATGTTCTACCTGTACCTGTTGTTGCTACATCTACTTCTATAGATGGTGGATAAAATATACGTGCTGCTTTGGATGTAATTGGAGCTATTGCTTGTATTACCTCTTCTACAGTAGTTTCATTAGTTACAACTGCCTTTTCTGCATCATCAACATCAATTGGTGTTCTTAATAAAACTTCATCATCATATTGGTCATCTGTTCCTAATGAAGATAAAGGTACATTTCTTACTGCACCACCATCCGTAAGTCTTAAATCACTTCCAACCACAGCAAAACCAGTATTGTATTCATTTCCAATATTTGAATCTGCATCATTAACGTTAATAGTTACATTATTGCCGCCTGAAATTGCTACGTAACCAGGATTCCCGTTTGTTGATAAAGTTTGATCATCAGTTGCTGGATCTCCTGCTGGACCTTGCGGACCTGTAGCACCGTTGGCTCCTGTTGCGCCTTGTGGCCCTGTGAAGTCTGCTGTTGTAAAGCTTGAACCGTCTGTATAGTTTATTGTAAATGTTCCGTTACC
>CANLIE010000077.1 GCA_947491225.1 uncultured Cellulophaga sp.
ATTCCGTATTTTATTTTCAAATTCCGCTTTAAATAACTTTTGATTTAAACCCGAAATTTGAGGTTTTGCAATGACTTTTAGCATTAAAGCTAACGTTTAGTATAAGAAACGTAGGGCAGGTGATAAGCACTTTCGTTTCGTTTTGGTACTTAGCCAAATATAATATTTTGCTTTTATCTTTTTTGTCTTAAACGCCAAATTTTATATTTGGCGACTCTGCAAATAGACACAGACCTCTAGACTACGACTAAACGCCCTATGTTTTTTATACCTTGTTGGGCGTAGTTATTTTTCTTCTTTTTTGTCAGTCAGCGTGATAGTCAGTTTATTTTTTTGTTGCTTAATTTCAATTTCTTTTCCGATTTCAAATCCGAGCTCTCTCAACCACTTTCCCTCAAGTCAAATTTCAGGAACAACCGCATATTTGCTCCATTCACGAGGCTGGTGTTTTTGATATATTTTTAGCTTTCTAAATCGGCTCATTAATGCAATGTTCGTTATTCCGAACACAATATATAAATAATTTATCGAAATTCGGTATAGTGAACACGAAAGAATCAAAATATTTTCAAAAATTGGGTGCTAAAATCAAGCATTTAAGAGAAGAAAAAGGCATTGACCAAAAGTCATTCGCTTTTGATTGTGAGATTGGTAGAACTCAATTATATATGATTGAAAAGGGTAGAACTAATCCTCGTTTACTTACTTTGATGAAAATTGCGGATGGTTTGGAAATTTCTATTTCTGAACTTCTCCAAAATTAATAAAGTCACTTATTCTTAATTCAATCTTTCATTGGGTGGGTTTATTAATTCTAATAAGTTTCTATAATTATAAGATATTCTCTTTATTCCGTTTCTGTCTATTATTGAGATATTGATTTCGTTTAAGATTTGGTTTTCAATAATAGCGTTTGTAACTAATACAAATTTACCTCCCGAAAGACCTTCTCTATAGGATGAAAGTTGTTCTATAACATTATGGGTTATTTTTTTGTTCTTGTATATTTTAAACTCAAAATAATAAACTGTATCACCAAATTTTGCGACAAGGTCGACTTGAAAATCTCCAATTCTTATTTCTTCTTGTATATTTTCAAAACCATTCCTTTCTAATAAATGAATAAAGTATTTTGAAAATGAAATTTCATTCATTTCATCTACATCACTTACCGTAATTTTATTTTGATAATTAGGGATTCTATTGATGTTAACAATATCTGAATACATTTCAATATTTCCAATCTCAATCATTAATATTCCATCCTTAAATAAAACATAATGATTATCGGATAATGTTATGTCTGTGTCTTCCTCATATTCATTAAATTCAATAAATCCTGTGTATGATAAAAGTTCTTTATCAACACCAACAAAAAGATATTTTTCATTTTCAACTTCGTAGAAAGAACCCGCAAACTCTTTGTCAGAATAATAAATAGTGGGGTCATTTGTCCTCAAGTCTCTAAAAACTTCATCTTTTCTTTCTTGTTCATATGGTGTTATTCTTCCCTCAAGCCTTTTTCTCATTTGGGAATAGTATTTACTCAACTTGCTATTTCCAAGAAAGCTAAAAACAGATGCATAATGTCCTGCTCTCAAAATATGATTTTGCATTTCTGATGACATATCGTTATTCTCAATTGGTGGGTCAAGATATCTGTTAGTACTTATTTGATTTTCATTGAATATTGTTAAAGATGCTACTTGAATATCACCAGGCTCACGTGTTTTTTGGTCTAATGCTCTAATCTCTTGTGTATTTGATGTTGCAATACTAGTTGCTCCTTTTGCTTCGACAACTAAAATACTATTGTCTTCTAATTGACATTTCCAATCTGGTCTTCTACCTGTGCCATAAATTTTTTGAATAGTTGAGCGTTGAGTCGCAAAAAGACTTTCAGCTATTACAACTGAAATTCCAATTCCAAAATCCTCAGATATACTAGTCAATGTTTCAGAACCATTTAAATGTTTTATCTCATCAATTTTTACACGAAATTCATTAGTGTTAGTATAAATTTTTTCAAGTAAGTCAACTTTATCTATAAACTTTAGTCGGTTAGAAGTAGCAAATCTTCTAGATTGAATAGTTCCAATATGATAAATAAGACGATAGAGGTTAAATGTAATTACTCTACTAGTAGTCAATTTATCTTCAGTTTTGAGATGTGGTAGAAGCAAGGGGTCTATTTCTACAGAAATTCTTTTGCTTTGAAATAATGAAGCTATGTCTCTTATAAATGTCAATTAGTTTTGTAGGTTTTGGTTAATTACGCCCAACGTTTAGCTATGCGTAGTGCGGAAGCAAAAACTCAATGGTCTTTGAATCTGCACTTAGCCAAAGTTTATGTTTATATTTTCTAAAATACTAAATTTAAACCTTTGGCGACAAACCAAATAAACAGTAACCTTTCGATTAAACCCAAACCCCGCATTATCGCATAGGTGTTGTTCTACACCGTTTTTAATCTTGCGTAAATTTCCAATTCAGTTTGTTTTCAAGGATTTTTTGTTCCTTTTCAGATAGTCTCATAATGGCTATAGCTTGTCCATATCCGTACCCATCATCTGATAAACAGTCTGTAATTCGAATACTTTTGCGTTCTAATTCTTCTTGACAAATCTTAAATACACTTTCGTGAAGCCAGTCGTCTTGATATTCAGGTTCAAACTTTATGAGCGAGCCGTCAGACTTGAAAGAAACTTCTATTGGACCAGTTTCGGATGTCCATTGTTCTTTTATGTCGGTCGGTTCAAATTTGTTGTTTGATAGTATTCTAAAAGCTTTTATTACTTCAACATAGATGTTATTATCCATTGCAACGTCCGCCTCCAAGTCAATAAATAATAATTTGGTTCTATCGTATTCTGCAAGTTGGATTGCATCTAAATCCATTCCTGGGTCATATTGCTTTTCAAAAATCTCAGAATATCTCTTTTTTCGGTCAGCATATATAGTATCATAAACCTCCAAATCGCTCATACTTTCATAAACCTCAAAAAATCCAGCGTTTCTTAAAGTCTGAATATTTTCAAGAACTTGTTCCTTCGATATTTTACCTTCTTTTTTCGGTTGCAAGTTACAAGATGCAAGTATTGTTAATCCTAAAATCAGAAATATTGTTTTCAATCTAATATTTGTTTCAAATGGTGTAGAACGGTCTCGTATAAGCGCAGTAGCGGGATTGGCGCACTGACTTTTCGGTTTATAACTGACCAAAAATGTATAAAATAACTTTCGTGTTAAGCACTTATTCCGCTATTGCGTTTATACATTGTTCTACACAGTTATTCTTCCTATATTTTTATACGTTCTTCTTTGAAATCGTCTAATAACCATTCGTTTTCATAATTATCATAACGAATTATTTTGAGGTCTTCAAATTTATTGAGTTGGTAGAAAAAATAAATTATACCTCCTTTGATTTTGTTAGTCTGCTCTAAATCTATTTCAACGCTCCTATCATAAATAAAATCCACATATTTAAAATCATCTATTTTCTTCATTGATTTAGTTTCAATCAGAACTTTCCTAATTTCATAGCCAATCTCTTTTCTATTGTTTAGACTTAAAGTTTCAAATAGCTTATTATCATCTTTTAAGACTACTTTGGAAGTATTGCTAAAAATAGCTTTTGTTAGTTTCTTCTTTAAATTATCAAATTTTAATAAAGTTATGCTTCCATTCCCAGAGAATACTTCTGTACCTCCAAAAAATTTTATATAAATTTCAGATTGCGGAAAAATTTTAATTTCTGCATCATAAAATGGATGCCCAAAGTTTAAATATGTTCCAGTTGCTAATTGACCTGCGAAATATTCTTCTTTTACAAATTTTTTATCTTCTGTAAATTCATAGGTATTTAAGTATGTCTTTCCGTGTTTATAAAACATTAGGTATAATGTCTTGTCCTCCAAGATGACATCACCAATAATGATATGCTTCCGTATATCCCCAGAGATATATTCCTTTTCTTTTTCGTATATTTTTGGGTACTCAAAATGATCTAGTAAGACACTGTCTTTTTTGCTGTTATATACATACATATCCCAAGAGGTTTTTTTTCCTTCAATGTTAGTTTCAGTTAACATTTTCACTTCGAGATTGTTGAGTTTTTTTGAGTATGCTTCCATTGCCGTTGTTGTTTGATGTATTGTTTGCGCTTTGCAACTGTTTAAACTAATGAGCAGTATGATTGATAAAAATAGTTTCTGTATCATAATTCTATTGTTATAGCCGTATCTGTAAGATAAGGTAAATCGCTTGTTGTTTTAATCAACATGAATGCTAAATACTTGTCCATATCTACGGTCATTGTTTTGTATAAAAAAGAAATCCTACCCCCACTACCTGCTTGTAAATCAAGATATGCTCCTGAATGCCGTGCATCTAAAAAAGGCTCGCCCATTGTATCTTTTTTAGTAAAAAGTACACCGGTTAAGGAATTGGATGAATAGGTGTTGAGCAGTTCTTTATCTTTTGGAAAGAATTTTGTACCCTTAACACCATAGGAAGGGTCGTAATACTTTTTACCTGTGCCTTTATCAAAGGTGGCAAAAACGTGGTCCCAAAAAAAGTGCATAGGTTTGTCGTTACCTTGTGCCTTGTTGCCTGTTGGTGGATTTTCGGTCGGTGCCTTTGGATCGTTTATTGTCCACGTTTTTACCAGAAAAATGGAATTTATAAATTTTGGCGGCATGGGGGTTCCCACAAGACCTGCACCAACGGCAGAGGTAAAGGCAAATTGGTCGGTTTCTATGCCCTGTGAGAGTGTAACGTGAATAAAAAATGACGTAAATTCCCCACAGCGTGCCTCCCCATCGCGCAAGAGCGTCCGCAAGCCTCTTGTAAAACGTCCTGTAAGAGCACTGGTATTTCTCCAATAGCCCAAACCTTCACTACTCAAATCTTTATCCAAATAAAGTGTTCCCTCCCTTGTCCGTATGATTTTTAAAGGTTCGAATTCCTTAAAAATGGCATCAAGTATTTGCTCAGCATTGTCTTCTGTTTTCTTTGCAGAATGTCCTAATCCCTTGGCTTGTTTGCAACCAATATAGAGTAAAGTCTCTAGTATGTTTTCCTTACCATTAAAAGCTGCTTTGATTTTCAAAGTCTCTCTTTGGCTGCTCTCTATTCTGTAAGAACTATATTTGGGTTCTTTCCAAGTAAGGTAGAGTGTAGTTATACAAGAACCCGCCTTTACCCAAGTGCTTCCATCATCAGAGTATTCAAAAATCAGTTCAAAGTTTGGGATATGTTCTACGGTATCTTCATAAGGTTTGTTGTTACTTTTGAAAATCACCTCAAATTCGCCACTTATTTTCCCTTTTTCAATATCAAAGATGTATTTGCCGTTTTTATCCGTTATCCTTATTTCGGGCGGTTTTGTAAATGGGCTAGCGGAGGTAACCTTTAGGGTTGCCGTAAGTTCAATTTTATGGGTGCTCGAAAACGTTATGGGTATAGGTTCGGGTTTTATGGTGCTATAATCATCGGGGTTTGTCCTTTTGTATAGCCAATGGTAATATTTTCCTCCATCTTCGAGGATATAGAATTTTTTGTAGTCGCCAAAGTCTGCCACATCATCACTGCAAACATCATATTTTGTATCAAAAGCCACTTTGGTAAGCACCAAAACAGCTTTTGGCGCACCTGCCTGTCCGTAGGTTTTTATTCCTGTAATTATTTTTTTTGAGGATGATGAGTCTTGTTGCTTTTTTGATGCCTCAATTTCAATGGTATTGTCCATTATCTTTTTGTGGCGGGAAAGTTTGATTTGTTGTTTTTCCTTTATTCCGTTTTCCCTAATGTGGTTTTCTTCCGTCCAAAGTGCCTTTAACTTATCTTTTAGGTCGGTTATATAGTTTTCTAAATCCTCACCACCAAGTTCTTCCCTGTTTATGGCAGGTTCATCGTTTTTATTTGGACTGCCAAAGAGATTTGTCCAGAAATTTGATTTTTTATCGCTCATTGCCCTGAATTTAAAAATTGGACTTTACCACCCATTGCACAATTTATGGATGATTTATCTATTAGGGCGTTCTTCCCGTCGATAAACACATCTTTTTTAAAATCAATCCATTCCAAAAGTGAAATACATCCTTTGCAGGGTTTTTGGGTTACTGCACAGACTCCAAAATCAATGGCGTTGAGAATGGGGTTTTTATCAATGGTCGTACAGGAATGCACGCCGTTGAATGTCAATATTTTCTTTGTTGCCTTTATTTCGCATGGCGCACTTCCCTTGTCGCAAATCATTGTTGCACCGTCCTTGATGTATTCGAAGTTTCCGCCGTCTTCAGGTTGTATAAGTACTCCCATACTCTTTTTCTTTTACTTTCGAGTGTTTTTTATAATTGTGTAGAACGGTTTGGTGTATGATTTCGTTGCGTTGGTTTAGCAACTAATTTAGTAAAAATAACTGGCAATAATTCAACGCGAGGATTTTCCGAAAGGAAAATCAGAAGCAATGAATTATACACGTTGTTGCCACACGTTTTTATCCTATCCAAGTTACTGCTGTTATAAATCCGATTATAATTAGCGCAACTAATATAATTCCGATTGTTACACAGCCAATTTCAAACGCTCTGTCTTTCCACGTTTTTTTGTATTCGGAATAGGGTTTTATATCATTCCGCTTTTCCTTTTTTAATTCAACATAATTAAATCCGAACTCACTATCATCATCAAGTAAATCTTGGTCAAGTCCGTAAGTTTTTTCCTTTCCAGTTTCAAATTCAGATTCAGTTTCAAGTGCGGCAGCTAATAATTCTGCTGCGTGCAATTCAAGTCCTTGTCTGTTCGCTTTTATATAGCTTTCATCAGGTCCACCGCCATATTGAAAAAATCCGATATACGCTTCATCATAATTTTTTTGATTCCGCAATTCGTTAATTAATTCTCCAATTTCTTTGTCTGTCATTATTTTTCATAAATGTTTGCCAACGGTATAGTATAAGAATAGTAAGGGGTTAGAAACAACTTACTTTTCGGTTTAGCACTG
>CANLIE010000078.1 GCA_947491225.1 uncultured Cellulophaga sp.
AAACAGTAAAGTGTCTCTAAACTCAAAACGATGTTCTTGCGCATTAAATTTCTTAACCATTGCTTGGTTAGATATTCGTTTTTTGGTTTGCCCTGTACAATTGTATAGTAAAAAGCTAATACTGATTAGGATAATTGCTTGTAGTGTTTTCATATTTTTTTAATTAATCTATAAGGTTATCATAGTATTTTTCTAATTGTAGTAATGTTTTTTTTGCCTTGCGGCTTATCTCTAGATCATCTACATTGTCTTTGGTTTTTTTATAAAAATTCTCTAATTCGTTTATTTGTTTGTTAATGTTTTTAATGGCTTTACGGCTTAGTTTTGCCGCCTCTTCCATATGTGTATGGGTGTCATGGTGTAGTTTTTCTAACTTGCCCTTATGTGTTGCGGTATTAATATGGCCAATATTCTGTATTGCCCATTTGCGTACATGCATATCCATCCAACTAACATCTTGGGGGTGAGACAGGTATTCTTGTGCTATTGTAATTACTTCTTTTTCTGATACCAACCCATCTTTTGCATTTACAAACTGTCTGCCAATATCTGCTACTGCAATACGTGCCAATTCGCCAGCTAGTTTATGCAGCGGATGGCTCATAGTATCTTTGGCAATCTGGGTATGGGTAGGGTTGGTGCCTATATGTTGTAGGTTTTGTGCTTCACGAATGCCCAACGCTATACCCGTAATGGCAAATTCTATCACTTTTTTTACTACATTCATCATAAAATTTTCTAGGGCATTTATAACTACAATAGTAATATATGCACCTATGGCAGCTATACCTTTTCCTTTTTTAGTTTTTTCGAGTATGCTAAATACAACTCCCCTAAAATTAATAACAGACTCATATACTTTAATGAGTTGCACATAATCTACTTGCTGCCCTTTATACTTTTTATCCTTATGGTATTCTGTGTTTTGTGCATATTTAAGATCGGTTAGTATGGTTAACATCATAAGATCAAAGAGCCGTACATAGGATTTGCCCTCCCATTTTGAGGAGAAAAAATCTTTCCACCCAAATTTATGGGGTTTAAACATATCTTCCATTTTATCGAGTAGGGAGTAAATCATATCCAGTTTCCCAAAACGGCCAGTAACTATGGGCAGGTAATCTAGGTAATTGCCTCCTCGTTTTATGTCTTTGGTGTACACTACACTATTTAAGATGTGCAATTGCCCATCCCAGCTTTGGCCTTTTTCTAAGTAATACTCAAAGCTTTCTCCGTTTTTTATAAAACTTATAGTATTCTTGCTTGCCATTTTTGATCGCCTTGCCTCAGGATACTTTTTATGTAGGTCTTCTATGCTTTTAAAAGTATCAATAAGCGTATTGGAGCCAAAATAGTCCTCCTCTTCTTTTCTGTAGCTAAAAGCGGTGACTTTTCTTCTGGTCTTTGTAAACGCAAGGGCTTTGGCGTCATTGTAATTAACCCATGGAACTACTTTATTATACCCTCTTTTAATTAGGCATAGCTCTACAAAATTAGAATGGGCAAAGAAATCTTCTATGGTGTGTAGTGCATTGCCAAAATAGAGTAAGCTCTCTTTGGGCTTGTTACGGTTATAATATTTAAAACTTTTGCTAAGCTGCTCAGCAATATAGGCGGTTGCTGTGGGCAGTTGTTGTGCAGTATGTTTTATACCTGTTTGTGTAATCTTGTTTTTTTCTGTCTCACCATCTTTTGCTATAGCTCTAATGTAGTTTTTCATTCCATAGTGCGCATTAATATCTGGGTCTATGGTTGTTGGCCAGTAGAGGTATTCTTGTGTTATTAAGTCTACCACTGCTGCTCCTATGGGGTTGTCTATATGTTCTTGGGGTTTATACACCCCAATAATAGTTGGGTTAAGTTTAGGAAACCGTTTTACAAAAGTATAATATTCTAGACTACGAGTTATGGCTTGTATGCCCAGTTCTTTAGCTTTGTCTTTTACAAAATTGGTAACAGCACTGGTTTTAGAGCTGGTTACAGTGTCTGTTGCTTTTTTAGGTTTGGTAAGGGTATCTGCTATTTTATCTCCTTTGCCTGCACCAATACCTGTTTTGTCTAAATCTCCACCTAAGATTTCATGTGCCGCAATGAGCTCAATTAAAAAGCTAAGGTGTTTTCTAGATAGTTTTATAGAGTTTATGCTTTGTAACCCAAAAAACTCTTTCTTTTCGCTAGCCGTAAGCTGTAACGCCTTGGCAATATCGTTTTGTTGTGTCTGTGTGTACCGCTCAGTATTGGGGGTAATTAACTGTGACCAGTCACGTAACAAATTGCCTAAATAAATATAATTTAGTTCTTCATCATTTTCTAAAATTTTATTTGTAATCAATACCTTTTCAATTCCAAAATGGGTATAGCCCCCAGCGGTATTAAAATCTTGCATTCCGGCAGAGAAGTATTCTCCTTCTTGATCTTGCTTGTCTTGTTTTATACGTTCTTCTGTAACCAGTTTATCTACTTGTTGTTGTATTTCGCTTACATCTATACTAAGGTTGTAAGAGGTGCCGTCTACGGAGGCTTTTCCAAAATTAATCTCGGTATCTTTAAACACATTAAAGGTTGTAAGGCAATAGCCCCAGATGGCTCCTTCGTCTAATGCTGCATCTCCGCCCAGGGTAGTATAATAAGAGCGCAGTTGCCAGTCTAAGAAATGCCCAAATTCTTCCATAAGTGATAGGTAAATATTGCCTATAGCTTCTTCCTCTTTTTTTTCAGTAGCTTTTACCACTAATTGTTGAGCAATGTATATTGTATTATCTTCTTTTTTATAGCGTGCATACCCGTGGGTTTTAGCATCTACTGCAATAGCGGGCATTTGCACTTTTTTGTCACTAAGATCACGATATAAATAATCATAGGCATGCATAGGAATGTTTTTGCCTTTTTTAGATTCTCCAAAAATGGATTGCATACCGTAGTTAAAAAAGGTGGCGCCTAGTTGTTCTGCAAATTTTTCTGCTTCTACTAGGGGGTAGGTGCTTTCTAGTGTTATTTCTCTAGGCTTTTCTTCTGCTGCTTCTGCTTCTTTTTTTAGTTTTTGTTGATTGGTTTGTGCTTCTTTGGTGTTGCCTAATACTTTATTAATTAGTTTAATTTTGGGAAAAGGAATCTCAGAAACCGACAGGGTAATGGGTTTTGATGGTGTTTTGGCTTTAATTACTATCCCTGGCGCTACTTGGTCTACAGTGCCACCATGAGCTGTCATGCAGCCTTGTACTACTACAGCTTTTCTGTTAATAGTCATACCAGCACTACCTTGCACAATAGTGTCTGGTGATCCGGTACATGCGCACACATCTCCTATAACAGCAATGGGTTTTCCATTAATGGTCATCCCTGTTCCAGGGCCAATAATAGGACCGCCTACGTGTGGTGTTGTACCAGAACACATGGGGCACGTGTGTATATCTCCTATAGTAGCTACGGGGCCTGTCATAATATGTATATAAAGTTACAAAATATTAGCTTCATGAGTTGGGCCTTTTAATGCCATTTTTGTAGTACCACTAATACTGGTTTGGGGACCATTAATTTCTGTGCTGTTGCTCCCCTCTGCAGTTACGTTTTGGGCAGATATAATAGTATTAGAAGTAGCACTAATTGTTATATTAGCATTACTGGTTACTGTAGTATCTCCTTTAGAGTTTACATTGGTTTTTCCGTTAGATAAGATTGCCATATCTCCTTCTGAGGCAGTTTTAATTTCGCCTTTTGCCTGTATGTCAATATTTTCTTGGGCTACTATTTTTATGTTTTTAGCATTTAACTCAAGATTTTCTGTTGCATTAATAGTTAGTGATTTTGCTTGGGTATCAAAGGTTATAATACTCCCATTGTTATCATAGATATTAATTTTTTCTTCACCTTTGGCATCATTAAGTTCTATAGTATGCCCACTTCTGGTACGTATGGCTTTAATATCATTTTTATTGGTTTTCCAACCTTCAGGTTTTTTAGCTCCTGTATATAGTGTGCCCATTACATAGGGTCTTTCTGCATTTCCACCTTACAAAACCAACAAGAACTTCTTCTCCAATTTCAGGGATAAAATGAAATCCTTTTTCGCCACCAGAGTGTGGGGTAATCATACGCAACCACGGTGTTATTTCTCCATTTAGTTTTTGCCACGGAAATTGCACTTTAATTCGGCTTAATCCATCAGGGTCTGCATTATCAATTACAGTAGCAATTTGAGATTCACTTTTAGGAAAAGACATTATCTCTGTATTTGGATAAACATCTAAATCTGCAGTTATGCCTTCAAAATGATTTAAGTAATTACCATTTTCAGTAGCTGTATGCAATACTTTTGTAATGCGATAACTGCCTTGAGAGACTGCTGCGTCCTTTATATTTATAACCTTACCAAGAGATACCCCTGGATTATCACTAACTCCTTTAACTATAACTTGTTTTATTTCTTGAGTTTTCTTTTGTTGTTCTACCTGTTTATCAAAACGATGTTTTAAGGCAGTATCATTATAGGTGTTAATGTATACATTGGTTTGTTTTGTATAGATTTCTTCACTTTTGTTACTAACAAAGCCAATATAACCATTAGCTCCGGTAGCTATCTCTGCACTTGTTTTTTCATGCAATTGATCTACAAGGTAATCAGTGGTAAAGTACTTAAATTTGTTGGGTATAGGGTTTAACTCCAATGTAAAATTTTTAAGATCATGTCCGTGATAAAGCGGTACGTCTTCTTTATCTATAGGGTAGGGTCTTACCGTCATAATAAAACCATTCTCCATATTGAGCAGCAAGCCTACTGGCATATTTATAAGAGCTGTCATTGTGTTGTACACTATAGTGTATGCTTGCTTTATTTCTAGGATTAAAACTAGTTTCTAATCTAGACTTGTCATACCCTTGAAAAGTTTGTTCTAGTATTTCTGCCAAGCTAACATTATTATACGAGGAAAAATGTGAGCCATCATCTGCAATAATACTAGCACTTTTTGCCTTAATCTCTACTGTATCTTCATTACCATTGTTAAACCCTTTGGTGTTGCTTATTTTAACAATTACGCCTTTAAATTCCAGAGTATCGTAACCCGATAAATTTTCTGCGGCTTCCACTTGCAATGTAATAATCTCACCTAGAAAGTTTTTACTTTCAGATGCCATTTCTTGTTCAACACCTTCTACCATATCCATACGGCATGTAAGTGTTAAAATATGGTGAGAGTCAATGTCTTGTTGTAAAGACAATTGTTTATAGGCAAGTATAGGTGTACTACCTATATAAATTAGAATGTTAGATTGTAATGCCATAGTATTTTTTTTGGGGTGTTATTTTATATTCTTTAGTGATAACAGTTTAAAACTTTTTGAAGGCTTTTTAAACCCTGTATCTTCTCCTTCATGTATTACAGGAACTAATATTGGATATTTTATAGTCTTGTTTTTTGAATTAAATTCTGGAATAATACTATCTATTCTATTGGCTAAATAAATAAATTCTCTTTTGCCATTAAAACAATCTTCACATTCAGTGATATTGTTTTTTTCTTTTTTAAAGAGCCTAAATGTTATATAGCGTCCTGATTGACAAGTAAGTCTAGTGTTTTTAACTAGATAAGTGTTTTTGTCTAAATTAAAAATTTTGTAAGGATACTCAAAACGTATATTTTCTTTTTCTTTAGGATAATTATGATTTAGAATAAACATATTGTTTATATTTTTATCTCTATAAATGAAGATACTGTTATAAATATGGTCACAACCTGTGTCAAGTAAATCCCAAGATATTGCAATAAATTTTTGATCAGGAGATTCTTTTACTATTATTCCTTGTATGGAGTCTAAATCTTTAAAATTTAGATTTTTAAACTTTGGGTCTTTTAAGGTGTTTTTTAGCGTATTTTGAAATCTAATAATTATGGTGTCCCTAGTACCATAGTCATATCTATTATCTTTATATTTCTTATATAGCTCATATAATTCTAGTTTTCGTTTGTCAGCAATAGTATGGTTCTGAGAAATACAACTCTCATAAAAAAAGAAGAAAAATAATAGTATACTATAACAGGTTTTTAATGGGTTCATTTTATTCCATAATTAAATTATCTACTTTTATCTCTTTATATTACATATTCTTGGGGTGCATTTTTACAGTAATAAAGACCTTTATTGTTTATAAAACAATTTTTCATCTTCTTGCTAATAACAATAATTTAATGAGCAATTTGGTATTGGGGGACAAGTACAGACAGTTTGTAGTCCTCTAAAAGTATGTTTTAATTAGTACCCAATCCTTTCAACAGCGCTCATTTTTTTAAAAAAGGCAGTATTTACTTCTTACTTTCAAAATCATCTAAACAATAACCAACTAATATTTTAGACTCATTATAATTATTAGAAAGATATTTTTGTAATCTAGAAAAAACCTTCTCCAAAAATAATTTAAGCCAAAATATAACAATCCAAACATTAGTTGGTTAACTTTTAAGTTGCCAGGCTAATCTAAGTTTTTACCTAAACTAATATATTTATTACCTAAGCCTTTGCTTTAGCATAGCTAACCTTATGGGCGCTATACTTTTCTTTAAATTTCTAAAGGTTTTTATATATTTAAGATAATTTCATGGGCCAATTATTGGTAAATGAT
>CANLIE010000079.1 GCA_947491225.1 uncultured Cellulophaga sp.
TTAGATGCAAAACCAAGTATTAAAATTCAAAGATTTTTGCCTAATATCGCAATAGCTTAAATCGAACTCACGTTAATAATAGATTGCTACTTTATTGACAGGTTGTTTTTATGCGTAAGACACCAACAATAACAATGATTTGTTTAACTTTACCCTACGTTACAATGACCCAGTAGAAAATACCAATGCAGCATTGTACAATGGAAACATAAGCCAAACCAGTTGGAACACCAAAAACGTGGATAATACCGTAAAAACATACACCTATGCATATGACCCTCTGAACCGAATCACAGGCGCCACGGGAGGTACGAACTCCAATTATGATGTTTCTGGAATACAATACGACAAAAACGGAAATATCAAAAATCTGATAAGAAGAGGGCATCTAGATAATACGACAACTCCTGCATTTGGTATAATGGATGATTTAGTATACTCATATCAACCGAATAGCAACAAGTTAACAAAAGTTGCTGATGGCGCCTTAAATGACCAATATGGTTTCAAGGATGATGCTGTGAATACTACTGTTGATAGCAAAGATGATTATAGCTATGATGCCAATGGCAATATGATCTCCGATGCTAATAAGGGAATAACCGCTATAACTTACAACCATTTAAACCTACCAAGACAAGTAACCTTATCAAGCGGAAATATAGAGTATGTTTATGATGCCACAGGAGTTAAATTAGAAAAAGTAGTAAAAACTCAATTTAGTAAAAATAATAAAACGCAGTATGCAGGTAATTATATTTATGAAGTAAGTTGGTTAGAGCCAGGAAGACCAGAATCTCCTCAGCCAGATAAAACACCAAAACTTCAATTTTTTAACCATCCAGAAGGGTATGTAAATGTAGAAAATGGCAGTTATGAGTATGTATATCAATACAAAGACCACTTAGGGAATATACGACTGTCCTACTCGGATGCTGATAATAATGGTGCTGTGGACAGTTCTGAAATTATTGAGGAGAAGAATTATTATCCACTCGGATTAACTCACAAAGGTTATAATAATGTTATAAATGGAACTGCACATCCATACGGATTTAATGGAAAAGAAGAAAATCAAGAACTTGGTTTAGATTGGTTGGATTTTTCTGCAAGAAATTATGACCCAGCTTTAGGACGTTGGATGAATATTGACCCATTGGCAGAACAGATGCGTAGACACTCGCCATACAATTATGCATTCAACAATCCTTTACGCTTTGTTGACCCTGATGGAATGGCACCAGATGATGTAATAATTAAAGGAGAAAAAGCAGATGAAGCATTTAAACAATTAAAAGCATCAACAAGTTTAAGGCTTAAAATGGATGATAATGGTAAGGTTACAGCAAAAGGAAAGGCGAAAACTGATGCTGATAAAACTTTATTGGAAGCTATAAACTCTGAAACCGTTGAAGTAAGTATTAATGCTACAGATAGCAACTTTACAGATAGTGGTAATTGGTTTGTTGGTGGTGCTTTTGGAGGAAGTGAGGTAAATGAAGATGGAAAAACTGTAGCAAATCAAACTGTAAATCCTGAACAAACAGAAACAATAGATGAATTTTATGGTGTGCAAAATGGAGTTTCTGTATTACACGAAGTATTGGAAGCGTATGTAGGTGGTAAAGATTCCCCAGGAACAGGAGCGCCAACATTTGATGATGTAAAGAATAAAACATCAAACGGCACAAATTATTTAAACGCACATAATAAGGTAGAGGCATTAGACCCTAGGCACGTCGCACCAACAATATCTCAAGACCCAACAACAGGGCAATTATATATAAATAAACCGCATCCTGTTATACCACAATTGAATACAGAGAAATTAATAAATAACTTGTCAAAAAAGAAGAACTAATTAAGAATGAAAAATTTAAACAGTTTATATATAGTAACCTTATGTCTGTTTTTAGGATGTAGTTCTACAAGTAGTTTAAAGAAAGAAACTATTAATAGTAGCCTTAAAGTAGTAGATGTTGAGGAATATCAATACGCCTATCGTTTTAGGGTTCTTGAAGATAAGTCAAAAGACACAATGCTTATTGTATCTTTTAAGGATGATTTTTATAATAAAAACAATCTAAAAAAGCCAAAGGGAGCAGATATTAAGCAAATAGTGACTAATAATAATTACAACTTCAAACTATTATCGATTAAACCACAAGTATCAACGATGCAACAATTAGGTGCTTTTATAATTGTAGAAAGAGATACTCTTTGGAAAGAGCGAAGTTATAAAACAATGCCTAAATCTTATACAGCTCAAAACACCATAGGGTTGTCTATTTATGAATGAATTATCAAACCACTCTTCGGAGTGGTTTTTTTATGCTTTTTAGGAAGCGATAAGATTGGATAAATTATCCTTTAACTTCTTTTTAGAGATAAGTGAATCAATCAAAGTATAGATGGATTTTTTCTCGTTATCATCGAGAGAATCAAGAAACCTTAATTTTTCCATCAAAGTTTTATCATACGTATTTACGTCCGTAAATATGTCATCAGCTTTAAACAGTTCAGAAAGCGAAAATCCTAACGCATTAGCAATCTTATCAACCACAGAAAAAGAAGGGTCTGTTTTACCGCTTTCAATACGAGAGTATTGAGCCTGTGCCATATCAATAAGACCAGCTACTTCTTTTTGAGATAATCCTTTAGCTTCTCTTACCTTTTTTAATGTCTGTCCAAGTGAAATCATAATACTTAAATATCAACAAAACTACCATTTAATAACGTATTAAGCAATATTGATAAATTATAAATGACTAATATATGATAAATAAGTAATAATTATTTACTTTTGTTATATAACTAATTAGTCAAATAATATTATAATGCTTGATACTTCCAACCCAAACAACTACGAATACACTACAAAACATCTTGAAATCCACATTTTAGGAGGATTAAAGACCAATAAAATGGAAAGTCTGCGAGTAACGACAAGCATACAAAAACCAAAGCAGTACAACGTTGTTAGGCAAAGCATCGATTTATACAACGACAATCAAATAGAAAAACTGGTTAGAAAAGTAGCGGAACGGTTGGAGATTGGAACAAGTGTAGTTAGACGAACATTACAGGAACTCACAAAGGAACTTGAAAACTACCGTTTTTTATTGGTCGAAAAAGAAACCATTGCCAATCAACCATTTTATAAAGAACTAACAGCAACCGAAATCAAACAAGCAGAAAAATTTTTAACGTCCAAAGATTTACTAAAACGTACAAATGAACTCATTGGAAAGTCTGGAGTAATCGGAGAAGAAACCAACAGACTTTTAATGTACATCATCTTTACAAGTCGCAAAAGTGCAAACCCTTTGGACTTGAACATAAAGGATACAATAATGTGGTAAGTTCCAATGCTAATAGCGTTGCGCAGAGATTTAAGTTTAATGGTCAAGAATATTCTGAAGAACTAGGTTTAAACACTTATGATTTTGGGGCGAGAAATTATGACCCAGCTTTGGGTAGATGGTTTAGTATAGACCCATTGGCGGAGGAACGTGAATGGCTCTCGCCGTACAACTTTGTACAGAACAACCCTATCAACAGAATAGACCCTGATGGTGCGCTGGACGAATACGTACAAGGACCATTGACGGACATATGGAAACTGTATAAAAACGAAGATGGTACTTATAGAGCGTACAAGACCCATATCAATGATGGGAAAGACGACCAGATATACCTCGTTATGGGTGACAAAAGTCCAACAGCTACCAAAATGTACCAAGGTAAAGAAGCTGGACTTGAAATGAGCAAGGATGGTGTAAAGATTAGTGAGTACAAAAATGGTAGCACATTTTCAAATGTTAAAAAGGCAACCGTAGACTTTTGGACTTCCAATGAATACCGAACCAAAAACGCCAGGGAAACAATGGTCAACTATGTAACCTCTGTTACACCTGCGGAAGGATTTCTTTTTGGGATGTTAGGTAAAGCTACTAAAGGAAGTAAATTAGTCGATGATGCAGTAATGCAAGCTAAAAAATGGTTAGGTAAAGGTTACAAACCAATAACTAATAAAGCTGGAGACCATATTTTTATGTCAAAAGATAAATTAAGGAAAATCAGATTTGATATTAAAAACTCGCAAGGGGATAAACCTCATATTCATTTAGAAACTTTTAGAAATGGTAAATGGAGGGATGCAATTAAAGGAAGTCATCGAACGAATTTACCCAAAACAATAGATAGTATGTTATATAGAACTTATAGAGCGAAACACAATAGTTTGTCTTTCAAAATAGAAGAAGATAATCCTGAAGTAGGTGTCTATTTGTATGTTTTTAGTGATGATAAATGTGTAAAAGACTACCTTCAAAATGACATAAAAACTTGTAAGGAAATCGCATTAGAAGAATATGGGGTTCCTTTTTGTAGTTGGGAAAGCACAGAAACAATTGCTTAACAGTAAATATCGCAATACATCAAGCCATCCACTCGGGTGGCTTTTTTATTTAGCGAAAGCCTTTTTTGTCTTGAAGTTCTGGATATAGGTATTGATAACATTAAAAAGTACAGACTTGGTACTGTTATCCATTTTTTGAATATCGTTGATACGGTCAACCGTTTCTTTGTCATAAGATGCGTTCTCGCCTTCGCCAATCAGGAAATCGATTATAAAACCAGTCTGAAATTTATAAAATATCTTACTCGAAAAGGCAACAGTAAAAAGACAATCAACCACAGATTACGAAGTATAAAAATCTACTTTAATTACTTGATTGATGAAGCTTACAGAAGTGATAATCCAATAGAAAATACGATTGTAAAAGGAGCAAAAAGAACTATCAATTATGATTTATTGGAAGCTGATGAATTAGAGGATTTATATTATTCTTTTGAAACTGAAAACATAAAAGACAAGTATCACAGACTAACAGCGAAGCGAAGTAAATTAATAACAGGATTAATCGTTTATCAAGGCTTAAATACTACAAGTTTAAGCAAGTTAAAAACTGAACATTTACGACTCTCAAAAGGAAAGATTTATATACCAAGTACACGAAGAAGTAATGCACGAGAATTAGAGTTAAAACCTTGGCAGATAATGGAATTTATTGAATACCAAAACGAAGTGTTGCCATTATTACAAAAGCGAATTAAAAACGATACAGAACAACTGTTCCCAATCAATACACGATTTAATATACTGACTTCACAGATTATGAAGAAGTTGAAAAAGTACAATCAAAAAGCAGAGAATATAAAGCAGATTAGAGCATCAGTAATTACAAATTGGTTAGGACAATACAACTTGCGAAAAGTTCAATATTTAGCTGGACATCGTTACATCAGTTCCACCGAAAGATATTTACAAGACGACTTGGAAAATCTTCACGAAATCGTCAACAACTTCCATCCGATTAGCTAAAAGAAAATAAATCAAACTTGATATCACAATTTGTGATATCAAGTTGCTATTTTTGTTAAATATTAGAAATAAATGAGCGATAAATTAATTATACCAAACGAAGTAGTTATCAGTAAGATTTACTACATAAGAGACCAAAAGGTAATGTTAGATAGTGATTTAGCAGAACTTTACGAAGTAGAAACAAGGGTTTTAAACCAACAAGTAAAACGAAATATAGACAGGTTTCCTGATGATTTTATGTTCCAATTAACAGAGATAGAATGGGAAACTTTAAAGTCGCAAAATACAACACCAAGTTGGGGAGGAAGGAGAAAATTACCTTATGTATTTACAGAACACGGTGTACTGATGTTATCAAGTGCCTTGAACAGTAAAAAAGCGATTGCAGTCAATATCCAAATAATGAGGATTTTTACCAAGCTTCGTGAAATGCTAACGGATAATTTAAGTCTTAAACTTGAAGTTGAAGAAATCAAAAAGAAGTTAACAAATCACAGCAAGAATATTGAATTGGTCTTTAACTACTTGGATGAATTGATTGACAAAAAAGAGAATGAAAAACCTCGAAAAGAAATAGGCTATAAAGCTGATAGAGATTAAATCCCTACAAAACAAAACCCAGTTTTATCGTTCCTCAAAATCCTCTGTTTTTTGTTTTGTTCTGCTCGCCACTACAATGTAAGTTTTTATGCGCCAACGCACTTGTAGCACATTGCAAGAAAAATGCAAAGAGCTACGCCAACGGAAAAACCAATGCATAAAAACTTACCCCAAGCTATGTTTACATAATTGGCATTATAAGTTCGCTTCGCACAATTTTTAGAGTTGTTATTTTAGAAGATAAAAAATCGTCGTTATAATTGCTATTATGTAAAATATCCGCTCGTCCACCGCTTTTTTACAGCCACTTCTGCCAACGTACTACGATTGATTTAATATTTACTTCGTAAGCCAACGCATCGAATTTGCACAAAAAAAGCTTCACAAAAAGACATCAAGCGAAAAAACTTGCTTTACTTCTTTGCTTGTTTTTTTTATACAATGGAATATCTAGTTTTGTTAGGACACTTTTAAATAGCCCATAATGTTAAATATATTTGAATTATGGTAAAGCGAAAA
>CANLIE010000080.1 GCA_947491225.1 uncultured Cellulophaga sp.
TTAGTTGCTCGTTTGCTTGCTTCTGATTTTCCTTCGGAAAATCCTCGCACTCAAACACGCAACTATTCTTATACTAACCGTTGTGTTTCATACTACCAGCCGCATATTTTAGCACTTTAGGTTTTTGCCAACGCTAAATTCCAACGCACTAAAAAACCAAAAGAGCTAAAATTTCCCAACGCTCGAAAAATACAATCTGAATTTCTTGCTTTCCAAAATTTGACAAACTATATTTGACACTTATTGTCAAGTAATAATTTTCAAATGGAAACAATCGGACAAATTTTACGGAATAAAAGACAAGCTCTCGGGCTTCTCTTAAGACAAGTTTCTGCTTATGTCGATATCGACCAAGCTATTTTGAGCAAAATCGAAAGAAACGAGCGAAAACCAACAAAAGAAATGTTGGAGAAACTTGCGGAAATCCTAAAACTTGATAAAGACGAACTTTTAGTACAATTTATAAGCGACAAAATTGCTTATGAAATAGCAGACGAAGATTGTGCAAGTAAAGTGCTAAAAGTTGCGGAGAAAAAAATCAAATATTTAAAATCACACCCAATTCAAAACTAACTATGCGAACATTAACAACTGACACAGAAAATACTAGCGTAGTTGAAGAGCCTCAATTAGCAGTAAAATTCTATCCTAAAACGGAAAAGAAAAAACAAACAGGAAAATCTACCTTGAATATGCTTTCTTTATTTTCTGGTTGTGGTGGAATGGATTTAGGTTTTGAGGGAGATTTTTCAGTTTTAAAATCTTCTGTAAACGAAGTTTTAAATCCAAATTTCATAAACAAAGAACTAGAAAACAACTTCGTAAATCTTTCAAAAACACGTTTTAAAACAGTTTTTGCAAACGATATTTTAAAGGACGCAAGAAATGTTTGGGTAAACTACTTTTCGAAAAGAGGACATAACGCAGAAGATTACCAAACAGACAGCATAGTCGATTTAGTAAAGCTACATCAAAACGGAACAAAGGTTTTACCGAAAAATATAGATATTGTAACTGGTGGTTTCCCTTGTCAAGATTTTAGCGTTGCTGGAAAAAGAAACGGACTTAATTCACATAAAAACCACAAAGGAGAACTAAACACAGAAACTTGTGCAACAGAAGAAACTCGTGGTCAGCTTTATATGTGGATGAAACAAGTTATCGAAATAACTCAACCAAAAATTTTCATTGCAGAAAATGTAAAAGGTTTAGTAAATCTTTCAAACGTCAAGGACATTATTCAAAATGATTTCTCTTCTGCTGGAGATAATGGATATTTAGTTTTAAATCCTCGTGTTTTACACGCAGCAGATTATGGTGTTCCGCAATCAAGAGAACGAGTTTTCTTTATTGGTATAAAAAAATCTGCATTAAAAAAATCCGCTCTTGAACAATTAGAAAGAGAAGACATTTCGGATAAATACAATCCGTATCCTAGACCAACTCACGCTTACACAACTGACGGAGAAGATTTAAAACGTCACGTAGATTTAAAAGAACTTTTTGCGAATATAGAAGAGCCTGAAAAGTCAAAAGATTTATCTCAACAGTTTTACTCAAAGGCAAAATTTATGGGTAAACATTGTCAAGGCCAAATAGAAATAAAACCAGATGGTATCAGCCCTACAATTCGAGCAGAACATCACGGAAACATCGAGTTTAGAAGATTATCGAAAAAAAACGGTGGAATTTTAACAGACGAACTTTCTAAAGGATTAAAGGAAAGGCGTTTAACCCCTAGAGAGTGTGCACTAATACAAACTTTTCCACCTGATTATGAATTTGTAATACCAAACAAAAACGGTCGTAAAGGTTCCTATTTAGTAAGTCCATCAAAAGCTTATAAAGTAATTGGTAACGCAGTTCCACCACTACTCGCTTACAATTTAGCAAAGAGAATAGAAGATGTTTGGGATTTATATTTTAGAAAATAATGGTAGTATCAGTTAATTCAGAACCACATAAAAGCGAGTTCAACGCTTTATTAAATTCTACAATTGAAGAATTAAATATTCACGCAAAGAAATCACCTAAAGAGATTGAACAATTAAGAGGGAACAAACTTGAACCTTATGTTAGAGATGTAATGACTGATTTAGCTGTTGGCTCACAATTTGAAAATTCAATTGAATTAATTGGAGGACAAAAGTTTCCAGACATTGTTGCGAAAAAATTTTATGGAATAGAAGTTAAAACTACAACTCAAAACCATTGGAAAACAACAGGAAATAGTGTTTTGGAATCTACAAGAGTAGATGATGTCGATCGAATTTTTATGCTTTTCGGTAAACTTGGAAAACCTATTGAATTTAGGTGTCGAGCTTATGAAGAATGTTTATCAGAGGTTGTTGTTACACACTCGCCAAGGTATTTAATCGATATGAACTTGGAAAAGGGAAAAACCATTTTTGACAAAATCAATACACCTTACGATACTTTGCGTCAAAAGAAAAATCCGATTAAACCAATAACGGACTACTACAAAAGCAAGTTGAAACCTGGCCAAGATTTGTGGTGGATTCAAGACACAGAACAAGCAAGTAATCTTGTTATAAATATTTGGAACAACTTAAGTTTAAAAGAAAAGCAAGAGATTAAAAACAGAGCAATGGTTTATTTTCCAGAAGTTTTTAGTAATCGTGGAGATAAATTTGCTCGACTTTCAATATGGCTTGTAACACGAGAAGCTGTTGTTTGTCCGAATCTAAGAGATTTATTTACTGCTGGTGGAAAAGCAGATTATTTAATTAAAAATAAAACGTATAATAACATTCCTAGAGTATTTATAAAGTTATTTGATAATATAGAATCTGTTTTAGAAATTTTGATTAACACTTCAGCAATTGAACTAACAGAATATTGGAATGAAAAAACGACCGAAAAGAAAAAAATTATGGATTGGATTGAGTTGGTTGGAATGAACTCAAAGTCAATTCAAGGAGCAAAGCATTTGGACATAAAACAAATGTTAACTGAATTAATACTCTGACCGATTTGCCAACGCTAAAAGCCATACACATTTGCAATTCGCTACAGCCAACACACAAGCCAAAAATTGCAAAAGAGTATGCCTTTGCCAACGCTAGCAAGTTTGCGGAAAAAAGTACGAAAACACAACAATGTATAAAAATAATAGCGGTTTAATCGCTAAAACGAAAGTCAGTAAATATAAAAAAGGTCTGTGTTTAACCGAAAAGTTAGTGTGTAAATATCCGCTACTATTCTTATACTAGACCGTTACCACCAATTAGATTAACTCAAGTGAAAAAAGATTAGCATATTGATTTTTTGCTTTATCTGTTAAGTATGGATAAATACTTTGATTTATTAGCAATGTATATTCCTGAATTGAATCTGTGGATAAATGATTAGCCTGAATTAGTACAGTTGAAAACCAAAAATTACTGATAATCTCAATCCTCTTAAATAAATTTTGGTATTCGTTTTTGAGCAACTCTTGTCTAAATAAATTATTATCAATTAAAATAACCACCATTTTTAAGGTCTCAATCTCTCTTTGCTTAGAAAGTTCTGAATAATGAATTTTTATCTTCCGATTTTTTCTTGTTATCGCGACAAAGTCCAATAAAAAGAAATTATACTCATAAAGTATTGTAATAATTTCCTTAGAAATATTTAAAAATGATTTTAGTAAATCATCACCAGATATTAAAAAAATAGCATCCATTTTTTTAACTAAATGAAAATAGAGTGATTCAATTATGTCTTCTCTTTTTTTAAAATGATATTGCAGATTTCCCACACTAATCCCAACTTCATTTGCTATGGCTCTTAAAGAAGTTTTATAAATCCCTTTACTATTAAAAAGCTCTAAAGATTTTGTTAAAATTTTTTGTTTTGTATCACTCATCAGCGCAAAAATACATTTTTTAGTACTGTTGTACTAATTTAATTTTATTTTTAGTACATTTATACTAAATTCATATCGTTGATTATGAACATAGATATTATTGGAGCAGGAATAGGAGGATTAACTACCGCTATTGCACTTGAACAAAAAGGAATCAAAACAAGAATTTTTGAACAAGCCAAACAAATAAAACCAGTTGGAGCGGGAATTATTTTGGCTAATAATGCAATGCAAGTTTATGAAAAGTTAGGCTTGCGAAAACTAATTGAGGAAAAAGGAAATCCAATTTCTTAAATGAATATTACCAAATCAAGCCTAAAACCTCTTTCTAAAATCGATTTGTCATATTTTGAACAAAAACATAACACCAAAAACATTGCAATTCATAGAGGAACTTTACAACAGATATTAATTGACAATTTAAAATCGACCAAAATTAATCTTCACCATAAACTAGCTTCAATAGTTGAAAACACAAATGGATATTCGTTAGAATTTGAAAATGGAGAACGAATACAATCCTCAACGGTTTTGGGTGCTGATGGACTAAATTCAGTAGTCAGACAAAATTTATTCCCGAATAATAGCATACGATATGCTAATCAAATATGTTGGAGAGGAATTACGGAATACAAATTACCGATAAAATTCAGTAAAGAACTGAACGAGGCTTGGGGAAAATCAGAACGTTTTGGATTTGTTCAAATTGCCCAAAATAAAGTTTATTGGTATGCTTTAAAATCGTTCAAAAAAAATAAAAAAGAGTTTTCTATCCACGATTTAGAACAGTATTTCAGCGCTTATAATTCAGTAATTAAAGGTATTATAAGATCAACTAAAATAGAACAAATAAATACTGCCGAAATTTCTGATTTAAAACCAACAAATATTTGGTATAAGGAAAATGTCTGTTTAATTGGAGATTCAGCACACGCAACAACCCCTAATATGTAATATGGGACAAGGTGCTTGTCAAGCTATAGAAGATGCTTATGTACTTTCAGAATGTTTGAGCAAATATAAAACTACTAAGGCATTTTCCGAATATCAAAATTTAAGGTTACCTAAAGCACATCAAGTAGTAAAAGCGAGTTGGATTATCGGAAAAATGGCACATCTTTCAAGCCCAATATTAATTGGTCTGCGTAATCAAATGTTGAGATTAACACCTTCATCTGTTAATAGAAAACAGAATGAACAAATTTTTAAATTGGCAAAAATATGATAATAGTATTATCCATAATTTTATTTGCTATTTTTTCTTCACTAGGTTTTATCCATTTTTATTGGCTTTTGGACGGAAAATGGGGACTTGAAAAAGCTCTACCTACAAAAGAAGCTGGACAAAAAGCAATGGAACCACCAAAAATTGCTACTGTAATTGTTGGTATAGGCTTAATTTCATTTGGTTTAATCTATTTAATAAAAACAGGCATAATCAATTTTCAAATTCCGAATTGGATAATTACTTATGGAAGTTGGATAATTCCTTCAATTTTTATTTTACGAGCAATTGGTGATTTTAAGTATGTTGGGTTATTTAAAAAAATAAAGAATACTGAATTTGCGAAAGCTGATACAAAATGGTTTATCCCTTTGTGTTTGACAATTGGAATATTAGGAATGCTGATCCAACTTACGAATAAATAACTGGTGGTAACAATGTATAAAAAACATAGGGCGTTTGCGCTAAATAGAAAGGTCTGTGAATATTAACAAAGTCCGCTAAATATAAAATTTGACATTTATAATAGAAAAGATAAAAGCAAAATATTTATATTTAGCTAAGTAACAAACCGAAACAAAAGTGCTTTTCAACTGCCCTACGTTTCTTATACTAACCGTTGGCAACAAGCTAAAAAACATCCGAATACAATTTAAATGACAGGAAATAAAAATATAATAGGAATTTGTGGAAGTGCTAGCCAAAATTCAGCAAATCTAAATATTCTTAAATGGATAGCGGAATTTGGAAAATCTGAATTTCATTTGGAAATAATAGATGATTTAACGGAATTACCACATTTCAAAACTGAACTGACTGACAAAAATGTACCTGAAAAAATTACGGATTTACGGAATAGAATAACAAATGCTGACGGAATTATTATTTGTACGCCTGAATATGTTTTCAGTATTCCGAGCGGTTTAAAAAATATGATAGAATGGTGCGTGTCGACAACTGTTTTCTCTGACAAACCAATTGGACTTATCACAGCTTCAGCAAGTGGAATTAAAGGACACGAAGAATTGAAATTAATAATGGAAACTGTTCAAACGAAATTCACGACCGAAACCGCATTATTAATTCAAGGAATAAAAGGAAAAGTTGACAAAAATGGAAAAATTATAAATAAAGAGACGGAACTGGAATTACTGAAATTCATTAAGTCATTTAAGAATCTGATAGAAAAGCCAGTTGCCAACACCGTGTATAATTAATTGCTAGGTCACTGCCGACTTACGAACATTCCTACGGAATATTCTATCTGTGATTTATTTGCTAAATTAGGTGTCTTGTCCTGAAATATGGCTACAGGTTAATAATTAATTTAAGCTGATAATTTATATACCATATTAGGTGTTTTAT
>CANLIE010000081.1 GCA_947491225.1 uncultured Cellulophaga sp.
ACACTACATATTAGTGCTGCTGGTGTTAAAGATTCTAATTCTACCGCTGAATATTCTGCTTATTGGAGGGCTACTTATCCACAAGAAGAAGTTGCTCCCACTGTTATAAATAATGAAGAAGAGCAAACACCAAAAATTATAGATTTTTATACTACAAATAGACAAGGCGATATAATTCAAAAGTATAATATTGGAGATATTATTTATGTTAATATTAAATCAGAAAATAAGATAGGAGATGTTATTGAAATCAATTTAAAAGACAAAACAAAAGATTTCAAATATCAAGGAGATATTTTGAAAAACGATTCGATGAATTATCAAATACAAAGTAATAGTGATAAAATTGAATTAGAAGTAGTAATGCAAAACTAAATTATGAAAAACACTTTAGAACTCATAGAAAATAATGAAGTTGTAGCAACTACATCTTTTGAAATCATAGATATTAAATCTAGTGTATGGATAGATTCTTTAGATAAAGAACAAAAACAAGAAGAAGGGCATACAAAAACAGCTTTTTATGGCGAAAATTTAAAATTACTTATTGAAACAGAAGGTATAGATGATGGTACTGAACTTGAAATAGAAATTAGTGCTAAAAATGATGAAGGAACAACTGTTGAAATAAAAGACGACAACGACCAACCTATAAAAATAATAGCAAAAGCTACCTCTAACAAGGTTACTTTTGAGCCTTTCTATCTAAATCCAAAATGGTTTAATAAAAAAGCTTCAATTACTTATTTTTTCAACCTTAAAATTAAAGAAGAAACTACCTATATTGGTGAAAATTTACCGACAGAAGTTGAAAATCAATTAAAACCTATTGGATTTGGAAAACCAGACGAGTTTAAAATTGACAAAGCAAAAGGATATTTATTAGAAAAAAATAAAGATGGAACTAAAACTGCTTATACCAGTGGGAAATTAGAAGATGTTGAAAAATATCAAGAGTGGTTTGAAAATGAATCTGAAGAATTAATTTTTTCAAACAAAAAACAAATAGAAAGTTATTTCAAAAGTGTTTATATGACTTATTTATTTCACTGGACTCCAAGAGGTGAATTTGGTAATTCAGTGAACAGAAATCGTGTAATTAAGGCTTTTAATGAAGCTGGAAAAAAGCACAATTTATCCGCCTCACTATTATACACATACGCTTGTGGAGAAGGAATGATTAGCGATTATAAAAATCACCATAATAATTTAGACGAACCCGTAATGTCTTTTCAAACTTATGGATTAGATTTTTTTGAAAAAGATGCCCCCAATTTGATAGCAGAAGGATATTTAAGCAGTTCATTTACATCAGGAGGTTTGAATAATGCAAGAATAGGAGATAGCTATAATCCACCTACTCCATTTCCTAATGGTGCTAATTATGCCTTCGTTAGAATTTCAGGGAAACCAATGACTAGAAATGAAGCTGGTGGAATAATGGATGTTTATCCTGTTTGGTTTAAAAATCTAGAAGATGGAATTGAAGGAGCTACTGCTGTTTATGCTAGGGCTTATCAATTAGCAATAAATGATGCAAATACTTCTGGCTGGAATAAACTAAATATTAATCAAAAAGCTTTTTTTGGTTATCATAAAATTCAAAATTTTGAAAAATTCTCAAGTTTTTACGAATATGATAGCGAAATTTTTCTTAAAGGGAAATATAGTATTAACCCAAACATAGAATTTATAAAGCATAAAGCTTTCCATCGATTTGTAGCTTGGAGGTATATTTTATTAGGTAAATATTTTAACGATTAAAAAATAATGAAAAGAATAATTTTACTATTTGTACTGGCTTTTGTTTTAAACAAAGCCTATTCTCAACAAGAATCACATACTATTTTTGACAAGGATTCTCTCGTTAGTGTAACTAATCATTTTGATAAATTTAAGACAATTGATAGTTTAATAATAAAAACAAACAAGAGAACATTAGTTATTACTGAAAAAGATGTAATTCCTTTCTATCAAGTAATAGACGAAAATGAAAGGTTGGGAATTTGTCCATTTGCAACGGAAATTCAATTTTTGAATAAACGCTTAATTCTTGTGGCTGCTATTTTTCGGACTAGTTTTTCTACTTCTTTTTACATTTTTTTTATAAATAGAAAAACATGTGAAATTATTACAATTATTAAAACGGAATCTCCAAAAAAAGGACTAAATACATTATCTGTAATATTAATTAAGAATAAGCTTTTTATTCCTAAAAAAGCAAATTTCATTAGTAGTGATACTATAAAAATAATGAACAAAAAGCGAAAATCAATAAATATAAAAACAACATCATCTAAATATATAAAACCATTATTGCTAGGAAATTCAAAAAACGAATTAGAAAAAGAAACTTATTTTGAAATACCTATAAAATAATAAAACGGTTTAGAACAATGTATAAAAAACATAGAGCGTTTCTGCTAAACTTAAAGGTTTGTGAATATTAACAAAGTCCGCTAATAAGTAAAACCACACATATTTGGGATACGGTAAAGATTATCAAAAAGCATTTGGATTATAAACTTTACAAATGGATGAAAGGCAAAGGGAGGAAGGCACATCGGAAGCTTCGCCAGCGACCCTATGAAACCTTGGTTGCATATTATAAACTATTGGACATAGAGAAGTATGCTCGCTTGAAAACCCTTTCGAAAGCGCAATGAAGAACTCTATCGGTAAGCCGTATGAGCGAAAAGTTCACGTACGGTTTGATGAAGGGGGCACTGATAGCTTATTCTTGTTATATTTGTAGGAAACTATAAAAAAACAGAGACGAGCTATCAGGCTCTACTCTACGCGGTAATCCATCATAGACTCCAAAAAAGTCTTTAGTACGTAAGCGAACGTAAAAATGAGCAGAAAATTGAATTAATGTAAAATACTGATATAAAGTAAGTTATTATTGAATTAGTCAGAATAAACACAACATATTAAAAATTATTTAATGAAATCCAAACAACTTATTCAAGTATTAATTCTTATTCTGATATCTAATTTTACTTTTGGACAAGAAGCTCAAAAGGTTATTCTTTCCGATTCTGATGATTATTATTTTAAATTTATACCTAAAAATAAACCAATCGGAGTATTAGTAATTATAAATGGAGGTGGTGAAAACCCTTCGGATGTAATGAAACAAATAACATTACATAAACTTGCTGTTGAAAAAAATATGATTGTTATTTTTCCTGCAATAAATGATGACACCGAAGAGCTTAAATTACTTGATACAATTTTTAAACAATTAACTGAAAAATATAATGTCCCAAAAGATAAATTCATTCTTGGGGGTCTTTCTGGTGGAGGAATGCTATCATTGACCTATGCAGAAACCGCAAATAAAGGGAAACATAATACTTTTATTATACCAAAAGCAGTATTTGCTATTGACCCTCCTCTTGATTATGCTCACTTATATTATCAAAGTAAGCGAGATGTGGAAAGAAATTTCTCTCAAGCTGCAGTAAATGAAGGCAAGTGGCTGATGAATGGATTTATAAAAAAATACGGAGGAACTCCAGAGGAAGTGCCGAAAGAATATGTAAAAGGTTCAATTTATTCTCACAGTGAAAAAGATGGTGGAAATGCAAAATACCTAATAAATACACCAGTAAGAATTTATACTGAACCAGGTATAGAATGGCAAATGAAAAATAGGCAAAGAGATTTATATGATTTAAATTGTATTGATATTTCTGCAATGATAAACCTATTACAATTACAAGTTAACAAAGACGCTGAAATTGTAGTAACACATAACAAAGGAGTAAGGCTTGATGGAACAAAGCATCCTCATTCTTGGAGTGTAATGGATTCTAATGATTGTCTAGAATGGATATTAAAACAATTGGAATAAAAAGCACTATACCAATGTTCGCCCGAGTATGAAGTCCCGCAGTAAACTATTTAGTAAACTCAGGGAATTGTTTAACAAACGACGGCATTGGAGTATAGAATGGATTGTTTGGAAATTGAACCAAACCTTGATAGGTTGGTTGAATTACTTTTCTATAAGTAAAACCACACATATCTGGGATACGGTCAAGATCATCAAAAAGCATTTGGATTATAAGCTTTACAAATGGATGAAAGGCAAAGGGAGGAAGGCACATCGGAAGCTTCGCCAGCGACCCTATGAAGCCTTAGTTACATGTTATAAACTATTGGACATAGAGAAGTATGCTCGCTTGAAAACCCTTTCGAAAGCGCAATGAAGAACTCTATCGGTAAGCCGTATGAGCGAAAAGTTCACGTACGGTTTGATGAAGGGGGCACTGATAGCTTATTCTTGTTATATTTGTAGGAAACTATAAAAAAAACAAGGACGAGCTATCAGGCTCTACTCTACCCAGCAAGCTGAAAACAGAACTAAAGTGTCCAATTTGAAAAACCTCAATCGTCATAGAGGTATATTAACAATTTAAATTTTAAAATTATGAAAGAATTTATGATGATTTTCAGAAGTGAACCAAAAGCCTGGGCTAACCTTTCACCTGAACAAATGCAAGCAAGTACAAAGAAATGGCAAGATTGGATTGGGGGAATTGCTGCGCAAGAAAAATTTGTGAGCACAAATCGTTTAGGATTTAACGGAAAAACAGTTAAATCAAACAATGTTGTAACAGACGGCCCTTACACCGAATTGAAAGAAATTATTGGTGGTAATATGGTTGTGAAAGCAGAAAATTTAGATGCGGCTGTTGAAATGGCTAAAGGTTGTCCTACGTTAGATATTGGTGGACACGTAGAAGTACGTGATACTATGGATATTAATCTTTAATGAATGGAAAAAGGAGTTTTAATTCCTAATCTCTTCAAAACAGAGTACAGAAAAATAGTTTCTGTACTCTGTAAATTATTTGGTTTAGTTCATATAGAAATTGCAGAAGATATTACGAATGATACTTTTCTATTAGCTTCAGAAACTTGGGGACAAAAAGGAATTCCTGAAAACCCTAAAGCTTGGCTCTATACTGTAGCAAAAAACAAAACAAAAGATTATTTAAAAAGACATCAAAATTTTATTAATAATATCACTCCTCAAATTAAAGAATCTCAATCAAATTTTGAAGAATTAAACATTGATTTATCTGAAAAAAACATAAAGGATAGTCAACTACAGATGATATTTGCGATTTGTAATGACGTCATTTCTCCTAATGCTCAAATTGGATTAGCGTTGCGAATACTTTGTGGATTTGGAATAGAAGAAATAGCTGAAGCTTTTTTAACAAATAAAGAAACCATTAATAAACGATTGTTTAGAGCCAAAGAAAAATTAAGGACTGCAAATATTAAAATTGAATTCCCTAGTGAGAAAGAGGTTAAAGAAAGGTTAGAAAATGTACTTACAACCATTTATTTACTATTTAATGAAGGTTACTATTCATCAACAAATAATCAGCCACTAAAAAAAGACCTTTGCTTAGAAGCAATGCGGCTATCATTTTTACTTATTCAAAACAAAAAAACAAATTTACCGGTTACTAATGCATTACTTTCTTTAATCTGTTTCCATTCATCTCGATTTGAATCTAGAATAAATGATAATGGTGAATACCTTTTGTATTCTGAGCAAAGCAAACACAATTGGAATAACGAGTTAATTACTAAGGGAGAATATTATTTAAATCAATCCGCAAAAGGTAATGAAATAACAAAGTATCACTTAGAGGCTAGAATTGCATTTTGGCACACCAGAAGAAATGAAACTATTGAGAAATGGGAAAATATACTTCAACAGTACAATCGATTATTACAAATCCAATATTCTCCGATTATTGCACTAAACCGAACCTATGCGTTATCAAAAACAAATGGAAAAAAAATTGCTATTCGAGAAGCTTTAAAAATAGATTTAAAACAAAATTATTTTTATCACTCATTAATGGCTGAATTATATAATGGTATAGATAAAGAATTACAAATAATACATTTAAAAAAAGCTATAAATTTAACTCAAAATGAAACTAGCATAGAAATATTAAAAAATAAACTACAAAAAGCCTGCAGGTAACAATGGCTATAAATAATTGCTTGTTCTCGCCTACTTCTGAAAATCCTCGCGGATTTTCAGTTTGGTGTTTACTTGCAAAGTTAAGTGCTAAACCACGCAACTACTCATAGCCGAGACCGTTAGTGTGCCACGATGCTGTGGTAATCCAGTGGGTGAGAATCCCACCTGAGTAATTGGCTGTTCACTCAGA
>CANLIE010000082.1 GCA_947491225.1 uncultured Cellulophaga sp.
TCATAAGTTTAAAATCGTTACTATGTTTTCGCTTTACCATAATTCAAATATATTTAACATTATGGGCTATTTAAAAGCGTCCTAACAAAACTAGATATTCCACAATATCCTTGAATCTAATGAACTTGAAATAAATCCAATAACCCCTAGTAGCTTTATTCACAATATGACACATAGAGGATTATTAGCAATAATCATAGATGCTATAATTTCTGGAGGTCAGAATAAAGTTGTTAGAGAAATAGAAAATTACTTATTAGAAATTCAAAATAAATAAAACAATGAAAAAAATAATTTACATCCCAATTTTACTATTAGTATTATCTTGCAATAACAAGAGTAAAAGTTATGAAGATAAAGCATCTTTGACTGAATTAAAAAAAGAATTAATATCAAAGTTTGGAGAAAATGCTTACTATACAAAATTAACTATTTCTAATGCTGATTATGGTTCTATTATAGGCGTATCACAAACAGGAAACCCCTCATCGTTAAAGATGACTGAATGGAATTTCGTTAACGGAAGTTGGAATCAAATTTCAGATGTTACTTTAGAGCTTTCTTCTGGTGCTAAGGCTGAGGACTTTATGTTTCAATTAAACAAAATTATAGACTTTGATATTATGGCAGAGATCGTTGAACAATCAAAAAAGAAAATAATTGAAGAAAAAGGAATAACAGATATTAGAGTTGAAAATATTAATATTAAAGCACCTAACAATGGAGATTTTAATAATATGAAATATTTCATAACAATTTCTCCAAGAAATGGAGGAACAGATTTTAATTTTTGGTACAAAATGGACGGAACTTTAGATAAATTTGACTATTAATAAAATAACGTTTTTTAACACCATATGTACTTGTAAAATTAGTTTCTGAAACACGGAACAAAATCTACACAAGATCTTAGCAAACATTAAAAAACGTTTTAGATTTCCGAAAAACAGCCTATAAAAAATAAATTTGGTAACAAGTTCTTCTAACATATATAATTTTTTTAAATGAAAAAATTACTTTTTATAATAATCTCATTGTTTTTGATAAACAATATTAGCTCACAATATGAAAAAAAATATATGCCGTTTATGCATAATAACCTCTGGGGTATTGTTGATTCTACTCAAAAAACCATAGTAGAACCTAAATATAATGACATTAGAATTTTAGGCGAATTAGATTATATTTCTCTTGATGATGAATTGATTTTTGATTTAGAAAATGGAACTCAACAAAATTCTCTAGGAACATTTGAAACTGAAGTTTTTGTAAACGAACAGCGATTTTATCTATTTAATAACAACAACACATCAATATTAATAGATTTGAAATCTAATGAAGAAATATCGTTATCACTTAAATATACTAACCTTCAAAATATAACACTAACAAACCCTAATACAGGTATTGAGAATGAATACATAATTGGACAGTTAGATTATGATAACTATATTTTATTAAAAAACACCAAAAAATTGCCTGTAGCTATAACAGGAAGATTTAGTGAACCTGATTTATTAGTTGATGAATCTTCTGAGAAAAACTTGTTTTTTACAGCTATTAAAAACTCAAAAACATATGTTTATGACGCAAATTTAAAAATAGTGAACATATTTTTAAACGAAGATAAGCTACGAGAGAATTTAGAAAATTTAGCAAAAAAAACAAATAGTGACAGATTAAGACTAAAGTGTTTTACTTGTCCAGAAATAATGGATAATGGTAGTTTTAACGAAGACCCATTACTGCCTGAAATATTTGAAGTTTCATATAAATTAAATAGACTTAGTGTCGTTTATAAAAATAAAGAAGGTGAAAAAATAGAAGTTAATCCATATCAAACTTTTGAGAAAGGTTGTGGTTATTTGGATGGAGTAACATTTGGTAAAAATTTAATTTTTACAGATTTTAGATATGTAAAACCAAAAAAATTAATGTTTCCAAAAGAATATTTAGATTAAACATTTAATCTAAAGAATTCCTCGAGCTCTGCCTCGGGGTTATGTGGAAAGTTTGAAAACCTTAGGTTTTCATTACGCTTTGAAAAAGTGTATTTTCGGATTATGAGTGAACATATTTTAAAGAGGCATAATAAAACCTTGTTATTTTATTATTTGGTTTTTCCGTTGAAATATAGGAAATCGGTTATAACCAAAGATATAGTAGAAGGCTTAAAATAGATTTGTTTGGAAATTTCAGAGCGTTATGATGTTCATTTTAGCGAGATTGGTTATGAGTCAAACCACGTTCATTTTTTGGTTCAAAGTGTTCCAAGTTTTTCTGTTTCTAAAATGGTTACGATGTTGAAAAGTATTACTGGCAAACAGTTGTTTCAAAGATATCCAGAAATTAAGTCGAAACTTTGGGGAGGTAAGTTTTGGACTAGTGGATTTATGCAAATACAGTTGGAAGTTTTCTTTTTTACTCATATTTTGGGTCATTTTTAAAACATTGGTTATTTTATTAGAGGCATACTAAACATCTCTATTTGAATGAAAGATAAGCCTATTGACAATATCTCTAGTATTTCTTGCTAAATTCTATGCTTTAATTATTATGACTATACGTAACTTGACTCGTTAGTCTTAAAGATGTATCTATAAAGAATAACTTCAAAAAGGATTAAATAATGGATTTAAGTAAATTTTTCAAAAAATATCTAGATGAACAATCTTGTATAGATGGTTTCAAATGTAAACGTTTAGAAATGGGTTTGATTTGTAAAAAATGCCAACATACATTACATTATTTCCGTAAGTCTGATTTAAATTTGAATATAAAAAATGTGGCATCTGCTTGAGCTTGCGCTCAGAAACAGCTATAGAAAAAGTAAATTACCATTTCAATATTGGATGATTTGTATTGAACTGATGACTTTATCAAAAAAGAGTTTTTCAGCTTTAGAAATACAACGTATACTTGATCATAAACGATACGAACCTATTTGGTTGATGATGCATAAGATTCGTAGAGTAATGAGTAAGAGAAATCAAAAATATAAATTAAACGGTTGTATAGAATTTGATGAAGATTTTTTTAAAAGGGTTGATATAAAGAGGATTTAAGCCATAACACCCAAAAAAACGACGAAGAATCTAAGCTAAAAAAGAGGAATAGGAAGTGAAAGACAAGCAAAAATCTTGGTTATGTAGAATCCAAACCAAGCATTAAGGCTGCTAAGAAAGGAAAAACAAACAGAAAAGTTGGTTATTTAAAAATAGTGTTTATGGAAGATTTAACGGCAATGATAAAACCATATTCCCGTTAACACAAGAGGATCAACAAGGTTATTTATATACAGCAATGCAAATAGGACAACGCAATAGTGATGGGTATCTTATTCGTCGTTCTTTTGATGCTATGATTATTAAAAAACAAGCCTTTTTGAAGGCATACCCACTTCAAAACCCTAAATAATGAGTAGTTTTTGGAAAAATAAACCTTTAGAAAAAGTGATACGTTATCCTATTGGGTATCACCAAATACATCAAGAAAAAGTTAAACCTAGTAAAAGACTAGAAATACAAGAAGCTAATGATTTGTTTTTTGTAACTAATGAAACTAGTTCACTTACGTCTTTTTATATTTATTTTGGCATTGGAGTTTTTGCATTATTTTTTATTTGGATTACTGCTAGTCAAAAAAACAGTAGCGAAGAAATTATATCTTTCTACGCTATATCTTTACCATTTTTGTTAATTGGTTTATTTCATCTAATTGTATTCTTTTTAGTACCTGTTAAAGAGATAGTTTTAGACCGTATGAATAGTAAAATAACCTATCCTCGTTTATTTGGTAACAAGGAGCATCGTACCATACAATTTGATTCGTTGCACGTATATGCCGCTATGACCACATCGGGAGACTTTGCAGTTACTGGTAAAAAAATACGTATTAAAGATAGAAAGTACAGTTACACATGGGATTTAGAAAGTACCTATCCTGAAGAGTATTGGAGTTTCATGGTGTGGTACATGGATAAAAATAGACCTTTACCTCCGGGTACTGCCTTTGATGAATACAGGCAACAAGATTTTGAACGTAGAAAAGCAGAGGGGTTTCCCAAACCATTATATCCAAGTAGGTTTGAAACTCCCGAAGCTACTCCTGCACAACAACGAGAACGAAAAAAAATTGGAGGGTGGTAATTTTAAACACCTATCCCCTTCAAAACCCTAAATAATGAGTAGTTTTTGGAAAGACAAACCGTTGGATAAAGTGATACGTCACCCTATTCGATATCACCATATCTCTAAAGGACTCATAAGCCCAGGAGAACGTTTACAAATACAAGAAGCAAACGATCAGTTTTTTGTAAAAAATGTGTCTAGTGCTATGGTATATGCAAGAATAGCTTTTTTCACAGGTTTAGGCATTCGCCTTTTTTTTCTTTTAATAACAATCGGAACTCCAAAAGAGAAAATACAAATAAATTTGAATTTAGTAATCGTGCCATTTTTATTAATAGGTCTTATTTTTTTAATCATACACTATATGGCACCGGTAAAAGAAATAGTCTTGGACCGTATGAATAGTAAAATAACCTATCCTCGTTTATTTGGTAACAAGGAGCATCGTACCATACAATTTGATTCGTTGCACGTATATGCCGCTATGACCACATCGGGAGACTTTGCAGTTACTGGTAAAAAAATACGTATTAAAGATAGAAAATACAGTTACACATGGGATTTAGAAAGTACCTATCCTGAAGAGTATTGGAGTTTTATGGTATGGTATATGGATAAAAACAGGCCCTTGCCCCCTGGTACTGCTTTTGATGAATACAGGCAACAGGATTTTGAACGTAGAAAAGCAGAGGGGTTTCCAAAACCTTTATATCCAAGTAGGTTTGAAACTCCCGAAGCTACTCCTACACAACAACGGGAAAGAAAAAAAATTGGAGGATGGTAATTTTTAAAAGCATATCCACTTCAAAATCCTAAGTAATGAGTAGTTTTTGGAAAAATAAACCCTTAGAAAAAGTGATACGTTATCCTATTAAGTATCACCAAATACATCAAGAAAAAGTAAAACCTAGTAGAAGATTAGAAATACAAGAAGCTAATGATTTGTTTTTTGTAACTAACGAAACACAAGCATTATCTGCTTTTTGGACTTATCTTAGTATGTCAATTAGTATTGTGCTTTTGTTTTTTTTAATCACACTAGGAATGAGTAAAGATAAGATTAATTTAAGTGTGTATTTTATTGCAATCATACCTTTAACAATTGCTCTATTTCATCTAATTGTTTTCTTTTTAGTACCTGTTAAAGAGATAGTTTTAGACCGTATGAATAGTAAAATAACCTATCCTCGTTTATTTGGTAACAAGGAGCATCGTACCATACAATTTGATTCGTTGCACGTATATGCCGCTATGACCACATCGGGAGACTTTGCAGTTACTGGTAAAAAAATACGTATTAAAGATAGAAAGTACAGTTACACATGGGATTTAGAAAGTACCTATCCTGAAGAGTATTGGAGTTTTATGGTATGGTATATGGATAAAAACAGGCCCTTGCCCCCTGGTACTGCTTTTGATGAATACAGGCAACAGGATTTTGAGCGCAGAAAAGCAGAGGGGTTTCCCAAACCATTATATCCAAGTAGGTTTGAAACTCCCGAAGCTACTCCTGCACAACAACGAGAACGAAAAAAAATTGGAGGATGGTAATTTTTAAAAGCATATCCACTTCAAAATCCTAAGTAATGAGTAGTTTTTGGAAAAATAAACCCTTAGAAAAAGTGATACGTCACCCTATTCGATATCACCATATCTCTAAAGGACTCATAAGCCCAGGAGAACGTTTACAAATACAAGAAGCAAACGATCAGTTTTTTGTAAAAAATGTATCAACTTTGATGTTCTCTGCCAAATTTTGTTTTTTTTAGATTTAGGGATTAATTTTGTTTATTGAATATCCGTAATTACGCCTATAATTAATATATTGTATTAAATTAGAAAGAACTATAGTTATGAATATATTTACCTTTACTGCGCATTTTGGAGACTAGCAAACCTGCCGTAAACATTTTAAATCCTAGCGTGATACTCAAGGAGTAGTTTGTAAGAAGTGTGGTCATACCCATCACTATTGGAAGAAAAACAAATGGACTTATGAGTGTAAATCTTGTAAGTTTAGGATCTCACTTCGTAGTGGTACGATTATGCAGAATTCTAAT
>CANLIE010000083.1 GCA_947491225.1 uncultured Cellulophaga sp.
AAAATATTTTATTTAGCTAAGTAATAAACCGAAATGTAGTGCTTATCTTCTGCCCAACGTTTCTTATACTAAACGTTCTAAGCAATTATGACCATTCTAACTTAAAAATATAAAAGATGTCGAAACAAATAGCAACGGTAGGTGACACACATACTTGTCCAATGGTTACAGGAACTGTACCTCATATTGGAGGAACGATAATTTCAGGGTCGCCAAGTGTTTTTGTCAATAATAAGCCAGTAGCGCGAATGGGAGATAAATGTATTTGTACTGGATGTGGTATGGTTTGTATAATAGTTCAAGGTGATGCCAATGTTTTGGTAGATGGAGTACCAATTGCTTATGCAGGTTGTATGACTTCTCACGGCGGAGTGATTACGTCAGGTCAACCTAATGCATTAATTACAGGGAACAAACCTCCAAATATTATAACTATGCCTTTGGAAGATATTCCTTTTCCGAGTATTTACTTAATCGACAAAATACTATCCTCTAAAAACATTAAAGAATCAAAAGCTAACATCGAAAAAATAAAAGAACAGGCATACAACGATGATGAAAACATATCAATTACCAGTACAGTTGCTATTGAGCAATTTATTGAGTTTTGTAAGAACACCAAAACAGGAGATTTTATAAATCAATGTCAAGATGCTTACGGAAATAAAATTGACCAAGAATCGTTTAAAATCCTACAAGAAAAAGCCAAAAACAATGAAATCAAACAACCAGAAGTAAAAACAACAAAAGGATATGTGCAAAATGACGTACATTATGATTTTAAGGAAGGTATCCATATCATACAAGTAACCGAAAGAATTATAAAAGCATCCAAAAAAAATGAATCCGAACACGACAGATTGATGCAAAACTTGGGAAATGCTTTTAACGATTATATAAAGCATATCATTGATAACGAATGTCAATCAACTGTAAACTCTAAATAAATGAAGAAAACAATAATCGATTTATTTCTCAAAAAGTCTGAAATGACTGCTACGGCAACCATAAACGGAGAGACACACGAATTATCAATGACTATTGGTGGTGATGACCCCTACGAAGAACCTGAAAAACCTATAAAAGAACAACAATATTATTATTTCTGTCACGTCATTGATAAATTTATTGATGGAGAACAATACGCAATAACTGTCGTGTCTAAATTTGATATGAAACGCTACTATGAAAGAATAACTCCCAGGGAAAATGATATTATACATAAACTTGTGGATATAAGCTCTGTTGGCTTAGATGGTAATGGAAAAATTGTTTGTGGTTGGCACAATCGACATATTGTTGATGAAGAAAAAATGATTGGAGGGGGGATTATAGATGAGATCTTAAATACAAGAATTTACTTTGACCCAAAAACAAAAAGTAACGAAACATATAAAGCTAAACCTCAAAATTTGAGTAATATCCTATGTGATAACCTCCTTGTTTGCGAAAAAAATGTAACAATTGATTTAGGAGAAAAATTTGTTGAATGTATTAAGCTTATTGCTGATTTCACAAGAAAAAATGATACTACTTACCCTTATGCTAGAATTAATGATGAAATCGCCGAATTTGATAATATTAGAACAGCAATAGGTGTTATCAATAACATATTTCCAATTGGCAAATCTTTTAAACTAGCACAATATGTAATTAGTTATATTGGAGAAGTAATAGGAGGCTCTAGTCTAGTCCTACCTGCTACAGAATTTTACAATTTAAGAGGTCCTGTAAAAATAGGACAAGTTACTAAAGATATGTACGAAAGCTATATTGGTCAAAATAGTAAACGTTATTATGGGAAAATAGAAAAAGAAAGTAATAAAAAATCTGACAATGTTGAAATTTATTATTAGTAAAGTAAGTGTATTACTTATTGTATTACTTTTTGTTAGTTCTTGTGTTAAACCAACGAAAGTAACTCTTTTAATGTCTGAAAATAATTTAAAGAATCTAGATTCCATTAAAATACAAACACCAAATAATTTCCTCAATAAGGGTTGGAATCAAGCATACTCTAATTTACCTATTAAGCTTAGGGAAAAACGAGATAATCGTCAAACAATGTATGAAGCTTGGGATGAAATAGTAGAAAAGTATAAAGTTGAGAGTAATGTATATATAGACACAATAAGTAAATCCGAGACAATAATTAGTAGAGTTACTACTAAGTGGCTTTATTTAAAAGAAAAAAGAAATGAAAAAAAAATAAATACAAAAGAATTTAAACAGTTACTAAAAAGTGAAGGGGTACTATCATCAGATTACCAAATTCGGTCAGAAAAAGAAGTTGAATGGACGGGTGGCTCTAATAGTACATTTATCGAATTGTGGTATAATGGAACTATTAATGAAGTAAGAATAGGTGGAAAAGGTGAAATTCGGATTCATACATACTTAACATCTCAAATTCCTTATTGGGAATCTCAAGGACATCAATTTTCAACCACAACTCCTGAAACCATTGAAAAATATGCTCATAAAAGGGGAAATTAGAAATAACTGCTTAGAACAAGGTGTATAAGTAATAGCGGTTTAAGTTATAAAACGAAAGTATAAACATAAAACAAAGGTTAGTGCAAAACTGAAAGATTAGGGCATAAAAATCCGCTACTACTCATACACAAAACCGTTGCCATTCATTACAAGTCCTAACAATGAAAAAACGGGAAATTCAGATATTTTGCACCCTTAAAAAGCAAAACATAAGGAATAGATATTAGCCGAAAAAGAAAGGATATAATTGTTTAACTTTAAATCTATAATAATGAAAAAATCAGAATTATTAGAAGGTCTATCAATCGAAGAACTGCAAGAAAGAAATGAATTTTCAGCAGCAGCAGTCGACCCTGGAACAGACTCATTAAAATGTACAATTTGTCAATGTTAGTAAATTCTAATAGACAATCATAACATTAAGCAAGGGTAAATTAATTTACCCTTGCTTTTAAATAATTAAAATGTATAGCAAAATTAACATATATAAAACCGACTTTTCAAACAAATATTTGCTTAGATTTAATGATAATTCTTTGTATGTAGGATATATTGTGAGAGAAGTTGTTCTACTACTAAAAAAGAATATTAATAAAGATAGTATCCCCCAAATTATTAATGAAAAGTATAACTTATCTATAAATGATGCAGATATTCAAAAAATTATCAAAAATATTGAGGATACATTATTTGTAACAAAAAAAACATCTCTAATTAAACTTTTTAAAATCATTAACCCTGCCAAAATTAATGTTCCTTTATTATTTCAAAATATTTTTAAAGAAAGAACCTTTTACATCTATTTAATTTTAATGCTATTAGTTAACATTTACGCATTTTTCAATGTAGAAAGAGTAGCTTATAAATCATTTACAGAAACTATATTTTTATATGTCTTTTTAATGTTTGTATTAATTTTTCACGAATTGGGTCATTCAATTGCTTCAAAAAAATATGATGTAATAACAAATGAAATAGGGTTTGGGTTTTATAGCATATTTCCTGTTTTCTACATTGATTTAGGAGAAATTTGGAGGTTGTCAACAGATAAACGAATAATAATTAATCTTTCAGGTATATTTTCTCAATTATTAATTGGGTCTTTACTTTTTACAATGAACATTTTTGTTCATTATAATTATTTGATAACTAATTTGTTATATATAAATTTCATCATATTATTACTTAACTTTAATCCTTTTCTGAAATTCGACGGCTATTGGGTCGTTTCCGATTTACTAAAACAAAGAAATCTAATGAACAAATCAAATGAATTATTAAAAGGCTTATTCTCTCTTAAATTGCCAAAAGAAAAATTTGGTATGATTTTTTATCTATTCTCAAAGTTGATTTTTATTTTATGGGTTATATATAATATTCTAAACTTTATTTATAAATACTCCTTGAAATTAATAAACAATGAATTTAGTAACCTTAATTACATTATTTTAATAGCAATTATAGGTTTATTAATTATCAAATTAATCAAAAAATATAAACAAAAATATGAACTTAATAAACGAAAGAAAACGATATAAAGAAGGCTTAGAAAACCCTACACAAGAAGATATTGATTTAAGAAGTTATGATTTTGCTCTTTTTAGTGCTAACATAAAAAGGTTTTTTCCAAAAATTAAAAATTCTGACTATTTTGATTTATTCAAAAAATGTTTATATAATAAATGGATATCAAGTATTGAGCAATTTGATACTACATACTTAAGAAATACTACAATAGTAAATCACAGTTCTATAGATTTAAAATCTATACCTAATAAACCAATAATTTTCACTTCATTTCATTATGGTTCTTATCGATTATTTAATTCAACATTATATGAGTTAGGTTATAAGATTGTAATTATTATGGACGAAGGAGTTATTCAGCGTCAAGGAAATCAATTACTAAACGAAGTAAAACCGTTGCTTAAAGGAACAGAAAATTCTGATTTCATCATTTTAAATGTTATGGATAGAACTTCTATTTTTAAACTTAAAAAGTTAATTTCAGAAGGATATGTAATGTCTGTATATTTAGACGGTAATATGGGAATAAATGATGACAATAAATCATTTTCGAAAGGATACATTCCTATAAGTTTATTTGATAAAAAAGTTTATGTTAAAAATGGTATTGGAAAATTAGCATCTCTACTTGGAGCAATGTTAATACCTACAATTTCATACAAAGATGTAAATGAAGACAATCATTTAACTTTCTATAAAGAAATACAAATCAGTGATTTTAAAAATAAACAAGAGTTTTCAATAAAATCAATCAAATTAGTTTATCAAATATTTTTTGATTTATTAAAAAGAGACCCAATGCAATGGAGTTCTTGGTTAGATATACACCTTTGGTTTAAAAGAGGTTTTACTACTCCTTTTAAAAATGTTTCTATAGACAAAAAAGACATAAAGTTTAATACTGAAAGATATACATTTTTCAAAAAAGAAAAATCCTTTTTCATTTTCGATTTATATGATTACAAATCATATCCGATAACCGAAAAATTACATTTACAAATAAAACAGAATAGGTTTTCTGAAATACAACCTAACTTATATACTGAACTTAAAACGAAAAATATATTACTTTAAATTATGAAAAAAACAATGCTTAAATTCCAATTAATATTTATACTTCTATACAGTTTTAATTTTGTTTTTTCTCAAAACATTGTAATTACTGGAAATGTTACAGACAGTTTAAAAACACCTTTACAATATGTAAATGTTGGTGTCTATAACAAATATGTAGGAACAGTGACAGACAATAAAGGGAATTTTTACATTGATATTGACAATTCAATGCTTAATGATACTTTGAAAATTTCCTCTTTAGGTTATGAATCTAAAGAAATATTAATTAAAAATATATTATCAAATTCAAAAATAAATGTAGTTTTAAATAATTATACTGAAGAACTTGAAGAGATTATCTTGACATCTAATGATACCAAAACCTATGTTAAAGGAAAGAAAAAATCAAAATCAAAGAATGAAGTGTTTTTTGCTATTCCAAAGGCGAAAAATCAAAATTTAGGAGCAGAAATTGGAAGGAAATTCTCAATTGGCTCGAAAAAGTCTAGTTTACTTAAAGAGTTTAAGTTTTTTATTAAAAAAAATAATTTTGATAAAGTAAAATTTAGAATTAATTTATACACCATAGAGGATAAATTTCCTTCTAAAAATATTAACAAAGAAAATATTTATGTTGAAGTTAAAAATAAATCGACTGGATGGATAACAATTGATTTAACAGATTATGATATTAATATACAACAAGATATCATTATAACAGCCGAATGGGTTGAGGGTTCAAAAAATGGAAATGAATTAAGTCTACCAATGTTGATTCCATCATTTAATTCTGTGCATTACTATAAATACGGCTCTCAATCGAAATGGAAAAAGTATAAAATGATTTCAACAGCAATGATTTTAACGTATGAACAATAACCTAATAAAGTAAGGTAAATATTTTTTCTAAACTAAAAACAACGAAATGGCAACAACGTATAAAAATAATTGCTATTTTGGGCTTAAACAAAGTTAGTTGCTCGTTTGCTTGCTTCTGATTTTCCTTCGGAAAATCCTCGCACGAAAACCCGCAACTATTCTTATACT
>CANLIE010000084.1 GCA_947491225.1 uncultured Cellulophaga sp.
TAAAACACCTAATATGGTATATCAATTATCAGCTTAAATTCAATTTTAACTGTAGCCATATTTCAGGACAAGACATTTAAAACCGAAAGTGAAATATATTACGAAATTTACCTTACTATTTACAATACTATTTTCGTTGAACTGTTCGTCCGAAAAAGAACAAGTTTTGCAAATCAATGGAAAAGTAATCGGAACTGAAACGAAATCTATTCTTTTATTAAAACCAAATCAAGATATGAGGTTTGACTCATTAATTGAAATTCCGGTTGAAAATGGGGAATTTTATTTTGAATCTAAATTAGAAAATCCTGAAGCAGTTAATCTTTTTCTTGGAGAGGCTAAAGAAAATGGAGGAGGACGTTTTATGCCTCTGTTTTTAGAAAACGAAAAAATTGATTTAACCATTCATTCGGAAGAAGAATTTGACAAAAACGTGACTAAAGGAGGAAACCTAAACGCTGAATACACAAAATTCAAACAAAATTTTGAGAATAAATTTAACAATAGAATAAAACCGCTTCAAGATAGCATTAGTGCACTTTTTAAAAGTGACGAATATAACAGTGTTAAAGCAAAATTACTTTACACAGAATTAAGAGAAGCGAAAAATCAAGATGAAAAAATAGTTATTTACAAAAAACTTGATGATTTAAAAAAGTCAGGCGAAAACTTAAGTCCAAAAGCCAAAGAGTTAGATGATAAAATAAAACCTATCTATGAGGAGCAAAAATTGTTTCAGCAAGATTACATAGATAATAATCCAACTATTGTGTCGTATTCTTTTTTACTAGACAACTTAATTTTTAATAAAGAAACTATTGATATTAATTATGCGAAAAACACTTTTAAAATACTTTCAAAGGCTAATCCAAATCATCCATATAATGAATTAGCTTATAATTTAATAAATACTATAGAAAATGTAAAAATTGGTAAAAAATATACAGATTTTTCAGCACCTGATTTAAATGGAAATAATATAAAATTATCTGATAAAATAAATGGAAAGGTTGCTCTATTAGATTTATGGGCAACTTGGTGTGGTCCTTGTATAGCTAAAAGCAGAACAATGATTCCTCTCTACAATGAATATAAAGACAAAGGATTTACAATTATTGGAGTAGCTGGAGAATTTAAAAATACAGATAGACTTGTAAAATTCCTTGAAAAAGAAAAAATCATGAATCAAAAATTCAACAATAATATCATATCCGAATGGCTTGATTTACGAAAAGTAAATCTAAGTAGTTTTTCACAAGAAGAAATAACAAAAGTTGAAAACGTTAAATACGAAGGCTTACCAAACCTTTCACGAGTAAATTTAAATAATGATAAATCAAAATACTATTTTTTTAACATAAGGGAAAATTGTGTTATGATATATATCAACAACGAAAACGACTTAGGCAGTTTATCTACAGAAGAAATTATTAAAATATATGGACAACCAGAGGAAATTCTAAAATCAAGAGCAGGTAAAAGGGCTAAACATTACGTCTATTCACAAAAGGGGTTTGCATTTTCAGTAATGGATAAAAAAATAGCTTTCTTCGAAATTTTTCCTAATTGCCATTTAGAGAAATATAAAGAAAATATCTATATAGAACCTCCTAAATTCAAGAAATAACTGCCTGCAATCGTGTAGATGGCTCCGCCTGAAGTACCTAATAAATTTTGGACTATTTTCTCAAGCCACTTTTTTATTATTTTTCCAATATTGTATTTCTACTTCTAGAGGAGTTTTATATCCTAAAGAAGAATGTAATTTTTTTGTATTGTACCACTGGATATAGTTTTCTATCTTATAGTATGCCTGAAGATAGTTTTTAAATTTATACCTATTAGTACATTCGTATTTGATGGTTTTAAACAACGATTCTGCTACTGCATTATCCCAACAATTACCTTTTCTGCTCATACTCTGTACTATGTTTTTCCTATTTATAAGTTCTGTAAAATCATTACAAGCATATTGGACTCCTCTGTCTGAATGAAATATCAAATTTTCACTCCTGTTTCTATTATAAATAGCCATTTTTAATGCAGGAATTGTAGTTTCAACGGCTAGCATATTATTACTCAATGCCCAACCAATTACTTTACGATCAAATAGATCAATGACTACTGTTAGATATACCCACCCTTGTTTTGTCTTTATATAAGTAAGATCTGAGACCCATACTTGGCCTGGTGAATCAACAGTAAAAACTCTATTTAGTAAATTCGGTGCTACTGGATACTTATGTTTAGAATCTGTAGTTACTACCCACTTTTTTCGGATTTTACTTTGAATGTTTTCATTCCTCATCAATCTTGCTACTTTAGGACGAGATACTTTATAGCCTCGCCGATGTAATTCCTCTTGTATTCGAGGACTACCATAGGTGCTATTACTTTGATTATAAATGTCAATTATTTCTTTTAACAACTCAGTATTTTCTTTTTCTCTTTTTGAAATTGATCGATTACACCAGTGGTAGTAGCCACTTTTACTTACTTTTAATACTTTGCACATCTTCTCAATTGGATATTTTAATTTATAGGTGTCTATAAAAATAAAAATATTTAACCGTTCTTGGAGAAGATGCTCACTGCCTTTTTTAAGATGTCCCGCTCTAATTCCGCATCTCTCAATGCTTTCTTTAATCTTATAATCTCTTTTTGTTCTGGTGTTAGATTAGGATTGCCATTTCCTGAAAAACTACCTGTAGAATTTGATTTAAATTCTCTACACCATCTTGATAATAATTCTTGACGAATACCTAAATAAGTACGAACTTCTAATGTACTCTTCCCTGAATTAACTAATTCAATTGTCATTATTTTAAATGACTTCTCGTAATGTCTTCTTTCTGTTTTCATTGATTGTTAAGTTATAATTTTTAAACTTAACCTACTGTCCAAACAAATGTAGCAACTTCACTATTGGACATAGAGAAGTATGCTCGCTTGAAAACCCTTTAGAAAGCGCAATGAAGAATTCTATCGGTAAGCCGTATGAGCGAAAAGTTCACGTACGGTTTGATGAAGGGGGCACTGATAGCTTATTCTTGTTATATTTGTAGGAAACTATAAAAAAAACAGGGACGAGCTATCAGGCTCTACTCTACTGTTTCATACAGAAAAAACCAACCGCACAAACAGCACATTTGGTTTTTGCCGACACAAAAGCCAACGCTGAAAAAACCAAAAGAGCTGTTTTTTGCCAACGCTCTGACTTGAATTTCGTACCTTTGAACTTATGAAAATTGTAGAAGAAAATATTAAAAAAACTACCTTGCCAAGTCAATTTGCAGACTTGTTAGGGCTACAATATACTGCTACAGTTTCAAAGGAACATAAAAAGGGAGAAGGTCAATTTTTTACACCACGCGAAATCTCCTCGTTTATGGGAAATATTGCATCAGAGCCGAAATCTAAAAACATAACCATTTTAGACCCAGGATGCGGAACTGCAATTTTAACCTGTTCGCTAATCGAAAAGTTAATCGAATTCAATCTCGAATCGATAGAATTAACATCATACGAAACTGATTATAAACTTTTTGCCTACACAGAACAATCTTTACAGAATTTAAAAGAATGGCTAACAGATAAAGGGATAAACTTCAAGTATACTTTAATAGCAAGTGACTTTATAGAAGATATGGCTGTTGCTTTAGAAAAGCATAAGGAAACATTTGACTATATCATTTCAAATCCTCCGTATTTCAAACTTTCAAAAGACGACAAAAGAGTTAAACTCCTTCAAAATTTAGTAAAAGGTCAGCCAAATATTTATTCGTTCTTTATGGCTGTTTCTGTTAATCTACTAAAAGCCAATGGAGAATTAATTTTTATTGTACCGAGAAGCTTCGCTTCCGGTCAATATTTTAATTCTTTTAGAGATTATTTTTTCAGCCATATCAATCTAAATTTTGTTCACCTTTTTAAATCAAGAAGTAAAACATTTGATAGAGATAATGTACTTCAAGAAACTTTGATTTTAAAAGGATGTAAAAAATATTCTGATAAAGTTATAATTTCAACTTCTGAAGGTTTAAAAGATTTGAATAGTCCTATTGAAAAGCAATATAATTGCTCAGAAATTATTGATTTAAAATCAAAAGCAAAAATTCTTCACTTGCCAACAACTGGATTTGAAGAAAAAGTAATGCAACTTTTTAAATCGTGGAAAAACAATCTAATTGATTTCAACATTCAAATCTCAACAGGACCAGTTGTTTCTTTTCGTTCCAGAGAGCTATTATTTGACACTTATCAAAACACAACTATTTTTTTAACTCCATTATATTGGTTACATAATGTAACTAAAATGGAAATTAATTGGCCAGTTTTTGTTTCCAAAAAAAGCCAATATATCAATATGACCGAATCGTCAAAAAAGATTCTATTACCTAATAAAAATTATGTTTTTTTAAGAAGATTCAGCTCTAAAGATGACAAAAGCAGATTAATCGCTGCTCCTTATTTTAGAGAGACAAACAAAACAAAATTAATTGGTGTTGAAAACAAACTGAATTACATCTACCGACTTGATGGAGAACTACAAAAAAATGAAGCCGTTGGAATTTCCGCTTTACTAAACTCCGAAATATTTGATACTTACTTTAGAACATTTAATGGAAACGTGAATGTAAGTGCCACAGAAATTAGATTAATGTCTTTTCCTCCTATCGAACTAATAAAAGAACTTGGAGAAAATTTAATTTCTAATAATGATTACTCTCAAGAAACAATTAACAAAACAGTTAGTATGTGGCTTGAACAAAATATTGAAATTGTAAATGAATAAAATTGAAGAAGCACAGATTATTCTAAAAGATTTAGGACTACCAAAATCGCAACAGAATGAAATTTCCTCATTGACATTATTGGCACTTTGCGATATTTCTGAAACTGACAATTGGAAAGATGCTAAGAAAATAAGTCTTGGTGTCAGTAAGGGAATAATGAAATTTATCTCAGATGTTTATCGAAAAGAATATGCTCCAAACACACGAGAAACAGTTAGACGATTTGTACTTCATCAATTTGTTCAAGGTAGAATAGCCGACTACAATCCTGACATTCCAGACTTATCTGTAAATAGTCCAAGAGCTCATTATGCTATTTCAAAAGAGGCTCTCGAAGTAATAAAATCTTTTGGAACAAAAGAATGGAATAAGAATGCAAAGGAATTTAGAGATTCAATTGAAAATTTGGCGAAAAAATATGCTAAAAAGCGTGCAGTTGATAGAGTTCCAGTAACTCTGCCTAACGGAGAAACATTACACCTTTCATCAGGAAAACACAATGAAGTGCAAGCCGCAGTTGTTGAACAATTTCGACCTGAGTTCGCAAAAGATAGTGAACTCCTATATTTGGGGGATACAGAGCAAAAAGATTTGTATTCTGACAATCAAACTTTACAAGAAATTGGAATACCAATTGACCAACATAGCAAACTTCCAGATGTTGTTTTATTTGACCGAAAAAAGAATTGGCTTTATCTAATTGAAGCAGTTACTTCTCACGGTCCTGTTTCACCAAAGAGAGTTGTAGAATTAGAGAAAATGTTAGAAAAATGTTCAGCTGGTAAAATTTATGTAACTGCTTTTCCTGACTTTAAGGAATTTAAAAAGTGGTCGAATAAAATAGCTTGGGAAACAGAAATTTGGATTTGTGAAATGCCAAGTCATATGATTCATTTTAATGGCGACAGATTTATGGGACCGAGATAATCCAACGCTAAAAGCCATACACATTTGCAATTCGCTTCAGCCAACACACAAGCCAAAAATTGCAAAAGAGTATGTCTTTGCCAACGCTATAAACAGAACAAAAAAAGTACGAAAACACAACAATGTATATAAAAAATAGGCGGAACAGTAATAAATTCAAGAAATTTGGCTCGTATCAAAGTTTGTGCTTTACCGAAAGTTCTGTGCTTCAAAATCACCTACTTTTCATATACTAACCGTTGGTGTGCCACGATGCTGTGGTAATCCAGTGGGTGAGAATCCCACCTGAGTAATTGGCTGTTCACTCAGAAGAGAAGCA
>CANLIE010000085.1 GCA_947491225.1 uncultured Cellulophaga sp.
GTAATTTCGTCTTTAGTTTCCACTTTAATTCTGGTGTTCATTAGGTCTTTACGGTTGTACTTTTTAATCCACTCATTGATGGTGGTTGGGTTGATTCCATAAAGTTTACCCAATTGGTTTTTGTTTAGTTTACCTGTGGTAAGTTCGTCTAAAATTTTCAGTTTAAAAGGTTCTGAATACCGCCTGATTACTTTGTCATTTTTGTACATAATGTTTTAAATTATGTAGCCTTATTTCAGGACGGGTCATCATTGCGCACAACGTTTCGGCTATGGCAAGTAGGGCAGGCAAGGAAACTTTTCGTTTCCGTCTGGTCTGCGAGCCAGAGCTTTTTGTTTTGTAATTATTTTTTCTTTTTTAATTGCCAAATCCAAAAGATTTGGCGGACTTAGTAAATATGCCCAAGCCTTTAAATATAGAACTTTATGTCCTATTTGCTATAGCCATTGTTACCAACTGTTTTTTTTATACGAGTGGGTTATTTCAGTTTTTCTTTGGGGCGTATTTTTTCTTTTCCGCCTTCGTCATAACACTTGCGTTACCTTCGGCTTTGCCATTTTTAAAAAAGAACACCCACATTTGTTTTCCCTCCTCATTATAAATGTTTAACCTCCCAGTTCCATTTTTTAGTGTTCCTTTATCTTGTGGTTTCCCGTCAGGCGCAAAATTTGAAATAACCTCCCAAGGAATACCATCTTTATAGATTACTTCACTCCAAATCTCACCATTAGAATAGCGGAATACATATTTGCCATTGTATGACGGCGCAAGATTAATTGTTTCCATAATTTTTATACTTGGAACAATTGCTGCTAAACCGCCGGTTTTATCATTAATTGTCCCATGAACTAAGCCAGTTATCGTAGGTTCTACTCCGCTATCTGGTCTATAGCCATTTCTATTATATTCGAAAACATGCATTACAGGGCCACCGCTAAAACCTGAAATACTCGGGTCATCAAGAAGGAAAAAAGGATTAATAATCTGATTGTCAAACCTTGGAAGATATATAATATCGCTAGACGGTCTAAGGTTTTTTGTAATTGGAGAAATTGCATTTTGAGAAACTCCTAAACCTAAAGGAAACCCAAAAACAGTAACTTCCTTTAAACGGTCAGGTCCTTCCAATTTTTCCATTAACGCCGTATGTCCAATAGAGCCGACATCTAAGGCTTTAAAGTAATCTGTTTCAATTATTTCAAGAGGAATATGAAGAACTGCAACATCAGCAGTTGGATGTAAAATCCAATTTACTTCATTGCTGCTGGACGTAGTAAGGTTTTTTATAGTCACCTCTCTTTTCTTTCCATTCCTACTTTGGTAGTTGAGTTTTGCATTTACAGATAAATTTTTGGCCACATGAGCAGCGGTTACCAAATAAATATCTAAATCTTTAGAAATAAAGAAACCAGACCCAAGCTTGAACCCTTTTAGATTTTTAGATTTGTTTGTTAAAGGGTCTTTTAATATGATTTCATATTCTTTTCCATTAATGATTTGTGTTGCTGGAATAGAATCACTTATAAAAACTATCGAACTAAAAAGTTCTCTTATATCTATATCCTTGTTTTGAGCTTTGACTTCGTTGAAGAGACAACAAAATATGGCAAGAAAAAGATATTTCATATTATCGTGTTGGTTAAAATTATTAATATTCTCAAAATAGTTGGTAACGGGCTCGTGTATGAGCAGTAGCGGGTTTACGTGCGAGGATTTTCCGCAGGAAAATCAGACGTAGTAAACTTGCAACTACCTTTGGTTAAGCCCAAAATCGAGCAATTATTTTTATACATCTTTGTTAGCTGTAGTTAATTTTTCCAGAATTTCCAACTACTTTTCTTTACTTTTTCATTTGGTTGATACCAATCTTGATGTTTTGATGTTTTTTTGCATTTAGGACACCAAGTATCTTTCCATTGTGTTTCACATTGTGGACATTTTCCTTTTGTTTGAAAAGTATCCCAAACAAAACCACAAGTACATCCCCAATTTTTTTTACCATCTGGAATCCATTTACATTCAGGACAACAAATATTAGATTTAGAATAATCACGCTTTTCATCTCTATTCATTATTGCTAAAAGGTCAACTATTTTATCAACTGCATACTTTGTAGAATCTGAATATATCTGTTCGTTATTTAATCTTGTAGTCAAACTAATAGCTATTCCTTTTTCCGTAAAATTCTGAACGACAAATGAATTACCTATAACTGTATAGAACACATCATTTATTAAATATTTTAGGAAGTCTATGTTTATATTATTCTCAGACTTTATATTAATTTCAAAATTTCCAGACAAATTATACTCATTGAAATTTTGTATATTGTTTACTAAAACATCTCTAATAGCTAATGCTAGTTCATTCTCATTATTTCCTGTTAGTTCAGCTTTAACTATTTTTTTTCCAGTTTTGTTTTCTTCTTTCTTTTCGTAAGTTGATGTGCTTTTTATTGATAAATCTTGATTATTATCATTAATTTTTTTTAATTCTAATGGGAGTTGGTCTAATATTGCTGGGTTTCCTATTTTTTTAAATTTATCTTCTTTTAATTCAAATTTTTGAGCCATTAAAATTCCAGTATCTTGACGTTTATCAAATCCTTTAATTATTATAGTCTTAGTAGGCTGATTCGTCTCGTCAAGTATCATTTCTGCTTCATAACCAATAAAAAATTGGTCAAATATCTCTTCTCTTTTCTTTAATAATTCTTTAGCTCTTTCATAATTATCCTCATCTTCTTGAAAAGTTATGATTTTCACTTGTTCACTTTCTTTAAATAGAAAGATAAATGGTGTTAAACGTCCTTTTGAAGTATCTCTGAGATAAACTCCCCAATTTAATAATTTAAAAATTCGTTCTTCAAATATTTTATTTCCTTGAAATATGTCCATAGTTTTAGGTGTTGCGAGGTGATAGGCTAATTAAAGCTAACGGCTCTTGTATGGTGCGTTTGTATCTCGCAGAGTGCATATGCATTATACAAATTGTTACAAAACGTTTTTTTATTAATAATAACATTCATAGTGATTTAGATATTCTTTATCTGAATTTTTCATTGTAATAATTAACTTATCTTTATCTGAGTAGTCAAAATTATAATAGAGTGTGTTTTTTGATGCGGTTTTTACCTTTTCTTTATCTAGTTTTGTGATTCTACAAATACGATTATTTTTATACTTATAAGTAAATAAACTGTTAATTAGTTCAAATCCTTGTCTTGTTTTAATGTGTGATACTTTTTTTAGTTTTTTATTATTGTAAGAGAAAGTAATTTCCTGTTGCGTTTTATCATTCAAAAAAAGAATATTGATTTTTTCTATTTGAGAATTTTTATTCCAAAAATAGGTGTATACTTTTCTACTTTTGGTTATCCTCTTTATTTGGTTTTTAGAGTTATATTCATAATCAATAGTTAAAAAATTGTCATCTTTAATTTGTTTTATGTTCCCATTTGTATCATAGATTATGACTGCATCACGAATTACATCATCGCTATTTATTCTAATAATTTTATGTCCTTTTTTATCTAAATGAGTATAGGATATTGTTTTTGCATCATCACACGGACTTCTCTTTATTCTTGCTCTATAAAATTCAATGTTGGTTAAAAGGGATAAAGAATTATATTTGTATATAAAAAATGGTTTTTCATTCTCTGTAAATTTAACTATTGAAAAAGAAGATTTATCTATGCCTTTAATTTTATTAAGTATAAAATCATACTCACCATATTCGCATATTCTTTGGCTGTATGTATTTACAATACAAGTTATAGATATAAAAAAAGTTACAAGTATTTTCATTATTATGGTTTTTTTATTTTTATACCGTGAGGCTTTATATTAATAGTTTTTACTTTCTCTCTAGGTGGGTATAATTTATTAAATGCTTATCCGTAAGTTTCCCCAAGATAATTCCATCTATATGACACTGCTGCTATCATCATTCTATCGAATAGGTCATCAAAGTAACGTCTGTTGAATTTATAACAGAATTCATTGAGATAATTCTGTAAAAAGTCATCATCTATTCTGTGGTGCACATCCAAGAACAATCTTTTGGCATTGCTTATAGCAGTATGTACCCATGGTAAGACCTTTACAAGATCCTTTTTGGGGATGACCTTGGACTCGATTTCAAAGTCCTTTTCTAAATCCACATAGCTGTTAGACTTGTCTGCCACTATTTTTGTGTTCTTCTCTACAGATTTTGTGACCTTATCGGTTATGCATTTCTTTTTCAAAGATTCCACAACTTTCATTTTTAAATATCCTACCTTTTTCTGCTTACCATGCTTTTTAGGGTCATAGTCATCTCCAGCATCTTTAGATTCAACACTTACTAGGACTGTGGTTTGACGTTGGCTACCCCGTCCACGCTTTAATGGTTCAGATTTATCCATTGTTATAGAGACAGTCTCAAAAAAACCTTCATCCAGTTCTATTTCTTCCTTTAAAATATACTCATCATCCCTGAGTCCCATAACACTTCTTAACTTGTGCATCATCGCCCAGATAGGCTCATAGCGTTTATGACCTAACTGACGCTGGACTTCCTTTGCTGAAAACGACTTCTTGGTACTGGTAAGAAGGTGCATAGCAATGAACCAATACAGAAAAGGCAATTTACTACCGTGCATCACTGTTCCACTTTTCAAAGTAGTACGATGTTTACATTTTTTACATTCCCATTGCTCGCGATATTGTTTCCAATAATGAGAGGTGCAACCACACTTTTTACAAGTAATACCTTGTTTTATCCTGTAGGATTTAAAAGCTGATTTACAACTTTGCTCATCAGGAAAATACTTTGTGAATTCTAATAATTTCATACCTTAAAATACGAAATATTTACTAGGGAAACTAGCGGACAAGCATAATTTATTATACAAAACTTCAGGTTTTATTAAGTCTCCCTTTTTTATGTTTTTTTGGATATTGTCTTCTACTTCAATATCTATTTCAATGGTAGATTGCTCCTTACTTGTAATATTTTTTTCATAGACTTTAATTATATTATTTAAAAAATCGGCTGTTGCATTTGCAGATTCCCATACTGCATATTCAGGGTATGCAGGTTCTCCTTTATCCATTTCGGCATAAAACCCCATTCCTTCACATCCAATAACATCATCAGCGTAATTTGCGATGTGAAAAAATCTATTACCTCCATTCAATCTAGTCCAATATTCAAATTCTTTATAAGGCATATTATGTTGGAAAATTCTTAAACCATTATGACCTTGTGTATTAAGACCTCCCTTTTGAAATGCTTTTGGTAACCTTTCATCAAAGACATTTAATTTCTTAGATATATTTTCGATCCTCTGTTTAGTTTTTTTACTATCTGCAATATTTTTAGAATCTCCATTATCATTTCTTCTAATTAAATACCCTAAATATTGTCCTTCTCTAGCAGGTGATGTAGTTTCATTTGTAATTGTAGTATAATAGTAATTTTTTCCTTCAATCCTTAAACATAATATACTTATAACAGTTTTTCCATCATTATAAACTCTAACCATATGAATTTTAATATTTATAGGGTCGCTTTCAACTTCTGGTAATTCAAAATTAAGTACTTGATTAGGATAATCTCTTAACGTTATTGTTCCCATAATTAGTTTTCTTTTTGTTTTATAGCTTTTAGTTTTACTTTAGTAAAAGTTTCATTTAAAATAACATCACTAATAATATCGTCTTTCATCCATTTATTATTGTACTCAAAATCGATAGCTTTATTTTCTAAATCAATATCAGCAATTTGCCCTTGAGCATTTTTAGAGTTAATTACAAGGTAAATTTCTTGGTTTTCTTTAATTTTATCTTCCTGAATTATATTATTATTCAAATCTTCAATATGATAATTTAACAATTCAGGTTCTTCTTGTTGCTCTATTACTGTTGGCTCAACCTCTTCTTGAGGGTAAGTAGCCCTCCAATAAGCAGAATATTCAGCGGTAGAATTAGAATCTTTAACACCAGCAGCACTAATATGTAGTGT
>CANLIE010000086.1 GCA_947491225.1 uncultured Cellulophaga sp.
AATATGGACTCTCATTTATTGCTAATATATTGTTAAATGCTCAAAATCAAAATAATACTAACATATTTCAATTTTTGCCATGTACTTAGCGTTTTTATACATAATGTTTAAAATTATGTAGCATTTATTCAGGACGGGTCAGCATTAAAGCTAACGGTCTTGTGTATGGCTCGTTGCGGAAAATCAGCTATGATTTTCCACCGTAACCGAAAGATAGCAAATTGCAATGAATTCTGATTAAGGAATTCAGCCGCAATGAGCTATACACGGTGTTACCTAACTTTATTATCATTCGGTTAACTCTTTTGCCTTATTCCAGAGGCTTTTTCCTTTATTTTTAATCTCGTCTCCTGTTTTCTTTAAGTTTTCTGTGCTAGAGTATTTCTCCAAGTTTTCTAAAAAATCTTTTAGATTATCAATTGTTCTAAAAATTTCTTCTGTATGAGGAATATTCTGTTCTTTCATTACTTTTTCCCAATCTACTTTTGATAAAATCGAAAACATATATTTTGTAGCTATTTTACTTAAAAAATACTTATCGTAAAACCCATTGAGTACTTTTCCAGACTTTCTGTCCTTTACATATTCTATGGAATCGTCTATTCTTTCTTTGTCTCCAGAAGAAAGTAAATTACTTGTCTTTAGTTTGGTTAAAGCTGCAATTGCTTTTTCACTTTCTTCATTTTTTAAATATAAATAAGTTTCAATAGACCATACAATTTCATTATCTAATCCAATTTCTTTAGTATCTTTTAAAAACATTTCAAAATCTTCCAAGGCACGCTTTTCATCAATCTCTCTTTCCATCATTAATCTATCAAATCCTCTGAATAAATGATTTAAAGAGTGAAATCCTATATGAGTTTGCTTATTATTAAGATTTCCCCATTGAAACATAGCTCTTGTATATGGTAAGTCCACTCCTTTATTATTGTTTAACCAATCTATGTTTCTTGAAATTTCATCTTCTGATAAATAATAAAGACCTTTTTCAAAAAATAAAAATCCTCTGAAATACTGTAGTAGTGTTTTTATTTCAGAATCTGGGAGTAATTCTGGATATGTTTTAGAGCATTCATAAAGTGATACTTCTTTCCCTAAATCTTTACTTAAAATTACAATAGCACTTAAAACAGAATGCTCAATATTTTGAACATATACTTTTTGTTTTCCTTTTATATATTCTCTTTGTCTGCTAATAGAATCTCCATAAGTTACATTAAAAGCATCTATTAAAGTTGGAAAAATATCTTCGTCAGTTTCCATAATAAAATCTTCCATTTTTTTATAATCACGATAAATAGAAATATAATCTAATACTGATAAACTTTCTGGATTTTCTAAATCATATTTTACTACTTTATTAAATATTCTATCAAGGTCAGATTTAAAAGATTGAAATTCTGGTGATATTGTGTTTTTTTCTGCTGAAGCTCTAATTAGTATTTTACCAAATTTATAAGTAACCACTTTATAAGATTCTAAGTTTTCGACTAGTTCTTTTTTATCGTTTTCTAGAAGTTGTTTGTCAGTTTTATCATCTTCTGAACAACTAATAGTTAAGGTTAATAATAATATTAAAATTATATTTTTCATCTTTTGTTAATTTCGGGCTAATGTTGGGTAACGTATCGGCTATGGTTAGTGCGGGGTTAAAATTACTGAATTTCCGATTATGCACTTAGCCAAGGTTTTTTATTTTGTTTTTATCTTTTCATTTTTAAGAGCCAAATCAAAAAGATTTGGCGGACTTTATAAATATATACAAACTTTGGTTTAAGCACCAAAACCCGTATTAACTATAGTCATTGTTATAAAAAGTTATTGTTCTTTATAATGCGTTTTGATTTCTGTAAGAATGTTGTAAATAACAGTATCATTTTTTTCTAAAGCTCTTCTTTTCCAAAATGTTACTTCCCAATATTTTGAATGTAAATTTTGTGATTCTGCTTTAAAATAGATTTCTTTAAAATAGGCTTCTTTATCGTCTTTGCTTTCTATCTCGTCATAAGTTTTGAGAAGTTCTGTAATATATTTATCAAACACCTTTTTGTAAACACTTTTAACTATTTTATCGTAAAAGTAATTTTTATATGCGTCAAACTCTGCTCTTAATTTTTTAGGGTTTCTATATCTGTTAAAAAAATGAAGTATTAGTTTAGAACTAAGAGGTGCTTTTTCTCCAAATAAATTTCTTGGAAATGTATATCCAGTAGAAAATGAATAATAATTTATGGAATGACCAATTGTAGATTTTATAAAATCAACTTCCCCGTAATCTTCAATTATAACATCAATAATATCATCTTTACAACTATCAGATATTATATCTTCTGTTAAATAGTCTTGCATACAATTATTTACTTTAATAAAATCAATTTTATTTAATTCTAAATACTCATAATGATTTTGAAATTCATCTAATTGTTGTATAGTTTTTATTCTGTTTTCTAGTAGGGAAAGCTCGTTTGTTTTATATTCATTATATTTCATTTCTTCATTAAATTGTGAATGTAGAAGGATTGATGATTCAGCGTAATAAAATGCACCGCCGACCAATATAATACCTAATATAATTATAATAAGTATTGCTTTTTTCATAATCATTAATCTTTGTAATGCGTTTGTATTTCTTTCAGAATTTCATATACAACTTTCTCGTTTTCTTCTTCAATTCGTCTGTCCCAAAAACCAAAACCCCAATAATTAGTATATGATTCTACAAACTCTTTTGTCGGAAAACTTAAAAATACCTCATTATCATATTCATATTTATAATCAGTATCCGTATCAGCATAAATGTTATGCTTTTTATAGAATTCAATATAATTAGGCTCTTGAATAATTCTATCGTATATACTAATTAAGTCATTAAACATTTTAGAAATTGAATTATATGTTGATTTTGACATAATAGTGTAAATAAACATTTTATTTTTTTTCCACAATTCAACAATTGATTTGGAGGATCTATCAAAACTCTTAATTTTTCTTTGAAGATATATTATCTTACTTTTATATTCTATATCTTCACTTTTACTAAACTCTCTATCTTCTTGACTTTGAAAAGCATTATAAAACCCTGAGACGGAAGGAACGATAACAATGGGGTAATAAGGTTCACTTCTTTCGATACCATAAGGATTTTCTCCTTTATAAATTGAATTTAAAATAGTATCAACTTCTTGCCAATATTCTAAACTATATTCTTTCTTTTGAAATTTTGAAATCATTTCTTCTTTAAGTAAATTATCATAAGAAAAATCATCTGGATTATAATTTCTAGCGGATTCTTCTAAAAAATTTTCATAGCCAACCAATATATTTTTAGCTTTACTAAATTCTTCCAATACATCAATTTCTAGATTGTTAAATTTATATTCAACAAGTTTTTGGTTTATATTTGAAGGTTTTTTGTGTCTATTTTTTAAGCTTTGAAAGCCTGAATACTCATAATAGAAAAATGCAGATGAGGCAATAAGAAAGAGTATAGATGAGAATAATATTAAAAATGTAAAAATTTTATGTTTCAAATAACCTCTTTTTTGAATGAGTAATAGCGTAATTATTAAAACGCAAAAAATACTTGATAATATTAAAATCTGTAATGCAAAGGTCATAGTCTTATTTTATGTCTGGACCAATAATTTGAACTTCTACTTTTATATTTTTATTTTCTTTTTTTGATAAAGATATAATGTGTTTGTGACCGTGCCAGTTGTTACTCTTGCCGTAAACGAATTTTTTTACAGTGTCTTTTTTATAAAGTACCACAAAGCGATTGGAACCATATTCTTTGTAAACTAAATTGGTAGTTTTTCCACTTTTAATAACTTGTCCAGATTTAAAATCAGAAAACCAATATACATCTACTTTATCAATATCTATATTTTTGGTTGTCTTAATTATCATTGAATTTTTGTTTAAATATTCTCTTAGTTCATAATAATCATTAGGATTATAACTAAAATATATGATTATAGCTATTCCTGTTAAAAGTGTTATTAATATAGTGATAGCTGAATATTTTAACACTTTTGATTGAAATATTGTATTCACTTTTTTGTTAATGTTTTACAATGTTAAATATATGGCATTAAGGGCAGAGGACAAACAATTATTTTCGATTAATCACTAAGCCAAACTTTTGTATTTTGTTTTTATTTTTTCATTTTTAAAAGCCAAATCAAAAGATTTGGAGGACTTCATAAATATACACAGACCTTAGCTTAAAGCGTAAAAACCGTATTAATTATAGCTATTGTTGTGGCCAGTTATTTATTTTCTTTTATCCACTTATCTTTTGGTAAAATAAGTTGATAGTCATAACCTTGAATTAAAGAATTTAACTTATGAAAATCTCCATTTGTAGGTAATTCTACTACTTGATTTGAAATGTCATTTCTTATTGATTTCAAATCGATAATAGTCCAATGATTTTCTTTTGCCAATTCCATTAATGATTTATATCTACCAAAATGAACAGGGTAATCTTTCAAATAGTCGATATCTTTATCATCTTCCTGATAATATCTTGTCCAAGTGTTGATATTAGTACAAATTACATTATTTTTCGTTGCTAATTCATTCACGAAATGACCTAAATCGTAAGTTCCCTTTGAAATTATTTGAGATGCATGCAATTGTCCAAACTTTAAAAACACTTTAGGGCTTTTCTTTTTGGATAAAGCTTCTTCATAGTTTTGCATAAAATTATTCCTCATATAACTGATTCTGTCAGCGTGTGAATCTTTTCGCCATCTACTATATATATCCCAACTGATTTTTAAATCGGAAATGATTTTGGATGAATTTTCATTACTTTTAATAGAATCAAAAAATTTAATAATTATAGGCTCACTTAATAAAGAAGCAAATACATCAATTTCTTTGTCGGAACTATTTTTTTCGATAAAGTACTTAATTATTAAACTATCTGATTGTTGTTTTAATGATTTGATTTCATTAAAATTTGGATTCTGTTCGTTTTGCTTTAATAACACATCTGTTAAAAATAGAATTGAATAGTAGTACTCTTGGTCTAATCCCCATAATTCCATACCGTATTCTGAAGCTGCTTTTAGAAATTTTGCGTCTTCAATTCCGGAAAAGAATGGTATAGGAAAAGCATCAATTTCATCATAATAATATTTTGAATTGAATTGTTTAAGATTATCAACAGTGTTTTCTGGTGGCTGCATTAATTCTTTCAATTTTAAAGCCGAATGAGGACCCACCTCTAAACATAGAGTATTAAAATTGTTTTTATTCATTTCTGGAATCAGAACTTCAATCAATTTTGAAGTGTTTGTAGAATTGTGTCTTTCGCCAAAAACTACAAATTCAGATTCTTTAAAAATGTTTTTCAGGACATTTTTCCCACTACCGCTTATAGAATCATCTTTTATGATGAAGTAATTAGTTTTGGATTTCAGGTAATTAGAATCGAAGTTTTCAACTTCCGATTGAACAATGTTCTCTTTATTCGGTGCTTTTTTACAAGCAATAAATATTATAAATAAAATGGTGAAATAGATTTGTTTCTTCATAATGTTCTAATTGGCTACGGTTTTGTGTATGATTAGTGGCGTGTTTAAGCACCTAATTTAGCAAATAAAAAACAAATAGAAAATCCTTGCGGATTTTCGTAAGTAGGCGAAAACTAGCCATTAATTATACACGTTGTTGCCAACTGGCTTTATCTTATTATTTCAGTCAGGTAAACGATTCCGAAAATCCAACCAACATAGAGTAGAGTATAAGTCAGCGAGTAAACTGCTGAAATTCCTATATCTCCTTTTGTATCTTTTGATTTATTAAAAACGAATTTTAATGCTCTGAAAAAAATCCAATATAACATTGCTAAAAATTGAATATCCGTAATTACGCCTATAATTAATATATTGTATTAAATTAGAAAGAACTATAGTTATGAATATATTTAC
>CANLIE010000087.1 GCA_947491225.1 uncultured Cellulophaga sp.
GGCAAGAGTTATATATTAAAAAATAACCGTAAATGATTTATAATAAATGTGTTACTCCTTTTTTAAGGCTCGACTAATTAGCTTTTTTTTTAATTCATTAACTGATTTATAGCCAAGATCTTCAGCTGCTACTTCAAGATAACAATCCTGTACCATAGCATCGAGATCCTTTTTAAGTAGTAGTTTTTTAAGTTGTTCAACCTCTTTTTGAAGTGCTTTAATTCTAGATATTTCGTCTTTTGTTTCCACTTTTACTCTGGTGTTCATTAGGTCTTTACGATTGTACTTTTTAATCCACACATTAACTGTTGTAGGTGCAATAGAGTAGAGTTTACAAAGTTCACTCTTTGTGTGTTTCCCAATTGTAAGTTCGGCTAAAATTTTTAATTTAAAAGGTTCACTGTAACGTCTAATTACTTTGTCATTTCTATACATAATGTTTAAAATTATGTAGCCTTATTTCAGGACGGGTCAGAATTAAAGCTAACGGTCTTGTGTATGAAACGTAGCGTATAAATAGACACTAACTTTTCGGATTAACACAGAGTCGAATTTTTAATTTTTATGTTTAATTTTCTTTTATAAATATAACCAGATTAAAAATTTGGCGTACTTTGTAAATATACAAAAACCTCTCGGGAAGCCTATAATAGCTATGTTTTATACACGTTGTTACCTGCTGGCTTTTCTTTCCGCAAACTTGCTAGCGTTGGCAGAAGACATACTCTTTGCCAAGTTTTGGCTTTAGCGGTTGGCTTTTGAGCGACTTGGCAATGTGTATGGCTTTGAGCGTTGGCTTATTCCGATTCTCCGTTTATCGTTTCCATTATTTCTCTAAAACTATTCAGTCCAGATTCTATGTTTTCAATAATTTCATTCGCTAAAATGTCTGGGTCTGGCAGATTATCTAAATCAGTCAAACTTTTGTCTTTCAGCCAGAAAATATCCAAACTCGTTTTATCTCTCGCTATTATTTCGTCATAAGTGTATTTTCTCCATCTTCCTTCTTCATTTTTTTCGCTCCAAGTTTCTTTTCGTTTATTGATATTTTTCCCATTATACAGCTCAATAAACTCCTTCAAATTTTCTTGACGCATTGGACTTTTCTTTGGCGTGTGATGTACATTTGTTCGGTAATCATAAAACCAAACCTCTTTTGTCCAAGCTTCTTTACTAGCAGGTTTATTGTTAAAAAACAATACGTTTGCTTTAACTCCTTGAGCATAAAATATACCAGTCGGTAATCTTAAAACCGTATGTAATTCCGTTGTTTTTAGTAACTGTTTCCTAACTTCTTCGCCAGCTCCACCTTCAAACAAAATATTGTCAGGAAGTACAACTGCTGCTTCTCCTGTTATTTTTAATTGTGTTTTTATATGCTGCAAGAAGTTTAATTGCTTGTTGGAAGTCGTTTCCCAAAAGTCTTGACGATTATAGCTTAAATCTTCTTTCACAATTTCCCCTTGTTCGTTGGTAAAAGTCATACTGCTTTTCTTACCAAAAGGTGGATTTGCCAATACATAATCATATCGTTCTCCATCATCTGCAATTAAAGCATCATTCGGATTAATAAACGATTCTCCGTCTATTTCTCCAATGTTGTGCAAATACATATTCATTAAACACATTCTACGTGTATTGGCAACAATTTCGTTTCCGTAAAAGGTTTTGTTCTTTAAAAACTCCTTTTCCTCTCTATCTAATTTGTTGTTTTCTACAATCCAATCGTAAGCTGCTAAAAAGAAACCGCCAGTTCCACACGCTGGGTCAACAATGGTTTTCATTGGTTTTGGTTCTACACAGGCTACCATTGTTTTTATCAATGCTCTTGGTGTAAAATATTGTCCAGCTCCACTTTTGGTGTCTTCTGCGTTTTTCTCTAAAAGACCTTCATAGATTTTACCTTTTATATCAGCTCCCATCATTGACCAATCTTCTTTATCAATTAGATTGATAACTTTAAGTAGTTTGGCTGGGTCTTGTATTTTATTTTGGCTCTTTGTGAAAATTTGCCCAAGTGTTCCTTTTTCTGTAGAAAGTGTACGCAATAATTGACTGTAGAAAGATTCTAATTCTGCACCTCTTTTACCAGATAGCGTTTCCCAATTGCAAGTTTCTGCATCTTCTATTTCGTTGCCTTCGACATCTTTTAGTTTCGGAAAAACTAATCCTTTATTGTAAGGCGGTTTATTGAGTTCATCTGCCATTTTTAAGAATAGCAAATACGTTATTTGTTCCAAATAATCTCCATAACCAACACCATCATCACGAAGTACGTTGGCAAGATTCCATATTTTTGATATTATTGAGCTGTCAGTCATTTTATTTATTTCTATTTAATACGCTAATCACTAATCGTTTTACTGTTTCCATTTCTTCTGGTTTGCTAGAAGCAATAAAAAGGGTTAAACTCGCTAGCGTATCATTACTAATTATCGGTTGCTGTTGGCTATTAAATAGCATATTATTTTGTTGTAAAAACTTAAGAAAACAAGCTGCTGCTATACGTTTATTACCATCTACAAATGAGTGGTTTTTTACAACTAAATATAAAAGCATTGTAGCTTTCTCCTCTAGTGTTGGATAAAAATCAGCTGACCCAAAGCCTTTTGCAATTTGGGCTACTGAACTTTCAAAACTTTTATCTTTTTCTTTACCAAACACATCTGAATCAAATTCGGCGAGCATTTGATTGATGAGCTTTTGATAATCCTCTAAACTTGGGTAATCCGCTTCTCTTCTAGTTAAACCTTTAGCATCTAATTGTTCGTGGTCATAGTCATCTAATAAACTTAATCCTTTAGCGAATACGGAAAGCCATTCGTTATCTGCTGTCTTTTCTTCAATAGCTCTACTTAAAATTTGAATACCATTTTTTAGTACTAATACTTCTTGTTCTTTTTGAGCTAAACGTTTTTCGTTAATAGTATATCCTTTTACTAAATATTCTTTTAAAACACTATTTGCCCATATTCTAAATTGTGTTCCTCTTTGTGATTTAACTCTATAACCTACAGATATTATTACATCTAGATTATAATGTTCCACTTCTCTAGTAACTTCTCTATCTCCTTCTTTTTGAACTGTCGCATATTTTGCGACAGTTGCTTCTTTACTTAATTCTCCTTCTTTAAAAACATTAGTTATATGTTTACCAATAGTCTTAATATCTCTATCAAATAAAGTAGCAAGTTGATTTCTATTTAACCATACAGTTTCGTTATCAAATTGAACTGAAACTTCAATTTGATTATCTTTAGCTTGGAATATCTTTATTTCACTCATTTTCATTTCACTTGTAAGATAAGCTTACAAGGTATTTTTATTTATTGGGTTTTAAAACTTTTTCCCCAAACCCAATTGGTATTAAATCAATTTCATCTTTACGCATCCATTGTAGAGCTTTGTAAAAACGTTCTCTTTTTATTGTTAATTTTCTTTTAGACCAGTTTTCTCTTGATTCATACACAATTTCATCATCTGTTGGTGTGTTTTACCATCAATTAATAAATTGTTCCAACCTGCATACAAGGTGGCAATTATTTCTGCTCTTTCTAAATCAAATTTCAAGAACAAACTAATTAAATCATCCAATTGATTCTTTTGCTCTGCGGTTATTTTACTTTCTAGACTATCTATTGCTTTTGTAATATTTCTACTTGCACTATATGTATGCCCAATTTCTTTTTTTACCACTTTAAAGTAACCTGCCATATTTGCTCTATGCTCTACTTTTTTAAGATGGTTGTAATCATCTGGACCAGCTGCATCTTTTACAGGAATGCGACCTAAAGGAATTTGTAAATGATACTCAACCAAATGTGAGATTTTTTCACATTTTACGTGTGTTAAATTATCTAAATGTTTTGGATTGTCTGTATGAAGTTGAATTACTTTAGCAATAACTCCTGCTTGTATATCTGTTGATATTTTTACTGGTACAGGTGGTTTCTTTTTAACGGTTTTCTTCTTCTTTGGTTTTGACTTTTTAGTTGTGGTTGTAATACCAGATTTTTCTTCTTTTATTTTCTCCAATAAGACACTTGCAGGTTCGTAATCCTTATGTTCTTTACATTCTTTAATTTCTGCTGAACTTAACAATTTGCCCTCAAATGCTTTTTTAAGAATACTTTGGCGTAAGGCTTGGGCTTTTTCTAAACTATCTGCAATATCTTTTTCTACTTTTTTATTACAAACCGATAAACGACTTTCTATTTCTTGAACGATTTGGTGTTGTTCATCAGGTTCAATAATTGGAATTTCAATGGATTTTAAATTTGGCAAGTTTATACCTTTTACTGTAGTTCCACTAGATAACTTAATGCAAACGCGTTCAATAGATTTAAATAAATAATGAGCGTACTTATTGTACATTTCAACTTTTGGCTTAACTACTTTTAAATCTTGATTTACAGCAGTATCTATTGTTGTAATTAAACTTTTTCCTGGAGAAATTCTTGTAATTAATATAATTTCACCTTTTAAAGCAATATTGGCAGAACTATTATTTAAGCCTTTTTCAGTAATGAAGTCTTGTGTTTTTAACAGATAATCTCCCTTAATATCTTTTACTGATGCCCAAGGTATATTCCCATTCCAATATTCTTTTTCCCTTTTACTTGGTGTTCCTCCACCAACAAAATCAAATAATTCTCCAACTGTTGTAGATTTCCATTCTCCCTCAAAAGCCTTTTTTAAAACTGCTTGCCTGTAAATAACCAATTGGTCTTGGGCTTTTTTAAGGTCAGCAATACCACTATCTAAACTGCTAAATAATTCTTCTATTTTTTTGACAATGGCTTTTTGTTCAACTAAAGGTGGTAAAAGAAATTTCTTTTTTGCAAAAACAGAAATCCAATACCGTTTATGCGTGTCGCTTCTTACTTGGTTTACTTGCATTGCATAATATACAAGTGGCATATTTACCAATTTACTTGTTGGCACAAGTATTTTCATTGCAGATGATTTTACTTTAAATTTAAAATTCACAAACTGCGTAGCGGTTGTAAAATCATCAAAAATTATAGTTGGTAAATTATCGAAAATGCCATCAGTTTCGTTGGTATAACCTTTTATAAAAGATTTACCAGCAGTTAAAACAGGCATTTTATAACTGTCGTTGTAATTGGTGCTTTTTACTATATATTTTGTTGGTTGTTCGTAATTTAATAAATCTTCGAAGCAACACTCTGTCCAATCTTTTCTCATTATGCTGCTAGTACTTCATTGAGTTCGTTAATAATGTCATTCATTTGGTTACCAAATAATTGGTGCATTTTTCCTTTTCCGCCTTTGGCATCAAAAGGTGTGTAATCTAAATCGTCTATTTCTATATGATAACTACTTACTACGTGGTCTTTTATCATTCGTAACCAATCTAATTGTTCTTGCGAAAAACGATTGTGTTGTCCTGTATGTTGTTTAAAAATCCATTTATTAAAATTAGCTTCAATTGTACTGTCGTAGGCTTTCAATTCGCTGTCTATTCCACAAGCTCTTCTAATTAAAGAAACCAAAGCTGTTAATTCGTCTTTGGGTTGTTTGCCTTTTACTTCTTCTAATGTTGCATAAGCATCCCAAACATAATCAGGTGCTAATAATGGTTTTTCTAATTGTAGTTTTTCCATCACGTCTTTTATCATTTTAAACGTAATGTCTCTACGATTATAAGGTTGATTGTAAAAAATACTCAATGCTTTGATTTCGTCTTTGTTTGCTTCCAAATACTCTGTAAAGTCTTTTATAATTTCCGTTGCTTTATCTACGGAAGTCGTATCCCATTCGCTTGTGGTAATAGTGTCTATGTTATGACTATCTATAATTTGTTCGTGTTGTTTACGTACATTATCTAATTAGCCATCCCCTGTTTTTTATTTGAACACTAAATTAAGTTGTCCTGATGGTTGTAAAGTATTAAGAATTTTCCA
>CANLIE010000088.1 GCA_947491225.1 uncultured Cellulophaga sp.
GCAAAAAGTTAAAAGCATTACAGCATATCAATACTTAGTAAATAATTATAACAGTGTTTTTAATTAAGAAATGGTATAAATAGCAATAGAGTATCATTGCTTGGGTTTGAGTTTAATGGTGATATCTTTTTATGGTAATCCCGATTGGAATAATTTCAAAATACGTAGTTACATTTCTAGGAGCTTTTTTTATTAATGTTAAAACTAGTTCATTATGAGAAGAAAACAGATTAGTTTAGAAGTCGTTAATCCAAATGCTGCGGGTATTGATATTGGGAGTAGAAGTCATTGGGTAGCTGTTGGTCAAAATGCACAAGATGTAAAAGAATTTGGAGTTTATAGCCAAGATCATCAAGAATTATGTGAGTGGCTCAAAAAGCATAAGGTCTCCACAATTGCTATGGAAAGCACAGGAACATATTGGCAAAACCTATTTTCTTCATTAGTTGTTTATGGTTTTGATGTTATTTTGGTTAATGGAAGGCAAACCAAAAACATAAAAGGCAAAAAAACAGATATCAAAGATTGCCAATGGATACAAAAACTACATACTTTGGGCTTGCTTAGTAGTAGTTTCTTGCCCGATAGCACAACTGCCATTGTCCGAACTTATTCCAGACATAGACAGAATATCTTAAAACAAGTTTCTAGCACAGTATTAAAGATGCAAAAGTATCTTCGATTAATGAACATGAGGTTAGATGTTGTTGTGAAAGATATTGTTGGGCTTACAGGAACAAAAATAATCACTGCATTTATTGAAGGTGAAAAATCAGGGGAAATATTAGCAGAAAATAGACATTATAATTGCCGAAAATCGGCAACAGAAATTGGTAAAGCTTTACAATACAATGGTCGTGAAGATTACTTTTTTGCTCTAAAACAAGAATGGGAAACCTATCTACATCTTCAAAAACAAAAAGATGAAGTTGATGCACAAATCAAAAAATATATTGAACAAATCATTGATAATGATGAGCATAAAAAACAACATATTGCCTCTAAAAAAACATACAAGAGAAAGAATAAAAATACCATTAAAAATACTGATATGAATCAATTGTCTTATCAATATTTCGAAGGCATTGATTTAATGGCAATAGAAGGCGTAAATGATGCTACTATATTAACAATCATCAGTGAGGTAGGACTAGAAGGCATCAAAAAATTTAATTCCGCTAAGCAATTTACTTCTTGGTTGAGACTTGCTCCAAACAACAAAATTAGTGGAGGAAAAATATTAAGCAGACATCTACCAAAAGGAAGTAGCAGACTTAAAAGAGCTTTTAGACTCGCCGCTAATACCATTAGTAATCTAAAAGAAGGACATCTTAATGACTTTTTTAAAAGAATAAATTATAAAAAAGGGCGTGCCACTGCTATAAGTGCAACTGCACGAAAACTTGCCGTTATAATTTGGAATATGTTAGTAAAAGCACAAGATTATAATCCTCCCAAAGAATACCTGTATTTAGACCAAAAACGAAAACTTAAATTGGTCAACAGAATTAAGAAAAATATTGCTAAATTTGAAATTAAACCCGAAGACGTCGGATTTAGTAAAACACTGAATATCAATACTTAATATTTGACGTTAGTTGGAATTTAGAGCTACATCATAGAAATGAATGAAATTGAAAAAATAGCTAGCAATTATGTTGACTCTTTTGGAGAAGTTCTACCTGATTATAAATATGGTTTTGCGGACTTAAAAGAATTCACATCAAAGTATTACTTTGATTTCGTATTTATACGAATGAATGGAGAAATCCCAAAAGAACCACCTGTTGCTGGTGGACACTGCGGATTTACGATTGACAAAAAAACTCTTGAAATTGAAAATCTGACTTTTGCCGAACTTGGTATGTTAGAAAACAATGAGACAGAATTAAATGAGATTTACAGTAAAGTTAAAAACATAAAAGAAAATAACTCATCTCTGAATTGGTTAAAGTCTAAATTTGGATTGAGTTCAAGACAATTGTTAGAGATTAAAAGAAGTATTGAAAATACCGAATTTGAAAAAGAAACTGTACTTGAACAACTGAACCGAATAATAAAAACTACAGCCAACACCGTATAAAAATAATTGCGGTTTAGTGCTTAATCAAAGGTCGTTGCGTGTTTGTAACGTCTGAATTTCCTTCGGAAATTCCTCGCATACAAACCCGCAACTATTCTTATACTAGACCGTTGCCAGTAATTAAAAGAACCTTTTGAAAAAACTAATATCATACGGAATACTGATTTTAATCGCTCTTTCTTGTAATTCGAAAAAGCAGGATTCTCGACTTAACGATAATAAAGAAATGTTTGGACTATTTAAATCTAAAAAAGAACTAACTCGAAAAGAAAAAACAGAAAAGTTTTTAGAGAAGAAAAAAGTAAAAATCAATTATAACCTACCACATATTGAATCAGAAGAAGAAACTACTTTAAGAACCCCTAAAGAAATAGCTCAAAGAGTTACTGTTTTGGCAACAACAAATATGGTCGCTTTCAATGGAATGACAGGTAAAGAAGCTATAGAATATTTAAAAAAATATAATCTCTGGGATTATGTGACACCGGACGAAAAGGATTTTTTAACAAACCCAACTGATGAGAAAAAAAATCAAGAAACTTGGAAATGCGAAGGAATTTGGACTTTAATGTGGGCATTAAAAATTATTGATGATTTAGGATATCCAAATCAAATGTGTGACTTAAATAATATTCCCACTGAAAAATACCCTATTGGACAAGATAAAGACCCTAATGATTTTATTAAGAGTATTACTGAATCAAGAACGAAAACAGAGATTCTTGATGCCAATGACTTGTACTACCGAATTGACTGGGCTTGTGTTGATGCTAGAATTAATGGATTAGACTTAAATGATTTGAATCCTGGTGTTGTTTATGAAAGGCATTATGCTCTAAATTGGTTAGTTAATTATATGGAGCAAGAATGGGATGAAATTTCAACAGATACATAAAAAACTACTGGCAACACGGTGTATAAAACATAGCTAATAAGTGCTAAACCGAAAGGTTTGTGTACATTTATAATGTCCGCCAAATTTTTAATTTGGCTTTTTAAAAAAGAAAAATTAAAAACAAAATATAAAAATTCGACTCTGTGTTAATCCGAAAAGTTAATGTCTTTTTGCACGCCACTAATCATACACAAAACGTTCTAAACCATTAAACTCACTCAAACGAAAAATAAAGAATGAGCGTAAAAGCAAAAATAATTATAGATGAAAAAGAAATAAATGTACTTTCTTTTAGTTTTGGATTTAATCAAGGCGCAGATACTAATGGCAGACCTTTTCAAAAACCAGTATTTGTTGGACTAGAATTGATGATTGAAACCAGAAAAGATTTAAATCTTGCTGATTGGGCTTTTGCTTCTAACCAAACAAAACAATTAGAATTACATATCTACCCTGTAATTATGGGAAAGAAAACTCGTAAATTGTATTTTTATGACTGCCACCTTTTACATTGGGGTAATCATTTCTCTTCCACAGGAAATGAGCCTATGAGCGAAACACTAAATATTAGTGCCGCTGGTGTTAAAGATTCTAATTCTACCGCTGAATATTCTGCTTATTGGAGAGAAACTTTTGCAGATAATATGCCTATTACAAAAAGAGAAGAAGAAATTGAAGAAGAAGAAATACCAAAAGCTTCTATTAGTCCTAATATTTTCATAGCAGGTAGTAATGTTGTTGCTAAACTAAAACGTTTGGACGGTAAAAAATTTAGAAGTTCTGGAAGCATTGAAATGGGAAATTTCTCAATAACTAATTATTGGGTCGATAAAGAAGATTTTCTTTATTTCATACCGCCAAAAACTTCTAATCATTTTGAAACCGAAGAGTTAACAATTGATGGTGAATTACTCGAATTTGAAAAAAAAGTAGCTATTGAAAAAAATCCGTCTGAAGCTATTACTTCACTCAACGAACAATTGGATATTTTACACGAGTTATCTAATTTTCCTGAAAATTATGGGTTGAGCCAAAAACAAATAAGAAAGGATAAGATTATAATGGAAGGACAGTATCGCTTTGAAACATCCTTACGAGAGTTAGCGGAAAAGTATTCAAATAAACAAGAAAACAAATTACTTGCAAAAGAAATTTCAAATTTATTTTAAGATATGATAGTAAGAGAAATTGAAAACGATTTTGAGTTAAAGCCAATTTTGAGGACAAAAGAAGAATTGTTTAGCACAACAGTTGCAAGAACATATAAGGATGAAAAATTTTCGTTTATTATAAATGCAAATTTTTATGATGTTACTGTGTCGGCAATAATGGACTTAAAAATGGGAAATGACCCAGTTCCTGCAGAAGAAACTATACCAATCGGTCACGTTATTTATAATAAAAAGAAAATTACAGGTAAATCAGCTAGTCAAGATTTTTACATAGCCTCAAAAGAAACGACGGTATGTTCGGGTAATGATTATTCTAAAATATTTCAATCAGGTCAAGGCGACACACCAAGCAATGTAGCTATTGGGTTTGGAGGTTTAGGTCCAATAATACTAAACGGATTAGAATACGGACACGAAAACAAATATAAAAAAGGTGCTCCAAAAGATGCTATACTAAAAGGAGAACCTTCTAAAGAAGCAAAAAAATATCTTATTCAAAGAAGTTCAAGCAAATTCACATCCTTTTCTATCAATGATAAAAAACAAGGTTATAAACTTGGAAAAACTTGTTTTGGTGTCAGCAAAAAAGGACTTTATGTAATAGTTCAACAACACGGAGTTATTGGTTGGTCATTTCAAAAGGTTAAAGAATATTTTTTGAAAAAAGAATGTATTCACGCTGTATTTATGGATGGTAGTGATTCAGCTCTCTTTTATGAGAACAACAAGTTTCTTGCAAAACAAGCCGAAGATAAAGACGAAACTTGTGTAATAGGTATAGGTATTAAAAAATTGAGTTAGGTTATGAGAATATATATATTTAATTTAAAACTACTATGGCTTAACCTAATAATTACATTAATTTGGTTTAGTGCATTATCAGGAAGTTCAGAAATAAACTGTTTAGGCGAACCTTATGGAAAAGGGTTTGGAAATTTTGTTTTATGGAATATGCCTGACCCAACAACTTCATTAAGTACTATTGTTGACCTAAAGTGTTTTTTTATTGACTTTGGTTTGTCATATATTATAACGCTTATATTACTTTTTCTTGTATATAACATTTTTAAAATAAAAAACTCTTTGTTAATAAAAACAAAATGGTTAATTATATTTTCAATCATTGGTATTTTGATTAGTGGATTTTTCTCTTTAGAATTTTTTTTAGGTGTAAACTTAAATCAAATTGATTGTTTAAGAATTGAAGACACTTACAATTTCAGATTAAGATTGCAAAAATAAAAACGGTTTAGAACACCGTATATAATTTATTGCTTTGTTCTCGCCTACTTACGAAAGTCCTCGCGGACTTTCTTGGTTCGTAATTATTCACTAAATTAGTTGCTTGAAACACGCAACAAACCATATACAAACACGTTAGCAAAAATTAAAAGAATGATATTTGGAACAGTTTTTACAGGACAGATTAAGAGTCAAAATAAGCAATGTATT
>CANLIE010000089.1 GCA_947491225.1 uncultured Cellulophaga sp.
CCTAATTGGTTTTTGTTTAGTTTACCTGTGGTAAGTTCGTCTAAAATTTTCAGTTTAAAAGGTTCTGAATACCGTCTAATTACTTTGTCATTTTTGTACATAATGTTTAAAATTATGTAGCCTTTATTCAGGACGGGTCAAAATGCCTTACAACGTTTAGTATATGAAAAGTAGCAGATTTGTATGCGATGATTTTCAGATTAAAAGCAAAGATAGCAGAAAAGAAATAATCTTTAAATTTAGCTCTTAACTGCTATTTTTTATATACGGTGTTGCCACCAGTTATTTTTCGCTTTTCGGATATTCTCTCCAAGTATAGCTTTTATGGACAATTTTCCACTCTCCTTTGTATTTAAGTAAAAGAAAATAATCAGTAAAAATTTGCCAATTTGGAATGATTATTTCAGCTTTGGCAATGGCTGCATCTTTTTCATAGTCTATGGATATGATTCGCCCTATGCGATTATTTTTTTCGCCTTTTTTTACATTAGAAATATATTCCCTACCTGACCGAATCCACAAACTATCACTTGTTATTGTGTATAAATTAAAATCTGGATGAAAAGCCTTTTTTAGTTTATCGGGTTTACCATTTGCTGTGCCGTCTATGTAAAGCATTATGGTTTCTGAAATCTGTTCTATTTCAGATTGATTTTGTTCTTGACAATATGCAAATACAAATACAAAGAAGAAAATTATTGTAAAAATTGATTTTTTCATTTTAACATTTTTTATTGGTTTATTAAAGTTTCTACGACTTTCTGTGCCACAGATGTTGTTGCTGATGGGTCTTGCCCTGTAATGAATTTTCCATCTATTATATAAAAGTTGTCTCTTTGCTTTTGAGAGTACAAAAAGCTGCCTTTATTTTCATTGATTTTATCTTCAATTGAAAATGGAAAAGTTTTATAATATTCGGCTTCTTTGTTTTCAAACAAATCTGGATAGCCACTTATTTTTTTGTTTTGGAAAAGCGAATTACCCTGATTGTCTTTGAGGTTTACAATTCCAGCAGTTCCGTGGCAAACAGTAGAAATAATTCCGTTTTGATTGTAAATCTGCTCTGCAATTTTCTTGATTTCCGAATTTTCTGCAATACCAAACATTGCAGCACCTCCACCACTATAATAGATTGCCTTATAATTTTCCGGATCAATTTCACTTGGTTTTTTGGTGTTTTTTAGAATATTCATAAACTCATTATCGTATAAATATTTCTTTTGAATAGAGTCTGATGTTGCGATATATCCTATTGGAATTGCTCCACCTTTTGGACTTATAAAATCGACTGAATAACCATTTTTGACAAAAACGTCATATGCCAAAACAATTTCGGCAAAGTGATTGGAAGCATTAATATTGCTATTTCCGTAAGTATGTTGATTTGAAGTTACAATGAGAATATTCTCTTTATTTTCATTTTTAGAGCAGTTTGCCAATAACAGAATGGCTAAAAAACATAGTGTGATTTTTTGCATTTATTTGATATTTAAAATTTAAAACAAATATGCAAAACCAATTTAAGTAAAGAATACGGAATGATAAAACAGTAGTTCGGATTTATAAAGTCGAACTGAAACCGATGCTCTTTTGATATTCGGAAGGTGTTTGCCCTGTGACTTTTTTAAAAGCGGTAAAGAAAGTTGATTTAGAATTGAATCCACTTTCGTAGCCGACACTTTCAATTGTAAAGTTCGTTTTTGTTTGTAAAAATTCTTTGGCTTTTTCTATTCTTAATTCGTTGATATAGGTTGAAAAGGATTTTTCCAATTTCTCATTCAGGTATTGGGACAAAATATGTTTTGGTATGCCTAATTCTATTGCTACTTCTTTGAGCGTTATGTTTGGGTCTAGAAATAGTTCTTTTTCAATAATTTTTGGAAATCCGTTTTCTATTTTATCCAATATTTCTTTCTCAATTTTCTTATTTTGGTATTTCTCCTTTTTCTCAAAAAATGTAGTTGTTTTGGTGCTTTTGAAAATGATAAGCAAAACAATTAAATAGAAAACAAACGAAAATGACAATGCTCCAACAATATAAGATGTGTAAGCTCCGATGCTATACGCTAACCAAATAAATGCAACTCCAAAATAGATACTCATTAGCCAAACGTCAATATTCTTTATAGGTTCTTGAGTTTTGAGGTTTCTGATAATGGGTTTAATAAATCTAAAGGATAATAAAATATATGTAAACCATTGAATGTAAATGCTTTTTACTATCCATTTACTCCAGATGGTTCGATGTTCTACATAAGGGTAAAAAACTCCGAGTATAATTATTCCAATCAAAAAAGGTGCTATGTGTATTTTCCAATTCACTTTTTTCTTTGTAGTATAGGTTTTTAAATACAGAAATAAAGATGGTCCAATTAGAATACAGGCAGAAAGTCCTATTTGAATAAAAATGTTTGATAACTGTGGATTAAAGTAGAAGAAAGCCGATTTAATAATTCGAATACTCAACATTAAAAGCAACAAAGCCAAAAAGTAATTTGAGAATTTTTTCTTTTCTGCTGTTAAGGCAAAATACAACGAAAGTAGCAAGCCATTAAAAGCTCCCAATGCACTAAAGAAAAAGACTATTTGGCTGTCAAAATTCACGTATATAGATTTGTTTATCGAGGTTTTGTATTAATTGGTGGCAACGGGCTCGGCTATGAGTAGTTGCGGGGGCTAGCGGTTAATTTTACAAGTACACACCAAACTGAAAATCCTCGAGGATTTTCAGGATTAGGCAAGAACAAGCAATTACTTATAGCCACTGTTGGCAACCGTTTTTAATTTTCATTTATCAGTTTCAATGTAAAATTCATTTGAGTATCTACATTGTTTAAAAAGTCCTCAAAAGTCTGTTTTACATTATAGTCGGGAATAATTCCTCTATTATGATATTGATTCGACTTTTTAGGAACATCTTGCTCAATATTATCTATGGAAAACTCGGTCAATATTTTTGATTTTGGCAATCTGTATTCATACGATGTATGTCCGTTATGTCCGTAATATCCGCCCATAGCTTCTTCGCCAATTGTAATGGTGTTTTCGTTCCCTGCAACCAAAGCCGCAAATAAACTACCTGCAGAAGCAACTCTTGGACTTATTAAAAGATAGATGTTTCCTGTAAAAGCATTTTTATTAGGTTCTCTAACTTTCATTTCATTTGTTTCTTTACTAATAAAATACCTGCCTTCTTTTTCCGTTGGAAACCTTTTTTGAAAATAGCGGTTGAATTTGCCAACACCTAAAGGTCTTAAAAAAGCAGGAATCGGAGAATTGTAATATTTTAACAAAGGTATTTTGTTGAAGCTAATCCAGACCTGTTTGCTTTCTTGAAATTTTCTTGAAGTTAAATATGAATATGTTATTACGTCATTTGGGTCTGTTCCTCCGCCATTATTTCGTACATCAACTATTAGGTTTTTGATGTCGTTATCTTTGATATTCTCGAAAATGCTGTCTAACCACTTTTTGTATAATTTATGTTCTTCCGAGTCTTCATTTCCTCCAATGTGGAATGAGTTTATCGTTAAAACCCCTGTATTCTTGTCTATTTGTTTATAGCTATATATCTCATTTTCGCTTGGGTCGTCGTGTTGCAAACGGTCAAAAGATTTGGAATGTCTATTTTTAAAGTTTTTTCGGTAGTCAGAATATCCTGTACTTTTCACAACGACAGATTTTTTCGTATCCGAATTCTTAGTTTTGAAAGTTATTTTAAACTCATTTTCAAGGCCAAACAAGTATCTATAGTATTTACTAAAAGAACCGTTAATTCCAATTTGTTTGCCCGTTTTGTTGATTCCGTCTGTTGTATAAAATTTATAAGTTTTCGGAATTATATCGCTAATTTCTCTGTTGTTAATTGATACTATTTCTGCACCTAAAGGTATATTGTCCGTTTGGAAATTGAGAAGGACTTTATTTTCAACAATTTTTACTGGAAATGGGAAATATCCTGATTTTTCGTTTTTTAATTCTTCAAATCTTTTTTCGGGAAACAGGGTATTATTGTGTAAACTTCCTTCATAGTCGGTAAGCGTAGAAATCAAATTATAAAAATCCCTGTAAGTCGATAGATTATTGATTTCCTTTTCAGCCCAATTATAGATGCTGTCAATTTGTTTTTTAGTTCGGTACTTGTAAAGCCCAGAATTAGCTTTTAGCCTTATTTCTTTAAACACTTTTAAGTCTTTTTCCATTTTCTTTGTTGAAAACGGCTCATCTATTGATTGAGCAAAAATTCCAATTGATGAGATTAGGAAAAGAAAAGTGATTGTTGCTTTTGTCATTCAGATTGTTTTTTTTTCAAATGTCTTGTCCTGAAATATGGCTACAGGTTAATAATTAATTTAAGCTGATAATTTATATACCATATTAGGTGTTTTATAGTCTAAAGATAAATGTAATCTTATTTGGTTGTATAAATTAATTGCATTTTTTGCTACTTTTTTTGCGTGGTCCACGTCTGTAAAGGTCTGGTCGAGATAAAATTCATCTTTTAAGATGCCATTTACACGTTCAGCCATAGCATTTTCATAACTGTCTTGTCCTGAAATATGGCTACAGTTAAAATTGAATTTAAGCTGATAGTTTATATACCATATTAGGTGTTTTATAGTCTAAAGATAAATGTAATCTTATTTGGTTGTATAAATTAATTGCATTTTTTGCTGCTCTTTTTGCGTGGTCCACGTCTGTAAAGGTCTGGTCGAGATAAAATTCATCTTTGAGGATACCGTTTACACGTTCAGCCATAGCATTTTCGTAACAATGATTTTCTTCGGTCATACTAATATCTATCTTTTTTCTTTTGAGTATTTGTGTGTAAATATTGCTACAATATTGTATTCCTCTATCTGAATGATGTATTAAACCTTTAATGTTGTTTGCTTGATACAGAGCTTTGTTTAAAGCTCTCACACATCCTTTTAGTTCCAGGCTATCACTAAGGTCATACCCAACGATTTTACGCGAGTACATATCTGTAATAAGCGCTAGATAGCAAAAGCCTTTAATGGTTCTGATATAGGTGATGTCAGATACCCAAACTTGGTTGGGTCTTGTGACATCTATATCTTTACTGATGTTTTTGTACTTGTAGAACCTGTGCAACGAATTGGTTGTTCTAGAACTGTATTTCTTTCTAAGAGTAAGCATATTATGTTTTCTAAGGATATTAAATAAAGTATCTCTACCCACTTTAAGGTTAGCTTTAATAAACTCATCATCTAATGATTTAGTGAGTTTACGCACGCCTTCTCTAGGAAGGGATCTGCGTCTTTTTTGTACGATTTGGATAATCTGTTGTTCTGTTTTTAAACGCTTGTCAGCTCTATTTTTATACTTGTAATAGGCATCACGTTTTAGGCCAAAACAATTGGTTATAGTCGTTAAAGAAACAAATCCCTTAGCCCTTTTTTTAGCTTTAACTAAGGCTAGATATTTAGCTTTTTTTTAATTCCGTTACAGATTTATACCCCAACTGCTCAGCAGCTACTTCTAGATAGGAGTCCAACACCAAAGCA
>CANLIE010000090.1 GCA_947491225.1 uncultured Cellulophaga sp.
ATTTATTGCTAATATATTGTTAAATGCTCAAAATCAAAATAATACTAACATATTTCAATTTTTGTCATGTACTTAGTAAATTTAAGGCTATGTTTTAATGAAGCCCAACGGTTAATATAAGAAACTTAGGGCAGGTAATAAGCACTTTCGTTTCGGTTTATTACTAAGCCAAATATAAATATTTTGCTTTTATATTTTCTATTGTAAACGCCAAATTTTATATTTAGTGGACTTTATAAATAAGCACAGAACTTTAGGTTTAGCACAAACGCCCTATGTTTTTTATACATTGTTGTAGCACGTTTTCATTCCGTTATTAATGATATTAAAGGTAATATTCCATTGTTAAAACTATGTATGCAAATTGCTAAAATTATTCCAGAACTTAATCTTGCGTAACTATAAATAAATCCTGCTACAAGATGCGGTAATATTACTACTGGCGAAAAAAATAGTAATTCTGTTGTTAATTCATAATTAGCTAGATGTGGCAAACCAAATATTAAAAGTAATCCATAAAATATTTTTAGTCTATTCATTTTCCAAAACTTGGAAAACAGTTCAACATTTTTTTGGCTAAGACTTAAATATAAAACAATACCAATTCCCATAGCAATTAATATACAATATAACCTTTCAAGTTCGGATAGATTTTTTATAGTGAAATAAGATATTCCGATTGTAGTTATTGTTAAATTCCGTTTGGAAAATAATAATCCGATTCTATAGGTAAACTCTTCTATAATTGGTGCTATAATTGCAAGCATCGAGATTTTTAGAATTGGACTATAACTTCTAAGTTTTTCTCCCGTAATGTGCTTTGGCATTTCAAATACTCCGTAGTAATCTAAAAAATAAGATATTCCGAAACAAAGAGCTTTCAGAAGTATCAAAATCAAATACAATTTTAATCCAAAAAATATAGTTTCTCTTAAATTTCGTTTCTCTTTAGGTAAAAAACCAGATTTAATTAGAATCCAAATATTTTTAAATTCATTCAAATGTTTACGTTTTTCTCAAATGTGCGACAACGTTCAGTATAAGAAACGTAGGCCAGTTGATAAGCACTTACTTTCGGTCTTGCACTAAGCCAAATCTTTTGCATTTTGTTTTATCTTATTTTTCTAAAATACTAAATTTAATACTTTGACGACAATCCAAATACAAAACGACCTTACGATTAAGCCAAAACCCGCATTGTTTACAGGTGCTGTTATTCAAAGTTTATTTCCACTCTTTCTTTTTACAATACTTCAGAATCATATCCTCAATACCGCTCCAACCAGTACCAGCATTAAGGGTTAAATCATATTTTGAAGGAACCTCAATAAGTGTTATTTCTTTACACTCCTCAATTGACATTGGAGAAAAAGCACCTCCGGGTTCATTATGATTAAAAAAATCACCTTGAAGTGCATTACAATTTTGACAATGATTTGCCCAATATTTTCTATTAATTGTTTTTGAATATCCATATTTATAAAAAGGAAATCTTTCTTGTATCAAATCAATAATTTCTTTATCTATATATTCTGGCGTACTAAAAAAGGTGAAGTAATCCTGTTTCAACCATTCTTTAGTCATATTATCGTCATCATCTTCATTTGTGTAATCAAATTCATAAAAATTGTTAGAAGCTAATGCTACTATATCTGTTATTTCATTACATTTCCAGCACTCTCGTTTATTAAGAGCTATATGAAATGGTTTTTTTGCAATAATTGAGAATTTTTCATTGTCAATCCACTGTATAAAATCATTATAGTTTTTATGTTTTGGTACATACCAAGTTTTAGAATCCGTATCCCAAAAAGCTCCTTTGGATTTAGCTTCTTCTTTTTCACTATATGAAACATTTATTTTTAATGGCATTGATTTTAATTTTGCATAACGTTGTTGTATAAGCTTTGTTGCATGTTTCAAGCAGTTAATTTAGTAAATAAAGCACGAACGGAGAAATTCTGGCGGAATTACCCAAGTGAGCTAAAACCAGCAATTAAAGTTTATACGGTGTTGCCAGTAGTTTTTATTCTCTTTTCAAATTTTTGTATTTCAGCTCCTAACTTGATTTAAGTATGATTTATATTCCACAATAATCATTATTCCAATTATTATTAATTCAAGTATGAAATATATCCATCCTAATTCAGTGAGTTTTTCAGAATACTTAATTATCAATCCAAGGGAAATTAACGAATAGATAATATTACTAATTATTAATATTTTTAAAAAAGGTTTCCAATTTGACTTAATAAACCTGTTACAACTCATTGAGAAAATAAACAAGCAAAAGGCAATTCCAGATAATAGATATAATGTCTTTTTAGGCATTCCGAAATGCTGTTCCAATTGTACTAAAATTCCGAATAATGAAATCGTAGTTATTAAAGCTCCGAAAGCGTCAATCAGAAAAATTCGTTTTGGATTAGTTTTTAGTTCATTCAGAAAGTTTTGTTTCCAATTTAACATATTCAATATTTGTTATTACGTCCTATTTTTCAGCTTGCAGGTAACAATTGTATATGTGTACCAGCACACATATTTCCATTATATTTTTTGTAATATGGTGGATTTTCGATGAACTTAAAATATAACAACTAAATTTAAATAAGGAAACTTTTTATTTGTTTTGATAGGTGTAGAACACAAATTTATTATTTATTTACTACTTGAATGTTTTTATATGGCTCTAATAGAAGTAAATAACTGCTATGAAGATTAAATATTTTTGTATCTACAACCAACCCATTCTATTACATAAATTTTCTATATGCGCATAATGATGATTACTATGCCATGCGTATTTACCAATATTTTCTTTAACAGAAACAGTCTTATTGTTTTCTGGGTGTACATAACACTTATCCAAATCCAACTTAGTAAGCCCCTTTAACATATATACTATTTTACAATGCAGAGCGGTAATATAATTTAACGAAATTTCAATTGGTGCTGTACGTGCATCAAATTCATTTGCCCAATCTTTCTCCTCATATGCCTTTATGACTGGTTTATCTTCTGTTAATGCCCATTTAAAACGTGTATAACTATGATGATGACTATCTGCTATATGGTGTATAAGTTGCCTAACTGTCCAACCTTCTGGTCTGTATGGAGTATCTAATTGTTCTTTAGTTAATTTCTGTGTTAAAGCTGATAATTTGCTAGGGAAATTTTCAAGCACTTTAATCCATTCTAAAACTTGATTATCAGACATATTCTTAAAAAACACAAAATGTCCTATTGGGTATTTAATCTCTTCTAAGTTACTATTATCCATATCATTAAGTTTAGTTTAAAAAATAAATATTAATTCATTGTTTAAAAATAAACAAAATCATCATTCTTTCTATTTTTTTACGCAACCCTTTTTAAAATTTTGTGTCTTAATATAAAAACATATAATCCCCTTTAAATTATAAGAACATAAAATATGTGGTAGGGTTTTTGATAACTGAATTGTTTTATAATTACCCCCCTGATAAACATATGAACCTAAATAATTATGATAACTTTTTTTCTTATTCTATTTGTACTAATATTGGTAAACATAGTTCTTTTATCTGTAAGCGTAAATGGTAGTTTTCTATCTAAACGAAAAAACCTCTCTTTAGAAAAGAGAGGCCTTAAAAATTATGTCTAAGATATAAATAAACTACTTAACGTTCATTAATTCTACATCAAAAATTAATGTTGCGTTTGGTGGTATAACTCCACCAGCACCTGCGCTACCATAAGCTAAATTGGAAGGAATTATAAAACGAGCTTTGTCTCCTATTTGTAATAACTCTATACCTTCATCCCAACCAGGAATTACTTGTCCTACTCCTAATTGAAAATCAATAGGTTGGTTTCTCTTATATGAAGAATCAAAAACTTGACCGCTTGTTAAAGAACCTTCATAATGTACAGAAACTGTTTTTCCACTTTCAGCTTTGGCACCTGTCCCTTTTTGAATAATTTTGTAACGAAGTCCAGAAGCGGTTTCATTAAAACCTGCTGCTAGTTTTTCCATTTCTTCTGTTGCCTTTGCTTTTTCTTCTGCTAATCTTTTTTCTCTAGATCCTTCAAAAGTCCTAAATGCTTCAACTGCATTCCAGTTTTTAGCTTCTTCTCCTACCCTAATTATTTCTATACTATCCAAAGTATCATCTTGTACTATAGTATCTACAACATCTTGTCCACTTTCAACATTTCCAAAAACTGTATGTTTATTATCTAACCATGGTGTAGGTATGTGTGTTATAAAGAATTGACTTCCATTTGTACCAGGTCCAGCGTTAGCCATAGATAATACTCCAGGACCCGAGTGTTTTAAATCTGGATGAAATTCATCATCAAATTTATAACCTGCATCTCCAGTTCCTGTGCCTAATGGGCAACCTCCTTGGATCATAAAATCTGGTATAACTCTATGAAATTTTAGGCCGTTATAATATGGTGTTCCTTGTGGTTTTACAGAGTTCTCTAAGTTACCTTCTGCTAGAGCAACAAAGTTACCAACTGTACCAGGTGTTTTTTTATGAGTTAATTTTACTAAAACCTCTCCTTTAGTAGTATTGAATTTTGCGTAAATTCCGTCTTGCATATCGCTTAATTTTTATGAGTCGCAAAGGTAAGAAATTGTTTTCTGTTGAAAAAAGTTTACCTACTTTAGAATTAATTGTTAATCCTTTATCTTTTTTCGGGGACAATTCCATATTTATCAAAAAGATAAACTAAACTAGCCATTGTTGCTGCACCCAACTCTAACTCTCTTTTGTTTACATGTTCAAAAGTATCATTTGCTGCATGATGATGATCAAAATATCGCTGAGAATCTGGTCTTAATCCTGCTAAAACCATATCTGAATTTTTAAGTGGCCCTATATCTGCTCCACTACCTCCTTTTTCAAACAAATGAATTAAGTAAGGCTCAAATAATTTTTTCCACCCCTGTATTTTATCAAAATTTACATCAGAACAATCAAAAGAAAAACCTCTTGGTGTAAAGCCACCTGCATCACTCTCTAATGCAAATATGTGATTCTCTTTTTTGTTCTTGGCAACTTCTGCATATTTGTTTCCACCGCGTAAACCATTTTCTTCATTCATAAACAATACAACTCGTATGGTTCTTTTTGGTTTATAACCTGATGTTTTTATTAACCTAAGTACATCCATACTTTGTACACAACCAGCACCATCATCATGCGAACCATCCCCTAGATCCCAAGAGTCTAAATGCCCGCCAACAATAATTATTTCATTAGGATACATAGTACCTTTAATTTCACCAATTACATTGTATGATTGCACGTCTTCTAATTGTTTACAATTTTGTTTAAATTAGCCATCCCCTGAAAATAGGTTACTAATATTCGTTAAGTCTTGTTTTCACTGATAATTTGAGTGTTTTTATAACA
>CANLIE010000091.1 GCA_947491225.1 uncultured Cellulophaga sp.
CAAAAAATGCAATTATTTTATACAACCAAATAAGATTACATTTATCTTTAGACTATAAAACACCTAATATGGTATATTAATTATCAGCTTAAATTCAATTTTAACTGTAGCCATATTTCAGGACAAGACATATGACGAAAAGCATTCTGATATTAATATTATTGATTTCAATTAATCTTTCAGCCCAAAAAAGTTCTAGAATTTTCTTTGGAGACTTTGTTGAATGTTATTATTCCGAAAAAGAAACTGAATCTATTCTGATTTATGAAAATTTGAACGGGAAAACAATTGCGGAATTGGAACCTCTAAAAGAATCTAATTGTTGGTATAAATTCTCAATATCGGAATCAAAAAATGGCTGGTTAAAAATCGAAAATATTACAATTTTACCAAGTTGTCGAGAAAACGAATTGAATGAAAACATTGAATTATATAAAGGAAAATGGATTTTAGCGAATAAAATGAAAATCAACATTTCGGATTTGGATGTTGAACCTAAAAACGGAGTTAAGTTCTTTGAAAAACCTGATTTGAATTCTGATTTAGTATATCAATCTGGAGAATTTTTAGAAACTGAATTAATAGAAATAAACCGACTTTGGGCAAAAGTATCTTTTATAATAAATGGAAAGAAAATAATTGGATGGCTTCAACGGAAAGACCAATGTGCTTATCCTTGGACTTCTTGTCCATTTCAATCGGATTAAAAATACGTTGCCTAACACCGTGTATAATTAATTGCTTGGTCACTGCCGACTTACGAAAATTCCGCTGGAATTTTCTACTTGTGATTAGTTTGCTAACTTTAAGGCTTAACCACGCAACTAACCATACACCAAACACGTTGGCAAACATATAAAAACGAACTCAAATTGAAAATTGAACTTCATAAAACAGATAATCCAATTCTTATAGGGGCAATAGTTCCAATAACAAATCCAGGTTGGATTGAGGCTGGTAATCATCTATTGGCTGGTCTTGAATTTGGCGTTTCTGAATTGAATAAGACAGGAGGAATTAATGGAAGACCGATTGAATTACTAGTACGAGATAGTGCTGCTAATCCTCAAAAAGCTACGGATTTAGTTGACGAACTAGTAGGTTTAGGAGTAATAGCCATTGTTGGTGAATACCATAGTTTTGTTGCTAAATCTATAGCTAATAGAGCTGATGAACGAAATGTGCCTTTTCTCTGTACATCAGCAGTTATAGATAATCTAATTGAAAAGCCATCAAAATGGATTGCTCGACTTCCTCAAATTCAATCGAAAGGTTGGAAAGCTTATGCAGAATTTCTTACAAATAATAAGCATACTCATATCGCTTTAGCTACATCTCCAAGTGTTTATTGGAAAGCAGGTACACATATTCTACGTGAACATTTTAATAAACAAGGTGGTTCTATCATTGAATTTGACACACAACGAATTACTCCTACTGACCTATGTGATAAACTTAATGGCAGTAATGCAACTGCTTTGCTTCTTCTTGTAGGATATCCAGATCCTGCCATATCTTTGGTTAAAGCCGTACGAAACGATTCTCGACTTGAAAAACTTTTGATTGGAGCTCCTGCAGGACAACCCGAGTTCAATAGTTGGATGAGTGAGTTACAGGCAAACGGTTCGGCAATTCCTTTTTTACGTTATATGCCTGAAAAACTAAACTCGCTTGGACTGTATGTGCTAGATAAAATACGCAAACATTTAGGCGAAGAACCTTCATTTGTAGCTTTGGAAGGTTATGATGCTATTCATATTTTAGCTAACATTATGAGTTTAAATGGAATCAATCGAAATAGCATTGCCAAATCTTGGTCACAAGTAACTACAAATGGAACACGCGGAGAGATTAAATTATCACAGAATCCAGAGATGAATGTATGGCAGTGGCAAGAAGCTCCAGTTCAAGTGGTAGATAGAGACCCTTTAAATAAAAATCAATTTAGAGTTCTCTATGCGAAATAAAATGATGCTAATTCTTTTACTGATAAAGGCAAAAAACGTTTGCCAACAATGGCTATAAGTAATTGCTTGTTCTTACCTACTTCTGAAAATCCGCGAGGATTTTCAGTTTGGTGTGTACTTGCAAAGTTAATCGCTAAACCACGCAACTACTCATAGCCGAGACCGTTACCTGTAATGCGGGAAAAGCCAACCGCACAGTCAAGCACATTTCATTTTTCTCGTGCCTCAAAAAATAAAAAGAGCTTGCCTTTTTCCACCGCTCGACACTCTTATTCGAAAAAAAAATACCTATATTAGCCAAATATTGTCAAGTCAAAAATAGACTTATGAAAAATATTGGAGATACTTTACGTGAATTAAGAGAGTCAAAAGGACTTCTTCTCAGAGAGGTTGGAGCGGAATTATCGCTTGACCCAACTCTTTTGAGTAAAATCGAGAGAAATGACCGAATGCCTACAAAAGAACAGGTCAACGCACTTTCCGAATTTTACGAGGACAAAAAGAATGAAGTGGTAATAGCTTGGCTTAGTGACAAACTTGTATATGAAGTGCAGGACGAGGACTTAGGCTTAATTGCAATGAAAGTTGCCGAAAAGAAAATAGAATATTTAAAAACTCAAAAGAGCTAATGAACATAACCAAAAATACAGCTAAAAGTAAAAAAGAACTTCTTAAATATTATAGAGATAGGTCTGTGGAATATCTTTCTGAAGTCGATGCAGATTTTGGAAAAACTGAATACAAGAAAAAAGCTAAAAAACTAAATCGCTTATTGATTCAGGCAAAAGAAAGTCTCATTGAAGTAGTTGAGCAAAAAAGCAAGAAAGAAAAGTGGACAAATAAAGAGATTCTGGAATGTATTCTAATGATTACCTATTGCAACTATGTTGTAATGCTTGAAATTCGACATTCAGTCTGGCCATATGAGTATATGGCATTTTCTAGGAGAATTGGAGAATTATGGGAGCCTTTTTGCAAGCTAGCTTTTGAATATCCGATAAATGACTTAGAGTTGTTTGTTCCACCTCTTTTTGCAGATGTAAAAAAACAATTAGCCGATGAAGTTCAAGACTATATAAATGACTTACCACTTTCAAGTGAACAAAAAGAACAACTTAACAAATACTATAACAAAGTTTGGAAACTCGTGATGTCTGGAGAAATAAAACTTGAACTTGATTTACATTTCATTTTTGAAGGTAAGAAATACGTTGTAGATTTTAAAAGCGGTTTCGGCTCAAATGAAAAAGGAAATGTAAATAGATTACTGCTTGTGGCGAGCATTTATCATAACCTCGAAGATAATTATGTTCCTTTAATTTTTGTAAGAGCAGCCGAAAACAACAATTATTATAACACTTTAAAAAATTCACAAACCTTTAATGCCTTTTCAGGTTCAGAAACTTACGACGAACTCAAAAAATATTCTGGATTCGACATCAGAAGTTGGATAGTCGAAAATGTTGATTGGACAGAAGACTTAGACAATGATTTTGTAAAGCATTTGGATAATAACAACTTAACTCAATATTTAACTTGGTAGATTATGATTAGTGAACAAAGAATATTTCAAGCATATTATACTAAGTCCGAACCAATCGTGTCATATATGGTTGATTTGTTAGACTTAAACGGAACAGAAACCATATTTGAACCTTGTGCAGGAGATGGTGTTTTTATTGACCCTATTTTAGATAAATATCAAAACATTCAAATAGACGCATTTGAACTGAACGAAAATGCTTGTGATACTTTAAAATCAAAATATCGAGATTTAGAAAACATAACGATTAAACAAACTGACACTTTAACTGACATAGATTTAGAGTTTCTATGTTCAATGGGTGGTAAATACGATGCAGTTATTGCTAATCCACCTTATGGTGCTTGGAGAAATACAATTGACAGAGCAACTTTAAAGAAAAGGTTCAACGGATTTTACGCTAAAGAAAGTTACTCTTTATTTCTTTATCGAAGTATAGAATCATTAAATGAAGGCGGAAAACTAGTTTTTATTATTCCTGACACCTATCTAAATCTAAATATGCACAAGGATATTAGAAAGTACATATTATCTAATACTAAAATAAAAGAGATAGCTTTATTTCCGTCCTCGTACTTTCCTGGTGTTAATTTTGGTTATGCGAATTTATCAATCATTGCATTAGAGAAATCTAGTAACTATAAATCAAACATAGAAAACACATTCAAAATCATTAAAGATTATAAATCCGTTGAGGAATTAGGAAATGAAAAGTTAAAACACTTAACTAAACTAAATATTCAACAGAAAAACGTTTTAAAAAATGATGGTTATATTTTTCTAACCAATACGAATCCTAATGTTTCAGACTGTATTAGACAGGCAAAAACAAGTATTGGAGATGTTTGCGATTGTGCAACAGGATTCTATTCTGGAAATGACAAGGATAGATTAAAAGTTCTAAGCAAAGAGATTCGTAATTCAAAAAGATATGATGAAGTTGACAAAGAAAAAATAACTTATGACTGTAGTTCAAGACCTTTAGATGGAATTGAAAATGAGAAAATATATGTTCCAATCGTTAAAGGTGGAAATGTAAGATATTATAAAGCTGATAATTGGTTTATGGAATGGTCAAGTGATATAGTTAGTTTTTACAAAAAAGATAAAAAAGCTCGTTATCAAAATTCTTCCTATTATTTTAGAAAAGGAATAGCTGTACCAATGGTTAGTTCTAGTTCAATAACTGGTGCTATTATTGAGAATAGACTTTTCGACCAATCAATAGTAGGAATATTCCCGAAAAAAGAAAGCTTAATACATTATTTCCTTGCTTTTTTCAATTCGCCAACTTGTAATAAATTAATTAGAACAATAAATCCTTCAACGAACAATTCTTCTAATTATATAAAACGGATTCCATTTATAGAACCTAGTGACAAACAAGAAAATATTATAACGGAAAACATAAAACAGATTATAGAACAAGTCAAAATTTCTGGAGATTATGACATTGTACTTGAAGTTGAAAATAATAAAATTATTGCGGAACTGTACGGATTTTAGCCAACGCTAAAAGCCATACACATTTGCAATTCGCTACAGCCACCACACAAGCCAAAAATTGCAAAAGAGTATGTCTTTGCCATCGCTAGCAAGTTTGCGGAAAAGCACTACAGGTAACAATGTATAAAAAAAATAGGGCAAAAAGTGCTTAATCGAAAGGTCTGTGTGTATTTGCCAAGTCGCCAAATTTTTAAATTTGGTATAATTGAAAAGAGAAAAGATAATTAACAAAATTTAAAATTCGGCTTGTACACAATCCGAGAAGTATCGCTAACAACCGCCCTACTTTTCTTATACTAGACCGTTGGCAAACATTTGACTGAACCGCACAAGATGAACAAAATTGCATTAATTACAGGGGCAAGTAAAGGAATTGGAA
>CANLIE010000092.1 GCA_947491225.1 uncultured Cellulophaga sp.
TTCATTTTCCTTTCTTAAAAATTTGAAAATTTGAAAGTTAGCACGGTTTTCATTGGTATGTCAACTTGTTGCTAACGGTCTCGGCTATGAGTAGTTGCGTGGGTTAACACTTAACTTTGCAAGTACACACCGAGCTGAAAATCCGCGAGGATTTTCAGAAGTAGGCGAGAACAAGCAATTACTTATAGCCATTGTTGGCAATAGTTTTTTTATTTAATGGGAAAACCTTCTGCTTTCAGTTCTTCCAATTCAGTTTTATTAAATTTGTCAATTACTAAATCCATTTTTCGTTTATCCTTTTTTTTGTGATAAACCCATTCATAAATATTACCTAAATAAGATTTTCCTTTGTACCATTTTCCTTCTGGATTTCTTTTTTTATCATAACGAAAAGCTTTCCATTCCTCTGTTTTGTCAACCGCTCTTGAAGAAACTTCCCACTTTAAATCTTCATTAAATTTACTTTTCCAAGCTTCTTCTACTTTTCTTTGAAGTTTAATTGAAATTTTATTTTTTTTAGATGAAACTTGATTGTTAAATCTATTTCGGAAATTCATTTTTGAAGGTTCTTCACTCTCCATTAAATCTTGAGCAAACCTTTCAATTACGTCTTTTGTTGACCTGCTTGTATCTTTGAAGTAAAAGCCTAAATCATTTATTAGTTTTTTTAACTCCATCTTTTTACCTTTTTTATTTGCTTGTCGAACTCCAACTAGCCAAGTGCCAAGATTCCTGTCTTTATAGACGTATCTGTGATTCATTCGAATATCTTCTTTATCGAGAATGGCATCTAGCAAAACATCTAGCCATTCTTCCTCAATATTTTGCCACATTAATTCATTGGCATCTCCAAAATAGAAACCAGCTTTTTCTAATTTCTCAAAATGTTCTGTTGGAATGATTTTTTTAGAGTAAAATATCTTTTGTTTTCTATACCAAGTATAAAGTCTATGATTTTCATAATCTCTAGCTACTGTTTTGCGATTCTCTTTTTCTGAATACTCTAAATATTCTTTAAAAAGTCCGTCCCAATTATCTAAATAATATTGAGTCACAGTATCTTCATACATTGAACTGCCTCTTCTTGTTTTAAAAGTTTCTAAATCTCCTAGTTCTTCTTTTTTAAACGTGTTTTTCTTTCTCTTATTAAACAGGTCTTTGTTTTTACTTGTATAGTTAAAATCATCTCTTGTTTGACTTTCATCAAATACAAAACCAGATTCAATTAAATCTTTTAAAACATCGTTGTTCAATTTCTCAATATTTTGGTCAGTTCCGTCCAATATTGTTTCAAAATAGTTTAGAAATTGTTTTTTAAACTTTTGACCTTGTGTGTCTGTTGGATTAAATTCCATCAGAGTAGAAGCTTCGATGTTGTCAAATAATCCTGGTTTTGTGAGGTTAGAAGAACCAGTTATAAATCTTGTTTTTTTATCTCCGTCAAAAAAGTATATTTTGGGGTGAAACATTATTGAGCTGCTTGTGCAAAAAATCCAAGTAGGAATTGAGTTTTCAATCATAAATTCAAGAGCTTCTTTAGAAGTCCCTTTTTCAACTATTCCTAAATAAAATTTGATAGATTTCCCGTCTGCTTTTGCTTTTAATAATTCTTCTTTTATGGTGTTTATTCCAGACATTTTAGTAAATGCGGAAAAGGCAGTAAATGAATTATATGTATTGTCATTCAGAGAACTACAGATATAATCTCCAACAGTTTTTTTGTTTCCTTTTATTCCGTGTCCAATGAATTCAACTATCATATTCTCGGGTTTCTCTAAATTATTGCCAACGGCCAGTATAAGAAACGTAGGGCATTTGATAAACGATATGTTTCGGTTTGATACTTAGTCAAATATAATATTTTGATTTTATCTTTTTTTATTGAAAATGCCAAATTTTATATTTGACGACTTTGTAAATAAACATAGAACTTTCGGTTAAGCACAAAAGCTCTATGTTTTTTATACATTGTTAGCAAAAGTTTTTGAGATTTTATCTATTAATTCTTTTTTATTCAAATCATTTTTTAATTCTGCTTCCAAAGCTGTTAAACAAAAAAAAAGTGAAAAACTTTGGTCATATTTTGATAATCCGACTAGTTTGTCACTCCATAATTCGTTATCAAAATCTTTCTTATATTTTTTATTTAACTCATAAAAAAAATGCTCTAATTTTCTTTTTTTTAACCAATTAGGGATTAAGTATAACCCTGTTTCTTTGGCAAATTGATTTCTGATAAAAGCTTCTTTTTTATTAGTTTTCCCGAAGAAAAACCAAAAATATATAAATAAAGAAAAGGCAATTATAACAGGTATAATTAACCATTGCCATTCATCATTTCCAAAATTTCCTATATATGCACCAATAGAGAAAAGAGCCAAAACACTTATTATTGGTCTTATAATTGCTGCAATAACACTAATTTTATTAGTTTTAATTTCAATACCTTTTCTACCTCTGGGAATTACATCTGTTACTAAAGTAGTGGTCATTATATATACAGGTATAATAAAACAAAAAACTTTTGTTTCAATACATTGCTTATTTTGACTCTTAATCTGTCCTGTAAAAACTGTTCCAAATATCATTCTTTTAATTTTTGCTAACGGCCTTGTGTATGAAATGTAGCGTGTAAAAAGACACTAACTTTTCGGGTTAACACAGAGCCGAATTTTTATATTTTGTTTTTAATTTTTCTCTTTTTAAAAGTCAAATTAAAAATTTGGCGGTCTTCGTAAATAAGCACAAACCTTTCGATTTAGCACTTATTAGCTATGTTTTATACACTATGTTAGCAATAGTATTTACTTAGTCAATTCTATATACGTTAATCCACCAATAAGAATAGTAATTGCAATATCAACGTTTCTTATTAACCTTTGACGTCTAGTTTTGAATAATAAAAAACTAATTATAGGTCTAATAATCAATTGCAAAGCAAACAATAAAAACAATAACAAATGACCTTTGTTTTCACCTTTTAAATCTCCATTAATTAAATTCTTAAAAGATGTCGTCAATCCACAAGTTTTACATTTTATACCAATTTCGGAATAAGGGCACTTGATTGTTATTATTTCGGTTTTTAAATATAAAAGAAATACAAGAATTGTAAAAAATACTAAAAGATTTAACAAATGATAATCACTATTGATGTATTGAGTCAGTTTTAATTTTTTGAATTGAATCATTTTCTAATTCTTTTTCGATATTTTCTTTAATTCCTTCTAATACCCTATTCTGAATATCTTCTTTGATTTCGTCTTCTACCTTATTAATTGAATTCTCAATCTCTTCTTTTGTGTCAAATACAACTTTAAATTTATAGTATTGAAATATTCCGATTGAAATAGCAATTATTCCAATTATTAAACCAGATAATGGAACTCCAGTACTTTCTTTTTTTTGTTTTAAATATAGAAAAGCGATTAGGCAAAAAACTACCGAAATAAAACTTGGAATAATTGCATAAAATCCGACACAAGGAATTAATGAAAAAATAAGAGAGAAAATTGCTATTACCAAACCAATTATTCCAAAAGGTTTTGGGTTTCCATAAAATTCAATATTCATAATTTATATTATTTGTTGATTTTGTTATTTATAAGTTTCAATACAAGATTTAAAATTTCTTTTTTAAACAAGAAAAAACATAAAATTATGAGTAATATTCCAATCACTCCATTGAGGATATTCTTCTCAAGTACTTTAGAAAAAGGTTTCTTCCCTAAAAAAAGAGACCAATGTATTATAGCACCTAAAAAACTTATCCCATAAATTATTAATTCAAAGATGGAATCTCCTGATTGATTACTCATATTATTGCTAACGGTCTTGTGTATGGTTAGTTGCGTGTTTCAGCAACTAATTTAGTAAACAAAAACGAACGCGAGAAAATTCCGAAGGAATTTTCCAAATAAGCAACTACCAAAGCAATTAATTATACACGGTGTTGTAACACGTTTTTATTTTATCTCACAATTCCGTAAATAATTCCCGAGTAATTCAGTCAAATCTTCTTTGTCTTCTAAATTCCAATATTCCTCTGTAACTCGGTCTAAAACTTGTTCAATTTCTTTATTCTCCCAATATTTACTTTCAGTTATGAAGTCAAACAAGTCCGTTTTCGGTTCTTTATGTTTTTTCATTATTTCGACCGAACTTTTTAAAAGTTCAAAGGTCAATTCAGCTCCAATTTTTTTTAATCCATTTAGGGTTTCCTCCGCAAAAATTCCATAATCATTATCATAATACTGTTCAAATCCACCATTCATTACTTGCATATTCAAAACTCCAATTCCATATGTGTATCGAACAGGTTCTGATAATTCAAAAACTGTGTCGAACCACATTTTCGTTTGACTCCAATCATTGATTTTTTCGTTCAGATATTTTCCTGCAATGTCATAGTAGACATAGTCAATTAATTCTTCGTTTGTCAATGTTTCTTGGGTTTTCATCAAATGTGTTACAACGGTCTCGTATAACCGTCAGTTACGGGTTAATATGCGTTAATTTTCGGTTTGGCACAGACGTTAGCAATTCCGAGTGGATTCGGACGTAGTCGAATCCGCCGTAATTGCGGTTATACATTGTTGTAACACGTTTTTATTTCGTTCAGTACAATTTCCACTTTCTTGCTCAATTCAGTTGCAACATTTAATCTTAAAACTTTACAATCCAGCATTTCTATCCAATTGTTATGAATTTTTAAAGAACGCCCTTTAAAATTTGGATTTTCATATTGGTTTGCCCATTCCAAAAATTCATTTGAGTTCTTTAGAATTTTTTTGTCGGTCAGAAGTTTTTCTCCGTAACGTTGAGTTTCACGTTTTTTCAATCGTATCATTCTTTCAGTATTTTCCAATCGGATAAAAATGGCCAAATCAAATGCTGTTTCCCAGTCCTTTCCCCAACTTACCATTGAACCACTTACTACAACATTCTCATATTTTTTGAAGTCTGCTTTTAGATTTTCATTCCGTTCAGTCAATGGTATTTTTTCTTGGTATGGCGGATTGGTTTTTTTCCAATAATAGTCGTCAACGTCCAAGTGCTTAAAATCAGTTTTTGTTTCAATTTCATTTGCTAAAGTCGTGGTTCCCGAACCAGAAGCTCCAAATATCAAAATCTTCATTATTAACTACTGTTTTCTCGGGTTGGTCAAATGTGTTACAACGGTTTGTGTATGGTTAGTTGCGTGTTTTCGCAACTAAATTAGTAAACAAAAACGAACGCGAGAAAATTCCGAAG
>CANLIE010000093.1 GCA_947491225.1 uncultured Cellulophaga sp.
GCCATTTCTATCAATATTCAAAAACAAAAATAGTACCCTAACAAACTAATATCACCTTTTTAAGGCTCGACTAATTAAGGCGATAACAGACTGAATAGTTTCTGATGTTGTTGTGGTTCCTTTAATTAGATTATACGATTGCTCTCCTATTCCACGAAAAAGATAAATAAATGCAATTCCAAAAATCACAGGTTTTAAAAAAGGTAGTTTTCTTATTTTACTGTTAGCTAATACTCCATAAATTCCAAAAAGGAAGAATATTATTGCTACAAAAATTGTTAATAAATACGGAATTGAGTAATGAATTTGTGCAAGTTCTTTCATTCCTTCTCCTGCGCCAGTTTTTTCAAACATTTGTTCTGCCCAAAATAGCCCAATAATATGAGAAACTGCAATGATGATATTTAATAATCCGCCTATTTTAAGCATTTTTCGTTGTCTTTTTTAACCCAATCATTGTAAATACTGCAATTGGAAGAAAGAATATCCATTGAGGAACTAATAAACCATAATAGAAACCTGCAATTATAAAAGGTAAACAAAATGATAAATTTAAATAACCAATTAACTTTATCATTTCAGTATTTGTTGAATATTTTTTTCCAAATCCTGCTGATAATAAAATATAGGAAGTTGCTAAAAGAATAATAGTTACCATATTCCAAGCACCAACCAATTGAGAACTTTTTTCAGGAATTAAAGAGGTTTCAATCATTGGGTTCACAAGGTCTAATTGTCCACCGATTAGATGCAGAAAGAATGTTATTAGGTTTAAGATTCCTGCAATTATCCAATATTTATTTTTTGTTTTCATTTTTAGTATTTTATAAATTGATTTATTTCGATTTTCACTTCTATTGTGTAGTTTTTACTTTGATTTTTGTAACGTATCATTTCGTGATATCCAATTAAATATTTGTAAAATAATTGCGACTTGCTTTTTGCTTCATTTTCAGAATAATTCATTTCCATTAAAATACTCTTTGTGTATTCAATTCTTTGATTGTCTATTTTATCAATATCAGACTGAATTTTTTTGTCTTTCAAAGCATATCTTTTTAGAAAGAAATTGAAATCTAAAAAAGGGTCTTTCTTAAATGATAACTCAATTAATTTTTCAAATTTTTCTTTTCCAGATTTTTCGCTATCCGTTAGCGATATAATTTGATTTGTATTTTCCGAAACCCAAAAAGACACTACTTCATTAACAAAATCTTTTTTAGTTTTAAAATGCCAATAAAAACTTGATTTGTTTACTTTTAGTTTTTCCGCCATTTTTTCGACCACTATTCCTTTAATTCCCTGTTCAGAAAATAGTTTGTATCCTAAATTTATCCAATCTTGTTTTTTTGTTATTATTTTCGGCATATTAATTAGACGATTACGTTTAATAATACAAATGTATGAATAATATTATTTTAGACGCTATCGTTTATTAAAATATTTTTTCTAAAGAAACTATTGTTGGTTTTTTGGCGAGTTTTTCATTTTGTCTAATGACGCACAACGGTCTTGTATATGAAAAGTAGCGGATTTTTATATACTTACTTTTCGGTTTATTATTGATGATAAATTTACAAAACCATCTTTAATTTAAGCACTTAAATCGCTATTTTTTATATACGTTGTTATGTGCTGGCATTGTTCCGTTCGTGTTCAATTAACCATTTTTTTCGTTCAATTCCTCCACCATATCCAGTCATTTTTCCGTCTTTTCCGATTACTCTATGACAAGGTACAATAATAGAAATTCTATTATAACCATTTGCAGATGCAACTGCTCTAATTGCTTTTGGATTGCTAATTTTTTCTGCTTGTTTTTGATAAGTTGTAGTTGTTCCGTATTCTATTTGTTGTAAACAGTTCCAAACTGAATTTTGAAAATCAGTTCCTGGTGTTTCAAGTTTTACGTCAAATTTTTTTCTTGAACCCTCAAAGTATTCTTTAATCTCTTTCTTGGCTTGTTTTATATGTTCATTCTCGCCTGAAATAATATTAGCTTTCAATAATTTTTGCAAATCTTTAAATTCTGTTTCGAGCATTTTTCTGTCAACAAATTCCAATAAACAAATTCCATTATCTGTTGAACAAACAAACATTGGACCTAAAGGTGTTGTAAGTCGGTTTATAAGAATTATGTTTTTATCTTTAATTTGTTTTGGTGATTTACCTACAAGTTTTTTAAAAGTGTACCCAAAACCACTTAACGATTCGTAACTCGTGTCAAAAGCAGTATGTGTAGCATTCTTTCCTTTTTTCAATTCTTGAAAGGCATTGTTTATTCTATACATTCTTTGATATGCTTGAAAAGTCATACCATAATTATTTTTAAACCATCTACGCACAACCTCTGGACTAATTCCTTTTTGTCTTAATTGGAAGTCGGTAATTTTGTCTTTAGGGTTTTCTTTTACCAATATAATAGCATTCTCGACTTGTTCAGGTGCTTGATTTGCATTTTCCGTTGGGTTACAAATTTTACAAGGTCTATATCCATTATCCAAAGCCTCTTTAAATGAAGTATAAAACTCTACATTTTTCAGTTTTGGTTTTCTTGCTCGACAAGTCGCAATGCAAAAAACGGAAGTGGTTTTTACGCCTACAAAGAAAATACCAACAAAGCTCTGTTTTCTATCTAACAGAGCTTGATAATAAGTTTCGATTTTGTTATTATCTTTAATCAGCATTTTAAAATATTGACTTAAATGAATTTTGGTTTAAAACAGTTTTTGTAGTTTCTTCAAATTTATCATACATTTTGTCGAAAAGGAAATTACCCATACTTATTCGTTTTACACCTAATTTTGTTAATGTTTCAAAATTTGGAAGGTTAGGCATACACATTACATTAATTGGTAAATTTGTTGAATCGACAATTGTTTTAATGTCATTTTCTTTCTCAATACAAGGAACGAAAATTCCATTTGCTCCAGCATTTTGATAAAGTTGAATTCTTTTTTTTGTTTCTTCAATTACATTTTTTTGAAGCAAGATAAATGTATCTGTTCTCACGTTTATAAAAACATCAGCATTTTCCTTTTCTAATTCCCTCTTTATTTCTTTAAGTGTCTTTGCGAAGTCATTAGCGTTTAACAAAATCCGTTTTTCGTTAACAATACTATCTTCGATATTAATTCCAACAACTCCCAATTCTACTAATCTTTTAATGTGATTAACAATTTCTTTTGGTTTGCAACTATATCCCGATTCCAAATCAACTGACAAAGGTAGATTTGTGTTTGTGGCAATCCGCTCTACGAAATATTCCAATTCAGAAAATTCCATTTCTTCGCCATCGTTATATCCTAAAATTGATGCAATTGCGGAACTCGAAGTTCCAATTGCTTGAAATTTTAATTTTTCGGCTGTTTTTGTACTTGGTACATCCCAAACATTTCCGATTAATAATGGTTTGTCTTGAATGTGCAAATTTTTAAATTTCATCTTTTTATGTTTTGATGCAAAGTAACCATGATGAAATTTAGTCAGCAACCGAAAATTGGACGAGTATTTTTTTCCGCTTGCACATAACGGTCTCGGCTATGGTTAGTACGGGAATTAAAAGTAGTGAACTTTCGATTAAGCACTTAGCCAAAACTTTTTATTTTGTTTTATCTTTTTCTTTATAAAGCCAAATCAAAAGATTTGGCGGACTTTATAAAAATACACTAAACTTTGGATTAAATACTAAACCCCGTATTAATTATAGCCATTGTTAGCTTTAGTATTTTTTTCTCATTCTAAATTCTAAAGCTTTTTTCACAGTATTCCACTCACTGTTTAGTATTGAAAAAACTACAGTATCTCTTAAACAACCAGTCTTGTCAATTTTATGATTTCTTAAAATTCCGTCTTGTTTTGCTCCAAGTCTTTCAATTGCAGTTCTAGATTGATTATTATGTATGTGAGTTCTAAATTCTACAGCTATACAGTCTAGATTTTCAAATGCGTATTTAAGTAACAGATATTTACATTCTGTGTTGACCCCGGTTCTTTGTGTCGATTTTGAATACCAAGTTGTTCCAATCTCAAGCCTTTTGTTTTTTGAATCAGCATTCATAAACCTTGTAGTCCCTATAACTTTATTATCTTCTTTTCTTACAATAGCAAAAGGTAAAGATTTGTCATTTTGGAATTCAGATAAAGCGGTGTCAATATAGTTTTCTACATTCTTAGGTTCAGGAGCAGAAGTGTACCATAAATTCCATAATTCACCATCTTTAACGGCTTCAGTTAAAGCTTCATTATGTCTAGTCGAAAGAATTTCTAACTGTACTAAATTTCCTTGAAGTTCTATTTCATTAAACCATTTTTCCATTTATTTATGATGTCTTGTTTTATTAAAGCTAACGGTTGGTATAAGAATAGTTGCGTGTTTGAGTGCGAGGATTTTCCGAAGGAAAATCAGAAGCTAGCAAACAAGCAACTAACTTTGGTTTAGATAAAACTAGCAATTTTTTTTATACGGTGTTGTGTGTAGTTTTTATTTTTTCCGTTTAGTTTTAATAACGTCAGAAAGTCCGTTTAAATTATCTCTCAATTGCCAAGCTCTTTCAGTATATAAATGAACATCGGAATCTAATAATTTTTCTTTCTCCATAATTGTTTCGTCAATTAAATCCGAAAAAAGAGCATAAATATTGTGTGTTATATAATTCCGCTGTTTAGATATTTGTTTGAAAATTAAATTTTCGTTTTCAGATAATAGTTTGTTTTCATTCGCGATTCTAATAAGTGTTCCGAGAGTTGCTTTTTTATAATTTCCTTTCACATTATTTTTTGTCAAATAAAGAATAAATTCAACTTCTAATCTTCCTGATGCTAATGCAACTTTTCCTAATTCAGATGTAAATTCTTCTGATTGATTCAGTAAGTTATAAAACTCTATTCCTTTGCTTGGTTTTCCTTTGTACATCTGGTTTGGTTAATGTCTTGTCCTGAAATATGGCTACAGGTTAATAATTAATTTAAGCTGATAATTTATATACCATATTAGGTGTTTT
>CANLIE010000094.1 GCA_947491225.1 uncultured Cellulophaga sp.
GAATGAATAACAAGTATTTTTTCATAAATAGTCAATAATTTAATTAAAATGTTTGTGCTTAAATGTATTACAACGTTAAGTATAAGAAACGTAGGGCAGGTGATAAGCACTATCGTTTCGGTTTATTACTTAGCTAAATATAAATATTTTACTTTTATCTTTTCTTCTATGAATGCCAAATTTTATATTTAGCGGACTTTGTTAATATGCACTGACCTTTCGATTTAGCACAAATGCCCTATGTTTTTTATACCTTGTTAGGTGTAGTTTTTATTTCAGTTGTTGGTAGTAATCTAGAATCTTCTAATCCCGCAGTTCTATGTCCTACATTATTTAAATAAATTTTACTTTCGGCAAATTTCATAAATGTTTGGACTGATTGATGTTCAACTAAGAGAACAGCATCCCATTTTTCTGATTCAGGTCCAATTAGGAAATTATTACTCGCTCCGTAAAATAGAATTTTACTTCCTAATTTATTAAGTTCAAGTAATGTCTTATCTGTATATAATTTATATGCTTCTTCTCCACTAATGTCTTTTTGTGGTTTTATAGATTCTAAATTTGCATAATCAGCTTTTGATTTAAACTTTAACAAATTTAGCATTACAATTTTTCCTTTTTGATGGAAATTTAAATAGAATTCTTTGCCTGTTTCTGGTGTTGCGTTAATGTGCTTATTCATATTATATTATTTTCCACAAATGTTAGATTAATAATCTAAATATTCATTGATATAGGTCAAGAAAGGAAAGTTACTTTATTTCTAATTCGACTAACTGTTTCTGGACTTACATTTAGATAAGAAGCAATTTCATATTGTGGAATTTCGGTCGTAATTCTTCTATTAATTTTAACCAATTTCAAATATCTTTCTTCAGCATTTAAAAGTCTAATATCCTCTAGTTTTTTTGCTGTAGAAATGAATAGTTGTTCAGATACTTGTCTTGCTATTTTTTCTACAAATGAATGTTTACTTGCTAATTTTTCAAGTTTCTTTCTAGTTATTATTTTTAGTAAAGAGTTTTTTAGGCAGACTATTTCCTTATTTGATTCTTCTTGTCTTAAAAAACTATAATAATTTGCCACAAACTGATTTTCAAAGACAAAATCATCAATAACTGATTTATCATTTCCTATTAAAGTACACTTTAAAAGTCCTTTCTCAACAAATCCAATTCTATTAGAAACCTTTCCGTAGGCTATAAATTTCTCCCCCTTAATTAAATCTATTTTCTCAAAAGAAGCAGAGAATAATTCAGCATCAGATTCTGAGATTTCAAAGTTGTTTATAAGGATTTTTTTCATTTTCGTGAGTAATTACACCTAACGGTAAATATAACAAACGTTGTTGTCCCGAAGGGCAACTATGTTTTGTTATATAATGTTAGCAAATGTTATTTTATGACTTCACCCTTTGAATTAATAATAACATCTTTATTATCTATCTTGGCGTTTGCAGTCCTATTCTCAGAAAATTCGGAAATAAAATCAAATTTATAAGGTATAATCAAATTTCCATTTTTATCAATTGCTCCGAATTTACCTCCTTTTGGTATTTTATAAGGGCCTTTTTCTATAATTTCAAAGTCTTTTCTAACAATTGCTATTCCATTTTTGAATGGAGTAATACTTTTAAACTTAGCATTAATAACTATTTTGCCGCATTCGTCTATGAAACCAATTTTTTCATCTTTTTTAAATCTTGCATAACCTTCCCTGAATCTATCTGTTTGATATTCGATTTCCATATAAGGAATATCGAGTTTTTCTCCTTTTTTATTTATATAAAAATAGCCATCTGTTGGATGAATAACTCCTGCAATTCCACAATCTGTGAATTGATCTATACCAACATATGTTGGTTTTACAATTATTTCATTCCCTTTCTTTAAACCAAATAATTCAGTTTTTTCATCCTCAAAAATTGTTATTTCTTGAGCTTTTCCATTGCAACTAATTAATAGTACAAACTGAATAAAAATTAAAAATTTATGGATCATCACTTATATTTTTAGTTCGTTACCTCCCAAAATTCAATATTTGTGGCAGTATCAAATAGGTTATACGTTTTTACTTCTCCATTTTCCCATAAATCTGCGTGACCATTAAGAAATTCAGACCGTTCGTGAAATAGAATTATCCCTTGTTTATTGCTAATGGTCTTCCAAAAATCATCTCTTGAATCTTTTTTATCAGAAGGCCAAATGTGATCGGCTTTTCCATATCGATCATTAATATATGTACTCATATCGGTAACTCTAAAAATGTATTTGCCATTTTTTCCAGTAACAGAATCCCTAGAAGTTAAGCCAGCACTACTAATGTGTGATTTAGTTATTTTATGACCTATAGTGTGATTCAAACTAAATGACAATCTTACACAACAAGTATTATGAAACGCATTCTGTACCCAAGTCCTTTGAGATTCCTTCATATTTGGGGCATTTGTTTTGCTGAATGCTTTTTCCATTACAGATGATTCGCTTGGATATTCCATCCACATAGTTTGAAATTCATTGAGTTTTTCCATTCTTTGATTTTAAGTTTTTAATATTTGCTAACGTTCAGTATAAGAAATCGTAGGGCGGGAGATAAGCACTATCGTTTCGGTTTATTACTTAGCTAGATATAAATATTTTGTTTTTATCTTTGCTGCTATAAACGCCAAATTTTATATTTAGCGGACTTTATTAATATGCACAGAACTTTCGAATAAGCACAAAGGCCCTATGTTTTTTGATACCGTGTTAGGCATAGTTTATTTCGCAATATTTATTGGTTCAGCCCAATCTGAGTTGCGAATTAAAACAATTGCCTGGACATAGTCTGTGGTTACGATTTCATTATCGGTTATTTTCATACCGCTAAGCAAACTGTACAATCCTATATTATCTATTAAACGTAAAGAGTTTTTGTAAGGTGAATTTGAGGAATTAATATCAAAAAATGTATTTGAATATTCTTTGGTTACATTTTTTAAATCATTTATTCCATAATAGTATAACAAAGCCATATTATCACAAGTAATGGACATTTTAGTATGTTCCGAATCATCTTTTATAAATGGTGGTAAATATTCTGAAGGTGCAGACATATAACTATCCACATAAAGTGTGGTAATTGAATATGTTTTTTTGCTTAGTGGCAAATCAGAATTGATAATCATATTTGCAAAATCTTTTTTTTCACTCATTTCTTTTTGTAAGATGTGAGCTCCTCCAAAATAACCATAGATTTTTTGTCCTTTCAGATTATAACTATTATATAAATCAAGAAAATTATTTAGCATAAATTCCTCTCTTGATTGACTGTCGAAAGAAACAAGGTTTTTTTGAATAAATAGAACATCATCAATCCATTTTTGATTGGTGGAATTTCTATCAATATTAGAAATGATTGTGTTTAACTCTTCTTTCGCCCATTCAATTAATTCTTTTTCTGTCGTTGGGATTTTTTGGTTAACGTTTAGATTATCAAACAGGTTTAATAAATGATGTCGAGTAACCTCAACGTCTTGAATTTTATCTATGCCTAAAACTTGGATGTACAAACTGCTATCAGATTTTGATTTATTCAGTTCGTTAATTTTCCTCCATTTATCACTATAATCTTTGTTATTGTGACCGTGCTTAATAATCCAAGAATTCAGAACGTAATTTATGATAGTATCGTTACCACCTTTTAAATATTCATTAAGGAAATATGCTTGGCTGAAATCAATTTCGGCGATATGGGTTTTCATTCCCACTTTTTCATTTAAGTATTTTATAAATTGGAAATCGATTTTAATTGTTTCCTTCGTTCCGTGAAATTCGCCAAATAAAATCAAGTCGTTTTCTAATGCATTTTTTTCAAAAATGTCAAAGCTAAAATTCTCGTTTTGATTTACAGTTTCGTAGAGGTTGGGATTGTTTTCCCAATATTCAACATATTTTTTGCCTACAAAATGCTCTTTTGTTTTCAATCCGAAACTACAAAGAATACAAAAAATCATAGTTCCTAAAATGAATTTTCCAATGTTTTTTAATTTCCTCATTTGTTTTTTTAAAATTATGCCTAACGTTACGTATAAGAAACGTAGGGCAGGTGATAAGCACTTTCGTTTCGGTTTATTACTTAGCTAAATATAAATATTTTGCTTTTATCTTTTATTCTCTAAACGCCAAATTTTATATTTAGCGGACTTTGTTAATATTCACAGACTTTCGGTTTAGCACAAACGCCCTATGTTTTTTATACAGTGTTGTGTTTAGTTGTTCATCAGTACTCTTATCGGTGTGTTTATTCGTTCAATATATTCTTTACCAACTATTTTTGGTTCATAAACAGCACCATTTTTGTTAACTTCTTTAGTTTGAACCCAAGCGATTTTTTCATAGTCCTCTCTGCGTAATTCTGTTCCACTTATCATAGAGTCAATCCACATATTAGGAGCCAAAGTAATGTCAATCACATCTAAGTTTTCTAAAGTTAACCAAGAGTGAAATTTTACAGGGTCATTAAATTGTTTGCTTTTCAATCGTTCTTTTAAAACCGAATATTCTTCATAATGGATTTGTAATTTATTTACATAAACATTTCCTGTCGTAAGTACTGAGTTAATTTTAAAATTGTCTTTTAAAAACTTTTGAAGTTGAATACTTATAAAAAAGCACTTTAATGCTAAGTCTTCTATATTCATTTTTTCAACAGTGTAGATTTGATGCAAAATTATATTTATCAGTTCTTGTTTTTTTTCAAGGCTAAATTCAATTGAGTTGATTTCAAAGTCAGAAATTGGAGCTAAACCTAACTTTTCTGTATTTTTTAATGCTTTATTAAAATTATAAGAATAATCATAGACTTTTGGATTCCAAATTCTTTTCACAATTGAATTATATTTTTGTTTCAGATTACTCATTTTTCTAATTAAACACAACGTTTAGTATAAGAATAGTTGCGGGTTTTCGTGCGAGGATTTTCCGAAGGAAAATCAGAAGCAAGCAAACGAGC
>CANLIE010000095.1 GCA_947491225.1 uncultured Cellulophaga sp.
AGATGCAAAACCAAGTATTAAAATTCAAAGATTTTTGCCTAATATCGCAATAGCTTAAATCGAACTCACGTTAATTATGGTTGAGAGAGGAATCATTGATATTGGAATTTAAAAATTAATAATCTAAAAAAAACGTGTGGTAACAACGTATATAAAAAATTGCTAATTTTAGCTTAACCAATGTGAGTTGCTTTGTTTGCTTACGTCTGATTTTCCTTCGGAAAATCGGCGCACACAAACACGCAACTATTCTTATACTAAACGTTGGCAATAATATGACTGAACACAACGAAAAAAAGTACAAATTGAATAAAACTGAAATTCTGACAAATCTATTGTGGACAGCATTCGGAATAATTGGCGGAATTAGTTATTATTCAAAGTCGGAGTATTTAATTTGCGGAATTATGTCTTTAATCGGAATTTTATACGCGTACAAACTGATTAAATAAATAGCGTAAAAATGAAAAAAATACACTTTGGAAATTTGAATAAAAAGGGTCGTTGGCTTTTATTACCTCTGATTTTAATTGGTTTATTTCTAATAATTAATGGAGCCTTTGATTTTATTGAACTTGCAAACCCTAAAATGACTAAATATTTAAACGCAATTGGATATCTAATAGTTTTCGGATTTAGTACTCAAATGTTCTGGTATCAGAATTTTGTTCAGTGGAATAATAGAGGAATCTTAATTAGAATAAAATCGTTCTTTGGGAAAAACATAAAATTCAAAGAAATAAAATCATCAGAATTGAATGACAAAAAGTTGATTATAACAGAAACGTATGGAAATAAAATAGAATTTGATTTAAGCCATATAATAGAATCTGACGTTGAGAAATTAATGGATATAATAAACAAAAATACTATTGCCAACACTGCGTATAATTAATTGCTTTGGCCTGTGCTAATTTGGAAAATTCCTGCGGAATTTTCTACGGTCAGTTTTTCTTTACTAAATTAGATGCCAGCCACGCAACTAATCATACACCACACGTTACCTGCAAGCAAATCCCACCGCACAGTCAAGCACATTTTATTTTGCTCGTGCCTCACAAAATAAAAAGAGCTTGCCTTTTCCCAACGCTTAATCTGAATAAAAAACAGAATTAAATTAGGAATTACAAAATTTGTCCGTAAATTTGTCCGTGTACGTAAAAACGTCCGTAAATAATTATGGCAACAATTAATTTTTATTTAGACAAACCTGACAAAAAAGGGTTTGCACCAATTCATCTTCGAATAAACTGTAACGGAAGTCAAGTTAAAGTTTCAACTGGGCAGAAAATAGAACCAAAAAACTTCGATAAATCAAAACAGAAAGCAATTGGATTGACTGTAGAATCTCACGAAATCAATCATTATTTAGATTTTTTGAGAGAACGAGCAGACGAACTTTTGCACCATTCCAACAAAAAGACTTTTATTCAAGAGGAAGTTAAAAGCGTTTTAAATGAACACATAGAAAACTATAAAGAAAATAGTAATGTGAATATTGTAAAAGAACAGGTTTCGCTTTATGGAAAACCATTCACCTTTGTTGATTTGTTTGCAGGAGCTGGTGGTTTTAGTGAGGGATTTTTACAAGCTGAACATAATAATAAATTTTTTGATTTTGTAGTAGCTAACGATATAAATGAAAACTGCGAACTCACTCACGTTGTTCGATACAATCGTCAATTGGGTTTAGATGCTAAATTTCTCAAACAAGATATTACTGAACCAGACTTTTTAGACAATTTGTTAGAAAAAATAGATGGTCGGAAAATAGACGTTGTTTGTGGTGGTCCACCTTGTCAAAGTTTTAGTCTTGCAGGGAAAAGAAAGAAATTTGATAAAAAAGACGACTTATTTTCTCATTATTTAGAAGTTATTAAGGTTTTACAGCCGAAATACTTCGTAATGGAAAATGTAAAAGGCATTTTAACAAAAGAAAGCGGTAAGATAAAAGAACTTATAATAAAAGAGATAAACTCTATTGTTGACATCAAAGAGATTCCTTCACTCACATCATTTATAAAAAAGGTACGAGATGAATCAAATTCATTTCTATTTGACAGTATTATAAAACGTGTTGAACTAGAAAAGTTACTCGAAAAAGATAAAGAAAGCGGAAAAGCTGATTTTATCAATTTTGTAGAAAATAGATTTAGAAAACTAACACCAAAAATTGCAGATTATAAAACCAGTAAAACAGACGAGAATATAAATACTATTCGTCACGGTTTTAACCTTTTAGCACGAACAAAAGAATGGGAAAAACTAAAACGTGATATTATAAAAGAAAAAGACTTTTGCAATATTGATAGCGATAATTTTGTAGATGCTTTTACTAATTTCCTAACAGAAATCGGTTCAGAAAATGTTATATCGAAAATTGAAAATGCTTTCAAAATTTTAAAAGTTCCTAATACTTATAAAAAAGATTGTGATGATATCATTACTGCGTTAAAAATCTATACAACTTCTTTTGATGAGTCAATAGAGATATTAAAATCTCATTGCAATAAATCACATAAAAAGGAATTAGAAACTATTCTTGAAAGTATTAGACTTTACAAAATAGAAAAACCTTTTGTTGCTAACGCTTCAAATTATGGCGTTCCACAAAATAGAGAAAGAGTGCTTTTCATTGGTTGTCGCAAAGACCAAAAATATATTTCTGAAATTCCTGCAACCGTTTCTGAAGAAGAAAAGGTTACTATTTTTGAAGCATTATACGATTTAGATTTTATCGGTAACAATCAAGAAGCTCACCGATACGAATTAGTTGATATTACAACTCAATACAATGGAACTGCAAAGAAAATGGCTAAACTTTTAAAGAAAAGAAAAATTGATGGAAAGCCAATTTCTAAAGGTGGAAAATCTTTTGCAGAATGGTCAAGAAAAGGTAGATTAATTGAACGTTTCAAACCTCAAACAAAGCCTTTTTACGTAAGGAATACAGAAGCACTTGAAAATGGAGAAAAATATTTCGACATACTCAACAATCATAAAACAAGTAATCAAAATGAAACTGTTGTTGAAAGACTTGGAGTTATTTTAAAAAATGGAGATTATAAAAAAGCTCAACCAGAATTAGAAAAATTAGGTCTTTCGACAAACAAGCGAAATTATAATGTTTTAAAACCAGACGAACAAAGCTCTACAATAATGACAATTGCAGATGATTATATTCATTACAATTCGCCAAGGTCTTTAACAGTTAGAGAAATGGCACGTTTACAGTCTTTTGACGACTCTTTTGTATTTCAAGGGAAACGCTCAACAGGAGGAAATAATAGAAAAACGGAAGTACCACAATACACTTTAGTTGGTAACGCTGTTCCACCTTTATTAGCAAGAGCAGTCGCAAGTGAAATTTTAAAACATATCAAGTGAGAAAACTTACAGACGAAGAAAAAGAAAAAATAAAATTACTGACCAAAAACCAAGTTTCTCTTGCTTTAATTGAGCCAACCGAAACTGGATTGAAAAAATCCATTATGGATGCGACTGGTTCTGTTCGTAGTTATTTGAAAAGTGAGAATATTCACGATTATGAATTGCAGAATCAAGGTACAGAGAGCAAAGTAATGATTCCAGCAATTATTCATACTGGTTTTAAGATTATAAAATCAAAAGCATCTCTATATCGTCCTTCAACTAAAAATGGAGACCCGAGAATTTGGTTTTATGGTTTAACAAAAGTTGCTGACCCTAACGATATTATTGGAATTACTTTTTACAACGATAATTTTCAAGTTTTTAACTTGACAAAATTAGATATCAAGGAATTAATTTATTCTTCAATTCTAAATCCATTTCAAGAATTAATTAATGCAATCAATACGACAGAAAATGAAGTAGCTTTTGAGCTTTTAGCTCTTTTAAGAAAAATTGCGAATGCAGGCCCAATACCTTCAATGGTTGATGCTGACACTTCTGTAGGTAGGACACTTGAGACAGCACTCGGAATAGACATTAACTCATCAAAACAACCTGATTATAAAGGAATTGAACTTAAATCGTTTAGAAACAGCAGAACGAATCGAAAAAATCTATTCGCACAAGTTCCAGATTGGAACTTGAGTAAGTTTAAAAGTTCAGCAGAAATTCTTGACAATTTTGGATATGAACGTGATGATGATTTTAAACTTTATTGCACAGTTTCAGCAATTACGAGAAACTCGCAAGGTTTGAATTTAAGAATTGATAGCGAGATAAAACAACTAATTGAAAACTCTGATAAGCCAGAGGTTGGAGATTTTGTAGTCTGGACATTAGACAAACTTCATAATCGATTAAAATCAAAACATAAAGAAACATTTTGGGTAGAAGCCGAAAGTATAAGGATTGATGAACGTGAACATTTTCAATATAAACTGGTAGAACACACAAAAAAGCCAATTACCTCACAATTTGACTTACTAATTGAACAAGGAATTATAACGCTTGACCATTTAATTAAGCGAAATTCAAAAGGGAAAGTAGTCGAAAAAGGTCCGTTATTTAAAATCAAACCGAAAGGAATTGAATTATTGTTTCCGCCAAGTGAAAGTTATAATTTAATGACATAGCGGAATTGCCAACGCAAAAGCCATACACATTTCCAGTCGCACCATCCACGCTACACCAAAACTGTAAAAGAGTATGTCTTTTCCAACGCTAGCAAGTTTGTGGAAAAACGCCAGCCAGGTAACAATGTGTATAAAACATAGCTATTAAAGGCTTTACCAAAGGTTTTTGCTTCTTTGCTAAGTCCGCTAAATTTTTAATTTGGTTATATTTAGAAAAAAATAAACATAAAAATTAAAAATTCGGCTCTGTGTTAATCCGAAAAGTTAGTGCCTTTTTACACGCTACGTTTCATACACTAGACCGTTAGCTTTAATGCTAGAGGTCATTGCAAAATTTCAAATTTCGGGTTTAAATCAAAAGTTATTTAAAGCGGAATTTGAAAATAAAATACGGAATATTAAGCTGAATTACC
>CANLIE010000096.1 GCA_947491225.1 uncultured Cellulophaga sp.
ATTTATTGCTAATATATTGTTAAATGCTCAAAATCAAAATAATACTAACATATTTCAATTTTTGTCATGTACTTAGACAAATGATACTAAATATTGTGGTTTTGCTTAACAAATAATAAGGGCTTATTTTCTTAAGTTCATAATTCTTTTAAGATTTGTCTAACAGAATCTTTTTAAGTTTTTCCTATATTTAAAAATTAATCTAAAATATAGGGAATCAATCTAAAAAAACAGCAAACAGCAAATAAAATCTCACTTATTTAGCAATTTTTCTGAGTATTTAGTTTTTAATGTATTTTGCTTTTTGGAATTTTAGCTAAATATCTATTGATCATAAAAACGAAAAGAATTAAATATAGAATATGAGCAATTATCACATTAAACATTTAGAAGAATATTTTCAGGTATACCGTAAATCCGTAAGAAATCCTGAAGGTTTTTGGGAAGAAATTGCGGAAGAGCATTTTTTATGGCGTAAGAAATGGGATAATGTATTAAGCTGGAATTTCTCTAAACCAGAGGTAAAATGGTTTGAAAATGCTAAATTAAACATAACTGAAAATTGTATAGATCGCCATTTGGCAACAAGAGGCGATAAAACAGCAATCCTTTTTGAACCTAATAATCCAATAGAAGAAGCACAGCATATTACCTATAGAGAATTACATCAACGTGTATGTAAAATGGCAAATGTGTTAAAAGGCAATGGCGTTAAAAAAGGAGACCGGGTGTGTATTTATTTGCCTATGATTCCAGAATTAGTAGTATCGCTTTTAGCCTGTGCAAGAATAGGAGCAATACATTCTGTTATTTTTGCAGGTTTTTCAGCTAATGCTATTGCATCACGTATTAATGATTCAGATTGTAAAATTGTACTAACATCAGATGGCTCTTTTCGTGGTAAAAAATCTATCGATTTAAAAGGTATTGTAGATGTTGCTTTAGACTATTGTCCTGGTGTGAAAACTGTTTTGGTAGCTAAACGTACCAATGCAGAAATAGAAATGAAAGCAGGCAGGGATAAATGGTTACAACCATTATTAGACAATGCCTATGGAGATTGTGTTCCTGAAATTATGGATGCAGAAGATCCATTATTTATTTTATATACATCTGGTTCTACGGGCAAACCTAAGGGAATGGTGCATACTTGTGCTGGTTATATGGTGTATACGGCCTATACTTTTAAAAATATATTTCAGTATAAGGAAGATGATGTGTATTGGTGTACAGCTGATATTGGTTGGATTACTGGTCATTCATACATTGTATATGGGCCATTGGCCAATGGAGCAACAACGGTTATGTTTGAAGGTGTTCCTTCCTACCCAGACTATGGACGTTTTTGGGAAGTTGTAGAAAAACACAAAGTAACACAATTTTATACAGCGCCAACAGCAATACGAGCCCTTGCAAAAGAGAATTTAGAGTTTGTAGAAAAGTATGACTTGTCTTCCTTAAAAGTCTTGGGTTCCGTAGGAGAACCTATTAATGAAGAAGCATGGCATTGGTACAATCATAATATTGGTAAGAACAAAAATCCTATTGTAGATACTTGGTGGCAAACAGAAACAGGCGGAATTATGATATCGCCAATACCATATGTAACGCCAACCACACCAACCTATGCTACTTTACCTTTTATAGGTATACAACCAGCGTTAATGAATGAAAGCGGTGAGGAGTTGATAGGTAACCAAGTAGAAGGGCATTTATGTATTAAATTTCCTTGGCCTTCTATTGCAAGAACCATTTGGGGCGATCATAAAAGGTATCGCGAAACTTATTTTTTAACCTATAAAGACAAATATTTTACAGGTGATGGTGCACTTAGGGATGGTGTAGGCTATTATAGGATTACGGGTCGTGTAGACGATGTTATTATTGTATCTGGTCATAATTTAGGTACAGCTCCAATAGAAGATTCTATTAATGAACACCCAGCAGTTGCAGAATCTGCCATTGTAGGTTTCTCTCATAGTGTAAAAGGCAATGCTTTGTATGGGTATGTAATCTTAAAAGAAGTAGGAGAAAGTAGGGATAGGGATAATTTACGTAGAGAAATAAACCAGCAAATTACAGAGCATATTGGTCCAATTGCCAAACTAGATAAAATACAGTTTGTGTCTGGATTGCCTAAAACAAGAAGTGGAAAAATTATGCGTCGTATTTTACGTAAAATAGCATCTAAAGACATCAATAATTTGGGTGATATAAGCACATTATTAAATCCAGAAGTAGTACAAGAAATAATAGATAACGCACTGTAAGTAAGTTGTGTTTTGAAAAAAACAAGCTATTTAAAAAAGTGTGGTTTTTCATCAATGCAAAGTAGAGAACAAACTATTTTATATTGACAAAAAAAATTAAATTATGTATGTACCCATAATATAATTACTATTCAACCTAACCTTTGTATTGGTTTTAAAGTTTATGATATAATAAGGGTTGTGATTTTATGTTTTATAACAAAAATATGCACAACCCTTTTATCTCTCTCAAAAAAGTTTAAAACACTATATTAAATTAATAGTTAGCCGTTTTTTCTTTTCTCCTTTTCAATTGTCTTTCTAAATCATTTATAGATTCAGAAATTGAGCTTTGAAAATTATTATGTGTAGCTTCTGCGAATAATCTAGGGCCTGGTAAACTTAATCGAATATTACAAATTAAACCTGTATCATCTGAAGTAGTATTTTCTTTTTTTAAAAACACATCAGCTCTATGTACAATGTTGTATTTCTCTTCTAAACCATTTAGTTTTTCCGTAACAAAACTTTCTAGGTGCTCATTAGCACTAATATTATGATATTCAAATATAATCTGCATAATTATAAATTTTAGAAGGCAATAATATAAATTTTGACACCCTATTATTAACTCATTTAAATTTTTAACTGACTTAAATAAATAAATTTATGTTAAGAAAGTTAGTCTATGGAGCAATATACCCTTTAGATTTAGCGTGTTCAAGAATTTGTTTTGTGCTTTCTGCAAGCAATATGTCAACATAGGTAGTATTTTTAATTAGTTGCACTACTTTGTTTACCTTTTTAGTATTTTTAGTGCTTCTAATATAAATTGTAAGAATTCTATTAGGAAACTGTTTAGCAATTTCCAAATAGATTTCTGAGTCTAAATCTTCTGCATCTCCAACTAATATAAACTTTGTTAAAGGATAGGCTTCTAAAATATGTTTAATCTTTACAAATTTATTTCCTTCCAAAAACGATGTCTTTTTTTTGTTTTCCAAACCTATATCTCTTAACAAAAGTGCTCCTTTAGGAAAATTATTTTTTTCTAAAAATGCTTTGAGATAATCATACAAATTCCAAGGACTATTTGAAAGATAAAAAAATGGATTTTCACTATATCCAGTGCTTCCTCCATAGAGCTTAGAACATAACTCTTGAGCACCTTCAATTGGTACTCTTTTTTCATTATGTTTTATAAATGTATTTACAATTACTTTCCACCTTAAAAAAGAATCGAGACCTGTATGTATAATTGTTTCGTCAATATCGCTTATCACTCCAAACTCAGCACTTATGCTTGGTTTCATTACTGGATAGGTTATGCTAAAGAAGTTCTTATCATTTTCAAAAATAGTATAAGTAATAGGAATCCATAACGTTTTATGATGATTTAGTTTTAATCTATGTTTTGTATTTAAATACACATAACCTTCTTCATCAGAAATCATAGTTTCTTCATTACCTTGCCAAATAGCTTTTACAGTAACATTTGGTTTTTCATCAGTTTCAAAACGTTTAAAGGAACGGACTATATTTTTTGAAAAAGAATTTTCAATATTTTCATTGATGCCTTCATCTTCCAATACCCTTGCTTGAGCATATAAATTTTTATTGTTAGCATAACCTCCAAATGGAATAATAATTACTGGGTCTGCGTCATCTATTAGTTGAAAAATATATTTGAACATTATAAATAAGTTTTACATTAAATGATAAAATTAACAGTGCCTTAGAAAAAAATTAACCCAAACACTCCTATTTTTAATGCTTTTACAATAAGTAGTATATACAACTTTAATGTTGAGTTTCATTTAAAACAAATAAAGACTTTAGCTTTATTTACGTTAATAATTTATCTATTAAAGATAATCTTTTAACAACTAACATTTTAAATTTACCACTAAGGTCATTATAATAATATGACAACTAATTAGTTAAAATCAATGTCGCCTACACACATACCATTACAAAAATTACTTACGGAACCTGAAAAGGTAATTGATCAATATAATCTTATTTACGTAAAGGATAATGATTTTCCAATTTATAGAAAAAGATGGGGTAAGGGTTTTACTTATTCCTATAGTGGTAAAACATTAAAAGATAAAGATGAGTTAAAAAGAATTAAGAGTTTAGTAATTCCACCAATGTGGAACGATGTTAAGATAACACATCTTAAAACGGGTCATTTACAGGCTGTGGGACGTGATGCTAAGCATCGAAAACAATATCGATATCATGCCAAATGGATAAAAATCCGTAATCAAACAAAATTCTACAAAATGTATAATTTCGGAAAGCAACTTCCTTTAATTAGAAAAAAAGTAGATGAGGATTTAGACCAAAAAGGATGGTCAAAATCTAAAGTAATTGCTTTGATAATAAGGCTTATGGAAGAAACACATATTAGAATAGGTAATGAGCAATATGCCAAACGAAATAAATCTTACGGTTTGTCAACCTTAAGAAAAAGACATGTTGAAGTCAACAGTAGCACTTTAAAGTTTGAATTTGTAGGTAAAAAAGGGAAAGAACATACTGTTACAATTCGAAATAGGAAATTAGTAAAACTGGTAATACCATTTCTTAATTAAAAACACTGTTATAATTATTTACTAAATATTGATATGCTGTAATGCTTTTAACTTTTTGCTTATCCGTATTTTTAATCAATTGCACTAGGTTTAGTTCTAATTG
>CANLIE010000097.1 GCA_947491225.1 uncultured Cellulophaga sp.
TGTTATAAAAACACTCAAATTATCAGTGAAAACAAGACTTAACGAATATTAGTAACCTATTTTCAGGGGATGGCTAAGTACATTATCTAAATAACCATTTAATTCGCCATTAAATGTTTTGCTTGCTTCTAAAATCAATTGTTCTTGAGCTTTCTTTTTAGCATCATCAATTAAAGCAGGTGTTTGGTCTTGAACAGGAATTTTGTCAATTTCAATTTGTGCTTTGGTTTCAATTTCATCTTGGTCAAATGCTGTAATTAGTTCTTTGGTAATTTGTTTTAGGTTTTTACCACCAGAGAATTCCAATAATCTGTCTTTTTCCTTTTCTGTAATTTGTTTTTCTAAACGAATTAATCGGTTTGCTAAAGACAAAAACAAATCTTCGTCAACGTGTCCGTAACAGATTGCTCCCAGTAAATCTTTCATTGGCACAGATTTTTTACGCTCTAAAGGTCTGCTGTCTGTTTTTTTAGATTTGGTAGCACCAACAGCATCTACAATTACGAAATGCGTTTTTGTTTTCGCTGTTTTAGAGACTAATTGTAAAGAATCGCTATTGATAGTTCGTGTTCCACGACCTTTCATTTGCTCAAAATAGTTGATGCTTTTTACATCTCGCATAAACAATAACACCTCTAAAGGTTTTACGTCAGTTCCTGTCGCAATCATATCAACTGTAACTGCAATCCGAGGATAATAGGAATTTCTAAAACGATTTAAAACAGATTTTGGGTCTTCCTCAATTTTATAGGTTACTTTTTTGCAAAAATCGTTTCCTTCGTCAAATTCTTCACGAATGATTTTGATAATATCGTCTGCGTGACTGTCTGTTTTTGCAAACACTAATGTTTTTGGTACTTCATATTCTCCATTTTCGTCAATACGATTTGGATAAATAGTTGTTTTTAAAGCCTTTTTATATTCTCGAATGATGTTTCTAATTTGGCTAGGATTGACAACTTTTTTATCTAAATCGTTGCGTTTGTAGTCCGTATCTTCATCTTCTTGTTGCCAGCGTTTTTTACGTGTTAGTTTATCTCGTCTGTCCACAAACCAACCAGATTCTATCATTGCTCCATTTTGCGAAATATCAGTTTCGATAGTGTAGACATCATAAGGAACATTTACGCCATCTGTTACAGATTCTTCATAAGTATATTGACTAACTACGTTTTCATTAAAAAAACCGAAGGTTCTTTTATCTGGTGTTGCAGTTAAACCAATAAGAAAAGCATCAAAATAATCTAAAACTTGTTTCCATAAATTATAAATGGAACGATGAGCTTCATCAATTACAATAAAATCAAATTGTTCAATTGGTACTTTTGGTGTGTACTCAACTGGAACAGCTTTGTTTTTAGACATTTTGTTTTGTAACCAAGAATTTTCGTTTGGATTTTCTAATTCAGCACTTTCGTCTAATTCTTCTCCTTTTAGAATAGAGTAGAGGCGTTGTATGGTTGAAATACAAACTTGACTGTCTGAAGCTATATAACTTGATGATAAACGCTGAACATTATACAGTTCTGTAAATTTTCGGTTATCGTCATTTGGCTGAAAGGTCATAAATTCCTGTTCTGCTTGTTCGCCAAGGTTTTTGGTGTCAACCAAAAACAAAATACGTTTTGCGTCTGCGTGTTTTAACAAGCGATACACAAATGTTGCTGCTGTAAATGTTTTTCCAGCTCCAGTTGCCATTTGAATTAAGGCTTTTGGTCTGTTCTTTTTAAAAGAATGTTCCAAATTATTAACTGCTACAATTTGAGCAGGACGAAGTCCTGTTTCATCTAGAGCAGGAATTGATAAAAGTCTTTCACGAAGACTTTTTTCCTTTTTTAGCCATTCTGCAATTGTTTCTGGTTTATGAAAACTAAAAACATTTCTACCTCTCGGTTTTGGGTCTCGATAATCTGTAAATCTTGTTATTGTTCCTGTGCTTTCATAAACGAAAGGCAAAGGGTCATTGTTTAAGTATTTTAGTTTTGCGTTGGCGTAGTTTGATGATTGTTCCTCAACAACTGTAAGTCTGTGTCCTTCGTCCTCACGTTTTGCTTCTATAATTCCGACTGGTTTTCGGCCTACAAATAAAACATAATCGGCAGGTCCAACATCAGTTTGGTATTCACGCACTGCAATTCCTTTATTCGCAGATAAATCAACTTTCTTTTTTGACTGAACTAACCATCCAGCTTCTCGTAGCATTTCGTCTATTTTATCACGAGCTATTTGTTCAGGATTTTGGTTAATATTTTCAGTCATTCACTAGTTTAATTTTTAATATGCTTTTCGGTTGTCAATTTACATTTTTTTCGGCTAACGGAATGTCGAGCGTTGGCAAAAAATAGCTCTTTTGGTTTTTTAAGTTTTGGCTAGTGTGTCGGCAAAAACCAAATGTGCTATTTGTGCGGCTGGCTTTTTTTTTCAGCTTGCAGGTAACGGTCTCGGCTATGGTTAGTACGGGAATTAAAAGTAGTGAACTTTCGATTAAGCACTTAGCCAAAACTTTTTATTTGTTTTAACTTTTCATTTTAAAGCCAAATCAAAAGATTTGACGGACTTCGTAAATATCACTAAACTTTTAGTTAAGCACCAAAACCCGTATTAATTATAGCCATTGTTACCTGCTAGCTTTTTTCAGGGCTCAAACTAAATATAGATAACGTACCATTATCCTTTACATAATCAGATTCATACTTAAGTCCGAGTTTCATAAGTAATTTAATAGATTTTTGATTGTCGGGAATAGTAATTGCAATGATGTTTTCATATCTATTAGATTTAATTATTTCATCTAAATATCTTCTACTTGCTTCTAATGTGTATCCATTTTTTTCATACTCAGGTAACATTGCAAATCCAATGTCTGGAAATTTTTGTTCCGCACGATTTAAAAATGTGACTATTCCGACTGGTTTGTTTGTGGTTTTTAATTGGAAAACGCTGTAATAAAAGTTCGGACTATCAAGTATTTTTTGAATATACTTTTCAGCATCATTTCTGTTAGATATATTCCTATTTCCAATAAATTTCAACCATCCATCAGAATTAACCAATTCAATGATAAATTTTGAGTCTGTCAAGTTAATTGGTCGGATTATTAGTCTATCAGTTTCTAAGTTTTTATACATTCCAGATTTATTTTCAGCTTGCAGGTAACGGTTAGTATATGATTGTGTAGCTATCCCGATAGGGTAGCTATTAATTATATAGTTTGTTACAAAACGTTTTCCTTTACCAGTCGGGTTTACCATTTAAACCAATTACTTTTCTTTTTTTGAATATATCGTATTGTTTTTCTTCAAAAGAATTAATGTTCTTTTTTTCTATAAAAATACTATCGTTTCTAATGAATCCGATAGTTGTTGAATAACTACCTCCTTCATACTTTTTAACTTGAAAAGATTCAATGATTATTTTTTTTTGGTTATCAATTTTATAGTACCCAATTATGACACCTGAATTATTAAAATCATTCAATCTTTTAATTGTTAAGCTATCATTACTTAACCCAGAAGTTCCTTCTAAGACACGACCATTACTAAAGAATCTATAAAAGCGACTATAAGTATCTTTTTTATTACCATAATTTATATCAACCTTTTTGATATAAACTGAATTTGTATCTATCAGGTTAGAGTTATAGAGTTTGTAAGGTTTTTTAGAAAGATAAAACCTATTCTTTCTTGGTCTAATTCCACCTTCAATGGTGTAAAAATAATTTTTACAAGAAAAGAAAATAGAAAAAAAACAGATTAAAACTACCAACCTCTTCCACCCCATACTTCTGTATTTTTATGATTATACTCAAATCGAAAGTCCTTAATTACTCTATGAATAGCATTTTGTAACCAAGCGTCGCCAATTAAATCTATAGTGGCATTATATCCATTATTATTGACACGGATATAGGTTGAGGCTTTATTTAGATTCTTTTGATATGAAGTTTGATTATGATAATGTTTGTCTGTTAGATGTTTTAATCTACTTTCTAACTCAGAGATTTTTTGTTTTCTAGTAAGTTTATCCATTTCAGAGTTTCTCTTCAAAAGTCTTATCTCTTGATCAATTTCATCTTTTCTTTTTTCTTCCTCAGCGTTGTGTAAATAATCTCCCGAAAAATCTTGAAATCCAACTTCAAAAAATGGTGTTGCTACCGATATCCCGCCTGTCCAAGCCATATCTGTTCCACCTCCGAGATAAAACCTTTGCGTATCATTATTAGTACTCACATTCACATCCCCTAATCTGAAACCAATCATTCCCTCTCTTTGAATTCTGTCTAAAGAAAATTGATTTTCATTAACTCCAGAGTTCCAAGTTAACAACTGTCCATAACTAAATGAATTTTGAAAGTTATTAAGTGTTGGTATTGGGGAATTATAGTTTAGGGAATATGATTGTAAAGGTGTTCCTTGTCCACCTCCAACAGTTAGGTTTACCGCTGCTGTTAAATCAACAACTAAATTACTTTTATGTACACCAGTACCAACCCCACCATTATAAGCCGCAAAGTGAAGTGATGATGTTGCACCAAAATTGCCCCATCGATTTCCATACCCGATATTAGCATTTCCTCTCAATCTAATTTTGTAGCCAACCAAAATTTGGAGTCCAAAAGTTACTCTAAATCCGTTTCCAGGAGGATCAATTCCAAATCCACTTCCAAAAGAGTTATGTTTATTAGCTATCTTTCTAGCTGCACTCTCAATGTTTCTTTGTAGACTTGTCATTGCCCAAAAATCTGCGCTACTATGGGGTTCGCCAAAATCGAACAAGGCAAGGTTCATCGCTGACCAAAGTTCGGTGTCAATCGATTGTAAATTAAATAGAGAATCTGATACCATATTTTTAGGTTTTAGTGAGTTTCAATGTCTTGTCCTGAAATATGGCTACAGGTTAATAATTAATTTAAGCTGATAATTTATATACCATATTAGGTGTTTT
>CANLIE010000098.1 GCA_947491225.1 uncultured Cellulophaga sp.
TCCCCATCTGTTATAAACTTTTACCACATTGTTAGGGTAGTTATTGATACCAGGAACTATCCAAGCATCATTTATGCTATCACCGTTAGGTGTAAAAGCTTCAGCTGGCTTTAATGAAGGTTTTGTTGTGTTAGTAATAGCTTTTGAAGTAATGATAAAGTCCGCCGAAACAAAAGTCAGCTGGTAATTTGTATTGGCTAGCGTAGAACTAATTGCATATGTGCCTACATCTTCACCTATTGCCCTACTTAAGTTTCCTGTAAGGACATCTGAACCTACTAAACTTGGATTTACGGTATATGTTAAGTTTGGATCAGCATCACCATAGGTTTTTGTTTGTGTATCTGCCGTTACCGTAATAGCTTTTGGGTCAATAATAAAATCTGCCGAAACAAAAGTCAGCTGGTAATTTGTATTGGCTAACGTAGAACTAATTGCATATGTGCCTACATCTTCACCTATTGCTCTACTTAAGTTTCCTGTAAGGATATCTGAACCTATTAAACTTGGATTTACGGTATATGTTAAGTTTGGATCAGCATCACCATAGGTTTTTGTTCGTGTATCTGCCGTTACTGTAATAGCTTTTGGAGCAATACTAAGGGTAATTGTTTTTTCTTTTTGAATATAATTTTCATCTTCTGCAAGAATGGCTTTTATTAATACTGTGCCTATGCTTTCTATGGAAACTAATCTATTATTGGTATCTGATAAAATAGCACTTCCTGTTCCACCTGCAACAATACTATAACTAATAGTTCCTGTAGAATTAGATACCGCATTCAAGTTAAAATCATTATCACCATATGTTTTTGCAATGTCTGTAAAAGAAAAAGTTGGTTCAACTTTTGATTCTGTGGCAAAATTCCAAATAATTTTATCTGTAATACCTTCAAAATTATTACCTGTAGCATCTTTAAATGCTGTATTGGCTATTAATATATAGTAATTTTTACCTTTTAAAAAGTTTGTATTGGGATTTATAGTTACTACGTTTCCTGAAATACTTACAGCTGCGGTAGTTACTTCAAGAATTTCAATTACAGTATCATCAGAGGTATCAAATATGGTAATGTTACCAGTACCTTTTATTACGTTTTTATTAAAGTTAATGGTTAAATTACTGTTTAGTGCTACGGCTGTAGCATCATCTATAGGGTTAGTAGTGCTTATAGTTGGTACTACTGCATCTACTAATACTGCGGTAGTACTTCCAACACTATTTAGTGTAGTGTTCAGGTTGTTTCCAACGGCATCCCTTAATGTTCCGCCATTGGTACTTAACGTTCCCACTGTTATCCCGTCTATATCCTGTTCTCCTGCTTGTACAGTATATCTAAATAATAACGCCGAAGTTCCACTACCACTTTGATAAGCAGCTTGTCTTGTGGTAGCACCAATAGTAAGGCTTAATTGCGGAGTTCCTCCAGTGGTGTTTACGGTCACATTTTCACTGGTGTTTATGGTAAAATCCAGATTTTGTCCTGCTATATAGGTTGCGTTAGCAGGTACAGTAACACTGGTTATGGTTGGTACTACTGCATCTACTAATACAGCAGTAGTGTTTCCAACACTATTTAATGTGGTGTTCAAATTGTTTCCAACGGCATCTCTTAATGTTCCGCCATTAGTAGCTAAAGTACCTACAGCAATTCCATCGGTATCTAATTCCCCAGCTTGTACGGTATATCTAAATAATAACGCCGAAGTTCCGCTTCCACTTTGATAAACAGCTTGACGCGTAGTGGCACCGATAGTAAGGCTTAATTGTGGGGTTCCCCCAGCAGTATTTACCGTTACATTTTCGTTGGTATTTATAGTGAAATCCAGGTTTTGTCCTGTTGTATAGGTTGCATTTGCAGGTACGGTAACACTGGTTATGGTTGGTGGTGCAGCGTCCACTAATACTGCGGTAGTACTTCCAACACTATTTAGTGTAGTGTTCAGGTTGTTTCCAACGGCATCCCTTAATGTTCCGCCATTGGTACTTAACGTTCCCACTGTTATCCCGTCTATATCCTGTTCTCCTGCTTGTACAGTATATCTAAATAATAATGCCGAAGTTCCACTACCACTTTGATAAACAGCTTGTCTTGTGGTAGCACCAATAGTAAGGCTTAATTGCGGAGTCCCCCCTGTGGTGTTTACGGTCACATTTTCACTGGTGTTTATGGTAAAATCCAGATTTTGTCCTGCTATATAGGTTGCGTTAGCAGGTACAGTAACACTGGTTATGGTTGGTACTACTGCATCTACTAATACAGCAGTAGTGTTTCCAACACTATTTAATGTGGTGTTCAAATTGTTTCCAACAGCATCTCTTAATGTTCCGCCATTAGTAGCTAAAGTACCTACAGCAATTCCATCGGTATCGAGATCTCCTGCTTGTACGGTATATCTAAACAATAATGCCGAAGTTCCGCTACCACTTTGATAAATAGCTTGTCTTGTAGTAGCACCAATAGTAAGGCTTAATTGTGGAGTTCCCCCTGCGGTGTTTACCGTTACATTTTCATTGGTATTTATAGTAAAATCCAGATTTTGTCCAGCTATATAGGTTGCATTAGCGGGTACGGTAACACTGGTTATGGTAGGGGCTACTGCATCTACCAATACAGCGGTGGTACTTCCTACACTGTTTAGTGTGGTGTTCAGGTTGTTTCCAGCGGCATCTCTTAATGTTCCGCTATTAGCAGTTAAAGTACCAATAGTTATACCATCGGTATCTAATTCATTAGTTTGAATTGTATATCTAAATAATAAAGCACTAGTGCCAGAACCACTTTGATAAACAGCTTGACGTGTTGTAGCCCCAATAGTAAGACTTAATTGTGGAGTTCCACCTGCAGTATTTACGGTTACATTTTCATTGGCATTTATCGTAAAATCCAGGTTTTGCCCTGTTATATAGGTTGCATTAGCAGGTACGGTAACACTGGTTATAGTTGGGGCTACTGCGTCTACTAATACAGTAGTGGTACTCCCAACACTATTTAATGTTAAGACAGCATCATTACCTGAGCTATTTCTTAAAGTACCTCCATTGGCAGCTAAGGTGCCTACGGTAATTCCATCGGTATCCAAATCTCCGGTTTGTACAGTGTAACGAAACAATAATGCCGAAGTTCCGCTTCCGCTTACATAAGCAGCTTGTCTAGTTGTGGCGCCGATAGTAAGATTTAATTGTGGCGTTCCTCCTGCGGTATTAACGGTTATATTATCATTAAAATTAATGGTAAAATCCAGATTTTGACCCACTATATAAGTCGCATTAGCAGGAACGGTAACACTAGTTACATCTGGTATTTTGCTAATAACAATTGTTCTTGTGTCATTAGCACTTGCTGCATTAGTATCTGTAGCAGTAATTGTTATTGTTCTGTTAGAAGTACCTGGGTTTGTAGAGGTGCTTCTATATCGTATGGATTGAAGCACTTCTTGTATGTTAGCATTCGTAGCATCACTATCAAAAGTAATAGTAAGTGCAGTGCCGTTGGTAACGATCCCGCTACTAGTACTTAAGTCACCAATATCTACTCCATTTGATAAAATATTGGTTCCGCTAACTGTTATTGTTGTGCCATCTCCATCCGTATCAGCAATACTTAACTCATCTCCAGCTTCAGCGTTTGCAGTTATTTGAGCTACTAACGTACCTCCGTTCCAATCTGCATCTCCGTCTGCATCGCTAACTGTAGCAAAATTATCTATTTGCTTGGCAGTTTCTCCTTCGGTATAAGCAAGGTTCGAATTGTCTATAGATATTGCAGGAGCAGTGTTACTAACTGCCGCTGTAACTACCATATCATCAATAGAAAATCCTCCAAAAATAGGTGAGGCAGGAGTGATAACTATTTCATCAATATTTGAAAAAGAGCCAGTTGTTGCAGATGTAAAGTCTAGGCTGATAGCAGAATTATGAGTTGGAGATGTTAATATAAGAGTAGCAACGGTTGCACCATCTCTTTTTCCAGTAAAAGTGAAATCAATAACACTTCCTCCTGCAGATTGTTGATAGGCAAAATTCATTGATGTTATACCGATTTCTCCACCGCTATCCGTAGATAATGTTCCAGAAGACACAGAGCTTGTGCCATTACCTATCCAGCCTAAAACGGCATCGCCACTTCCGCCTATTGCGTCTGTACCAGCATCATTTCCATTTAAAGCAAAAGCTAAGAAAATATCAGCATTACTTGTACCAGATATATCAAAATTGTTTAGTAATGCACTAGCTGATTGGTCTGCACTTGGGTTTGTCGCATTGGCAAGAACTGTTGTTGCGGAACCAAAAGCCATAGTACTAGGGGTTTGTCCATGTACTTGTTTATTGATTAAAAAAAATGTAAAATAAATAAGTGTGAGCAATAAAGATTTGAAGTAATAATATTTCATTAGGTCTAACTATTTTGTTAATAATGATTTATAAATCACCAAAAATGGTGTTTCTTGATAAAAATAAAAATAAAAACTATTCATAATAGATTTTAGGAATAAAACTCTAATGAAGTCTCATTAGAGTTTTTATGCTTTATTAGCTATTAAATAGTTAATTTCTAGAAGGGAATACACCTTGTAAAGCTATAATGTAATTAGTAGTTAGATAAGGTTGCATATTATTGTGTGCTTGAATTTGGTTGCTAATAAAATAAAAAACATAAAGTAATAAAATAACTAAAAAAGGTTTAAAAACTTTTTTTAGTTTGAAAAAGTATTTTTTTATATTTTATAAATATTTTAAATTTTAACCGTTACAGTTTTAAATTAAGCATTACTTCATGAGTTCCATTGTCAATATTTCTTATTGAATTTTCA
>CANLIE010000099.1 GCA_947491225.1 uncultured Cellulophaga sp.
ATAAAACACCTAATATGGTATATCAATTATCAGCTTAAATTCAATTTTAACTGTAGCCATATTTCAGGACGTGACATTAAAACGAACATCTATAAATGCAATAACAAATGAAGAAAATTACAATAGTTTTTTTATTATTAATCTCAAATTTATTAAATGCACAAACATTTACGGAAATCACAGATTCTGAATTTAAAAACGCATCATTTGAAAGTCTTGACTATTTGAAAGAAGACTTAAAAAACGTTAAATTAATTGGACTTGGAGAAGCGCTTCACAATATGGGAGGAACTAATACGGCAAAATTAAAATTGGTGAAATTCTTACACGAAAAATGTGGATTTAATGTTTTTGCTGTTGAAAGTCCAATGTATAATTTATTAAAAGTTAATGAGCAACTTAAAAACGGAACTGCTACTAAAGATACTATTGCTAGAAATATATCAGGAGTTTGGTCGACTACAGAAATGGAAGAATTATTTGAATATATTGTTGAAACTCAAAACACAGAAAACCCTTTAGAATACGTTGGATTTGACGAATCTTTTTTTGCTTCAAAAAAAAATCAAAATTTACCAAAAGAATATGCAGATTTCATTTCTAAATTAGAGAATAAAACTAATAAAAAAATCCAGTTAGACTCAACATTTTACAAGGCAATAAATACAACAGCTAATAAAAGTTACTCTTTTTCAAAAAGAGCGCCACAAGACACTCTTTTAATGTTTAATAAGTTTAAAGAAATTAATAATCTTCTTACAGAATTTGATTACAAAAAAGATAAATATTTTCATTTTTGGAAATTAAATACGGATAATTTACAATCTGTTTATAGAAAGAATTATATTAAAAGTAACAGAGATAAGCAGATGGCTTTGAATACTATTTTCCTCGCCGAAAATATGTTTCCAAACAAAAAAATTATTCTTTGGGGGGCAACAACTCATTTATTAGCGAATCCAAATGAAATTAATTCATATAAAGATTCAAATAAATTTAACAAAAATAAAATGGGAGTTTATTTAAAAAAGCATTTTAAGGAAAAATATTACTTAATTGCCTTTACACCAATGCAAGGAAAAAGTGGTTTCAAAGGCTATTTGGGCTTAGGAAAAGTTAAAGTTAGGTCAAAGAAAGGAAGTATTGAATATTATATTAACGAAAAATATAAAACTAATTTTGCTTTTGTACCATTAAATAAGGAAAAAGTAAGAAAAGAAATTGAAAATAATAAATTAACAAAATCGAATATTATTTGGCTTAATGGTGGAAAATATAATGGTGAAATAATGAATATATCAAAAGCTGCAGATGCCATATTTTATTTAAAAAATGAACATTTGATTAACGAAAAGTAACTACAGGCAACATTGTATATAAGCCATAGCGGAGTTCGTGATTCGTCCATAGCTTTTTCGTATATTTATGGTCTGTGATAAATCGAAATTTAAGTACGTAAAACACACAACAAACCATATACAATAACGTTGTAGCACAATAGACCAAATCAAAAACGAATGAATAAAACTGCAATATTACTACTACTATTGACAATCGGAATTATATCCTGTAAAAATTCTGAAAAGGAACTTGACAAACTGGAAATTGCTGAAAAATATTTCGATGCTTTTGCCAAATCGAATAGTTCAGAAATGAAAGACTTCTTAGCCGATAGTCTGATAACTACAGTACCCAAATATGAGTATGAAGTGAAATTTTCTAGAAATGAGTATGTGGAGAATTGGTTAAAATGGGATTCGGTTTTCGAACCAACTTATAAAGTACTTGAAATGAATTTGGAAAATGGAACTGTTAAAGCAAAAGTTTCAAAGACTGACAAAAGGATTCTTTTCTTTATGCATAAACCTTTTTTGTCAAATTATATTATCAGATTTCAAAATAATAAAATAGTATCTATAGAAGAAGAGTATTTGAATTTTGACGAGGCCACTTGGGGAGAGAACAGAAGTGAACTTCTAAATTGGACTAAAGAAAATCATCCTGAAATGGATCTAGACCATTTTATTAACGTACAAACTGAATCTGGAGGTAAGAAATTATTAAAAGCAATAGAACTTTATAAAAACAAAAAATAACGTGATAATTTATTGCTTATTCTTACATACTCACGAAAATCCTTGCGGATTTTCGATTCTATTCGGTTTTTATTTGCTAACTTTAGTGCTTAAAACACGCAACTAATCATACACAAACCGTTCTAAACCATTAAACTCACTCAAGCGAAAAATAAAGAATGAGCGTAAAAGCTAAAATAATAATAGATGAAAAAGAAATAAATGTACTTTCTTTTAGTTTTGGATTTAATCAAGGCGCAGATACTAATGGCAGACCTTTTCAAAAACCAGTATTTGTTGGACTAGAATTGATGATTGAAACCAGAAAAGATTTAAATCTTGCTGATTGGGCTTTTGCTTCTAACCAAACAAAACAATTAGAATTACATATCTACCCTGTAATTATGGGAAGGAAAACTCGTAAATTGTATTTTTATGACTACCACCTTTTACATTGGGGTAATCATTTCTCTTCCACAGGAAATGAGCCTATGAGCGAAACACTAAATATTAGTGCTGCTGGTGTTAAAGATTCTAATTCTACCGCTGAATATTCTGCTTATTGGAGAACAACTTTTAAAAACACTGTTGCTCCAACTGTAATAGACCGAGAAGAAGTGGAACAAGAGGAAGAGGAAGAAAACGATGAATTTGGAATTACCATAAAACACGTAGCAGATAAAAAAACATTTGTTCCTCTTGGTATTCCCGCATTTTCGGGAACTCCCGAAAATAAAAATATAGAATTTGAAATAGAAATTACAGAAAATGATATTGACGATTTTCAAGTAGAATTTCTACACGACAACAAAGTTATGCAAACCTATTATTCAAGCAGACAAACTTTAGATGAAGTAGTTGTAACAGCAAAAGGCTCTGGAAATTCTTCAAACTCTAATACTACAGATAATGAAAACGAGCAAAGTAATTATCCTAAAGGTAAATATAAATTAGAATGGGACGGTTTTGATAGTAATGGTATTTACGACAATACTATTTTTACATCAGGAAAATTTAAAGCACGTATAAAAGGGAGTAGAAACGGAAATGAGAAAACAGCAGAAAGTACCGAGTTTTCTTTTAAATACAAAGAAGTAAATTGGGTAGATACTAAAATTGACAGAAATAATAAACGTATTGATGTTACGCTTCGTGTAAATCTAAAAGATGGTGGCGCTAAAGGTTTAAAAAAATGGAATAAAATTCCAAAGAAAGATTTAACTTCAAAAGAGCCAATAAAAATAAGAACAAAAAGTTTTGAAGATTTAGAAAAACTAGCAATAGATGGTTTAAACTATCATTGGGGAAGAAATAAAAATCATTACATTGCTAAAAATGTAGATATTAATGGAGAACTTTATGAAATATTTATTAATGCAATAAACACCGCAGAAAATGTAATGGATGATGTAAGTTTAGTTTTTAATACAAATAGAAAATGGATGCGTTCTGGAAATCCAGGAACTGTTGAAGACCCTATTTCTGCTGTTGGAAATCTTGTGTCAAGAGAAGCTATTTGTTATAATGTTGGGTATCTTAAATATTCTAATGGTTGGGGTTATCAAAATTCTAATGACGAAAATATAGAATTTAAGTTTACTTCTGCTCACGAAATTGGACACACAATTTTAAAAGCTTATGGTGGAACTTTTTATTCTTATGGACACAAAGGAAGTGTAAATACAGTTACTCAAAAAATGAAATCTGATGCTTCAAATTATCCTTCTACTGGAGAAATTGACATAATGCCTTATTACCCAACAAGTCCACCTCCAAGTTTTTATAACAGGTATGTTGCTTCGAAAAAAGACATTTTAAGTCTTATTTGGTTAACTAAAATCGTAAAAGAATGAAACTAACTAAAATTTTATTTTTTATTTTTTTAATGTCGTCTTGCTCTAATAAAATATCGTATTATCAAGGTTATATCTATAAAAATAATATGCCTCAAGAAAATATAAGAGTTGTAGGAAGAGATCATTCTGATACTATTTCTATGACCAACGAAAAAGGATATTTTAAATTAAATAAACGAGCTAATTGGATAGAAAAATATTTACACCTTTATTCAGGTGATAAAAAAATTGACTCAATATCTGTTGTCAGAACGCATCCAGAATATGGAATAAGATATTATTTTGTAGAAGGCAGAAACGACACTTTATTTCTGAAGAATGATAAGATAATCAATAAATAACGTTGCCTAACACCGTATCCTATGAAAAGCCTTAGTCCAGTTCTCTAAAGATAATTAATATTTTCTTATTTACTTTAAACCACCTTTTTTTATTTTAATATAACTTGCTCCGCATCCTATGTGTGATCGATTCTAAAATGGAAACGTCACCGGCATCTGTATGATTATAAGTTATAATAAACTCGCACACTTGCTATAAAAATGTGATTCTAATTCCTTATATCACACACGTTGTTTTGTGTTACGAGCTTTTCTACTTTTTGTGAGCTTTGTTATGGTTTATTTTCTGTTTTTTTCTTATTTTATTCTACTACTCCTATGGTATAAGGGGTTTCTGTTTTTATGACTGCTAGTGTTCTACTCAAAAGCTTGCGGGCTACTTTTATAATGATACTCTTTACGTTCTTACCCGTATGCTTACGATAATATGCCTGCATCACTGGGTCAGATTGGAATATCTAGTTTTGTTAGGACGCTTTTAAATAGCCCATAATGTTAAATATATTTGAATTATGGTAAAGCGAAAA
>CANLIE010000100.1 GCA_947491225.1 uncultured Cellulophaga sp.
ATAAAAACGATGTTTGGTCTTCCTCAGATGGTATTAATTGGACAGAAGCTACAGGCGGAGCCCCATTTACAGGAAGAAGTCTCCATACCTCTGTAGTTTTTAATGACAAGTTATGGGTTATTGGTGGGTATGATATGATGGATAGTGGAAATAAAAACGATGTTTGGGCTTTTGAGTAAGCTTTATACGGCGCTAAAAACTAAATAAATAGTAATAATTATTTTATAAAAAATAGAAATAACACCAATTGAATAACAGATGAAAAATATAATATTTAAAATACAGTATATAGTAGCATTATTTTGTTTTTTGGCGATTATGTCATGTTCAAAAGAAGGAGATATAGGTCCAAAAGGAGAACAAGGTGTACAGGGAGAACCTGGTCAGGATGGTAGTGATGGAGTAGATGGTCAAGATGGCAATGCGAATGTGATAGCTTCAGATTGGATGGCGTTTGATACAACACAACTTGATGCGCTCGAATACAATATTTTCAGGAATGATGCTAATTTCACTCAAGAAGTGTTTGATTCGGCGGTTGTAATGGCCTATGGCAGTGGTAACTCAGCCATAGGCACTTTTTTTAGTGCCTTTCCAATTACTTACGAGAACGGTACAAAGAAGGTTGAGCATACTTTTATAGTTCAGGTAGGGGCAATTCATATTTTAAACAAAGCTGATAGTGGTAGTTTGGTATCTGATAGTACTGTAAGATCTTATAGGTATGTGATAGTGCCTTCAAGTTCAAGTTCAGGAAAAACAGCCAAAACAGATATTATTTCCAAATTAAAGAAAGCAGGAGTAGACATTAATAATTATGAACAAGTAGCTAATTATTTTGGTTTGGAAGAGTAAACATAACCATTAATTTAATTTTAAAAATATAATTTTGAAAAAACATACACTAGTATTTTTTGCAATACTGATAGCTTTTATATCATCATGCGAAAAAGATGATAATATAGAAAAAGGTAAACTAACAGGAAAAGTAACTGCAACCATACAGGGAGAAGAGCCTTTTGTTTCAATTCCTAAATTAACAAAAACACAAAGTTCAGCAGATAAAAATGGTACACTAAATGATTCATCAGGATCTTCTAGTACTATAGAGTGTATTTATGAGTATAATTCTCAAAATTATCCTATTAAGTTGAATAAAACTAGAAAACAAGATAATGGCTTCACAACATCTGCCAACCATATATGGAGTTACGTAACTTATTAATGAATGTTAAAAATATGATTACGAGAAAAATAAATTTATTTTTTTTGATAAGTATAGTATTATTATCTAATAGCTGTCAACCAGAAAATGACAAACAACAAGATCCAAGCAATGACCCTCCTAATACTTTTAATCTTATTTCAATAAGTGATGGTATTAATAACTTAGATTTAAGTGGAGTTACATTTACTTGGGAAGCCGCAACAGATCCTAATGGAGATACGGTTACTTATGAGGTGTATTTTGGAACTGACCCCAATAATATTGATATTTTAGTAGAAACTACAGCTAATACTTCATTTATGTTTAGTGATCGTTTTAATACTTGTACTAAATATTATTGGAAAGTGATTGCTAAAGATAATCATGGAGGCAAAACAGAAAGTAATAACGTTTTTAATTTTACAACACGAGATATTAATATAAATAATACAGCTGTCGCTAATCCTTCTCAATTTTCCAAAAGATTTGGGCATCAAATCATTGTTTATGATAGCAAAATGTGGCTAATTGGTGGTACTACTAAAGACGGAGTTACCAGTAATTATGTACCCTATAATGATGTATCATACAGTATTGATGGTATTGAGTGGGAAGAGGTTACTAATGAAGCAACCAGTAATGCTAGGTTTTCAAAAAGATATGGGCATACTTCCGTAACATTTAAAAATAAAATGTGGGTTATAGGTGGTTATGATGGTCAAACAAAAAACGATGTTTGGTCTAGTACTGATGGTTGGAACTGGAATTTGGAAACAGCAAATGCAAATTTCCCTAAAGTTACATATCATCGTTGTGTAGTCTATAAGGATAAGATTTGGTTATTTTATGATGACGAAATTTGGAACAGCTGCGATGGTATAAATTGGGCTCAAATCAACAATGAGGCACCATATTTAAGTAGAGGTAAATATACAGTAACTGTTTTTAATAATGAAATGTGGCTTATTGGAGGTTATGTAGGTTTTGAAGATTTCAGAAATGATATTTGGTCATCTACTGATGGTGTTATTTGGGGTAAAGTAACACATGCTGCTCCATTTTCACCTAGGTTTCATCATGCGGTCACAGTATTTGATGGTAAACTATTCTTGATTGGAGGTCAAGTGGGGCAAGTAACAGAATCTGAAAATGATGTGTGGTGGAGTAAAGACGGAATAATATGGACTACACCTACCATAAACAATAGCCCTTTTAAGAAACGTGCTTTGCACACATTAACAACATACAATGATAAAATATGGATTATAGCTGGTGATCGTGCAGAAAGTTTCTTTTCTGAGCTAGGCTATAATGATGTATGGACATTAGATTGATAAAGCAATTTAAAATAAATTGCTTTTAAATAATTATTTATTCATTTTAAAAATTAATATAATGAAAAACACATTAATAAAATTCAGCAGTATCATATTTATTTTAATCTTGAACTCTTGTGGAGGTTCGGATGATTCAAATAATAATCTAGAAAATATTAAATTAGAACAACGAAATGTTTTAATTGATATTTACAATTTAAACCCAAACAACACTCTTGGGTGGGATATAACTACAGATAACTATGGAGATTGGAAAGGGGTTGATGTTGAAAAGGATTATGTTGTTAGCTTGGAACTAAGTTTTAATGGCATTAGTGTCATACCAGAATCTATTGGTGAACTAAGAAAATTAAAGGTTTTATTCCTTTCCGGGGGAGGAGTTACAAATATTCCTTCAGAAATTGGACAACTAACTCAATTAGAAAGATTAAGTATGGGAGATAATAATATTATTACTCTTCCTGATGAAATTATGAATTTAACAAACCTTATCACTTTAGATTTTTCAATTAATAAATTAACCTCCGTTTCTAACAAAATAGAGAATCTTACTAATTTAAAAAAACTAAGTTTTAGAAAAAATAAAATTTCTAGCATACCTAATGAAATTGGTAAACTAACGAATTTATTAGAGCTAGATTTTTCTTCAAATAGTTTAAAATCTATACATCTTCAAATAAGTGATTTTTCGAAATTACGTGTAATGAAATTTGGAAGTAATTACATAACAACTATTCCTCCAGAAATTGGACAATTAGCACAATTAGAACATTTAGATTTTACTTATAATAATTTAATAACTGTACCAAAAGAGATAGGAAATCTAAACAAACTAAAATATCTTAGTTTTTATGGTAATTTTAATTTAATAGGTATACCTTCTGAAATTTGTAGTTTAAATATCCCTTCTGGAAATGTGAGTGGTTATTGTAACTAAAAAAATTGCTTAATATTTAAACCAAAATATGTTTTATAAAACTGTATGAGTTCACATATAAATTATATTAAAGATTATGAAAGTACATAAACTAATTGCATCATTTTACTTTTATTTTAGTCATATGATGATAAAAACTAAATATATTACAGGTTTAGCGCCAAGTATTATATTCTATAGTTTAATCAATAGAATTCCCTGGTGCTTGCGTAGGTGGTAAAGAGGAAAGCTTGAAAACCTATGGTTTTCATCAAACTAAAAATAAAGTTTTTTTCCGTTAGATACCTCGCATACTTGTGTTGAGGTAGTCCATTAGAAAAATCTTGTAACTAGAGTAAAATTATTGTAGATTAAAAATGATTTTAGTAAAAAAGAATATATATTGAAAAAACTTCTAAAGTCTATTCACAAACAAACCATTTTTAACAACCTTAGTAAGAGAATGAGTAAACATAAACCTGTTGGCTACAAGCAAATTAAAATAAGTACCTAACTTGACATCTCTAAAAATATTTTATAAAATACGATGAATATGTAAAATAATATAAAAAATTTGAATGCCCATATTTGAACATATTACTCTATTGGTTTAAAGTGTTATGCGGTTCTGAGACAAGTTCAGAATGACGAACATTTTAAGTTTATGACCTTTTATAGACATACAATAAAAAATAATTGATAGTGAGTTTATTTTGAATTAGGTTAGTTTCTTAATTACCTCAAAGCTACATTTAGTTTTGGGGTTTTTACTTTTTATGGCTACTATTAACCCAAGTGCTATTACTATTTTAATCACTATTCTGATGTATCATAAAGCAATTAATTCAATTTGATTTTTTGTGTTATAATAGTAAAGTTATACTTTAACAAGCTCAACAGCGCTATCGAGAATAGGTTTTATGTACTAAAAAGTTAGTTTTAACACAAAATTCTTATCAGAATTTCACTCCTGACATTTTTAAAAAAATGAAAAACGTGTTCTTTTTATCCACTTTATGAAGTAGAGCTTTGTAATGAAGCTAGAAAATGTCATAAATACAGTTATTCTTAATTTTAACATAACAGTTAATTGAAGGGTCTAACATTCTTAAGAGATTCATAAGCTGTAACCATTGGGTATAAAATTGTGAGCTCTAAAGCCACCTCCTACATAACTTGGAGCTCTTGATACTGAACTAGTTCTACATTTTTTGTATTTAACGTGAGTTCGATTTAAGCTATTTCGATATTAGGCAAAAATCTTTGAATTTTAATACTTGGTTTTGCATCTAAAAAAGAATAAGCTGTTAAACCAGCAACT
>CANLIE010000101.1 GCA_947491225.1 uncultured Cellulophaga sp.
TCTGAATACCGTCTAATTACTTTGTCATTTTTGTACATAATGTTTAAAATTATGTAGCCTTTATTCAGGACGGGTCATAATGGTTGCCAACGGTCAGTATAAGAAAAGTAGGGCTGGTCGTAAGCGATTACCTTTCCGTTTAGCCAAAAGCCAAATCTTTTGCATTTTGTTTTTATCTTATTTTTCTAAAAGCCAAATCAAAAGATTTGATGATTTGGAAAATAAACCCAAGCTGTTGTTTAAGCTCTATCGCACTATTTTTTTATACATTGTTACAAAACGTTATTCTATCACGTTTTTAAGCTCTTTCTTAGGTAGGCACATAGTATTCGATACATATCTATTTGTCGTTGACATAAATGTAACTGCGGTAACCACACAATTCAGGCAAGCAGGTTTTGTATTGAGCAATTTTAAGATTTCAGGTTCTTTTTCTCTTTCCCTTTCACCAAGAGTTTCGGCGGTACTCCCTTCTTTTTCGCCTGTAAATCTCACCTTCACAGAGTAATGATATAAATTGGAATTAGAACTAGGTAAGTAATCTGAAGTAATTTTTTGTAAATCCTGAACTGATGATAAAGTATAACCATTATTTTTCGTAAAATCTTTATCATCGATTTTCCTATTAAAAAAGCATTTTAATCTTGCTCCTGTGTGTTTATTTGATAGATTATCGATAAGTTCAATATCAGAAGAGAAATACAAAAAATAAGAATTTTTGTACTTTTGGTTTTTCTCAACTTTATTGAATTCCAGATTTGCAATTGGAATGTTATGTTCACAAGAAAGTAGGGCGAATAAAATTAGACTAGTTAATAGATGTTTCATTTTGCAGGTTATTTTGACAGGTAAAGTTTTATCTGATGTAATAACATATCCGAGGCAGAAATGTTTGTGTCTTTCAAAGGTTTATCGAACATAAAGCCAGCACTTCCGTGATGGCAAACACACTTATCGTTAATTTGCGGACCTACTTTAGGTTTCCATTGCCCTCCGATATCGGCGATGATATCGTCCATTTGCTCGTTTTCGGGATAAGTACTAATATTTATCCAATAGTTAGTCTTTGGTTTGGGAGTCGTCCAATAAATATCGGAAATCAAGGTAACATCCTTTTGTTTGCCGACCGGATCCAGTGTTATCAGTAAATCGACATTATATCCCTTGTCGGTCAAGATTTGAGATAGATGAGCACCGTTCCAACCTCCAAGGCTGTGACCAATGATATATACTGCTGTATTATCTTTATCCGTAATTTTTGAAAGCACATGATTATCTATATCCTCTTTCCCTCGAACCTCGTTGTAACCTAAATATACATCTTCATAAAAGTCAGTCAATTTATTACTACTGATTATGTCTATAAAATTTTCTTTGACCTCCTCTTCAATTATCTTTGTAGCCGATTGTCCATAATAACTCTCCTTGTCAGCCGCACCGCCAATGAAGAATGCAACAACTTTTTTTGCGATTACCTTACATTCAACACTTACTTTTTCTATTGGGTTGGCAACGTAGGCATAAATCCTCACTTTTTCACATTCTTTGGTGGTGTATTTAAAACAAACGACTCCTTTGTCGTCCAAGTAAGGGTTTTTTCCTTTTTTGTATTCAAGGTCAGTAATCTTTCCATCATCTAATTGTTCTGCGAACCAAATGTGTTTTATGGGAGTAAATGTTGATTCTTTAAATTTTGTGGCTTTGTAAATGTATGTTTTCCCAATTTCAAGTTCTTCAACAAGTTTGTCATTTTCATCAAATGGACCTTCTAGTTTTTCAACTAATGGCATAGGCATTTTTAAAGAAGCTCCTTTTTTAACTTGTTCGCTCATTCTAACATTTGGGTCATGAGGTTGGATTTTGATTGTCAAAGTGCTGTATTCTTCTTTAATTCTTGGAGGGTCTTCCTTTTCAAACATATAAATTGTATCGTCAGCCATAATGTTGGTATTAATGTTTTGTAACGTGTTTGTATATGGTTTGTTGCGTGGTTAAGCACGTAATTTAGCAAATAAAAACCGAATAGAATATTCCGCAGGAATATTCGTAAGTAGGCTAGCACTAGCAATAAATTATATACGGTGTTGCCAGTAGTTTTTATTTATCTTTAATTAGTTTCAATGCATAATTGAGGACAGTATCATTGTTATTTACAAAGTCTTGAATATCTTGAATAACAATTTGGTCAGGAATAATTCCTCTGTCCTTTGGTAGGTTCTTTGCTGTTGTAGCAAATGTAACCCTCGCTATTCTGCAAGAAATACCCGTGTTTTTTAGTTTCAAGGTTCTACTTCCATCATTACATAAATAAGTTCCTCCAGATTCTTCTCCTATAATAGTCGCTAATTTATGATATTTCACTAAAGATAAAAAGTGACCTGTAGATGAACCACACCCAGCGTCTTGCAAGACGTATGTGGTACCAGAAAATGCATTTTCAAAGGGATTCATCGGGTTCATACTTGACTCTCTCGTAGGTGTTCCTTTTACAAAGTGAGTGAAAGGTTTAGGCATTAAATATCTTAAAAGAAATGCAGCATTAAATGATTGACCACCACCATTTCCTCTTACATCTATTATTAAATTATGTATCCCTTTTTCCTTTATTTCTTTGAATTTTTTGTCAATTAGAGTTCTGTAGTTATCTAAATCTTCATCTTCATAAAAAAAAGAGCGCATAGTTAGTACTGCTAAGTTTTGATTTTCAACTATTTCAAAACAAAGTATATCATCACAATATGTTTTTGAATAACCATTTTTTCCTTCCCAAGTAAATGTGTATTCTTTAAGTTGTCTTAATTTTACAACCGATTTCTTATTTGCCAGTTTTATATCGTATTCTTTTGGGAAATTGAGAGAATAAGAAATATAGTAAGGTGAAAAGAAATTAAAATATTTCTTTTTTGATTCTCTTTTTTTTCCTCCATCTGCAGATATATGCTTAAAAATATCTTCTTTTAGTTGTTTAACATTAACGCCATTAATAGAAATCACTTCAGAACCAGGTTTAAGCTTATCTTCGTTCACTAATGGTTTTGAGACATACATTTTTCCATCAATCCATCTTAATTCCATAGGAAATAATAATTCAGCAGGTATAAGTTTGCTTTCTTGCAGGAATGCACCAAGGGTTGTATGACTGCAACCTATGTTAGCTACAATCTCACTACAATACCAAATAAACTCAGGTAAGGTTGTTTTCTCTGTAATTTTATTTTTGGCATTATCAACAGTTTTCCAAAAATCTTCTTTAGATATGTTATCATATGGATAAGGGTGAGTTTCGGTCAAAGTATTTGCGAGCTCATCTATATCTGAAATATATTCTATTTTGGTAAAAGTTGGATTTGAGTTAGTATTATTCTTGTTTGACTCTTTTTTTTGTGAGTTGCAACTAATGGTACTTATTAAAATAAGTAGGCAATATATTTTTTTCATTTTAATTGATATTTTTAAATAAGGCAAATCTATTTTAAATCTAAAAAAAGGGAACTATTATATTTACATATAAACGTTCTGATTTATAAAAAAGAACTTATTGTTGTGCCTTAAATTTCGCAGGTGTTGTATCTGTATATCTTTTAAAAGCCTTGTAAAAAGCTGATTTCGAATTGAATCCAGATTGATGCCCAATAGCTTCTATAGTGTATAAAGAATTTTCTTGTATTAATTGTTTCGCCTCTTTAATTCGATATTCATTAATTAAATCTGTGAAATTTTTACCAATATATTCATTAATTAATTTAGATAACTCGTGTGTAGAAATATTCAATTTTTCGGCAAGTTCAGATAATTTTAAATTTGGATTAATAAATAACCTCTCATTATCCATAATTAAATTCAATTGATTAATTAGGGGGTTACTTTTTTCAGAATAGATTATATTGTTTTTCAATTTTACTTTTTCAAAAACCTTTGAAGTAGTTTTCTTTCTGAAAAAGAAAAACAAAAAAAATGTATAGAATAATATCGAAAAAATAATAGAGCCACTAATAAAATAATCAAAACTCGTAAACATATAAGATGTCCAGATAATTAAAATAGCCATTGTTAAAATCAAAAGCCATTTTATTTTAATTTGATTATTCTTATGGGATTTGAAATCTAATTTTATAAAAATACCTGAAAGTAAGATGAAAAATAGCCATTGTAAATTTATGATTGGTAAAATAATTGTTTTGTTAAGGTTATTGTATTCCTTAAATGGAATAAAAATTATTAAGAAAACAACTAAAATCAACCAAAATAGTATATGGTGTTTCCAATACTTTATCCAAAATGAATTCGGTTTAATGACACTTAAAGTATAACAAAAAAATAAAGGGCCAATTAATAGGAAAAAAGAAGGTCCAGATTGTAAAAACCAAATTGGTTCTTCTGTCGAAAAAGCATAAAATAACGACTTTAAAACTCTTAAATTTAATAGCAGTAAGAATATTCCGAAAAGACGGTTATTTAAATTTGAATATGATTTATTTGCCAATAAGTAAATAGTAACAATAAAACTATTAAATACTCCAAGAGCACCAAAGAAAAATAATATTTGAGATATATAATTCATTAATTCAAATATAAAATTTTCTTTCAGAATTGAGTTGTTTCAAATTACTGGCAACGTTTAGTATAAGAATAGTTGCGGGTTTTCGTGCGAGGATTTTCCGAAGGAAAATCAGAAGCAAGCAAACGAGCA
>CANLIE010000102.1 GCA_947491225.1 uncultured Cellulophaga sp.
ATAAAACACCTAATATGGTATATAAATTATCAGCTTAAATTAATTATTAACCTGTAGCCATATTTCAGGACAAGACAAATAAAAAAACTATATGGTAAACAACTTAGTAATTATAGGTTACAAGAAAAATGAATTCATTAAAGAAGTTCAATACGGACCATTTAACGATTTATCACTGCTTTTATACAAACCAAATAAGAAAATGAAAAAAATATTTTCGAAAGAGGAGTTAAAATATTTAAAACCATTTGATTTGTATGATAATTATGAAATGGAAATAGAAGATGTAAGTGGCTGGGATGATAACGTTTTTTTAAAAGGTAAGAAAAAACGAGATGTTTTTGGAATATGTTTACAGAAATTGTTTGAGAGCTTAGAAAATATTTTAGAAGAAGAAACTGAGTTTTATAAAGAGACCCTAGCAAGGCTTATTAAAGAGTTCAATGATTTACCAAGCGAAATTGATTATGTAACATTATATGATTTATAAAAAAAATTCGATTGCTAACACCGTGTATAAAACATAGCTAGTAAGAGCTAAACCGATAGGTTTTTACTTATTTGCAAAGACCGCCAAATTTTAATTTGGCTTTTGGAATAGAAAAGTTAAAACAAAATATAAAAATTCGGCTCTATGTTAATCTGAAAAGTTAGTGTCTTTTTGCACACTACGTTTCATACACAAGACCGTTGTAGCCAATTAGACCAAAATACTAACAAATGAGTTTCTTAAAAAAACTATTTTCATCCAAAGAAAAGGAATTTCAAAAAGCTGAAGTTCTTATTGAGGAACAATCACCTTCTTGCCCAATTACTGCAATTGTGGAACAAGATAACCGAGTAGTTTATTTTTATTTGTGGGGAGATGAAAAAACGAATTTCGGAGTAAAGTCTTGCTGGGTAAGAAATTTAAAAAAAGCCCCAGAAAAGTTGGAGGAAAAATTGATGGATAAAGGAATCCCACCAATGCTTCCGGAACAATTTTGCAAATTCAAAGATGGACAAGAAAAATTGAATGGAAATGACTTAAAAATTATTTGGACAGAAGAAGGAGATTCTGCAAGTCTTTTACTTAAAAATGAAATCATTGCAATCATTCCAAGTTGGGGAGGACAAGGAAACTTTGCTTGGGAATTAACAGAATCCAATGCATTCCTAGACAGAATTCAGAAATCTGAACAATATTGGAATTCTTGGAACAATGAATTAAATCCTTTTAAAATCCAACAACCTTTGATATTAAATGCTTATGATGAATCTTTTGGGAAACACGATAAGTATTATGCAATAGATGGAAATGAATGGCCACCAAAAGGACTCTATTTGAGAAAAGGTGAATCAAAAACCATATTTGCAACAGTCGGACTCTCATTGATCCCAATGCCAGCAGTCGAAATGTATACTGAAAACCGATTTGAGTTGAATAGAATTGAGCTGGGAATTATTATCGATTCGGTTTTTTCAGATAAGGAAATACAAGAGATGGCTGAATGGATAAGTGGCCAATCCTCTATACCTTGGGAGAATATTACTTTCTTAGGAGAAGGACATACTATAAATTTTAAGCCTTTTAATTCAAAAACTTTCAATTCTGTTTTATTAACAAACAAACTCGATATTCTACCAAATCCAGAACTTGAAAATTATCGTGATTCGAAGATTAATTTCCTTTGGATGGTTCCAATTTCTGAGAAAGAAAGAAAAGAAATAATAGATAATGGGAGTGATTCTGTTATTCAGAAACTAAATAAAATAGGAGAAAAAATATTTTCACTTAAACGTGAGGAAATAATATAATAACTGGCTACAACAATGGCTATAAGTAATTGCTTGTTCTCGCATACTTCTGAAAATCCGCGAGGATTTTCAGTTGGGTGTGTACTTGCAAAGTTAAGTGCTAAGCCACGCAACTACTCATAGCCGAACCGTTGTAGCCAATTTAAAAAAAAAGTGAAATTGTTAATGAAAACCAGGAATTTGAAAATATCGGTCGAATTGGTTTTTCGACAATGTGTTTTTTTAATTCTTAACATTTATGCAATTAGAAAAATATTTGGAGGACAATTTTATATGAATGGAAAATTACCACCTGATGTAGCAAATATGACTTTAGGACAAGTTGATAGTTTTACATTGGGTTGGACTTTTATGGGACATTCTATTTATTATGTATTGTTTATCGGCGTAACTCAACTAATTGGCGCTTGGTTTTTGTTGTGGAATAAAACTAAGCTGATAGGGTTAATTATATTGATGCCAATAATTGTAAACATAATAATATTTGACCTCATTTTTCTTAAAGTTTATTCAGCTTTAGCAATCTCCTTAATTATCTTCATAATGCTATTGATAATAATGATTTTTAATAAGGAGAAAGGATTAATAGCCTATCAAGAATTAACTAATTTTTCAACAAAATATGGAGTTTCGTCAAAAACCAGAATTCTAACAATTGGAGTTACAATAATAACCTTAATTTTAATATTTTCTTTTTGTTATTTAATTGAGAGACTGACTTGGATTAAGTAAAAAAAGGGAAAAACTGGCTACAACACAACCTATAAACAATACGGGCTTCGGGCTTAAACGAAAGGTTTGTGTATTTTTATTAAGTCCGCAAAATCTTTGGGATTTTGCTTTAAACAAGGAAAAGAAAAAACAAAACAAAAAGATTTTGCTATGTGCGTGGCGAAAAGCAAACGCTAGTTTGCTCCCGTACTGTTCATAGCTCAACCGTTGTGGCTAATGTGAAACGAACCGTATCAAAAGAAAAAAAATGACAATAAAAGAAGCAATTTTAAAAAGTCTTGACGACATAAATGGTCTGACAAATTATTTAGAAGTTCACGACCATATTGTGAGTAAAGGCTACTATGATTTTGGTACAGCCAAAACACCAGCTTCTACAATATCTGCATTACTTGGAGATTTTATTAGAAATGGAGATAGTCGAGTAAAGCGAATAAAACAAGACGGAGGAACTTACTCATACTATTTGACTAAAAACGAACAGGAAATCGGAATTGAAATTCTTTCAGGAACAACCGAAACGACAACTACAAAACCGATAAAAGTAAAAGCCAAAACTTACAACGAACGGGATTTACACAAACTTTTAAGTAGTTATTTAAAGAACACCAAAATCTATTCAAAAACCATATTTCACGAACAATCAAAATACGGAAAAGACAACAATCAGATTTGGACTCATCCAGATATGGTTGGAATTAAATTTCTAAACCTTCAGACAAAAGTCAGCCAGAATTTTTTAAAGTCAATAAATCGAGTTGACACTTTCAAATTGAGTTCATACGAGATTAAAAAGGAAATTAACTCTGACTCGGAATTAAAAAAAGCTTATTTCCAGGCAGTTTCAAATTCAAGTTGGGCAAATTATGGATATTTGGTTGCATTTGAATTCAGCGACAGTTTATCGGACGAAATGGAAAGATTAAACCAATCGTTCGGAATTGGAATTATTGAACTAAATGCAAACCCATATCAAAGTAAAATCCTTTTTCCAGCAAGTTATCGTGACCTTGACTTTAAGACAATTGACAAGCTATGTAAGATAAATAAGGAGTTCGAGCAATTTATTGAACAAACCGACAGGCTTATGACTGCCCAAGAAAGATATTACAAATCGACGGAAAAGGAACTGAATGAATTTTGTGATGACTATTTTGAAAACGACACGGAAATAGAACAATATTGTAAAGATAAAAATATACCGAACGGAGAATAAACACTAGCCACAACAATGTATAAGCGTAATGCGGGCTAAAGTGCTAAATTTAAACGAATTGAATATTAACAAACATAAGGCTAAACCGAAAGTGAAGTGCTTCTAATCCCGCACTACGCTTATACTAGACCGTTAGCAACTATTAAGACTGATATCATATAACAAATGAAACATCATTTTGCTGATTTTTTAGATAGAAAAGGTGATTATTGGACTATAATTCCAAATAGGGAGAGATATGCTTTTATCGCTGATTTTGAAATAGCGAATAAAGATGAAGTTAAAGTATTAACCATAAGTAAGACACAAGAAAAACAACATTGGAAACAAATTTTTGATTGTCCAAACCTTGAAGAGTTAACGCTTAACGAGCCAAGTCACGAGCAAGTTCAAGAAATAATCAAACTTACAAAACTAAAAAGATTAAGAGTTTCATTTTATCGTACAAAAGATATTGAGTTTATTGGAAAATTACGCAATTTGGAAGAATTGGTTTTAGAATATGTTTCAGGTTTTTCAGACTTATCACCTTTACGTAATTTACCAAAATTAAAATCATTACATTGTGAAAATTTGCGAAGAGTTTCGAACTTTGATGGACTCTGTGGAATTAAAAGCTTAAAATTTTTAAAAATAGCTGGAACTTTAGATTGGAAACAGCCAATAGAAAATTTAAACTTTTTTAAAGGATTACAAAACCTAGAAGTTTTCTCTACTTGGGAAATAATTACAAAAAAAGAATATCCTGCA
>CANLIE010000103.1 GCA_947491225.1 uncultured Cellulophaga sp.
ATTTTATAGGAAACTTAGTTGCTGGTTTAACAGCTTATTCTTTTTTAGATGCAAAACCAAGTATTAAAATTCAAAGACTTTTGCCTAATATCGCAATAGCTTAAATCGAACTCACGTTCTTTAGATTAGAAAAATTATTCGCCTAATCCCCATAAAATTTATTTGACCCAATCTACGTTTTATATATAATTACAATAGTGCAAATAGTGATGCTCCAATTACTAATACACACGGTGTAGCTTTAACATATAAGTTTGGAGATGGTTTTTTATAACCTGAGTTAGGTATAATAAGAATTAAGTGTTAAAAAACATCTTTAGAAAAGATTCTAAAGATGTTTTTTTATTTTACCATTCCTAAATTAACAATTTCTTGTTTTGTTAAATAGCGCCAATGACCTCTAGGTAAATCTTTTTTAGTTAACCCACCATAAACAACTCTATCCAATTTTACTACCTCGTACTCTAGCTGTTCAAAAATCTTGGTAACAATATTACTCCTGCTACTAAAAAGCTCTATACCTACTTGATTTTTAGGAGCATTATCCACATAGCTAATATCTTGTATGTTTACTACTTTTTCTTCTACTGTAATACCATCTTGTATTTTTTTAAGATCAGCACTACGTAAAGGCTTAGTTAATTCTACATGGTATATTTTACGCAGACCATTCTTAGGGTTTAACAAACGCTTGGTCATATCACCATCATTAGTAAACAACAGCAACCCAGTAGAAGCTTTTGTCATTCTATCCACTGGCAAAAGTGTAGCCTTAGATGCACTAGAGATTAGACCCGCAACATTTCTCTTGCCTTGCTCATTTCTAACAGTAGTACTAAAATCTTTTGGTTTATTTAATAAAACATACTCCTTTTTCTCTGGATTTAGGTGTCTACCATCAAACTTTACAACATCATTAAGTTTAACTTTATATCCCATTTCTGATACTACTTTACCATTTACGGTAACACTCCCAGCAGCAATAAAAACATCTGCTTCTCTTCTAGAGCAAACTCCAGAATTAGCAACATATTTATTTAATCTTATAGAATTAGGATCTGATGGTTTTGGAGGTGTTGTATTTTTTGGTTTTGGAGTGCCAGATCCAGTAAAATTCCTCTTTTTAAACCCACCATTATTCTTTTCTGAAGATTTGCTGCCCTTATTATAGTCAGATTTACCCATTGTATTATCTTTTTTGCAAAGGTAGCAAAGCTATTTGGATGTAATACTATGGTACTTTATAATATACCTATGTATCTTATAAAATTCTATTTAGAACTAAATCAATATCAATTAGTAGAATACTAAAGACTCCAATAATGATTATGAGTTTTAGAATGTTATGCAATGTATTGTACTGCTTTTTAGTTTTTGCCTTCCATAACAAGAATAAAAAAATTACTAATAAAAAAACAGCTATCTTAAAATAAAAATGCATCTGCCCAACATTAAAATTATAAATTAGCATAAGTGAAGGCATCAAACTTAATAATACTAAAATGGTTATAACTATTTTGGACAATTTTGCTCCATATATTACAGGAATTGTTTTATAATTTTGAGCTAAATCTCCTGCTATGTTTTCTAAGTCTTTTATCATTTCTCTAACCAATATTAATAAAAAGAGAAATATTGCGTGTACAAAAATTACAGTTTCAAAATTTCGATAATACACAAAAACCACAAAAAAGGGAGTAATTGCCAATGTAGCTGAAACAAAATTTCCTACAAACAGAATTTTTTTTAATCGATGAGAGTAATACCATATTCCAAAAATATAAGATGAAAAAAATAATACTGCTTTAAAGGATACATAGCTAGCAAGAAAAACAGCAAAAAAGTTTAAAACAAAATAAGTAGTTAACTTGGTACGTTGACTTACCCACCTATCTAACATACTCTTATTTGGCTTGTTTATTAAGTCTTTCTCTGAATCGTAAAAATTATTAATAATATAACCTGAGGCTATTACCATTCCAGAAACCAATACAATAATAAAAAGGTTAACATCAAAAACAATTTGACGTACAGGAAGTTTTGGTGCTAATATATAAATTGATGCTAAATACTGAGCTAAGGCTATTACTAAAATATTATAACCTCTAACAACAGAGAACAGACTAAAGAACTTTAAAACCAAAAGTTTGTTCTTTCTGCTTAGCATAAAATAAAATTTAGAAGTTATAAACTACTTCTAGACTATAATCTTTTAGTTCTTTACGAGCGCTATCTATATCTTCTGTAAATCCAAGAATGTAACCGCCACCACCAGAGCCACAAAGTTTTAAATAATACTTATTAGTGTCTATTCCGTGTTTCCATAACTTGTGAAACTGTGAAGGTATCATTGGCTTAAAGTGATGTAATACTACGTGGGATAATTGTTTTATGTTGCCAAAAAGAGATTTTACATTACCATTAATAAAATCATCTACACAAGCGTCTGTATGTTTTATAAATTGATTTTTTAGCATTTGTCTAAATCCATCTTCTTTCATACGCTCCATAAACAATTGCACCATTGGTGCAGTTTCTCCAATTATACCACTATCCAATAAAAATACAGCTCCTTTACCTGCATTGTTTTGAGATGGTATACTTGTGGATTCTATATTGTCTTTAGAATTAATTAGTATTGGCAAACTTAAATAACTATTAAGTGGATCTAAGCCTGAAGACTTGCCATGGAAAAAAGATTCCATTTTACTAAAAACAGTTTTTAATGTTAGTAACTTTTCTTTAGTAAGGTTCTCTAAAACTGTTATCTTATTAAAAGCGTATTTATGATAAATGGCGGCTACAAGTGCACCACTACTTCCTACTCCATAACCTTGTGGTATAGAGCTATCAAAGTACATACCGCCCGCTACATCTGCTTTAAACATTTCAATATCAAAAGAGAAATCATTATCTTCACTAGAAATTTTTTCTAAATAAATTGCAAATTTTTTTAGACTTTCATTAGATTCTCTTGCTTCTTCTGATAATTCATTAGAAGTTTTTAAAGCTCCTTTAAAGAAGTTATAAGGTATGGAAAGTCCTTTAGAATCTTTTATAATTCCATACTCTCCAAAAAGAAGAATTTTTGAGTAAAATAAGGGTCCTTTCATTTAATATATACTTAATAATGAAAAAATTATTTTTCACTTTTGACTTTTATTTGTTTGGCGCCTACACCAATTCTATCACAAAGATACTGCTCGTTTTCACAATACACAACAAGCTTATCTTTAATAAATTGATATACTTGTTCTTTTTCACTTTCAGGATACAAAATATGTATATTAGCTCCTGCATCCAAGGTAAAACAAATATTTAATTTTGTTATTGCCCTAAACTCCCATATTTTATTTATAATTTCCAAAGTATTTGGCTTTATTAAAATAAAATACGGCATACTAGTCATCATCATTGCATGTAATGTTAATGCCTCACTTTCTACAATTTCTATAAATCGTTTTAAATTTCCTTCTTTAAAAACGGTCTCTAATTCATCTAAATTCTTATGCGCCTGGGCAAATCTTTGAGCTGCATAAGGGTGATTGTGCATTAAATTATGTCCTACAGTACTACTAACTTGCTTTTGTCCTTTATCAACCAATAAAATAGTATCATGGTAGTTTTTAAAAATTGGGTGTACTTTGTTTGGATATTTTATACCATATAGATTTGTACTGCCACTTGTGTTCTTATGTTTTCCCCATTGTACTAATGTACCTTCTATGCTCCTGCATGCACTACCTGAGCCCAAACGTGCCAAAAAAGATGCTTTGTTCTTAAAATAATCTGCTGTCATATCTGGATTAAGTTCTTTTTCTAAACTCATAAAACATAAAGCTAATGCAGACATAGCACTAGCAGATGATGCTATACCACTACTATGTGGAAAAGAATTGGATGTTTCTATTGTAAAATGATAGTTCTTTAAGAACGGTAAATACTCTTCTATTCTAGTTAAAAAAGTTTCAATCTTTGGCTTAAAACCTTCTTTTGGTTTGCCTTCAAAAAACAAATCAAAAGAAAAATCTGTTCCTTTTGCATTCAATTTTTTATATGAAACTTTGGTTGTTGTTGCACAAGCATTAAGCGTAAAGCTAATTGATGGATTTGCTGGTATTTGATTTTCCTTTTTCCCCCAATACTTTACCAAAGCAATATTACTTGGTGATTTCCATTTAACAACTCCTTCTACAACAGTATTAGGATAAGGTAAAGGTATAAACTCTTCTTGAGTCATATCTAAAAATTTTTAAACAAAGATAATGGAAAGTTTATTTGTATGAAGAAAAGCTCTTATTTGTATGAAGAAAAGAGTGTTAATGTTTTAATGCTTAATTCATGCTCATTTCTAGTAGCTTAGTCATTGTTTTGTGGTTTCTTGTTGTTGCTTCTAGCTTAAGCTTACGTTCAAATAAGGTTTCAATCTCTTTTTTAACCGCCTCTAGCCCTTTTAACTTGGCCTTTTCAATATCTTGCTGTTCTACCTCCCGC
>CANLIE010000104.1 GCA_947491225.1 uncultured Cellulophaga sp.
GGTATTACAAATACCATTTTACTCTTAGGGAAGTTGTTTAACATACAGATAATTGATAAAAATGATGCAGGAAAATACTATTGAGAACCACATTAACAATCTTGGTGATATGATAGATAGAGGAATAATTATAACTTAAATTAATATGGATATAAATAATGTCTTTTATAAAAAATTATTTGATCGAGAATTATATTCTTTTGAAGATTATGGAGGCGAATACATTTTGAAAGTTTCAAATTATGTGTCGGAGAAGTCTCTTGCTGATTCTTCAAAAATAGATAATTCCGAGTTGGTCTTTTCTGAATCACTTGCACAAAATCTAAAATTAATATATGATCAAGTATTAAGAATTTCTTTGAATTGGGGAATCTCAGAAGAATTTACAGATAAAATAATAGATGAAAACGAATGGCTTAAAAGATATCGTGAAAACAATGATTTAAGCTATGATTTTATAAAAGATCAGCTTTCAGGAATAATAAATATTACATCTCTAGATGAAATGTTTGATGATAAAAAATATAATTATTTAACAATAAACGGAGTTAGATACTTGCCATTTGATCATCACAATAGTTTGATTGCATATTTTAAATTAGAAAGTAATAAAATTGAAGATAATATTTATCTATTTAATACAGAGGATTCGGGTAAGATACATAATATGAAAGTAGATTGTATCAAATATTTAGAGTTAGCATACGAAGCTAAGCTTTTCTATTATTGGCAATATGCTTACATTTTTAAGGATGGAGTATATAACGAGAGATTAAATAAAACACTTCCACTAATTTTTCCATTTGTTGAATTAGACTTATTAAATTTTAATTAATTCACTTTCCCGCTACCGCTAATTTTGTAACTAATGGAGGCAAGAGTAAGAAAACAACAACACTTTATAAAGTATGTCACTTCGTAAGTAGTAGCATTACAAAAACACGAGTAAGTGTCTTTGATACTAATAATAGTAAGAATGAACGATTATAAAAAATTAAGAGAAGAACGATACAATACAATAATTACACAAAAAATAGTACTCATGGCAACAAACGATAAGTATACACCCAGTAAAGCCCACCGATGGAATTAATTAACCTGCGATGCTATTCATTACGTAAATATGACTTTGTAGAATACAGTAACAAGAGCACTATTCTTAAAGCAAGAAATAAAAAACCATTAGAAACTTGGACGTATGAAAAATTACAGGAAAAAGGAGTTGCAGAAATGCCAGAAGCAGTAAGAGATGGAAGGAAAATACGTTTAGATAAGTTAAGAAAACATATAGAATTTAAATTATAGTATTATGAGTAAAGAGATATTTTCTGAATATATTCAAAAATACGACACACCTATAAATAAAAATATGCGTACGCATAGGGAAAAAAGGAGTAAGAAAATGAGAAATAAAGGAATCTATATTATTATACTCTTAATCTTAATAAATACTCTTGCACAATGCCAAACTAAAAAAGAAATGCCTAAAGATAAAATTATAAAACCTGACCAGGATTTTTGGCAAGCGATAACAACTAATGATGATATCCAATTGTTAGCAGGGGATATGGGTACATTAGTATGGTTGTCGTCTGAAAAGAAGGTATTGAAAAATATAAAAACAGATTTAGATAGACCATATATAGCCATTTCAGAAAATGGATATGTAGCTATAGGGCAATGGAATACGCGTTTTACAAATTGGAACTTGGAGTATAAAGAAGAATTGTCATTAGTATTATTTGATGGGCGTAGTACAGGGATTTCGGTTTCTGAAAATGAAATTTATGTTGCAGGAGCAAACAAGGATACTATTATTTCTAATGAAGATAAAAGTAATAAGGATTATGTAAAACTACTCCCCGGAATACTAATCAAAATTGATGAAAATGGGCTGCAGCAAAAAATTGAAATAAGTACAAAAGGTTTGATTACTAATCTTGTAACTGATAAGGAATGGATAGCTTGGGTAGATGATAAAGAAAAGAATGTTTTAAAACTAAAAAGAAGGGATATAGAAAAACAATTTTATAGTACACAAGGTAATATTGGTGCGGTATGTAAAGCAGACGGAATGATTTACTATGCAGATGATTATGGAGTAATGCAGTTGGATCCGTTAAAAATGAAACAAAAACAATTGCAGGTTTTCTCTAAGGATATGGTAAGTGTATTAAAAATGGAGGTAATCCAAAATAAACTTTATGTAGTGACAAGCGTGGGAGTGTTATTATTACCAGAACATATAAATATGAGTAAGTCAAGGAACCAGCCAGCGGATATATCCAAACATCAAGATGGTGTTTTAATACTGGAAAAAGAAGGAAACATTACACAAATACAAAAAGGAAGCATATTAAAAGAATACTCAATATACCCCACTTCGCAAAGTCAAATTCAGGCAAAGCATTAACCAGTGACTTAAATAAAATGAATGTATCCCAAACTGTAAAAACACAATATCTGGCAGAAGTAGAAACCTATTTTGGAGGAATTTACAGAACTTTAGAAACCCAATTAGCACCTTCAAATGCAATCTCTATTTGGTGCCTATACACCTTAAAAAAATAAGACAGTGGCAACAAAATTAATAGAAATATTAAAACAAGACGATAACGTATCGGTATTTGTAAGACATGCCAGAGAAGATAATGGTAATCATCTATTGGTAGTACCTTTAATGAGCGAAGCCGAAAGAATTAGATTGTTAAGTGATGCCATGACCGATCTAAGAACCAGAGAAACAAATGCTACTGGTGAAGACGGCACTATCGAAGAATCTGCTGCACAATCTATGTTACAATCATGGTTAAGAGCACATCCTGCTATCGAGAGCGCAAGAGTCGTAGATGGTGGCGAAACTTGGGACTATCTGATCGATGTAGGAGATAGAAATAATACGGAGACGGGAAAAGGTAAAGCAGAAGGGGCAGATCAAAATGGAGATTTAAATAATGTTGATGAAGAATTTGATACAAGATCAGGAGAACATCATAAATTGTATGTGAAAAGGAATGCTAGTGGAGCCTATCAAATCATTATAGAAAGCACTCCTACTATTTATGAGGATTTCGTTATAAATCATTTCAATGGAATAGAAAATCCATCAGAAGAGCTAGAAATTGCAAAAAATGATGCTTTGGTTATTGCTAGAAGAATTGATACTAAATTAGTAGGATTAACTAACGGGACTACAGAACCTACACCAGATGTAGAGTCTGATCTTGATGCAGATTTATCGATCTTAGCAAGAGAGACAATAAAATTAATAGACGCTTCATCAATTAGTCCAATACCTGAAGAGAATATTGTTTGGGGAGGAAAAATTGGTAGTTTTGGTAGTTCCATGAGTATTAAATATTTGAAAAGCAAAACCACAGGTTCAGACTCTAGTAATTTGCCATTTGAAGAAAATCAGGTGTTAATGCAAAGAAAGACAGATAGAGGTATTAAATTTTACATAAATGGTCATTTACTTAATGCTAACTTACACGGGCCTAATGATTGGAAAAATCTTACGCCATTAACGCATAAAGCTAATTCTGATCATAAAACAATGATTGAGAACCCATTGAAAAATGCATTGCCGACAGCTGGAAACCCAGAATTTATAGCATTTAAATACGTTGTAATTCCTAACTATTCAAGAGGAGTTAATTCATCATTAATTTCTCAAGTAGAAAACTCTCAAAATGATTATGTACAAGCTAATAAAGATACTATTATTGAAATCATTAGGGCAGAAAGATATGTTCCTGTTTCGCTTAGAGCAGAATCTGTTGAACTTGAAGATGTAAATGGAAGCTGGGTAGAAAAATCATCAGGAAATTATAATATTAGCGTTACAATTCCTAATTCGATTGGTAATCAACCAGAAGATTATAAAGTAACTAATGAAAAAGTAATTAAATACCCTGTAAAGTATTCTACAGCTAGCAAACAAGATTTTATTGATGCAGGGTTAAGTGAAAAAACTGCTACTGGAATTATGAGAGTTAGGAGGAACCCTAGGCTATCTATAACGAACCACGATATTCTACATAGCGAGTTGTTAAAAGTAATAACCGGATCTGGAGGGAGAGTACAAAAACAAACATTAATAGATAAAATTACATTATAATGGAAACACAAGAAGATATAGAAAATTGGTTTTTTAATATTTATGACTCAATAGTTCCTTTAGTTTGGGAAAAAGAAGAAATTTTAGATATTGAGAGTAACTATGTTAAGTGTGAAAATGAAATTAATAATAATCAAAAAAAAATTATAGGGTTACCCATTTTAATCACAAACACTTTTAAATGAGTATATTATTTTGTAAATTGTATGTAAATACACAAAAG
>CANLIE010000105.1 GCA_947491225.1 uncultured Cellulophaga sp.
AAATTCCGCTTTAAATAACTTTTGATTTAAACCCGAAATTTGAGGTTTTGCAATGACCTCTAGCATTAAAGCTAACGGTCTCGGCTATGAGTAGTTGCGTGGGTTGGCACTTAACTTTGCAAGTACACACCGAACTGAAAATCCTCGCGGATTTTCAGAAGTAGGCGATAACAAGCAATTACTTATAGCCAATGTTAGCAACTGGCTTTTGTTACAATTCATTTTGAAACTCTTCCAATTTATTCCAAATGTCCCAATAGGCTTGGTGATGCTCATCTTTTTCGCTTTCGGTATTTTTGATCAAAATTCTACCGATTTTTTTGGTTGGGTCAAAAAACATTAAAGTAAAAATACCAGGGTCTTGTCCGCTATGACCATATACATTGTTTGAGATAAGTTTTTCAATGAATACTCCTAAATTATCTTCATCACCTTCCTCAACTTGTTCTTTCGTTAGTTGCGACCTGTAAAACTCTTTGTAGCTACTTTCAGTCAAAAGTTTTCCGTTTCCATCAAAGCCATTGATAATTTCAGACAACAACAGTGCTAAATCATTAGTAGAAGTTATTAAGTGACCGTCAGGATAAGTTAAACCGATGTAATGCGGGATTTCTATCTTTTCTCTATACAATTTGGTGAAATTCGCCCTTTCTATTTCATTAAAGAACCAACCTGAAGCGTTCATTCCTAAAGGTTCAAAAATATGCTGTTTTGAAAATTCATTGAAAGGTGTTTTTGATGCTAATTCAATAATTAAAGCACATAAGGCAGAACCGATATTGCTGTATTGATTTGCCGAGTTTGGTTCTCTATTCGCAAAAATTTCTTTGTTGTACCATTCGCCATTCTTTGATAATAGCTTTTCTAAAAATTCCGATAATGGTAGCCAATCTTCTTTAGGATTGAAGTTGTCTGGAATAGCCATAATCTTTTTTTCTTCTTCGGATAGACTATCAATCAAAACATAACATTTACTCCAGTAAAAATCGGTGTCATTAATAGAGGATGTGTGGGAAACCAGTTGACGGATGGTTATTGGAATTTCAGAATAATTTGGGTTTGAAACGTTGAACGGCAAATGTTTATTTATTGGGTCATCAAGGTTTAAAAGTTCCATTTCTTGCGCTTTTAATAACGCCAAGCCTACCACTACTTTTGAAATTGATGCAACATTTTGGATTGTATGTTGTGTGTATGGTTTTTTGGCTTCTATATCCGCGTAACCAAAACCTTTGTTGTAAAGCGTCCCACTTTTATCTACAATTGCCACAGAAAAGCCGTTGATAAAACCTTTTTTATAAATTTCGCTCAATTCAGCTGTGAGCGAATCTGTTACTTGTTCTCTTTTTTCTGTAGAGCTGATTTTTGAGGTATTTTTTTCTTTGCAAGAAATGATGAGTAATGCAATGATTGCTATAATAGTTTTTTTCATTTTTGGATTGTCTTTATTTGAAAGATTGACAGAAAACTCTTTTGTTACAGTTGGGTTTAGCTTGTTGCTAACGTTTAGTATAAGAATAGTTGCGTGTTTGAGTGCGAGGATTTTCCGAAGGAAAATCAGAAGCAAGCAAACGAGCAACTAACTTTGTTTAAGCCCAAAATAGCAATTATTTTTATACATTGTTAGCTTTTAGTGCTTTTTTTGTCCGTTTACTTTTTCGTTAATATTTTATTTCAGTCGGCTTTTTAATTCCGCATTTTATGTTTTATTCAGCTCGATTTTCATTCCGCAAACTTGCTCAAATTCTGCAATATTTTAATTCAGATTTCGAGTAAGGAATTCCGCAACTTGCTAAATTCAGATTGAGTGAAATTCTGCTTTTCAATTCAGTTTTCGATTCCGCAACGAGCTTAAAAGTCAAACGTAATTCAATTCAGAGTTTGAGTGGTAATTCAGCTCAATATTCCGTATTTTATTTTCAAATTCCGCTTTAAATAACTTTTGATTTAAACCCGAAATTTGAGGTTTTGCAATGTCCTTTAGCATTAAAGCTAACGGTAACGTATAAGAATAGTAGCGGGTTTTATGTACTTACTTTTCGGTTTGTTACTGTTGTTTGATTTATATATTTCATTTTCGTTTTAGCGATTAAACCGCTATTATTTTTATACAATGTTAGCTGCTTTTGTTTATTATGTCCATTAAGATTCCGATAAAAACAATCAACAAAGAGCCCATAGTCGTTCCAAAAATATAAGAAAGTAAACCTTTAAAATAACTCCAAAAACTCTTTTTATTGAAAAAATTTCCGATTGCCCAAGCTGAATATAATAATGCAGCAAAATAGGCTAAGTTATTGACTTCAAAACCAGTGCCGCTTTCTATCATTCCAAAAATTGTAAATATTAGATTTCCAACTCCTATTGTAAAAAATACCAAAATGAATATCTCGTAAATATTAAATTTAGATTTAAGAAAAAATAATCTAATCCAAAAGCCTATGAAGAAACCCAAAAGAATATTAACAATACCAAAGTTTTTTCCAACCCACTCAAAGGCTTTTTTAACTCCTTCACTATCTATGTTATCAGGTGCTGTTCCAGTTTGGAATCCAAAAATTTGTTGACTTATTACGAAGAAAAGTGAACTAAAGATTACAAATATTATTGGTTTAACAAGTCTTTTCCTGTCATAAATTAAAAATTCACGAACTGTTTTTCCAGGTCGGATAAATAATTCCTTTATCGTATAAAATATTCCCTTGTCAAAATTTAAAACACTACTGATTTCATTCCAAATGTATTTTCCGTCAATTCTTTCTAAGACACTGCGGTTCTCTATTTCTCGGAATTCTTCATTTTCTACGGTTCCTTTCATTCTTTTTATTTTTCAGGACAAGACATTTTCGTCAATTGCAGCTAACGTTTATGTATATGGTTTGTTGCGTGGTAAAGTAACAAATTTAGCAATTACAAACCAAATAGAAAATCCGAAAGGATTTTCGCAAGGAGGCCGGAACTAGCAATAAATTATATACTGTGTTGGCAGTAGTTATTACATTTTATACGCCAAAACTTTTAAATGAATATCTCTTAATTCCTTTTCAGTTATATTAAATTTTCTCATAACTTTTGGTATCATAACTTCCTCTTGCACATCCCAATATTTTTCGCTCATAATTTCATTATAAATTTCTAATTCTCTTTTTGTTGGTAAATCAGATTTAGATATTTTTCCAACTTTGTCTTTGATTATAATATCAAACTTATAATTCGTTCGTATATTTCTTTTAGCGATTTCAGGTGTTACATTTCCAGTTTTTGCATTAGGCGACCAAAGTAATTTTCCAAAAGTATAACCTGTTCCAATATCCTTTTTATCGTCGTAAGCAAATATTACAATTTCGTCAATATCATTATCCTTTTCCGTTTTTTTAGAAACGATGGATTTTAAAGTGTTTTCAAGATTCTCTTTTGATATATCAAATGGAACAACAATTGACATAGTTAATCTTATAAACTCTGGTAAATCTTTAAGTTCTTGAGTTGTATAATCAGATAATTTTCTGGTCATAGCTTTTGCTCTTGAAAATTCAGATTCCTCAATTGTAAAAGACGAAAGTTTTGTTGAGTCAAAATCTATTTTATACTTCAATTCAACTTTTGAAGTTTTTAATTCAGATTCCGATTTTTTGTCGTTTTTTGTTTCGTTACAACTCAATAAAATTAGAATTGGTAAAATCCATAATATTCTTTTCATTCTTTATATTTTGTAATGTGTTCGTGGGTTTCTTTAATTACTGCCAACGGTTTTGTGTATGGAAAGTTGCGTTGTTTGTGCGCGAGGATTTTCCGAAGGAAAATCAGATGTGTGCAAACACGCAACTAGGTTTTGATTAAGCCAATATAAGCAATTTTTTATACACGTTGTTACCTCTAGTTATTACTTTTCAGTCTTTGTTTCTGTCCGCAATTCACAATTCCGCTTGAGTGAATTCCGATTGCTTTTTATTCCGCAATTTTTTTCAATTCCGTTTGAGTAAGCCATTCCGAAAGTAGCTCAATTCACGTACAGTTCGGTTTTCGAAAACTTGCTCAATTCCGCAAACGAACTAAAAAGTCAGCAGTTAGAAAATTCACGTTTGAGTGATAATTCCGCAACTGGCTAAATTCAGATTTTGAGTGAGAAATTCAGTGTTCTACTCGGCTTTAATTCCGCTATTTTCAATTCAGATTTTTTTCAGATTTGAGTGAGTGCGTAATTAGAGGTAACGTTTAGTATAAGAATAGTTGCGTGTTTGAGTGCGAGGATTTTCCGAAGGAAAATCAGAAGCAAGCAAACGAGC
>CANLIE010000106.1 GCA_947491225.1 uncultured Cellulophaga sp.
TATTTCAGAAATCTGTAAGGTACTTAAAGTTTCCCTATCTGATTTTTTTAAGTTCTGATTGGTAATTACGCCCAACGGTCTAGTGTATGAAACGTAGCGTATAAAAAGACACTAACTTTTCGCATTTAGCACGAGCCGAATTTTTTATTTTTATGTTTAATTTTCTATTATAAATATAACCAAATAAAAAATTTGGCGTACTTTGTAAATATACAAAAACCTCTCGGAAAGCCTATAATAGCTATGTTTTATACACGTTGTTGTAAGTAGTGCTTTCACTTTTTGCTTGGTTTTCCGATGTTTGTTGTTTAGTTCAAATATGAGCGTTGGCAAGACATACTCTTTTGCAATTTTTGGCGAAGCGTTGGCTGGTGCGAATTGCAAATGTGTATGGCTTTAAGCTTTGGCATCTCTTTCAGCCATTAAATTTCTATGATATGCAAGATAATTTTTTCGTTCATCATTCAATATAGTATTTTCAAGCCTATATTCTTTCCAAAATTCTTTTACATCTTCAGCAATTCGGTTTGAGAATAACATTTCTCCATCGTCCGAAAAAGAAATATATTTTAGGTCAAAAAGAGAATCAATTGTGCGACTCAATAGTAATCCATTATTTGGGTCATAAGCTTCATTATCATCAGACTCAATAAAAGGTTTGATATGACTAGCAATTAAAACTGGATAAGAAAGATGTTCTAAAACACACATAGGATTACCATAAATCTCTTCACATTCTTCTTGTAATTGGTTTTTATATAATCTATGTAAATATGGGTCTCTTCTTTTTGTTAATACTTTTAAATCTTCTCCAAAAATTTGTTTAGCATCTTCTTCAAAGTATAATTTTGAATCCACAATTACTAAATCATCTAATTTTCCTAAAAGATTCCACATATAATCAACTTGATTATGCTTTCTTGTATAAAAGTCTATATCAACTGCAAGTTTTTCATAATGCTTAATGTCTTTTTCAGAAACAAATTCTTCATTATATGTACTCAAATCAACTAGCATTAGCCCTGTGATTTGTTCTTTCGTAAGATTTCCGTGCTCAACTAATGTAGTAATCAAAAAACTTAAATGATTTATATCATCTTCAACATTTACTGCTCTGTTAGCACTAAAATTTGAATATACTATTTTAGATAGTAAAGTTCTACTTTTCTTATTAGTTTTAGACTGTAAAAACTCTTTAGTCAATGGATGATAATCGACTAAAAATGGTTTTAAAAAACCCATTTTAACTAATTGGTTAATTGACTTTCTTATTGAAGCTTCGTGCTTTGGCAATACTTTATTTATCTCTTTTTGAAGTCTAACATATTTAAGAGGACTATAATCTTCATCTTTATACTTGTCTATAAAATCTATGCAGATATTTAGTGTTTTATAGAACTTGGTATTGATTTTATAATCCACAAATGCATTCGTGAATTTCCAATACTCCTCATAATTCTGCTGTTGCATATTTTTCTATATTTTTTGCTTTGTGGCTTTCATTTTTAACGATGAATAAATATTCCTTATTCGTTTCTTTTTTTTCTTTTCCTGTAATTTTGTAAACGTGTTTTCTTTCAATGACTTGAACATTATCTGAATACTTATTTAGTAAGTATAAAAGTTCATCTTTTGAAGGATAAGACGAGTTATTATAACTTAAATACCAGTATTTAAAATTGGATAATTTTGAAAATAAATTATCAAACAACTCAACAGCAATTTTTTTATTAATAAAATTATTCTCAAAAGGCTTTGTTTTCTTTGAGGTAATAAAATCATCTACCAAACCATAAAAGCCAAAGTAATTATTCATTGTACCTGTGTATGGTGGGTCTAAATAAATTATATCTGCTGAAACTGTATCTAATAAATTAAAAACATCATCATTATATGCTTTGTTTTCTTTATTATTGTTAAATACAGCGTTGTTATAGTCATCTAAATTTTTTAAGAAATGAAATTTGAATGATTGATTGTGATAAGCTCTTCTTCGTTTGTACTTTTTATAACTGTATTCTTCATCACGTAATTGAACAATTTTGTCCCAATTAAGATTAAAGCGAGAATATGGCATTTTTCTTACCATAGCTCTTCTTATTAAAGAAAAAGCCAATGATTTTTTTTCTTCTGAATCTAACTTTTCAATGTTCTTTCTATATAAATCAAGTTCTTTGCATTCTTCTGGAAAAAAATATATTTCCGAATAATTATCGAACATAAAACCTTCAAACGGTTTCCCAGAAAATACGATATCAATATCTTCCTTGGTTAAAAGAGATTTATTGTTTTTGATTAAAGCGTTAGCAATATGATAATTTATTTCTAAAATGTCATTTGTATAAACTTCTAAACCTCTGCATTTAGCTTCATAGCTTAAAGAGCAACCTCCAGAAAAAGCATCAAAAAGTGTTTCCGCATCTTTTGGGAATTGGTCACAAATCCATTGTGCAATTTTTTCTTTATTGCCAATATAGTTGACTTTAGGATACTTAAACATTTTTACTCATTTTGATAATTACTTTTGCAATTGCTTCTGCCATTTTAGGTGGAACAGAATTACCTACCTGTTGTTGTTGTGATATTCTATTTCCTTTGAAAACAAAGTCATCAGGAAATGACTGTAATTCTGCAAGTTCACGGACTGTTAATGCTCTATTCTGCTCATAATGAAAGATTTTACGCATATCGCCAGTAACACAAACCGAAGGTTTGTCACTTGCGTATTTTATATATTTTCTAACATCACCAGACTTTGGTCTAATTTTTACGGGAATCTCATTTCTATCTCCACCATCAGAAACATAACTCATTTTGGTAAGCATTTGTTCTGAATGTGACATTGCAATGTGGTTAGGAATCGAAGATTCCTCACCAGATTTTAATTTTGGATATTTTGATAATGCTTCTTTTACAGAAACATAGTTTTCTACTTCTTGTTGTGGGAATTCAATTTTTTGATTTGTAGAAGTACCAATAAATATTACTCTTTTTCTAACTTGAGGAACACCGTAATCTGCTGAATTTAAAATCTTACAATCCACTTTATATCCAAGTTTTTCAAAATCTTTTATTATTTCGTTTCTTGTTGCACCTTTGTTGTGAGTGTATAATCTTGCAACATTCTCCATTACAAAGAATTTTGGTTTTACAACTTTCACGACTCTTACAAATTCTTTAAATAATCTATTTCTTGAGTCGTCAACAAACTTTCTTCCAATATTTCCAGCTATACTGAATCCTTGGCAAGGTGGTCCACCAATTACAACATCTATTTCGTCAAACTCTTTGAGATATTTTATTTCAGAGTCGGATAAATCACAAATGTCTTTTTCAATAAGTTGATGATTAGAAAAATTGTGTTTATATGTTTCACAAAAACTTGGCTCAATATCAATAGAGAAAACATTTTGAAAACCTTTGTTGTCAAAACCTAAAGAGAAGCCACCAGCTCCAGAAAACAAGTCTATGTATTTTAATGTAGTTTTCATAAATCTAATTCAGCCTGTTTAACGTTAGTGTTCTTAATGTAATTTGCTGTGTCTTCTGCTACTGAAAAAATAGAGTCTGAACATTTGTATTTAAAAGCTTCTCTTGCAAATTTGTCAGCAAAAAATAAGTCCGTTATGTTTTGCAACTCATATTCAAATAAAGTAGCGAGTGATTTCAATTTGGATTTGCTGAACTTTTGAGTTCCGTTTTCAATTCTGCTGATTGCACTTGAATTAATTCCTATTTTTGCTCCAAATTCAGTTTGTGTCCACTCTCTTTTTTCTCTTTCAGTTTTAATAAAATGTCCGAAACTTGCCATAATTATAATTTTATCAAAAAACGATTTGACCTATTTTTAGCAAATGTAATATTAATTTGTGATTTTTATATCAAGTTTGTGATTTTTTTTGAGGTGGAAGGAAACAGCTCTTTTATTTTTTAAGCGTTGGATGAAGTGTTTGGGAAAAAATAAATGTGCTGTTTGTGCGGTTGGCTTTTTTAGTTCAAATGTTATTGTTCAGCACGATTTCCGCATTACTTACAACGTTTAGTATAAGAATAGTTGCGTGTTTGAGTGCGAGGATTTTCCGAAGGAAAATCAGAAGCAAGCAAACGAGC
>CANLIE010000107.1 GCA_947491225.1 uncultured Cellulophaga sp.
AAACGGACAAAAAAGCACTAAAAGCTAACAATGTATAAAAATAATTGCTATTTTAGGCTTAAACAAAGTTAGTTGCTTGTTTGCTTGCTTCTGATTTTCCTTCGGAAAATCCTCGCACGAAAACCCGCAACTATTTTTATACTAAACGTTGTAGCCAATTATGACCCGTCCTAAATAAAGGCTACATAATTTTAAACATTATGTACAAAAATGACAAAAGAATTATAATGATAAAAAATAAGAAACAATTTCGTATTAGTTTAGCTATTTTAATAGTGACAACTATTTGTTACATCAGCTTTCAATACTATAGTAATTATAAGAAGAAAGAACGCTATAAATGGGAAATAGTATCAGAATTAAAAAGTGGCCTTTGGTTTATTGAAGAAGTATTCAATAAAGATATTGATGTTTTAGAAAAAGAAATAGATTCTCTTTTTCCTTCTTTTTCAGTAGAAAATTTAAATGAACAGCCACTTTTTAGTGAACAACAACTTTGGAGACTTAGGATAAACATTACTAGTGGCTTTATGGGCTTACAATCACCTAGCGAATATTTAAGAAACAATTATTGGAATTCATCAAAACAAAGCGGAGTATTATCTCAGTTTTCTATATACGAATTACAACAACTAAATTCAGCACATAGTAGTCGTGAAAAATTAATAGCGACCGAAAAAATAGCGAAAAAATTTGGTTTTAAAACACCTTCTTTTAGCACCACATTCACTAGAGAAATGAGTACCACAGAGCTTGATATTATCCATCGTAAATACAAAACAATACTTTTGTATTATTCAAGTGAAGCACGTATGACTAGTTTTGAATATTATAATGCTATAAGAATATTAGATCCTGAAAACAAATACCTTAAATATTTAGACTCCTTAAGACAGATAAAAACTACACACAACAAGGGTTATAATTAATACGGGTTTTGGTGCTTAACCCAAAGTTTAGAACTTTAAACCAAGTCCGCCAAATCTTTTGATTTGGCTTTATATAGAAAAAGATAAAACAAAATAAAAAGTTTTGGCTAAGTGTTTAATTGATAGTTCTCTACTTTTAATTCCCGTACTAACTATAGCCGAGACATTGGCATTAATTTAAGACAAACTACCCGAGAAATGAGAAGAACAAAAGAATGAATACAGAGTCACTACTTCAAATAACTAGTTTTTTAATAGTATTTGTTTCATTTCTTTTGGCTTTTTTTCTACTTACAGTTAAATCCAAAAATAAAATTGGAAATATACTTCTATCAATTTATCTAATTATTAGAGCAATAGATGTTAGTTCTTATTTTTATTATAAATTTATTGATTTACCAATTGAACTAGAATTATTAAGAATGGATATTGGCTCATTTTTAGAAATTCCTTTTTTATATCTATTTGTATTATCAATTATTTATTCAGATTTTAAACTTAAAAAGGAATATTTTATTCATTTTATTCCCTTTTTAATAATTACGATAATTCAATTACCTACTTTCTATTTCGCAAATATTGAAACTCAAAATGAATTTGCAGACAACTACTTGTATAGTAATATTGGTGTATTTTCTATAACATTAGCTCATTTTCAAAATTTACTCTACATAACTTTAATGTTTAGGGTTTTAATTAAATACAAAAAAATAAGGTTAGAGAATTATTCTATTTCAAATGATTATAATTATAAATGGTTAATGCAAATGACTATTTTTTTGAGTGTTTTATTTATTGTAGCCATTATAAAAAACAGCCAAAAATATGGTAATACAAATCTTGATTTACTTCCTTATAGATTATCTGTAACAATAGGAATGCTTTTATTTACTTGTTGGTTAGTTTTAAAAGCCCTCTATGCTCCTAAAATATTTACAGGAGTAGATTCTCAACTTCAATTAAACAGAAACAATACATCCAATCAAACAAACTCAACAATATCAAACCAGGCTGACAAACTCAATCTGTATATGTTAGAACACCAACCATTTTTAAATCCAGATTTTACAATTCAACAATTTGCAAATCAAACTCAAATTGATAAAAGAGAAATTTCAAGTATAATCAACCAACATTTAAATCAAAATTTTTACGAATTTGTTAATCAATACCGAATAGAAGAAGCTAAAAAGGTATTGCTTAAAAATAGAGAACTAACCATATTAGAAGTTTTATATAGTGTAGGTTTTAATAGTAAATCTACCTTTAATACACTGTTTAAGAAAACAACACAACTCACTCCAACAGAATACAGAAAAAAAAACGGTTAACCTCTTTTCTTCAAAAAGCTATTAATTTTTATTTCCTGTAAAAAAATGGTTCGAATGATTCATTCGAACGCCTGTTTACAGTATATTCGTCATATTTGCTCATAATTTAAAACAAAGAAATGAACAAAATATATTTAGTGTTTTTAGTTAGCTACATCTTGATTGGATGTAAATCTTACTCAGGTGCAAAAACGAATCAATCCACACAATTAAAATTTCAAACTTCCAAATATTCCGATGAAGAAATAATAAAGTGGACAAACAATCAAATAGATAGCATTATGAGTGCCGATAATATTCCTGCATTATCTATAGGAATTATAAAAGATGGAAAGGTTATAATGCATAAAGGTTTTGGTATGCACAATAGAAATAATAAAATAAAAGCAAGTACCAATTCAATATACCAAATAGCTTCTGATACAAAAAAAATGACTGGAATTATCGCAAAGAATTTAGTCGCCGAAGGGGAATTAAATTTAGATAAGTCTATAATCAGTTATTTAGGTAACTCCCTTAATAGTAAAGCAAAAGAAAGATTACAAAACATAACGTTAAGACAACTTTTGCTTCATAAGTCAGGCTTGCCATATAGAGAGCCAACTATGCATAGAAAGGATGGAGAACCAATGTTAATACCATATACCGAAAAACATCTATTAAACGATTTAAATAAAGTAGAATTAAAATCAGAACCAGGAACAACTTTTGGATATTCAAATTTTGGTTATGCAATAATTGGGTATATCTGTGAGATCGTAGCTAAAAAAAGGTATTCCGAATTAATTGAAAAATATATTTCAAAAGCATATCAAATGCCAAATACTACAACTTTACTAACAGATAAACAACTACAACTTTTAGTGACTCCATATAGAAAAGAAAATAGAAATACCGAAACCAAAGCTTTTAATATGGGAAAATTAAAAGCTGCCGGTGGAGTTTATTCTAATATTCAAGATTTATTGAATTTAATGACTCACCAAATGAACGCTTATATTAACAATGAGACGCCTAATCCACTTATTCTTACAGAAGATGCACTAACGGAAGAGTATTTTTATGGATTTGGTCTTGCAAAAAGAGTTTTTGAAACGGGAACACAATATGGTCACGGAGGAGACCTTGATGGGTTTGCAAGTGATTATGTGTTTTCTCCAGAATATAAATCAGGTGTAATTATACTTACATCTAGTGGCGGAAAATGGGTTGGAGAATTAGAAAAAAAAGTGTTTTATAAACTTACCAATAGAGAGTATTCAGCTCCAAAAAAATCCATTGCTCAAGAAGTCTATAATATTATTACAAGAAAAGGATTCGAAGAAGGCCAAAAATGGTTTAAAAAGCACAAAAATTCTGATAAGTATTATATTAAAGAAGCAGAAATAAATAATGTTGGTTATGCTCTAATAGAATCTAAAATTAATGATGCAATTGAAGTTTTTAAATGGAATACTGCATTATTCCCTGAATCATCGAATGCTTACGATAGTTTAGGAGAAGCATATTTAAAAAATAAAAATATTGAATTAGCAATTAAAAATTATGAAATATCAATAAAACTCAATCCCGAAAATATCAATGCCAAGAATATTATTAAAAAAATTCGAACGGAAAGAAAAAACTAATGCCACCGTATAAAATTAATTGCTAGTTTTAGTCAGTTTACGAAAGTCCTCGCAGCCTTTCTATTTGTGATTTATTTGCTAAATTAGTTGCTTAAACAACGTAACTAACCATACACAAAGACGTTACCTTTAATTATGACCCGTCCTGAAATAAGGCTACATAATTTTAAACATTATGTATAGAAATGACAAAGTAATTAGACGTTACAGTGA
>CANLIE010000108.1 GCA_947491225.1 uncultured Cellulophaga sp.
CCAAATAAGAGTAAGTCATTCAGTGGTATCATATAATTCCTGTTTTAATTTTAGTTCTGTTTTAATGTTGCACAACGTTAAATATATGGCAAGTAGGGCAGAAAATAAGCGATTATTTTCGGTTTAGCCACAAGCCAAATCTTTTGTATTTTGTTTTAATTTTTCTCTTTTAATACCAAATCAAAAGACTTGGCGACTTTGCAAATCGACAATTACCTTTCGGTTAAATACTAATCGCCCTATTTGCTATATATAGTGTTGTAGAGCGTTTATTTTAATAATAATCCTTAGTTAGACAACCAAAACTATAGGCTTTAAACAAAATATAAAATTGATTATCAACTTTTTCAAAGTGGTTTAAAGGAATTTCTTTAAGAGATTTAAGTAAAAACTCTGATTGTGCTCCCGGAACAGTAATACCTATTTCTTTTAATTTTGGCATTATTGATTCCATTTTATCCTCATAGCTTTTTTTGAAATCAAAATCGAGTATAGTTTGACATTTATCGATAACACCGACTTTCGTTAATTTTTCTGCTTTATAATCAAATTCCAATATCCCAAATTCTTTTTCGTTGTTCATTGAGAAAACTTTGCTAAAAAGAATTCTATAAGATTCTGGTGAGTTATCCTCAATTATTTTTTCTTTAATTAGAACATTTTCTAGTCTTTTAAGCTCAGTTTTTACATCCAAATTTAAGGATTTAAAACTCTGTGAAGCACAGTCCAAAAAAGGTGTTTTGTGATTTGAACAGCCATATAATGGACTTATCAGAATCAAAATTGTTATAAGAAAAAGTTTTTTCATTTAATTGGTTTTGAATATAGGTAATGCTCTACAACGGTTTGTGTATGGTGCGTATCCCGAAGGGTATGCACTATACACCTTGTTGTAGGGAGTTTTATTTTTTATTTATGAACGAGTCAATGTCAATATTTGGATTCACTTCTTTAATTTTACTTATAACATCTTCATCTACATAATTTTTACCAATAAAGAGTCTTTCCCAATTTTCAACTCCTCGACAGGCAAATAGTTTGAAAAGGAATTGATTGAAAGTGAGATTTATTTTGTATAACTGATTTTCAGAATGCTCATAATAGTATAAGTTATGTTTTTCCTTAGATTTTAGATCGATAAAAACAGGGCATTCTTTATAGATTAAGACCTTATAAGAATAATGTTCCTTTTTATTTTTCTTTCGTTTTGAAATCCCGATATAATTCCAGAAAAAAGAAGATGCCTCTTCAAATAGCTCTCTATAGCTAGCAATTTTAAAATTTGAATAAATTCTATTTTTAATTGTGAGTCTAATAGCTAAAGAATTTTTAATTTCAGAATAATAGTTTGCTATTTCTGGATGAATAGAATGTCCTAAATGGAGCTCAATAGAAATTTGAGTTGGTGAAATAAGATGTCTTTTTTCGAAAAGTTGTTCTTTTATTTTTATAGGATTGAGATGGTTTAATTCTTCGTTAATTATTGATCCCCAAGCTTTACGTTTCTGCTTTGGTTTTAAGTATATATTGTTTATTTCTTTAATATATGCAGAGAAAGAAACAGATGTATTTAAATGAGTCCATAATTCTTGATTTTCTAAGAATTCCCAAAAAGGTACACCTCTATAAATGATAGCTTTTTGAAAGTATTTGTCAAGAGGTAAGTTCAATGGAAAAACAAGGTTTCTATGCCTCCCATTAATCGAAATACTAATAGAGAAGAAAAGGTTTACATTATTGGTGCCTATTTGACAGATTAGATTTGTGTTTTGACAATTAATTAGAGTTATATATTGTTGTTTATTTATCTTAGTGTATCCACGATTTTTTTCAAGGAGATTGACTAAATGTAAGATATTGATGACACTAATTTTACCGTCAGACCATTTAAAATTAAAGCGATTGAAGTTGTTGAAAAATATGATAAATGTTGCAGGAATATTAGGCAAGATTTTTTGGAATCGTTTTATAGTGTTTGAGGAAACTTTAATGAAAGGATTTAACTCATATTCTATATTTTCTTTGTCAAAGAGGTTTTTTAGATTTTCAATCTCATCATTTATATCCATATTTTAGAAAAGTTTAAGTTTCTGTAAAAATGAGGGCTGGCGAATTCCCTACAACAATTGGATATCTCCAATTGGGTATATTTCTCTTATGTCACTCACAAATCTAACGGATTTTTGATAGATCTCAAATTATTTGTTGCTACTTGCGTATAAATTTCTGTTGTTTTACTAGAACTATGCCCTAATAAAGTTTGTATGTAACGTAAGTCTGTTCCATTCTCTAAAAGATGAGTAGCAAAGGAATGCCTTAGCATATGTGGAGTTGCCCTTTTAAAGATTCTTGCTTTTTGTGCTGCTTTACTAATAATGTTTTCTACACTTGTATTGCTATATTTACCTCCTTTTTGCCCTTCAAACAGATATTGTTTGGGCTTCCATTGCTTATAATAGTTCCTTAGATCTTTTAATACTTTTTCTGATAACAATGAATATCGATCTTTATTGTTTTTTGCATTTCTAATGTGAATCAGCATTCGTTTGCTATCTATATCCATTAGTTTCAAATTTAATAATTCGCTCCTACGCAATCCAGCAGAATATAACATACTTATAATACAGCGATGCTTTATATTATTAGTATGTTCAATCATAGAGATAATTTCTTCTTTTGATAGTACCCCAGGAAGTCTCTGTTCTTTTCTAGGTCTTTCAATACTATAAAACCTATTAGGCATTCCCATCACAATTTCATAATAGAATTTAATACTATTTATGGCTTGATTGAGATAACTATTAGATTTGTTTTTTCTAATGAGATGTTGTAAATAGCTTCGGATTTCTTGTTCTGACAAGGTCATAGTATCCTTATTAGAATAGTGATTAATAAATTTTTCAAATTGTGTTATGTAGGTTTTACAGGTATTTAAGGCATATCGTTTGAGTTCTAATTTTCTCAAGTATTCTTCCGGAACATACTTGTAAGAAGTTGTTTTACTTCGGTTTCGATACCGGTTAATATCAACAGGTTGATTGTCTCGTACTGGCTTTTCTTTAAAAAAAGAATTACCGTTTATCCACGCTACCCCTCTAAATTTCTCAAAAACTTTGGTAAGATTTTCTTTAGTGTTGATAATATATACCATTGAAAACTCTTGGCTCCACCTAGGATTAGGAAGCTCTTTTATCAATGCTTGGATAACTTTATCTGGATAGAACTGTAGTCCAATCATTTTTTGGTTATGGATTAATAAATGTTTTAGTGTAATATGCTTATTGGGTTTCATAATACAAATATGTGGTATTTATAAATTATAGCAGTATTTTAGTCGAATACCATTCGTATAGAATTCATTTATTATTCAGTTAAATAAGAAACAATGAACACCTGTTCTCATTGCAAAGCAAAAATTATAGGAAGATCTGATAAGAAATTCTGTTCTATCCATTGTAAATCTGCACATCAATATCAAAAGCGTAAATCAGAAGAAGTATTATACTATACTATTGATAAAAAACTTAAAACCAATCGTAAACTTTTAAAAGTGTATAATAAATCTGGGTTATCTACTGTGCGTAAAGAAAAATTGTTATCAGAAGGTTTTAATCCTACTTATTTCACGCATTACTGGAAAAACAAAAAGGGACAAGTTTATCTGTTCTGTTATGAATATGGGTTTCTAGATTTAAAAGAAAAGTATGTGCTTATAAAATGGCAAGAGTATATGAATCAATAGCCACTTAATTTATAGCATTCCTAATAATTAAAGAACAATTTATCTTATTAATTTTGTATTCTTATATAATGGTAGTTTTTTTAATATAATTTGAAATACCTAAAAATAAAGTAAAGACTATTCTAACTCAAAATATTATTATATGATAGAACTTTAAATACGTTGAAAACAAATCCTTTAAATCAATTATAAATAAAAACGCTAAGTATATGGCAAAAATTGAAATATGTTAGTATTATTTTGATTTTGAGCATTTAACAATATATTAGCAATAAATGAGAGTCCA
>CANLIE010000109.1 GCA_947491225.1 uncultured Cellulophaga sp.
TCACTGTAACGTCTAATTACTTTGTCATTTCTATACATAATGTTTAAAATTATGTAGCCTTATTTCAGGACGGGTCAAAATTATTGCCAACGTGTTTGTGTATGATTAGTTGCGTGTTTTAAGCACTAAAGTTAGCAAATAAAAACCGAATAGAAAGTCCGCGAGGACTTTCGTAAGTATCCGAAAACCAAGCAATTAATCATACACGATGTTGTGGTGCGTTTTTATTCATTCCGTAATTTTCTTATCGCATTCAATACACTTTGTTTATCTTTTTCCAAATCCTCTGCAACGCTTCTAAAAAATGTCTGTCTATCTTCGGGATAATTCAGTTCAAAATCTACTGGAATTCCGATGTTTTCATAAAACTTATCATTATTATCTGTGTAGATTTCGTTTGAAAGAGAAAAGTGCCAACCGTTTGGTAAGGTTTTTTGTAAAGCGTCTGATATTGCTCCATTCGTATGAGAACCAATTCTTTTCAGTTGAGTTATTTCCATTGAACTTAAAGCCATCATATCGGTTGCACTTGCAGATTGTTGTGAAGTCAACAAATAAACTGGTTTTGTATATGGACTTTTGGCAGAGTCCAAATATATTGGTGTTTTTTTTGTAAAACCATCATAGTGTCTTGCCTTTTTAGAAGCAATTTGTCTTCTATTTGTATTAAATCGCCTTAAGACTTCTAATGCTACTACATCTTGACCACCACCATTAAAACGAACATCAATAATAATATATTTGGTTTCTTTGAGGTCTTCCATTATCGTGTTCATAATATTATTTATTCCTGCGACTTCTTTCGAAACTTGTTCTTCGTAACTCAAGTTATTAAAAGCATCCATATAAGTGGAAACAAAACCATTTTCTTTAACCAAACTATCATTCAAACTTAAATCTCCATACAAGAACATTGCTTTAATCTGAATAAAACCAATATTGTTTTCCATTTTCCCCCAATTAATGAGCCAAGAATCTTTAGTTAAATTTTCTTTAAGATAAAAATCTGCAACAAGGCCAGCAACTTGAAAATCGCCATACCATTTGAATTCTTCAGTATCTTCATTTTCAATATTGAGTTGTTCTGCTTTTTCATAAACTTCATCTGTTGGTTCAATAGAACCGTGATTGTCTTTTAAACTGTCAATCATTTCTTGGATTATTAAATACAATTCAACTTCGGTTGTTTTTGAGTTGATTTTTTCTTTTGTAGAGTTATAAAGACTGTCCCAATTTATTTTGTTTAGTTCAAAAAAGGCATAGTGTTCTTTGTAAGTGTCAGCAAATACTTCAAAATTATACAAAGGGTCATTTATGTCTTTTGTATTTTTTTTACACAAATCTTGAAATTTGTTTGTTCTCGTATAGTAATAAAAACTATATCCACTTTTTACTGCAAGAGTATCATTTTTTAATGTTATAGAATTTTTAACTTCGGAAATATTGCCTTGTTTTGCAGGCAAACAAGAAATGTTCGTTATATCAAAGTATTCATAAGTAGTAGAATCAATTTTTAGAATTTTACCATAACCGATGGATTTCCAAATTCCCTCAATAGAATTATTTTTTTTGTCATTCGGTTTACAGGCGTATAATAGATTGAAAGCTATTATTAAAGAGAAAATCATATTTTTTGCTCGCATAATATTTTTGTTGATTTTTCTTTAATGACAATATTTTTCGGTAAATGTTACAGTTTTGGTCAAATGCACCACAACGTCTCGTATAAGAAACGTAGGGCAGGTGATAAGCGATACGTTTCGGATTAGTAATAAGCCAAATATAAATATTTTGCTTTTATCATTTTTTGTAAATGCCAAATTTTATAGTTGGCGACTTCGCAAATAAATACAGACCTTTCGATTAAGGAGGAAGCCTTATGTTTTCTTATACATTGTTATGTTTTGTTATTTTCTTTTCATTTTTTTTATCATTTCTTTTGCGTTATTGTTTTCAGGATTTAATTTTAAGCTCTTTTTATAGTTTAAAATAGCCAAATCAATGTCTCCATTTTTCATATAGGCTTCACCTAAAGAGTCAAATGAGTAGTAAGATTTAGGGAAAGCAAGAGCCCCTAATTTGAACATATCTATGGCTAAATCGAACTTCTCTTGATGTAGTAGTTCGTAGCCTTTGGAGTTCAAGTCGTTTTCAGACAAATCAGTTATGCGTGCCGAAATCAATTCAGAAGCTGTTTTATAGCCCTTATCAATACAAGTTTCTATAACTTTTTTTGTGAAAAAGAAAGTATCAATGGACGGAGTTGAACCAGAAATTAAGCGTTGCACAAAAAAACGAGCTTCCATAAAACCTTGTCCTGCATCCCTATTGGTTAGTAGTATAATTGTATACCCTTCGTCCTCATAAACTCTCCATTCACTAGCCACTCCAAAATGTCCCCCACTATGTCCATATATTGTTCCTTTTTCTGGATTCGTGAATGATAAACCATAACCATACCTTGTTTTTTTGTTTAAAGGCTTTGTCAGAATATCAGTGTAAGTTTCATTTAATAATCTACTATTCTTTATAGCTTCGGCGAATTGGTAAAGATCATCCAAGGTTGTATATCCGCCGCCTGCTGAACTCCCTCTCACAGTTCCCATAAAAGTGTTAAGCTGATACTTATTAGGATAGATATTGGAAGTCGTATATCCCTCAGCGGCATTTTCAATGACATGATCTATGTCAAAATTCCCTGTATTTTTCATTGATAATGGAAAAAAAATATGCTTAGCAACATATTCATCATAGGATAAACCCGTTATTTTTTCTATTATTCTGCCTAATAGCAAATAGTTTGTATTTCTGTAAGAGAATATTTCTCCTGGTTTTGATTCCATAGGTTCGTTTTCGTAGAGTGGGCTTAAATCTTCCATCGTCCTAAATCGGGTCTTGGATGATTCTAAAAATTCCTTTTTTGCAAAATAATTAGGAACTCCGCTTGTATGAGTAAGAAGATGCGTAATAGTCACTGAGTCTCGTATAGTTTTATTGGGATATTCTACTAAATATTTACCAATATTATCGGTTAGCGATAATCTTTCCTCTTGTATTAATTGAAAAATTGCAACTGAAGTAAAAGTTTTTGCTATAGATGCATAACTAAATTTTGTATTGATATTGTTTTTTACTTTTAAACCTAAATGAGCATATCCGAAAGCTTTTTTTAATAAAACTTTTCCGTTTTTGGCCACAAGAATTGCTCCACTGAATCCATCTTTGGCAGCTAGTTCAGTTATATATTTATCAATTAAGTCTGTTTTTTCGTCTGTAACCATTTTCTTTTGATCTTGGTTGATAGAAGTAAAACTGGATATTAAAATTATTGCGAAAACTAGGATTGATTTTTTCATGATTGATTTTTACAGTTAGAAATGATTTTTTGTAGAGAATTATATAGTTGATGAATTTCGTTATCGTCAAAATCCAAAAGTGCTGTTTTCCTGTTGTATTCAATAACAGGTGTAAGCTTTTTAATAGCTTCTTTGCCTTTCTTAGTTATTTTTATAGATGACCTTCTATGATCGTTTTGGTTAATGTGTTTTTCAAGATATTCTTTAGATATCATAAGGTTTATTATTCTTGTAATAGAGGCATAATCTTTAAATACAAGTTCGGCTATTTCCATTTGAGTATACTCTAGATTTTTGTCTATAATAATCAATATCAAGGTTTGATCTACAGTAATGTCTTTGATGATATTTGAAATATTTTTTTGACAAAATTTTCTATATGTTTTAATTGCTTCTTCAATAGAGTACAATGCATTGGTAGTAGGAGTGTTAAATTTCATTTATTTGATATATCAAACAAAAGTAAATATATTGTTTGATATATCAAAGAAATGATTAGAGTTTTACACGAAACTCTAATTTGAACCTAAAAATTTTCTTGGAGAACTATAAGTTAATAAAACATAACGGTCTGGTATAACCGTCAGTTACGGGTTAATATGCGTTAATTTCGGTTTAGCACTGGCGTTAGCAATTCCGAGT
>CANLIE010000110.1 GCA_947491225.1 uncultured Cellulophaga sp.
GTTTGTGTATTTACAGACAATTTACAAAATAATATACTCATTTAAAAGTGTTTGTGATTAAAATGGGTAACCCTATTATCTTTTTCAAATTCTGTAATTACTTTATACTTGTTGAATTCTGTATGAGTTGTTTCTACAAATTTCAAATCAATATCTTCATATTTTATTTTTAACTCACTTAAATTGTTTTTTATTAAATTATAATTGTAAGTAACATCAATAGGTGTTATAGAAAAATCAGCTTTCGTAGAATCAATTACAAAACCACTAAAAACATATCCTTTGTGCCATTTATATCTTTTCGAAGCTACCTTAATCCATTCACCTTTAATATTTTTATGTTCATCTTTGATTTTAAGTTCTATTCCTGTTTTCTGAATAACGGAAAGTTTAGAGCCAAGTTCAAATTTCCCTAATTTTTCAGAATTAATGTCTGGTCTTGTACGATAGGTCAGTCCGCTTTCGGCTGTTACATATACAATTCCAATTTCTTTCGCATTTTTAATTATTTGTTGTTTGGATTTGATAGTCGGTTTAACAGAATCAATAATTTTCTCAATAGTCAAAGAGTCATTTTCTATAGAAATTTGGGTTTGTTCAACCTCTGTTTTTTTGTCTTTACAACTAAACAATAGAAGTAGAATTATGATATGTAGAATGGTTTTCCTCATATTGTTGCCAACGTTATTGTATATGAAAAGTAGCGGATTTATAAGTACTAACCTTTCGGAAAGCAATATACCTAATTAAACACAAAAACAGTTCAGGTTTGCACCTGAACCACTATTTTTTATATACTTTGTGTGTGCCCAGTATGGGCATCTTTTATTTATTGAAGATAAATAATTAATCTAGAGGGTGCAAGTCCCTTATGGGCAGGGGTTACCCTTCGACCTTGCTCAGGACAGGCTTCTTGAACCATTAGTAAGTCGCAAGCTGGTGAAGATGGAGTACGAACCGCCGTATACGAGACCCGTACAGCCTGTCTTGAGCTTGCTGAAGGATACGGTCTCGATAAACTCAGTAGAGCTGTGAGAGCCTCAACGCGGTAATTAATTACCGCGTCGGGCTACTCGATTAGCAAACGTTTTTTATCCATACACAGCGTTTTCGGCTACTTTTCTGTTTGTTTCCAAGTCCGATTTTACACTTTCCAATTTCATTCCGATTGTCATAAGTGCAACTTTTCCAAGAGGTAAACGAAGTGTTGGATTTTCTGAATTAACCAAATCAATAATAGCTTTAGATGCTTTTATTGGATCGCCTTCTTGTTTTCCGTCCACACTTTTTAATTTGGTTCTGAAAGCTCCTGCGGTTTCAGAATAGTCATCAATTTCTTTTTTTGCAAGTCCAAGTCCGTTTCCTGCGAATTTTGTTCGGAATGGTCCTGGCTCAACTATTGAAACTTTTATTCCGAGTGGTGCAACTTCTTGTGCCAATGCCTCGCTAAATCCCTCAACTGCGAATTTGCTCGCATTGTAAATTCCAAATCCTGCAAACGCTTTAACCCCTCCGTGTGATGAAATTTGAACAATGTTTCCACTTTTGGCTTTACGCATATATGGTAAAACGGTCTGTGTTATTTTTAACGTACCAAAAAAATTGGCATCAAAGACATCTTTTACTTCTTTCATAGAAGTTTCCTCGACTGCACCTGCAAAACCAATTCCTGCATTGTTGACCAAAACATCAATTTTTCCGAATTCCGAAATAATTTTTGAAACGCTTTTTTCAATATTCTGTTCGCTGGTAATGTCCAAAAGTATAGAATGTGCTTTACCAGCATATTTGGTATTGAATTCATTTACTTGTGATTGATTTCTATAAGTTCCAATCACAAAATCTCCATTTTCAATAACAGATTCTGCAAGTGCTTTGCCTAATCCGCTTGAAATTCCTGTTATAAACCAATTCTTCATAGACTTACTTTACGATTAATTTATAATGTGGCGTTGGATTTAAAGGGCAAGAATAAACGTAGTTGCCATTTTTAAGTTCAACAACTCCAGTATATTGGACTTCTCCCTTTTTAACATAGGCAGTTGTGAACGAATTTGGTACTGCCGATTTCATTACATCAGCATCTTTGTCTTCTTCTTTTTGAATTACAAAACCTAAATCTTTGTCAACATTTTTATTTACTACTCGAAATCGATACTTTCCAGAAGTTAAGTTTAGTTCTTGAGTTTCAAATTGTCCCTCCGTTTGAATTAGTTCGATAATTGTTACATCTTTTTCCATTGTTTGTGCTTTTATAGTTTGATTGATAAATAGTGCACAAATAATTGTTAGCACCGAAACGACTTTTTTCATTTTATAAAGTTTTAAATTAACTCTACAAAAGTCTTTTAAATTCGGTACTTAAAAATTGAAATAGATTAAGTTTTTGAGGTAATATTTTTTTTGATTTTTGACATAAATTCAGGTGTTATACCTAAGTATGAAGCAATTACTTTTTGTGGAACTCGATAAACAATATTTGGATAACGTTGCTCTAATTCTAAAAATCGTTCTTCTGCGGTCAAACTTAAATTCGATAATGCTCTTTTTCGGGAAAAGGCAAACGCTCTTTCTGTCGTAATTCTGAAATATTCACTCAATGAGTGGATTTCTTTGCAAAGTCCTTCAATATCTTCATAAGTCATTCGCAGAATTACAGAATCTTCGAGTGCCTCAACAAATAGAGTGGCAGGTGTTTGCGTTATATAGCTGTAAAAATCGCTGGTAAAATGGTCTTCGATTGCAATTTGCACCGTATGTTCTTTTCCTTCGTTGTCGATAATATAAGAACGAAAAGCTCCTTTTTGAATATAATTTCGGTATTTACTAACGTAACTTGGTCGGTCGATTAATTCACGTTTTTTGATTTTTTTCGTTCGGATTATGGAAATCAGTTTTTCCGTTTCCTCGTCTGTCAGAGTAACGTATTTTCCAATATTTCCTAATATGTTTTTGTATAGTTCCAATGTTTCTTCAAATATGCCACAACGGTTATGTATATGAAAAGTAGCGGATTTTAAGCATTATATTTTCGGATTATTACTGACTTTAAATTTATAAAAATCATTTTTGTTTTAGCACTTAAACCGCTATTTTTTATATATGTTGTTGGCAATAGTATTTTTTCAATTGATAGGTTCTTTATATAACTGTTTACCCCAAAATTGAATATCTCTTTCAGGTAAATGAGAATGATTCATTAGCTGATAAATCTCGTCTTTAATTTCTTGTATGGCGTTTGGGTCTTCTGTTCGTATTCTAGTTTCGTAATTATGTTTAGTTCCGCTAGATGTAAAATTTAGAGAGCCTAAATACGCTATTTGGTCATCAATTAAATAGATTTTACTGTGAATAAATGTGTCACTTTGGTCAGATTTGTCAGGTGACATATAAACTTTAAATGGGAAAAGTTGAGAATACCAATAAGAATAAATCCGCTTATTCTTTATTTTGTTTTTATAAAGCTTAACAACTAAAAACAGAATTATAATTGGAATTAATCCAAAGGCTGTTTTTATGTCTTTAATATAGTAAGCAACACCAATTAAAATTATCAGAAGTCCAAATCCAATGTAAGTTAGAATTTTAGAAATGTCTTTCCATTTTTCTCTTTTTTCAACAGCTATTTCGTCGGTTTCTATATTTTGATTTATTAACTTATGAATGTTTTTGTCGTAACTTCCATAAAAGTCTTCAATATTATCTGTTGTTATTAATTCAACATCAAGATTTCTCTTTCGGAACTTTATCAATTCTGTAATTAAAAATGGAGATAAATATGGCGAAACAATTTTAATAGATTTTCTCGCATTGCGTATGTCGTTTAAGAGCTTTTTTCCTGCTCCCTTTCTGATATAAATATCGCAATTTGCTCCATTATAAAACATTCCCATTCAGTTTTTCGATATTATTGCCAACGGTCTGGTATAACCGTCAGTTACGGGTTAATATGCGTTAATTTCGGTTTAGCACTGGCGTTAGCAATTCCGAGT
>CANLIE010000111.1 GCA_947491225.1 uncultured Cellulophaga sp.
CTTTTCTTCTTCTAAGGTTTTTAATTGCACCGGTTCTTCTTCGGGAGGTTGCTCTTCTGTCTTTTTAAGCATTAACTTAGGCTGTACTTCGCTTTCCTCCTCAATATTGCTTTCGGGCATTGCTTTTGCCTGAACCTCCTCTTTGCTTTCAGATAAATCTTCTTCCTTTTTTTGTAGTTTCTCCTCTTGTTCGCAGGTAGCGTATTTGGTTTGGACAGCCCCTTGGCCTGAATGACTGAAAACATCCCCCTTGCCCCCTTCTAAAGGGGAGTTTAGTAGTTTGGTTTGTACACTTGCTTCAGGTTGCTCTGCGTTACTTTCAAAAATGGGTTTGCGTTGTACTTCTAAATCGTTTTCTGATACTTCGTCGTCTTCCTTTTTTTGTAGTTTTTCTTTTTCTTCGCAGGTTGCACATTTGGTTTGGACAGTCCCTTGTCCTGAATGATTGAAAACATCCCCCTTGCCCCCTTCTAAGGGGGAATTGCTTTTTGGATCGCTTAATTTTTGTACTACTTTATCTGCCATGGCATCGGCTTCGACTTCGTACTTGTCGTTGGGTTTGCCTATGGTTAGTTTGGGCTGTATACCTCCCTGTTCCCCCTTAACAGAGGGTGTGTTTTTATTAAAAAATGGTGTTGTTTTTTCTGCAGATTTTGAAAAAAAGCTTCCTTCTCCTTCTTTATTAAAGAACGGTTGCCGCTTTGCCTGGATTTGACTTTGCGAAGTGGTACTTTTATGTGTTTCTGCGGTTTTCAATTATCTGTTAGTTGTTTTTTAAATCATTTTATCTTTTGCATATACTATTCTCTATTCTTTTATTTACTCTGTTGCCCTTGTTACTATATTCCTCGAAGTCAGGAGACTTTGCAGAGTGGGATATCCTACCCTTCCCCCGCCCTACATTTGGTCTTCCGCACAATACTTTTATCGACCATCGGCATCTCTAACATCGGGCGCGCATATAAAAACGTGTTCTCCGCTCTATTTTTATCGATCCTTGGTATGTTGAGCAGCTTCCTTGTAAGTATAATAGTATTTGTAATACCGATTTTAATACTTCTTGCTTCGAGGAAGACCCTATTATTTACATCGAAACCTGCTTTTTCTTACTCTTACCGCCACTAGTTATAAACTAGCGGTAGCGGGGTTAATAGTTTTTAAATATCTATTTACAACGTTCCTTTTCTTTTATTCACTTGCGTTATAAATATTTACAAGTTAATAGAGTAGGATCATCATTTAATTTTTTTCTAAAAAACCTTCTTTTGTTATTGAATAGTCCCCATAATAAAGATCAGATAATTTACCATTAACCCAATCTATAAAACTTGAAATATCACTTTTTTCTGGACCTGTATTTTTTTCCCAAAAAATGATTTGACCAGAATAACCATATACATCATTATCTAAATCAATACATATTTTATTTCCAGCACTATCCTCTGCAAATGGTATCCATTTCGTATTCCACCAAAAGTTTTTAATTACCCCTTTATGTTCTGGATTAATATTTAAAGTATCAAAATTTCCGTTTTCAGTTATTATTTTCATAGATAACCAGACTTCATGAATTTGATCTACGCTTAAAAACTTATATTCACTAAATCCAATAAACCCATCACTAATTCTTAGAGAAGATTTTAAATCTTCTGGAAAAATTAAATTCATTTTTGATTCGGCTTTTTTAATAGACTCGTTAGAAGATTTATCTTCAATTTTTTTATATAGAATTGATCCTTTTTCTTTATACCATTTTTTTATGCTATCCCAAATATTTTTAGTAGCAGTTTCTATAATATCAGAAGGAGGTCGAGTAGTATTGTGCCAATTAATCATAGACTGCTCTTCTATAATTTTTATTGAATTAGTAGGTAGCTCCTTAATGCTATTAGCTTCTTCTTCATATAAAGGTATTAGTTTTAATAATTTTACAAATTCATCTCCAACACTAAAACTACTGGGCGAATCATTCCATATCAATAAAACATGATTCATAAGTGGATTGTGATTAATCAATGTAATATTTTTTAATATGAAAGGCATCTCTGTAAGAATTTGCTTGGGTAAGGAGTCTAAAGCGAATTTCATCAACCTATCTACAGTTATATTATATTCGTTGGTTTTGCAAGTAATTCTCAGGAATATTTCAAATTTTATATGATTCTTAAAATTAGGTAACTGACTAATTCCTAAAGTAACAAAACCAGAATCAAAAAGTTGCTCACTTTCAATAGGATATCGTATTAAAACATCAACATTATTTTTGGTTATAATTTGATCTGGAACTCCAAACCTCTCCCGATAAGATTTATAAAGTATTTTCTTCATGGTTGTTAATGTCATTAAGGTTTATAATTTTTATGATTAGGATCCCACCACATAGGATGACTTCCTTTAGCCTTAGAAGGTGTTTTATAAGTAAATTTTGAACTACCTCCTGAAGATGAAGAAGCTTTTTTTTCTTCTGGTCCTTGGTAATTATATACATTTTTACTCCAAAAAGTATTCTGAGATTTAGTTTGTGTATGTCCGGGACTATTAAATGGTGCTGACCCTCCTCCATTATTCCAATGTTCGGCAGTATCTGTAGAGTGCCCAAGAATTGCTTCACTCCAAGACATAATTATTCCTTTCCTAGCACAAGTATATCTTGCATCGCTTTTAAGATAATTTAAATCTTTCTCTTTACCTTCTTCATAATTATATTTATGTCCAGTAGGGGAATTAACATCCTGTTCTATAATTAAACCTTTGATCATAATTAATTGTCCTATTGAACTTTCTTTTTCTGGTTGATAATAACCGTATTTTTGTCTGATATTTTTATGTTTAGCCTCTCTTGGCTGTAAGCTATTCTTATCAAAACTAGCATCTTTATTATTATCGCCTAGGCTAGTTTCTGAAGTAAATAATATTCCTTTTTTCCATTCTCGTAACCAATCATAATATTTAGATTCTGATATATTAGCTGTTGTAGTGATGAATTTCATAAATGCTCCCATCTTAAATACTCTCTTTTTAAACTCTTTTTTAGCTAATTTAAGAGTTTCTTCTTGTGTCATTGAAGTAGAAAGCAATTCACTTTGAAAGCTTAGTTTTCTATTGCTATCAGTCTTTTTCTTTCCATCATTAAACAAAATTTGAGGTTTACTATCTTCCCATTTTCTTCTTCTATTTTGAGCAGTACCTTTTGACATCTTTAATATATCAACAAAAAAAGTATAAAATTCATTCGGTGTAAATAATTGGTTTTCAAAATACTTTTTGGCTCTACTTAATTCTGAATTTATGTCGTCTTCAGCAGGTAATGGCGTTTTCACTTCATCTACTTGTCTGAATACCATATTATAATTATAGGTTTTATTTTTTAATATTGGTGTTACAGACTTAACTACGGGATGTTTTCTCTTAACACTATTTGCTGTTTTCTTTGCTTCTTTTTCGGATACCTTACCATCTTTAGCAATTCGTTTTTCTATTGAAGGGATTGCTTTTTTAGCCTGATTACGATCCTTTTGCGTATATTTTCCATCTTTCTTTTTATCTCCTCTTCCAAACAACTTCCTAACCTTCTTCGCAACAAAGTCAATCGCTTTGGATATCACTTTATCGATAGGCTTTCTGATTTTCTGAATGATCTTTTTAATGGCTTTGCCAATACTACCTATATTAAGCAAACGTGCTACAAAACTTAAGATAATTGGTACGCCTTG
>CANLIE010000112.1 GCA_947491225.1 uncultured Cellulophaga sp.
TCAATGCTTTAATCTAATTTTTTGACAATTAATTTGCTGATTATCACTTGATTCTGTTTTTTGTCATGTACTTAGAATAAATTTATACATTACAATTAATAGGCAAACAGAAATAATGTTTAGTAATAAACCAACTTTGGCCATTTGGTTAACTTTAATGTAGCCACTAGCAAAAACTATTGCATTTGGCGGTGTTGCCATTGGTAGCATAAAAGCACAGCTACTTGCTATGGTAACAGGAATTAATAAATATAGCATTGGCACATCTAATCCTATGGCAATACCAGCAATTATAGGAGCTAAAACAGTAATTAAAGCAACATTACTCATTAACTCTGTCATAAAAAGCATTAACAAGATAAGTAATGAAACTATAAGTAAAATATTTAGATTACTTGCGGATATAACTTCAGTGACTAGGTTTACTATACCAGTTGTTGCCATACCATTGGCTAGGGCCAAACCACCTCCAAAAAGTATTAAAATGCCCCACGCCAATTTTTCTGTATCTTGCCATTGTAATATAAATTCTTCTTTTTTTAAATTATAAGGAACAGCAAATAAGGATACAGCAGCTATCATACTAATTACAGTATCTGACAATCCTAAATTTGGAAATAATGAATTTATAAGTGTTCTAAAAATCCATAAAAAAACTGTTATTCCAAAAATAACCAATACCATTTTCTCTCTTTTGGTTATTGAACCTAACTTTTTAAGCTCTAGGTTAATGATCTCTTGGGATGCGGAAAATTCTAATTGTTTATTAGGAAACATCCATTTTACTAGCACAAAATAAATTATGGTTAAAAGTATCAATGAAAAAGGAAGTCCTATAACCATCCATTTCAAAAAAGAAATTTCTATGTCATATTGTTTTTCCAACAAGCCAATTAATACAGAATTTGGAGGGGTTCCTATTATTGTTGCTATACCCCCAGCATTTGCAGAAAAAGCTATACCTAACATTACACTAAGGGCAAAATTTTTATCGTTTTTTGTAAAGCCATCTTCGTCATTAATTAGTAATTTAATTACAGATATAGCTATTGGTAACATAACTACTGTACTTGCCGTATTACTAATCCACATACTTAGTGTGGCCGTAGCAATCATAAATCCTAGTACAACTTTATTAGGTGTTGTTCCCGTAATTTTTATGATATTTAAAGCGATACGTTTATGTAAGTTTACTTTTTCTAATGCCAAAGCCAATACAAATCCACCAAAGAAAAGAAAGATGATTTTGCTTCCATAATTAGCTCCAACATCATCTAATGGCATTACTTTTAAGAGAGGAAATAAGATTAATGGGAGTAATGCACTAACTGATATGGAAACAGCTTCAAAAATCCACCATATAACCATCCAAGCAGCAACAGCAATAACAGCATCTGCTTTTTGAGAAAGAAGGTCAAACGGTAATAGGATAATTATAAAAAAAACTAAAGGTCCTAATATTAATCCTATCTTTTTATTTAATGTCATATACTAAGCTAATACACAATACTATCAGATGATACTATGGATAAAGAAAACTACCACACTCAACTATAATTTTACTTCTATCTAGTTTTTTAACTAATTCTAAATTTACTTTTGAATCATACAAATATACAATTTGTAAGTTTGTTAATAGGTTTAGTTTTTCAATATGTAATCCTTTGCTTCTAACTTTTTGAATGAAACTCCAGAGTTTAGAAAATAAGTTCTTTAAATAGCGCTCTCCGTCACTGAGTGAGATAAATTGTAAAAAGATATAACTGCTCCACTTGAATATATATTCAACTTTCTACTAATTGATATTTATGACACATAAATAAGCCTAAAAACCTGAGTTAGATGTAAGAAAATTTATGTTAGTCTGAATGATTTTTGATAGAAAATTGTATCTAAGACAAGTAAATTTTAAACTAAAAGCTTTGTCATCTTGAGCTTGCCGAAAGGTCAATACAATTTTTATTAGCTTCACTATGAAAAATCTCTCAATATGACAGCTTTTTTTTAATCAAATTCTTAGACCGAACTCAGGTTAAAAATGATTTATTTTAGGTAATAGGGAATATATAATATTGTTGTAAGCAAATAATTCGCTATATAGTTAATAGTTTTCTATAAGTGTGCCATTACGCCATAAACCTTTCATTTCTGAATTATCTGTTTTACTCTTATATAACCTAATCCATTTCTCTTATAATTAAGGAATTGTCCGCTATATGTATTTTTGTTCTTCCATAAAAAATAGCCATATCCAGAAAAATCTCCTTTTGTGCCAAATTGACCTTGATAAAGATTTCCATTTGCATAATGATAAGTACCAGCATAGCGTTGACCATTTACAAAAAAACCATAGAAATAGTCTTTGTTGCTATAAACATATTTTCCATAACCATTACTACAATCACCAATTGTGCACCCTGTATATGTATTGTTGGAATTATAATTATAGGAGACAACTAATTTTCCATTTTGCCATATTCCTCTAGAGAAACTACCACTTAATTCTTTTTTTACACCATAACCAGTAATAATATTATTCTTCCATTCACCTATATAATTTGTTTTGTTTGCCCAAAAATAAGAGCCATAGCCATTTCGGGTATTATTTGTCCAGTTTCCAAAATAAAAATCTCCATTGTTCCAACTATAATGGCCATATCCATTTTTGTTATTGTTCATAAAAAAGCCACGATAAACTCCATTATTATATTGATATTTTCCATATCCGTTATTACAGTTTCCTGAGATGCACCCAGTTTTTGTATTGCTTGTGTTTTGTTTGCTATTTGAAACTGATTCTTGTGTTGAGGTTAATTCTTCTAAGCTATACTCTAGGTAATATGCCCCTGTGTTATTAGATAAGTCTCTGTCATTTACTCTTACATATAAAACTCCATCTTGGTTTACAGTAATTGTTCTTGATTTTCCAATTAAAAACCAATTTCCATTTTTTCCAATTTTACCTAATAAACTACCATGTGGAAAATTAGAAACATAATTATATAGCTTAAACCCCTCTATGCCATTTGGAGAAGTAGAACCAGCAAATAAACCTAACCCAATAGAGCCACTTGCCGTTAATGTTAGTCTATTGCCTTTAAAAAACTTCTCCCCTATAGATGTGGTAAAAGGAGTTATTTTATACTTTCTGGTTCCTGTTTTTTTTGCGACAACAGGGAATGATAATTTTGTGTTGTTGTAGACGGTAACCTCAAAAAGGGACTTGTCTAGATCATCATCATAACTAACTACAAACTTGCCTCCTTGAGAGTAAGTAGATGCTAGTTTTTTATAATTAGTGTTTATGTAGTTTATATAGGATTGTTTCTCTGCATAAGTGGGATTTTTAATCTGGTAAACTATGGTAAACACCTTGTTGTTTAAATTGGAAATTTTTAAGTTGTATGTTTTTAATTTATTTCCATATTGGTCAAAAAAAGTATTGATGTCAGAATATAATTTGCTACTTGCAAAACCATATTTGCCAACATAATCTCTTATGGAACGTATGCCATCATCTGATGAATTATAAGCGGCTATTTTTTCTAATTGCTTAACGGTAAAGTTATGTTGTGCTTCTATAGAAAAACATATAAAAAGTCACAACTATCCGAAAGTCGTATTAAAAAAGTAGCCTGAGAATCCCGTATTTTAGTTTTGCAAATAAAAAATACATT
>CANLIE010000113.1 GCA_947491225.1 uncultured Cellulophaga sp.
TTTTAATCCACTCATTGACTGTTGTAGGTGCGATAGAGTAGAGCTTACAAAGTTCACTCTTTGTATGCTTTCCAATGTTAAGTTCGTCTAAAATTTTTAATTTAAAAGGTTCGCTGTAACGTCTAATTACTTTGTCGTTTTTGTACATAATGTTTAAAATTATGTAGCCTTATTTCAGGACGGGTCAAAATGTTTGCTAACGTCTCTTGTATGGTACGTTTGCTTCCCAAAGGGAGCATATGCATTATACAAATTGTTACAAAACGTTATTTCTCCACGACTTTTTTTAGTTCATCTTTCGGTAAACACATTGTATTGGATATATATCTTTTTGTGGTATTCATATAAGTTACTGCGGTAATCACACAACTTAAACAGTTTGGCTTCTTGCTGAGTAATGTTGAAATTTCAGGAATATTTTTTTCGTCTAAAAAATCACTTGAACCATTATTGTCCGATTTTACAAATCTAACTTTTACGTAATAATAATATAATTGTTCAGAAAATTTAGGATTAGGTATAGTTTTTATCCCATTAACAGATGTTAAAGTATAGCTATGGTTATCAATAAAATCTTTTTCTTCGACGTTATCGCCTTTAAAAAAGCACTCTACCCTTGCACCATTATGGTTAATATGTAAATTTTTTAGAAGTTCAACGTCAGATGAAAAATATAAGAAATATGAATTCTTATTCTTATCATTTTTCACAATTTTTTCGAATTCTAGATTTGCAATTGGGATATTGTGGCTACAGGAAAACATCCCTAAAGCAAACAAACTAATTATGATATATTTCATTTTACAGTTTCTTTTGATAGGAATAGTTGTATTTGGTGAAAAAGCATATCAGATGCCGATATATTAGTATCTTTTAAGTTTTTGGTAAACATAAATCCTGCACTTCCGTGATTACAACTGCATTCATCGCTTATTTGCATACCTGATTTAGGTCTCCACTGACCACCATAATCTGCAATAAAATCATCAGCTCTATAATCTTCTGGGAAGGTACTTATATGAATCCAATAATTAGCTTTTGGTTTGGGCTCTGTCCAGTATATGTCCGAAACCAACTTTACATCCGCACCAGTCCCGACAGGGTCAAGGGTAATCAGCAAATCAACATTATAGCCTTTATCAGTTAGTATTTGGGATAAATGTGCGCCGTTCCAACCCCCAAGGCTATGACCGATAATATAAATAGCTGTTCTGTCTTTGTTTGGAATTTTTGAAATCACGTTATTCTCAATATCTTTTTCTCCTCGAACTTCGTTATAGCCTAAATATGAATCTTCGTATAAATCTGATAAGTTTTTATCGTCCAAAAGATCCTTGAATACTTTCTTAACTTCATCCTCAACAATTTTAGTTGGAGAAGTTCCATAAAACCCTTCTTTGTCCGAAGCACCACCGATAAAAAAAGCAATGATTTTTTTCGACATAACCTTGGTTTCAATACTTACACTTTTGACTGGTTTTGCCACATAAGCGTATATTCTTACTTTTTCGCATTCTTTGGGAGTGTATTTAAAGCACACTACACCTTTATCGTTCAAGAATGGATTCTCTCCTTTTTTGTATTCTAGATTAGTTATTTCTCCGTCATCTAATTGTTCCGCCCACCAAATATGTTTTATTGGCGTGAACGTAGATTCTTTGAAATTAGTTGCTTTGAAAATGTATGTTTTACCAACTTCAAGTTCCTCAACGAGATTATCGTTTTCATCAAATGGACCTTCAATTTTTTCTACTAATGGCATTGGAAATTTTAAGGTAGCTGGTTTTTGAGCCGCAGGTGCTATTATTACATTGGGGTCATCACACGTAACGGTTATTGACAATGTACTATATTCCTCTTTCACTCTAGGAGGGTTTTCTTTTTCTATCATTGTAATTTTATCGTTAGCCATTTCTTAGATTTTAGTGAGTTTTAATGTTTTGTAACGGTATTGTATATGAAAAGTAGCAGATTTAGATGTAATAATTTTCGGTTTGAAAACAAAAATAGCAGTTAATAACAAAACCTTGGGTTTAGCTCTTAACTGCTATTTTTTATATACGGTGTTATGCTACGTTATTCTTTCAGTAAATAAAAAGTTTTTGTTTGAGGTGCATAAGCCATTCTATTAGTGCATATTGTACCACAGCCTTCTCCGTTAAGGCATTTGTAAAGTAATTTTCCACAAGAAAATTTACCATCACAAGTTTTAGTCCAATCATTGCTACCATCACCTCCATTATCACAAGTAACAGTATAAGTGTCTCCATCGACTTTATTTGCTATATTACTATCTTCAATAATAAAGAATTCAGGTTCTTTTTCAACTGTTTGCGTAACTTTAACTAAATCAGTTGATTTATTCCAAGTATAATCAATGTAAATAACATTTTCATCTTTAACATCTATTTCCATACTTGAAACCTTTTCAAAAAGTTGATCAAAAGTTTGAGTTTTTCCTTCTAAACTTTCTAAAGATTCATTGTCGGTACTACAAGAAAAGTAACTTAATGTAAGTAATAAAATTGTTGCGATTTTTAATAATGATTTCATAATTTTAATGTTTTTGGTTATTGTATATATATTCATTTTTTCTTACTCTTTTCGATTTTCAGTTAAATTCTCATAAAATACTCGTTTATATTTAGTTTGATGTCAGCTATAAAATTTGACTTTGGATGGTCAGTCCGTTTTTGACCGTTATGATTGGTTTAATGTAGCATAACGGTTTGTATATGGTTTGTTGCGTGGTTTAGTAGGTAATTTAGCAAATAAAAACCGAATAGAAAATCTGCGAGGATTTTTGTAAGTAGGCTAGAACTAGCAATAAACTATATACGGTGTTGGGTTTAGTACTTTATTCAATTCCGATTAACTTATATAATTCAGCAATTCCGGAAAGTTTTTCTTCCCAGACTTTAATTTCCATTGGAAAGTTATTCGGAATAAGTTTAGTTAAATTTATAACGGAATGTATTGGTAATTCAATTCGGTCAGTCACATACATCTCGTAAATCGTATTTCCTAAATCGCTTTCTGTGTCTTTCTTTATTAAAGTCAATTTGTAACAATCAAAACCCTTTATTTCCTTTCTATCTTTTCGATTTTCAACTATTTCGTATTCGTGATTTTTAGCAAACAAGTCATACTTTCTATAATTGATAGATTTGGATTTGTCGTAATAGTTTAAAATTCCGCTATTTTTTTGAATCATAAAATAATCACCAATCATTTTACCTTTTTGTTTGCTATAACGCCAAATTGAATCATTCTGAATTTCAACATAAATTTCCGTTTCTGGTGTTTGAGTTAGAAATTCAGTCATCTGCATTTCTTTGAGTTTTTTATTCATCAAAGAATCTTTTCCATTCGGTTTGTAGGTTACGTCAATTAAAGAATCCGTTTTTGATTCCAAATCCGATATTCCACTTTGGGAAGAAACCATAGATTTCTTGAAAACAAACTTTGTCGGTTTAGAATTGTGTTCTGTCAGTTTCTTTGTTGATGAGCAACCAACTAAAAATAGAAATATTAAAATGTAGTTTATATGTCTCATTTGTATTAAACCCAACGGTTTGGTATAAGAATAGTTGCGTGTTTGCGTGCGAGGATTTTCCGAAGGAAAATCAGAAGCAAGCAAACGAGC
>CANLIE010000114.1 GCA_947491225.1 uncultured Cellulophaga sp.
CTACTACTATTGACAATCGGAATTATATCCTGTAAAAATTCTGAAAAGGAACTTGACAAACTGGAAATTGCTGAAAAGTATTTCGTGGCACTTGACGAATCTAATAGTTCCAAAATGAAAGGTTTATTAACTGACAGTCTGATAACCAGGATACCAAAATATGAATATGAAGTGAGATACTCTAAAAAGGATTACTTGGGGAACTGGTTAAAATGGGATTCAGTTTTTAAGCCAACTTATAAAGTACTTGAAATGAATTTAGAAAACGGAACTATCAAAGCAAAGGTTTCGAAAACTGACAAGAGGATTCTTTTCTTTATGCATAAACCTTTTTTGTCAAATTATACTATCAGATTTCAAAATAATAATATAGTGTCTATAGAAGAGGAGTATTTGAATTTTGACGAAATAACTTGGGAAAAGAACAGAAGTGGACTATTAAATTGGGCTAAAGAAAATCATCCTGAACTGAATCTAGACCATTTCATTAACATACAAAATGAATCTGGAGGTAAGAAGTTATTTAAGGCTATAGAACTTTATAAAAACAAAAAATAACGTGCTACAACACCGTGTATAGCTCATTGCGGCTGAATTCCTAATCAGAATTCATTGCAATTTGCTATCTTTCGGTCACGGCGGAAAATCCTCGCGGATTTCCCGCAACGAGCCATACACAAGACCGTTGTGAGCAATTTGAGAAAAATACGTCTATGAAGTAAATGGGAGCTATAGTTTGGAGTTTTGAAAATTTTATAAATACAATGCTTGACATTGTAGTCATTAAAACTGGGTTAGTTATTAGCGAATCCTATTTATTGGAAATCTTAATAGAAGAGTTTCCAGAAGACAAAAGACTTCCTCAATATGAAGAAAAAAAGGATTACGCATTAAGAATTCGGTCAGAGGATTTTGATGAATATTGTTGGGCTGTTCGTCAAAGATTGGGAGAACTTGAAGAAGTAAGTCCTTTGTTTTTTAAAGACATAAACAGTATGATGACTTGGATGGATAAAGGTTATGACCCAGCAAAAATATTCTCGAAACTAATCGATTTCGCTAGTGACATTCACGACCCTGAAAACCCAAAACTTATTGACCCTAATGAAATTTTAGAAAGAGCAATAAAAGAAAACATCGCACCTGTTCCTCTCATTATAGAAGTAATGGATGGAATGATTAATAATCAACGTATTTCGAATGTTATAAAACCAGTTGAAGAAATACTCTGGGATGGTGGAATTGAATTAAGCACATTATTTGAGAAAGAATCTATACCAAAATCAAAATCGGATTTTATAGAACAAAAATTTATTAATTTTCTTCAAGCAAATCCAGAAAAATTGGAATTTATGCATTGGAGAAATTTCGAAAGATTAACAGCGGAATTTTTTAAGAGAAAAGGATTTGAAGTTGAGTTAGGTCCAGGAACAAATGATGGTGGAATTGATGTTCGAGTTTATGACAAAAAGGATAATAAAAAACCATATATAATTATTCAATGCAAAAGACATAAAGAATCTAACCAAGTTAAGATAGAAACGGTAAAATCGTTTTATACTGATGTTGAATTTGAAGGTGCTAAAAAGGGACTTATAGCAACAACATCAAAAGTTGCTGTTGGAGGAAAAAAAGTAGCCTCAATTAGAAAATATCCATTAGAATTTGCTGAAAATGAAGAAATAAAAGTTTGGGTTGATAAAATGAAAAAAAGATAAAAACTGCTCACAACAATGTGTATAATTCATTGCTAGTTATAGCGGACTTTCTATCTGTGATTTATTTGCTGACTTCAGTGCTTAAGCACGCAACGAAATCATACACTAGACCGTTATCAACAATAATTCAATATAAGGAATATGAAAAAAAAACACTATACCCTCATATTATCATTAATTTTATTTAATCCAGTATTTTCACAAAACCAAAAAATCAACTTCGGAGTAGTAACTGGGATCAATTACTCATCTTTATTAAATGATAATGGCGATGAAATTCCTACTGATTATGATGGGAGAATTGGTTTTTTAATTGGAGGATTTGTAAACATAAATATTACAAAAAAACTTTCCATACAACCAGAATTAATATTCTCAATGCAAGGAGGAGGTTTTTCAATTGACCCAAATAATATTTTTAGTAATGGTGACCCAAATTCACCTGTTCGCCTCAACAATATTGAGGGAAAGGTAAATGAATCAATGATATTATTACCGATAATTGGAAATATTCATTTTAATGACAAAATAGAAATGCAAATTGGACCACAATTAGGTTATGGTATCGATAGAGAAATAGAATATGATACAGAAATAATGAATATACAAGGTGATATTTTCAAGCTTTCTCCGGATTCAAAAAGAGTTGAATTAGGAGCAATTCTTGGTTTGGGATACTATTTTTCTGAAAAAATCAAAATCGGAGTACGTTATGCTTATGGAATAACTAAACGCCAAGAAGTCAATACTTCTGTATTCTCATTAGGTCTGCATTACAGAATCTAATAAAAAAGTTGATAACATCATATATGAAATCAGAGCAAAGTTTAGTGCTAAATCAAAAGGTCATTTCCTTTTTGCAGTGGCGCTAGATTTTTATAAATTAAGTAAGAAATAAAAATGCGCGGATAGATAGATTGGTTCAGGTTTATTTTCCTTGCTTCGATTCATATATTTAGCGTTAACCAAAATGAATTTAACTATGAAATATTTTTTATTAATCTTAATAATAAGTTCAAATTGTATTTATTCACAAAATGAACTTAATTTTTCAACATTGAAAATTGATTTACCTCAGTCTAATTCGAAAATTATAAAACCTGAAAAAATTACCAGCGACGATTTCTTTAACTTAAGGTACTTCTTTAGCCCGACTCTAAAAGATAAATCTAAAAAGAATGATTCTGGAACAAAATTTCAAATGTTTCTCGACAATAAATACGGATATTTATGTGAATTGCTTGAAAACTGTGAAAACATGATTCACTATAATAATAAGAAACAAACTATTCCTAATATTCTAAAAATTCAAAATCGTTATTCTGAGAATCCGAAGAATAAGTATAATGTTATATTATATCCTGACCAAGATACTCCTTTAAAAGAAATAGAAAAACTTGCTAAAATTTTTTATCAAACAAAAAATATAGATAAAATATATTTTGCCTATTTAAAAGAAAATAAATTGGATACGATTTTATACTATAATTTTAAACCCAATGATAATTTCATTCTTAAATCCTCGGAAAATGAAAAATATAAAGATTGGATTGCCAAAGATTTTAAAGTTGAATATGGTGAAACGATCTCTATTATTGATTAAAAACTTTGGTTAACATCATATATGAAATCAGAGCAATTTAGTGATAAATCAAAAGGTTGTTTCCTTTTTGCAATGGCGCAAGATTTTTATAAATTAAACAAGAAATAAAAATGCGCAGATAGATCAATTTGTTCAGGTATACTTGCCTTGCTCCGATTCATATATTTGGCGTTCTAAGCCATTACCGAAATTTGGAAATTGAAAATAAAATATTATTAGTATTGGATTTAGATGAAACTCTAATTC
>CANLIE010000115.1 GCA_947491225.1 uncultured Cellulophaga sp.
TGTCAGAAATCATAAGTAGAATATATTTAGTTTATTGAAAATCAGAACTTTAATTTACTAAATTTTCTGCTTTTTTCTATGAAAAATATTCACTTTTTACGTCGAACTCACGTTTTATTATTACTTGCCGACCACATTACCCATCACAGAGGACAAATGCTTGTTTATATGCGACTAAATAGATTAAAGCCTCCGAGATATGTTTTGTATCAATAAATCAACGAGCGGACTGAATTACTAACTGAAAAAACAACGAAATGGCAACAATGGCTATAGTTAATACGGGTTTTGGTGTTTAACCCAAAGTTTGGGTATATTTATTGAGTCCGCCAAATCTTTTTGATTTGGCTTTATAAAGAAAACGATAAAACAAAATAAAAAGTTTTGGCTAAGTGCTTAATCGAAAGTTCACTACTTTTAATTCCCGTACTAACCATAGCCGAGACGTTACCTGCAAGCTGAAAAGCCAATCGCACAGTCAAGCACATTTCATTTTTTTCGTGCCTCAAAAATAAAAAGAGCTTGCCTTTTCCCAACACACTAAAACTTTGATTATATTTGACCGAATTAAGTCAAGTCTAAATTTGGTTAAATGACTTTAGGTAAAAAAATAAGAGAACTTCGTGAAGCTAATAATATGCTTCAGAGACAATTAGCGTCCAAACTTGAAATTGGAGACGGATATTTGAGTAAAGTTGAGCGGAATCAAAAAACTCTGAATCGAGAACACTTGTTGAAAATTAGTGTCCTTTTTAAATATCCGATTTTAGAATTAGAGACATTATGGATAGGAAACAAAGTCTATGATTTAATTAAAGACGAGAAACAAGGGTTAGATGCTTTAAAAGTAGCTGAATCTCAAATTAAATATAACACTACAAATGCCAAAATTTAACCGAGATATTGAAGAGTTAAAAGCAAATGCAACTCTATGGTGGCCAGAAGAATTAATGGAAAAAAATGCTTTGGCAAATGTACTACCTCTGCTAATAAAATCTCAAGATGACTTCTTAAGTTTACTTAACTTGAGTAAAAAACATCCTTTTCAATTATTTGATTTAATCAAGGTAGCAAAATATCCTGCTAATCTTTTTCTTAAACATTTAGTTGTTCTTTCCGATTACGGAGGAGAACCAATTCAAAGATTAGGCAGGTCTTTTAAAGACATATTTCCTAAGGACAAAAAAGGAAACTTTTACTTTGAATTTATCTGGAATTCAGAAACGCATAAATATGTTTTTGAAGAATTACCAATTCGTGGTCTTAACAACAAAAAGCTTTCTATTGATGGAGAAAATTTGAGTGATGAAAGAGAAATGGATGGACTTATTAAAGATATGATTGCCATTTTACTTTTTGCATCAACATCTGATTTTTCCAATCAAGCTGGTCTTGATTCTTGTGAAGTTGGTTCTCTTTTAGGAGATGAAAATGCCTTAAAATTATTTGTTAAACAAAGATATATAGTAGTCAGTAGAATTACTGGAGGAGCTAAAGCAAATAGATTGGGTCAATTAGCCCAAACAGAAGTCGTTGACTTTTTACAAGAAGTTCTAGATGACGACTATAATATCAAACGAAACGGTTCTATCAATTTAAAAGGTTATGACAAAAAAGGTGGAATGCCTTTCGATATTGTAGTCGAAAGAAATGATAAGGCTATTGGTATAGAGATAAGTTTTCAGGTAACAACAAATAGCACAATAGAAAGAAAATCAGGGCAATCAGCAGACAGAATGAAATTAATGCATAAAAATGGATACAAATTAGCTTATGTATTAGATGGTGCTGGGAATTTTCAAAGGTCTTCTGCTCTATCTACAATTTGTGCAAATAGCGATTGTACTGTAGCTTATACAATTTCAGAATTTAAAGTATTAGCGGACTGGATAAAAGAGGAATTAGGATGATAAAATTTATTGACTTATTTGCAGGAACTGGTGGTATCAAATTAGGTTTTGAACAAGCCTGTGAAAAATTTGACATTAAAACAGATTGTGTTTTTTCAGCTGAGATTGATAAAAACGCTTGCAAATCCTATGAGCTTAATTTCGGGCATAACCCTTACAATGACATTACTAAAATCGAGGAGTTACCTCAATTTGACTTTATGCTAGCAGGCTTTCCGTGTCAATCATTTTCATACGCAGGCAAAAGAAGAGGATTTGGAGATACAAGAGGTACTTTATTTTTTGATGTTGAAAGACTTCTAAAAAAGTACAAACCAAAAGGGTTTCTTCTTGAAAATGTTCGAGGTCTAACAACACACGATAAAGGGAGAACTTTTCAAACTATTGTTAATTCTCTAGAATCTATTGGATATACTCTAGAGTATAGACTTTTAAATTCTAGTAATTTCAATGTTCCTCAAAATAGAGTTAGGATATATATAATTGGGATTCTCAATGAAGAATTTGACCTAAATATAAAATCAGACGTAGGAGCTGTTGATTCACATAATTTTAAAGGTCGTCAAAATCAATATAGCCTTTTCGATGATGAAATTGAGATTAAAGTTGTCAAGGATATTTTAGAAAAAAATCCAGCAAAAAAATATAATTGTAGTGAAGAATTTACCAGCCAATTAAAAAGTGTAATCGGTAAGGACTTGTCTGAACTGAATGGATATAGACTAATTGACACTAGAAATGGTAACTCAATTCATTCTTGGGATTTAGGAATTAAAGGAAAATGTAGCGATGACGAAATTGAATTTATGAATTTGCTAATTGCGAATAGAAGAAAAAAAATCTTTGGAACTCATCAAGATGGTAAGGCATTAACTTTAGAACAAATTAAAACATTTTACCATAATAGTAATGTCAAAAAAGTAGCAAATTCACTAATTAAAAAAGGGTATCTAAGTAATTACGATGATAAATATAATCCTGTTTGCGGAAATATGTCCTTTGAAGTTTTCAAATTTCTTGACCCAGAAAGCATATCAATAACTTTAACTGCATCAGACACGAATAGACTTGGAATAGTTGATAACGGAATTGCACGAAGATTAACACCTAGGGAATGTGCTAGATTACAAGGATTTCCTGATTCTTATAAATTGTTAGAAAATGACAATGCGGTATACAAACAAATGGGCAATGCGGTTTCTGTTCCTGTAATAGAATCTTTAATTACCGATTTAATTGAAAACAATAAACATATAATGAAAGGAATTGCCAACGCTGAGAGCCATACACATTTACAGTCGCATCATCCAAGCTCAGCCCAAACTGTAAAAGAGTATGTCTCTGCCAACGCTAGCTAGTTTGCGGAAAAAGCCAGCAGGTAACAACGTGTATAAAACATAGCTATTATAGGCTTTCCGAGAGGTTTTTGTATATTTACAAGTACGCCAATTTTTTTATTTGGTTATATTTAGAAATGAAAATTAAACATAAAAATAAAAAATTCGGCTCGTGCTAAATCCGAAAAGTTGCCTTTATTTAGTCGAGCCTAAAAAAGGAGTAACACATTTATTATAAATCATTTACGGTTATTTTTTAATATATAACTCTTGCCTAAAAGACAAGG
>CANLIE010000116.1 GCA_947491225.1 uncultured Cellulophaga sp.
TTTGTGTATGACTTCATAATATTAATTTAATTTTTAATTTTAGTCTTGAGTTCGTTCCGCCAATGAATGGCAACGGTCTCGGCTATGAGTAGTTGCGTGGTTTAGCGGTTAACTTTTTAAGTACACACCAAACTGAAAATCCGCGAGGATTTTCAGAAGTGGGCGAGAACAAGCAATTACTTATAGCCATTGTTGTGGGCAGTTTTTATTTATTCAGACACTATTCCTGTTAGATTCAATTCGGCAAGTTTATTCTCAAAATTTCCTCTGATGCTAATTTTAATCTTATTAAAACCAATATTAGAATTTTGAGCAATGAATTTAATATTTATTTCTGATTCATAACTTGGCGGAAGAATACTGTCCTTTATCTGTAAATTAACATTTGGTGAAATTGTCGAGATATTATCTATTAATAATAATTCGTCTCCAATATTCTTTATTTTAAATGAATAGGTAATAGTGTCTAAATATTTAATTGTTCCAAAGTCATATTGGCTAATTGGAATTTCAATTTTTGTATAAGTACTATAACTTTTGGTGTTATCATTTATTACTAATTCATAAACTAAAGACAATAATAATATGCCTATAATTATAAAAACAATATTTTTTGTTTTTTTCATCAAAGAGGATTTTCTATAAGGCAATTATTCTTTTCAATAAACAACTTTGACTTTAATGAATGGAACTTTATATAATTTCTTTTTAAACGCAGATGTTCTATTATGCTTAGACCACTTATTTGAGCCAAAGCGTCTAAAAGTTAGTTTTTCATCAGTATGAGTATAAATTATATTTGGTGTTGTTAAGTACATACTGCTTGAAGGTACAATATCATCAGGTTTAACAGTTTCAATACTTACAAAAACACCATTTTCATTAAAAACTATATTCTTGTCTTCTAAATTTATGCTAAATGATGTTTCATCATTTTCTGGCTTAATTATAATATTATCATAATTAATTAAATCTTTTGGATAGCCTAACTCGTCTATATTATAAAAAGATATTCTATAGTAAGTTGGGTAAATAGTAAAATTCTCGTCAGAAGATTTTTTTAATTTAAGACTGAGTTGAATTAATTTTCCTTTTTCTTTTTTTTTATTTTCAATTAGAGTAGCTGTTTCATAGCCAAATGGAACAGATAATGGAAACATAGTTTTTCTATTTCCAGTTTTAATATTATAATTTTTTGTACTGTATTTTTTGTTTTTGCTCAGAACTACAACCTCGTTTAATAATTCTATTTTTGGGATTAATTGAATGTTTAGTGTATGTTCCTTATTTTCAAGATAATTTAATAAAGCAATATTTTTACTTTTATAACCAATAAGTGAAACTACTAAAGTGTCCAATTTTGATGCCTTAGATAAGTCTAAATTATAAATCCCTTTATCATTACAAAAGGTGCCAATCTCTTTAGTTATAAATGATAAATTAACATATTGTAGTTTTTCTTTTGAAATACTATCAAATACAACACCTTTCAATGTTTGAGAATTAATTGAAAGGTGTAGTAAAAGAAAAATTGATATAAATAAATACTTCATTTATTTTTTATATATAAAGATGTATTTATTAAAATGCAACGCCACAGAAAACATATTCTTCTACATTGTATTTAATTAATCCAAAAAAAGCAGTATCATAAGACCAAACGTGTAAACATCCTGCGTCATCCACATAATTTCCTGAATGGTGTTTTGCTTCTGCTGGTTTAGCGAAAAACATTGATGATGCAAATACTGCAACTAAAGCAATTGATTTAATTTTTTTCATTATTTTTATTTTAAGTGGTTAATATTATTTGCTAAAATTACATTTTTTATTTTGATTCTGAAAGTAGGTAAGTGATTAATTTTCAAAGTCATGGCTCAAATTGCCCACAACGTTACGTATAAGAAACGTAGGGCAGTTGATAAGCACTTTCGTTTCGGTTTATCACTTAGCTAAATATAAATATTTTGCTTTTTTTGTTATAAATGCCAAATTTTATATTTAGCGGACTTTGTAAATAAACACAGAGCTTTCGGTTAAGTACAAAAGCCCTATGTTTTTTATACATTGTTAGCAACTGGCTTTTTTATTAATTCTTCTAATATTTTAATATATAAGAGATGATTTCGAATTTCATCCTATATATACATTTTAGACATCTTTATAAGATTCCTACCCATATAGCTAAATCTAACCACTCAAAGGTTTCTAAATTCAAAAATTGCTTTTCTATATTATGATTTCCGAGTACATTAATCATTAAATATTCTTCATTCTTTATAGTTATTTTCTCAGAAAATCCAGCAGCTAAATCTCCAGGACGCGTTTTATATCCAACAACTTCACTATTACTGTTCTCAATAGGAATACCGGCTGGATTTATATACCACCTTCCAGGATTATATTTATCATCATCAGGATATTTCCTTCCTTGAATCATTTTGTCATTTTTCAAATTTGGTGCTGCAAGAGTCTTTATCTTTTCTCCTGTTGGACTAAAAACAAATATTTTATTTATTTGACTATTAATGACAAATAGGTGGTTATTTACGATAGTATAGAAGTTTCCAATGCTATCTAAAGTATAGTCTTTTCCCTTGTTTTTCCAACTAATACTTTTAAATTTTTCATGTTCTGTCATTAAGAAACGTTCATCAGGATGAAAAGAAATCTCTCCTAATTCATTCACTAAAGGAAATGCTTCTATTACATTTTTCCTTATATTATGAATTGATTTTATATTTTGGAATTGTATAAACCGAATAGAATCATCTTCTCTATGCTGGGCTCGATTTTTTCTATATTCTTTATATATGTTTGTGATTTCTTCTTCTGTATATTTTCTTTTAGAGGAAGCTTCATTTGAATAAGTCTTCTCATTCTTTTGATCCTTCTGACTGTTACAACTGCCCAATATTAAACTAAATGAAAGTATCAATAAAAATTGATTAATTCTAAAGTGTTCCTTAACCATTTTTTTAAATTCTTTTTGTTTAAGATTTTTATAAATAACCTCTGGACTCTCTGTTTCTCTCATTGATTTTGCTTGTTGCTAACGTTAACGTATAAGAATAGTTGCGGTTTTGTGTGCGAGGATTTTCCGTAGGAAAATCAGACGTAACAAAATTGCAACTACCTTTATTTAAGCACTAATGTAGCAATTATTTTTATACATTGTTGGGCGTAGTTATTTTTTATTCTTTTTGTCAGTCA
>CANLIE010000117.1 GCA_947491225.1 uncultured Cellulophaga sp.
TTGGAATTGAATTTACAATTGGACTAAAATTATATTATAGAATAAAAAACTAATGGCAACAACGTGTATAATTCATTGCTAGTTATAGCTTACTTACGAAAGTCCTCGCGGACTTTCTATCTGTGATTTATTTGCTGACTTTAGTGCTTAAACACGCAACGAAATCATATACAAACACGTTGCCAGTAATTTGAACTGTAACAATTTAAAGTAAAATTTGTCTTTATTTGAAAACACTATTAATGAAAAAATCTATTTTACTAATCCTACTTTTAGTTTCATTAAAAAGTATTGGACAAAAATCTGAATTGAACATTACAATTGACGAAAGGATTGAGACAATCTATTCAATAGCATTTTTAGATAATTACTTTTTAGTCAGTAAACACGATAATCTTTATAAATCTAAGTTGAAAAAAAAACTCAATGCTTTGAAAAATCATAAAGCAGTAGTTTTATTTGGCACAATATCTAAAAAATACGGATTCAATTTTCACAAAGTTACCCATTGGGCTTTACAATTCGGAAAATTTCCTGAATTAAATAAAGTAAGAGAAGTAGCAAAACCATATTCTTTTGTTAAAAACGAAAAAAGTTATCTTATTGAAAATTTCAAAAAAGAGTTTATTTCTTTCAATCAAGATTCATTATTTCAAGAATATTTAACTGAAATAAAACCATTGAATCAAAAAGTTATTAATCAAGTAAAAACATCTAAAACTATTCAAGAACTTCCTACTTATTTAGAAAAATATTACGGAACTGAACTGGGTTCTTACAATTTAATTCTTTCACCATTAGTTCATTCGGGTGGTTTTAATGCAGAATTTATAGAAAATGGAAAAAAAGAAGTTTATGCTATAATAGGACCAAATGGAGAAATTGACTTTATTCCATATTTTGACCAAGATTATTTAGAAACAGATATGATTTTACACGAATTTGGTCATTCATTTGTCAATCCGTTAATGGATAAATACGATAAGGAAATAGAGAGCTTAAAAAATAAATATTTTACGAAAAAATTAGAACAAAGCGGAAAAAATCAAGGGTATAAGGAATGGAAATATATTTTCAATGAGCTTTTATTGAGAGCGACAACAATAAAAATAACGGAGAAAAATTTTGGAATAGAAAAAGCAAAAAATCTTTTAGATTTTGAAAAATCAATTGGTTTTGAATTAGTTGAAAATATTATAGAAATTTTAAATGAATATGAAAACAACAGAGATAAATATCCAATTTTTAATAAGTTTTATCCAATTTTAATCGAACGAATGAAATAAAAACTACAGCCAACACCGTATAAAATTAATTGCTAGTTATAGCTTACTTACGAAAATTCCGTTGGAATTTTCTATCTGTTATTTGTTTGCTAAATTTAGTACTTAAAACACGCAACTAATCCTATACAAAACCGTTGGCAACAATATTGACCTGTCTTAAAATAAGTCTACATAATTTTAAACATTATGTGCAGAAATGACAAAGTAATTAGACGTTACAGTGAACCATTTAAATTAAAAATTTTAGCCAAACTTACCACAGGTAAATACACAAAAATGAACTTTGTAAACGTTACTCTATCGTACCTACAATTGTAAATGAGTGGATTAAAAAGTACAACCGTAAAGAACTAATGAACACCAGAATTAAAGTGGAAACCAAAGACGAAATTACACGGATCAAAGAACTTCAAAAGGAAATTAAACAGCTAAAATAACTCTTACTTAAAAAGGATTTAGATGCTTTTAGTGTTGGACTCCTATCTAGAAGTAGCTGCCGAACAATTAGGATATAAATCTGTAACGGAATTAAAAAAAAGCTAAATATCTAGCCTTAGTTAAAGCTAAAGAAAGGGCTAAGGGATTTGTTTCTTTAACGACTATAACCAATTGTTTTGGTCTAAAACGCGATGCCTATTACAAGTATAAAAATAGAGCTGACAAGTAGAGAAATACAATATTGTAGTAATGTATACACACAAATACTCAAAAGGAATAAGATAGACATTAGTATGATCCAAGAAAATCATTGTTACGAAAATGCTATGGCTGAACGTGTAAATGGCATCTTAAAAGATGAATTCTATCTCGACCAAACCTTTGATAACGTGAGTCACGCTAAGAGAGCTACAAAAAATGCAATTAATTTATACAACCAAATAAGATTACATTTATCTTTAGACTATAAAACACCTAATATGGTATATAAATTATCAGCTTAAATTAATTATTAACCTGTAGCCATATTTCAGGACAAGACATTTGAAAAAAATATGAGAAACATTATAATTTTAGGAATTACATTAATTTTTCTGACTTCTTGCGGAAATGACGAAAAACCAAAAGTGATTTATCAAGAAAATGAAGAAACTGAAACAACGGAATTAAAAAAAGACTCAACTCTTATTGAAATTGCTGATATTCCAATTCATATTGACAGTACAAAATACCTAATACATCCAATTGGAGAATATAGAATGTATGGTTCGAGAGGAAAGGTTTATTTTGGTTCTTCTAGTTATGGTTCTGGAAGTTTCTCAATAACTAATTACAACAGATATGAAATAACAGGAAATCTTCACAATCTCAAATTTCAACAACTTGATTCTGACAATCTAACTTCATTAACTACAAAAAATATACGAATCAAATCTATCACTTTTTTAAGAGACATATATGACAATACAAAAAAGCAGATTTTAATCTATCGTGTGTTGGACAAAGACACTAATCGAGACAATGAACTTGACGATAATGACGTAGAAACTTTATACATAAGTAACATTGACGGTTCTGAATTTGAAAAACTTACATCCGAATACCAAGAACTTATAGACTGGAAAGAATTAGGAATCAAAAACCGAATATATTTTAGGAGTATCGAAGACACTAATAAAAACGGCGAATTTGATAAGGATGACAAAGTGCATTATCAATACGTGGATTTTAACAATGACAAACGAATTGTTACTAAATATAAACCGATATAAAAACGTGTGGCAACACCGTGTATAATTCATTGCTAGTACTCGCCTACTTACGAAAATCCTTGCGGATTTCCTATTTGGTTTGTATTTGCTAATTTAGTTGCTGAAACACGCAACGAAATCATACACAAACACGTTGGGCGTAATTACCAATCAGAACTTAAAAAAATCAGATAGGGAAACTTTAAGTACCTTACAGATTTCTGAAATA
>CANLIE010000118.1 GCA_947491225.1 uncultured Cellulophaga sp.
TAGTACAATAGTTAATATTAAGTAAAGAGATATTTTTTTCAATGTTAAGTTTAGGTTTTAAATTAATGCTAACGTTTTGTATAAGATTAGTTGCGTGGTTTAAGCACCTAATTTACAATTACAAACCGAATAGAAAATCCACGAGGGTTTTCGTAAGAAGGCTTGCAATAGCAATTAATTTTATACGGTGTTAGCATTAGTTTTTTCTATATCTGATATTTTATTCTCTAGTCTTGTATTATTATCAGATTCATTATTATAGTTGAGTTTGATAGCCCTTTTATAAAAGAGAATAGCTTTATCTATATCTCCAGATTTTTCATAGGCTTCACCTAGGCTATCAAAAGTATTCCAAGATTTTGGGTATTCATTGCTATTCAATTCAAAAATTTGTATTGCCGTAGTGTAGTTTTCCTTCTCCAAATGAAAATAACCAATGGAATTTAAAAAACTTTGAAAGTCTTTTTCACTATTTTGCTTTTTTAAGTTTGTATATGTTGAAAGAAATGATTCGAACTCATAATTAGAAGCTAGTATTAATGTTTCATACAAATAGGTTTCTAAGTTTTTCAAATTATTGTCAGTAAGATAAGCTAAATGGTTAGCCACATTATCGACATCAAAGAACGTAGTTAAACCATTTGCCATAAAAATGATGCTCAAGTTTTGTTTTGGAAATGTTCGATAAACATTTGTTAGATTTCCTGTAAAACCATAAGATATTTCATTGTTAGATTTAAATTTATCCCAACCGTAAGTAAACAAATCTGTTTTGTTGTTGTAAGGGAATTCTTCCCACATAAGGTTCCTTGCTTTTTTACTAAGAAGAACATTGTTGTTTAATTTTTTACTCCATTTAATAAACTCACTTAAAGTAAGGTTCATCCCATTAGTTGCGTAATTATATTCACCTCCATAAAAATGCTCAATAGTCAGTTTACCTTTAGTAAAAGGGAAATAACTAGTAACTCTATTTGAAACTATATCTCTTGAATCACTAGAGAAAAATACATCTTGTGTTTTGTCAAAAAATTGATTTGAAATAATAAACTTTGTAAGAGTTGGTCCTGATATTTTTTGAATTATTTTGTGTAAAAACCAATAGTTGGTTTGATTATATTCATACTGTTCTCCCAATTCATATTGAAGGCTTTTTGAAAATAATTGCTCTTCCATTTCTTTTGTGGTTAAATCATTATAATTTTTGAATGATTTATAATCAGGCAATCCAGATGAGTGTGTTATTAAATGCTTGATTTCAATATTTTTCCACTGTTCAGGAAGTTCAGACAAGTACTTAGAAATCTTATCATCTAAGCTTAATTTATTTTGTTCAACTAATTGAAGTATTCCTACAGCTATAAATATTTTGGTAATGGAATACACTCTAAAAATTGAAGAATCCGTAACAGCGACATTATGTTCAATGTTTGCTAATCCATAGTTTTTTTGATGAATAACTGTGTCGTTTCTTATTATAGCAACAGTAGCACCAGGTATTCCGTGACGACTAATTATCTTCTCTACATATTCATCAACCTCTTCAATAGTTTGATTTTTTTCTTTCTTTAAACTCTTGCTATCATTGCAAGAAAAAAATAGAATAGAAAAAAATATTAGAATAGGTATTGTAGTATATTTAATTTTCATCGAATGAATTTGTTGTGAATTAATGCTAACGGTCTTGTATATGGCTCGTAGCGTGCAAATTAGCGATAACTATTCGTTTTAGCACGAGCCGATTTTTTTAATTTTCTTATTATCTTCTTTTTCAATAAGCCAAATTAAAAAATTTGGCGGACTTGCAAATATGCCTTAACTTCGATTAAACAACTAGTTAGCTATGAGCTATATACGTTGTTAGGCAACGTTTTTTATTCACTCTCCTTTTCAAAATAATTCCAAACTTCATCTCCGAGTTTTTCTCCATACTCTGAATTGGTGAAAAGAATATATCCCCATTTTTTTTCTGTTTCTATAAGATATGAGCAAGTAAACCCAGCGTTGTTTCCTCCGTGAAAATAGGTGTTGCTATAAACTTTATCAGCTGTTAAAAAACCTAAAGCATAATAAACACTAATTCCAGTTGAAGATGTAGATATTTTTGAATGATGTTTTAGCAATTCGGAATAACTTTCTTTAGATAAAATTTTGTTATTCATTAGTCCAATCATCCATTTTGAAAAGTCTATCGGTTCTGTCAGCATAGATGAAGGTGCAACGAATTTTCCTTTATCTTTTTTGTACCAATAATCATTTTTTAAATCAATCCACTCGCCTTGATTGTTATAAGGTTCTGCTTTATTTTTTTCTGTATAAGATGTTGGTATAAATACTGTATGTTCCATTTTTAATGGTTCTGCGACTTTCTTTTGAAAAAGAGCTTCTAAACCGTTCCAATCCGTATTTTCTATTTTTTTCAGAACCATAGCGAGATATTGATAACCTTCTCCAGAATATTCATAAGCTGTTCCTGGGTCAAACTTTATTTTTAATTTTTTATCGTCTTCATTTTCTCTCCAATTCGGAAATCCTGACCTATGGCTTAAAACCATACGTGCTGTTATTTTCTTATACCTTTCGTCATTGGCTATATCTTCATATGGTAAATATTCATACAAGGGTTTATCTAAATCCAATTTGCCTTCTTCAACAAATTGCATTACAAAAAAAGCAAATACTGATTTTGAGATTGATGCAGCTTCGAAAATGGTTTTGTTGGTAACTGGTAACTTTTTTTCAACGTTGGCAAATCCAAAATTTTTGTGATAAACTACTTTACTGTCATTTATGACTGCAATTGAAAGTCCGGGAATATTCAATGAGTCCATTCTCGATTTGAGGAAAGTATTAATTGAGTCAGTTGAAACTTCAACTCCTAAAAGGTTCTTAATTTTGTTTTGTGATTCACAACTTGTAAATGAAATTGTTAAGAGTAGGAATATAGATATTTTTAATAAATTTTCTTTCATTCGATGGTGTTTCTTAAATGTTGCCTAACGTCTCGGCTATGGTTAGTACGGGAATTAAAAGTAGTGAACTTTCGATTAAGCACTTAGCCAAAACTTTTTATT
>CANLIE010000119.1 GCA_947491225.1 uncultured Cellulophaga sp.
TTATTTGTTTGCGCACAAATTCCGATTGGTAATAACAAAAGTAGGTAGACAATGTTTTTCATAAATTAATGGCAACGGTCTCGGCTATGAGTAGTTGCGTGGATTAGCAGTTAACTTTGCAAGTACACACCAAACTGAAAATCCGCGAGGATTTTCAGAAGTAGGTGAGAACTAGCCATTAATTATACACGGTGTTAGCAACTGGCTTTTCTTTTATTTTTCTCGGATATTTTTTTCCATTCAGAAATTTTCCAACAAAAGTATTCCTCACTAAATAATGATAAGTGACAAAACATATTAAAGTAGTTAAGGAAAGTACGATTATAAATTTGACAAAAGCTGGAAGTGGTAATTCCCAAATAAATACTGGAATGATTGCTGTTAATGGCAAATGAATTAAATAAACCCAATAAGAAGAATCAGAGATGTAACGCATTCTTTTCGAGTATTTACTTCCGTAACGAATAAAAAGTCCAGTTATTCCAAATGTGAATAACCAAACAATGAAAGCGTTAGAAAGCATTATTAATTCAGAGTTCAAATATTCCGACATCATAGTTTCAGAATCCCAGTTTTGAGTGATTAAACCTTGTATTGTTGCAATTATAAAAGCCAAAATCATAGAAATCCAATCGTATTTCATAAATGTATTTAAAAGATGTTTTGATTTGAATAATATCCATCCGATTAAATAGAAAAAGAAATAAAAAACAAAAGTGTTTAAATCTGGTGTCAAATAAACAGAAACTTCTACCATTGAAGTTCCTAAAGTTAAATACAGCAAAAATAGTATTCCAGAAAAGGTCAAAATTCGCAATATTGGTTTCTTAATTAACCAATTGAATGAATTTGTAATTCTATTTGTAAATTTTTTTGATTTTTTTAGTATTAACGCTATTAAGAAAGTAGCAAATGTTATTAACATCAAATAATAAAGAAACCATAAGTGACATGTAGTTGTAGGCAGAAATTCGTAAATTGAAGATAAGGATTCCGTTGCTTTCTCAAATGGGTTAGCGATTCCCGAAAATACTGCTTTTGTATAACCAAAAGTGAAAATTATTGTTGGCCATAGAATAAATAGAAATGCTACAAAAGGATAAGCTATTCGTGATATTCTGTTTTTAATCATCTTGATAGGATTTCTTTCGTAAAACAGCATAGCACCAAAAAATCCTGCAACAAGGAAAAAAATTGGCATTCTAAAAAAATGAACTAAAAATACAATAGAGTCAGTAGCAATACTTGTAGATTCAGGGTCTTTCAAAGACCAAGCCTCGCCGTGATTCACAACATTGTAAGTAAGCGCAGAATGTAAAACTAAACCCAAAATCATCATTATAGCTCTTAAAGAATCTAATGAGTGTATTCGTTCGGTTTTGTTTATTTTTTGCTTCAATTATTGACGTTAAATTCAATTTTCTTTAATGTTCGGATGTTTTTTCAGCTTGTTGCTAACGTGTTTGTGTATGGTTAGTTGCGTGGTTTAGCCTGTAATTTAGTAAACAAATACGAACCAGAGAAAATTCCTTCGGAATTTTCCAAATAGGCACTTGCCAAAGCAATTAATTATACACGTTGTTGGCAGTAGTATTTTTTATTATTTTCAGATTATTGAAATCAGAATTGTCAATTATAATATCAGCAATTTTTTCAGGCTCGTTTTCGTTCAAATACATTCTCGAAGATTTATGATAACGTTTTTCGTATTTTTCTTTCGTCAATTCAATACCTCCGAGTGAGTTTTTATCTCTTTCAATTCCTCTTTTCATTGCAATTTCAAAACTTGTTTTTAGATAAATTTTTAAGTCCCAATGATTTCTATAATTTGGTTTAAACAAATATGCTCCATCAGTAACTAAAACCGTATTATTTTCCAGTTCTATCGGTTCTAAATTCAAATATTCGTCCGTTTCTAAATCGTGCGTAGCGATTGTATAATTTGGAAATTCAGCTTGTGATGATTTTAATACTTTTTCCACAAATGCTATTTCGTCATATGAATCTTCATAATATCCTTTCGCAGAATCACGACCTTGTTTATATCGTACTTCTTTGTTAAAATGAAATCCATCGATTGAAACTTGGATGGCTTTTATATTTTCTGAATTTAGATATTCAGTTAGTTTTTTTGCCATTACAGTTTTTCCAGTTCCTTCAATTCCGTTTATTGCAATTCGGACTGGTTTTCTTTTGTTTTCTTGAATGGATAAAATTTTGTTTGTTATAAGTTCAAATGCTTCTTTTTCGCTCATTGCTCTATATTACTGCCAACGTGTTTGTGTATGATTTCGTTGCGTGTTTCAGCAACTAATTTAGCAAATACAAACCGAATAGAAAATCCGCGAGGATTTTCGTAAGTAGGCGAGTACTAGCAATGAATTATACACGGTGTTGGCAAATCGTTTTTATAAATCGTAAACTTTTTTAAATTTCATTTTATTTTCCCAACAATCTTGAAATTCAGATTCGCAGTTTAATTCAAATCCGAATTCAGTTATTTTTCCAAAATATTTTAGCGCACTTTTAGAAATTCCGACTGCGATTTCTTTTTTCGGTTTTTCATCCGCTTCGTAAACTTTATTCCGTGTTGTTTCAAACAATTCTCTTTGTCCAATTTCAAACGCAATTTCGTTTTCAGTCAGCTTAAGATTCAAGAGTGGATTTCCGAAATGAAATATTCCGTGTCCACTTCCATCTTCAGTTCCGTAATAGAACCCAACTAGTTCGTTGTCAACTATGTCAATAAAAATGGAATGATTTTCTTCTTTATTTTCGGATTGATATTCATAAACGCCAATTATTTCACTATTGACTAATTGTGTTTCCAAACGCTCTTTTTCAATCTCTTTCCATACTTGTTGAGAATTCCACGCTGCAAATGGTACAGCAATAAATTTCGGGAAAGCATAAGCTAAAAAGAAATATACAATTATAAGTATTCCGATGATTTTAAAAATGCGTTTCATAAATGTTTGCCAACGGTATAGTATAAGAATAGTAAGGGGTTAGAAACAACTTACTTTTCGGTTTAGCACTG
>CANLIE010000120.1 GCA_947491225.1 uncultured Cellulophaga sp.
TAAAACTGTAATCTCTATCTTTTTTGGCATAAGGAAAAATATGAAAAATTACAGTAATATAAAATAAGAAGTGGTATAACTACAATTTGACAAAAAAAATGAAAATAAACCATTATGGATTTGAAATCCATAGTTTTAAACAAAAGAATGAAATTCTTTCATAACATTACTAATAAATGGGAAATTTGTCGTGCACCCAATTAAACTCACTTGGTATATCTTTATTTTTACTTAAACTAATTACTGAATACACTAAAATAAAGAATAAAGGAACTCCAAGTACAAGCTTCAACTCTCTAGTTTCAACAAGAAAAAGACTTGTTATCATAGCTAAAAAAGAAAGTCCAGTTATATTGTTAAGTACTATTTGATTTATTTTAAATTTGGTAGTATGCTGTATTAATCTAGTTTGTGTATTATCTTTTAAGGTCTTAACAATTTCATTAAAATTATTAATCTTGTTTGAAATGAATATTTGCTCATTAACACTATATAATTTTAAACCGTACTTATAAAGTTTTTGATTTTTAATTTCCCTAAAAGCTAATTTGGTGTTTTTCCCATTTGGAATACAGTATTCAACAGATGTGTCTGTAATCTTAAAAGATACCTGCCTTAAAATTTGTTTTACAGATTTTTTTGCAGAAAAAATACCACCAATATATACTACAAGAAAAATACCTATTAAAATAAATAGTAGGTTTTTATCATTAGTAAATGCATTATCTCCAATCTTATTTGCAATTAAAAATGCAGCTACTAAAACCCCAAAAATTAAAGGTTGAATTCCAAACACCTTTTTCATAGCAAGCTTTTTTATTGCAGCTTCTGAAAAAGTATAGTTTCTCACATCCATAATCGTTTCTTTTAAAAAAGTCCGCCTTGCACACTCCCTTTTATTCTTCCTAAATGTTTGTATGCTAATTCGGTCACTTCTCTACCACGAGGAGTTCGCATAATAAAGCCTTGTTGTATTAAAAAAGGTTCGTATACTTCCTCTATAGTTTCTGCACTTTCAGATACAGCAGTAGCCAACGTAGTTATACCAACTGGACCTCCTTTAAATTTATCAATAATTGTGGTTAGTATTTTGTTATCCATTTCATCTAAACCGTGTGCATCTACATGAAGTGCATTTAGCCCAAACTTAGAAATTTCTACATCTATTTTGCCACTACCTTTTATTTGAGCAAAATCTCTAACACGCCTTAATAAGGCGTTACAAATTCTAGGTGTTCCCCTACTTCTGCCTGCAATTTCTATAGCCGCCTCTAAATCTATTGGTACATTCAAAATTTCTGCACTACGTTCCGCAATTGTAGAAAGTAGCTCCGTTGTGTAATATTGCAACCTACTTTGTATACCAAAACGTGCACGCATAGGAGCAGTTAACAAACCAGAACGAGTTGTTGCACCTATCAGGGTAAAAGGGCTTAGATTTATTTGTACAGAACGTGCATTTGGCCCTGTTTCTATCATTATATCAATTTTGTAATCTTCCATTGCAGAATACAGGTATTCTTCAACAATTGGACTAAGCCTATGTATTTCATCTATAAAAAGAACATCTCTTTCATCTAAGTTAGTTAGTAGACCCGCCAAATCTCCTGGTTTATCTAAAACAGGTCCAGAAGTAACTTTTATACCCACACCTAACTCATTAGCTAAAATATGTGCCAAAGTAGTTTTTCCAAGACCAGGAGGTCCATGAAAAAGTGTATGATCTAAAGCTTCTCCTCTTTGATTTGCAGCTTCAACAAAAACTTTAAGATTTTCTAAAACTTGATCTTGACCTGCAAAATCATCAAAACTTAAGGGTCTTAATGCTCTATCTATATCAATATCTTCAGAAGAAAAATTATCTGATGTAGGGTCTAGGTTTTCATTCATAATTTAACAAAGATACTAGAAATTGATACTATTTAATAGCTTTTATGTTTTCTTCAATTTGTAATAAACATTATTCTTTCTTAAGTAATTCAGAAGTCCCTAAAAAGTCAGTAATATTTATTTTAGGATTACCATATAAATATGTTTTAGAAGATCCATTAGCGGATAAGCCTAAAGTATCTGTTACAAAAATCTTAACTTGGGATGATTCATCCAGATTAGCTTCTGTTATTGACGATTTAAATTGTTCTGCTTTAAGTCTAGAATTACCCAAAACATTAAAATTAAAATTAGTTGTAGTTCCTTCTATTTCTAAATTAGTATTAGTAAACATATTTAACTGAATATTATCCACAACTGCATACAAATTAAGTTTACTTTTATCTTCTAATTTTATTTTTAGTACTTCACAATCCATATTCATATCACCTTTACTCCCATCCATCATTTTAATTTCTGCTTCTACAGCTTGTGCATTTAAGGCAATTGTAGCATTATCTTTTAATTGTATTTCTATATAATCAGTGACTAATATATTTTCTGCTTCTATATGACCATTATGCATAAGTATAGAATTTATGCCTATATAATTTATTGTAATATCTAACTTTTTCTTTGATGTTATTTTGTAAAATGAGCTTATGAATAATATACTATCTTTTACATCAAACTTTAAAACATCCAATAAATTATCATCTCCTACAAAAGAATAACTTTCTTCTCTAGACTTATTTAATTTGATTTTTAAGTCATCTACTAACTCTATAGCGTTAAAAGATGGTAATACTTTATTAATCTCCACTACTGTCTTACTACCCTTAATTTTGGGTTTTCTTTGACCAAATACTACCACTGTGGTAAGTAACAGAACTACTGATAAGATTTTTTTCACTTTTTAAGTATTAAATGGTTTGTGTTTTCTTTTAATTTATATACTAAAATAGTAATTAATACTATAGGGTTACCCATTTTAATCACAAACACTTTTAAATGAGTATATTATTTTGTAAATTGTCTGTAAATACACAAAC
>CANLIE010000121.1 GCA_947491225.1 uncultured Cellulophaga sp.
ACGATGTGCAATGCATCAGCCTGTCACTATAAGTAGGCTAAAACTAATTGAGAACTAAATGGGTAACCCTAAAAAATTATTTCAGACCAAAAAATAATAAACTTTTTTATGTGCTGTAAGTTATGGAAGTTTAATTGGAAAACTAAAGCAAAAAATGAAGTTAATGCAGAAGGTACCTTTGATTTTTTACCTATAGAAAGATTACTTTATGATTGGGATGAAGAATTTGGAGGTAATGATTGGGCTCCAGATATGAAGGGATTTCGACCTTTAGATATGTTTTATGAAAGTGCAGGATGTGTTGGTTTTTTTGTAAACCGAGAAGATAAACTGGGCTTGTATTTGTATAAGTTCGATGGAGAAACACATCCACTTCACATTGATTTTGATGGTTATCTAAAATTGTTGGGGCTTTCTAAAGGCTTTGGTTGGTGGCAAAATGCTTTAGTTGAAATCTCAACAGGAGAACATCAACCTAATGTAGATGATTTTAAAGAAAAAATGCCACAAATTTTTCCTGATTTTAGTTATGATAAATTCATCAAATTATACGAATCATTGCGAATAGATAAACAATAGATAATTACCCCCGCTACCGTTAGTTTATAACTAGTGGTGACAAGAGTAAGAAGAAAACAACATTTGATGAAGTATGTAACTTCGTAAGTAGTAGCATTACAAAAATACGAGGAAGTGTCTTTGATACTAATAATAGTAAGAATGAACAATTATAAAAAATTAAGAGAAGAAAGATACAATTTTCCATTATAATCAAAGAGTTATGCTTGATAAGGAGTATGAGATGAGAGATTTTGTCAAAGAATATGAAGGTCAGGCAGATCATTTTAATATGTCTGCAGAAGTAAGTTATGTTGAAGATGAAAGTATTGTAGAACTAGAAGCTATAAAAGCAAAATTACGAGAAGTAGCAAAGGATGATGAAGAAACGGAAATGATAAGTGATGCAGAATTATTGCAATCAATACAAGCGAAATTACGAGCTACCAATCAAAAAAGAGTAAAAGGGATGAAATATGAAATTATTCTTTTTGACAATGATAATGAACCTTTAGAAATAGGGGTTTTTGAAATTGAAGAAATAGATTTGTTACTAGGAACTTAAAAATAGAATAAAATGCAGAAAATCAAAACATTTTGCGAAAATTACATTACCGATGAATTTAACTGTAATGTAGCTAAGTATGATTATAATGTCACTAATAGAGAGTATGAAATTTTAGAGGAAAAAGTATACTCTTATTTTGATGATAGTATGTCTAAGGGATATGGTAGAGCGGGTGCTATTGATAAAAAAGATGATATTTATTTGAAGTTGAGTAACAAAAAAATAAAAAATACTAGAAAAAGAATTCTATTTCAAATTAAAGAGTTTGAAGATCCGACTTTAGGAGATGCACTCAAAAGAATAGTTAAAGGTAATCTCATTTATAGAGCTGATATGAGTTATGAGCTTCAAACTCCATCAGAATTTTCAAAATTTAGTAGAGGTTATTATATAGCCGATACAGATAGTGGTTTGAAAATTATATATTTTAAAAGGTTCGATATTAAAAACGGGGTTTGGGAACATCAACATGATTGGAAACCATCTCAAGTGTTAGAAGATGGTAATCTAATAGAGGTAGAAAAATTACAAGCTCCAATAGAGCCAAACTCATTAAAAGAATACAATAAAGATTGATGTTTCCCAGACCCCCGCTAGTTTGTAACTAGTGGCGGCAAGAGTAAAAAAAGAAACATTAACTAAAAAGATTAATATATAATGAAGAGCTCTGAAGAAATTGAAGAATGGTTTGATGAAATTTATGATGACACAATAGATCCAGTATCTGATAATGAAATAATTCAAATTTCAGATGCTAATTATGAAAGGCCTAAAATAGAACTCAATGAAAATCAAATAGAACAACTGAAAACCCAAGGGATTATAGAGTTTTACACTTGTACGGGTCTCTGGAAACTTTATTGGAGAACAAAACCTGAATCAAATATAAACACTGAAGGAACTTTTGAATTTATACCCTTCGAACAGATGATAAGTAGTACATGGGATGATGATTTAGGAGGAAACGATTGGGCTCCAGACATGAAAGGTTTTCGGCCTATAGACATGTTTTATGATATGGATGGGTTTGTTGGTTTTTTTATTGGTAGAGAAGATAAAAAAGGACTTTATTTAGTGCATTCAGATAGCTCAGTAAGTCCTCTTCATGTAAACTTTGAAGGATACCTTAAGCTACTAGGTATGTCTAAAGGTTTTGGTTGGTGGCAAAATGCTTTAGTTGAAATCTCAACAGGAGAACATCAACCCAACGTAGATGATTTTAAAGAAAAAATGCCACAAATTTTTCCTGATTTTAATTTTGATGAATTTAAAGCATTATACGAATCATTACGAATAGATAAATAGATAATCCCCCACTACCGCTAGTTTGTAACTAGTGGCGGCAAGAGTACAAAAACAAACATTAATAGATAAAATTAATTTTTAATGAAAACAAGTCAAGAAGTTCAAGAATGGATAGTACCCCTATATAAGAGTATAACAGATCCTTTAACTGAGTTGATGGATGAATTTGTTGTTGATATAAATTTTGAAAGAAATGAAATCATTCTAGAATTAGAAAATTCTAAACAATTACCCGATGAAAATATTACTAGTTTTTATTCTTTTTTCAAATGGCTACGAATAAAATGGAAGTCAAGAGAGGCTAACCCTTTAAGATCTGAAGGCACGTTTGACTTATTGCCTATAGAAAGAGTACTTTATGATTGGGATGAAGAATTTGGAGGTAATGATTGGGCTCCAGATATGAAAGGTTTTCGGCCTATAGACATGTTTTATGATATGGATGGGTTTGTTGGTTTTTTTATTGGTAGAGAAGATAA
>CANLIE010000122.1 GCA_947491225.1 uncultured Cellulophaga sp.
ACCTATTTTCTTAACTTCTTCAAAAAAACGTTCATACAGTTTTTTGCCTATATTTTTATTTCTGAACCTAGGGTTTACCCCAACAAAATGTACGTATGCTAATTTTGGGTTTTTCTGTGATATAAATCCAATTAGAAAACCCAGTATCAAATCTTTATCTTTCACAACGAAACTAGTAGTAGAGAAATGATTGAAAAAAAGCCGTGGTAGCATATCTGTCATATTACGACCACCCCACCAATCATTTAATTCATTTATTATAAGGTCGTAATCTGAAGATTCTATTCGTGATATTTTTATGTTCATTTTTTAATGACAGGTAACGTTTTTGTGTATGATTAGTGGCGTGTTTAAGTAACTAATTTAGCAAATAAAAACCGAATAGAAAATCCGCGAGGATTTTCGTAAGTAGGCGATAACTAGCCATTAATTATACACGTTGTTGCCATTTCGTTGTTTTATTTTCTTAATTTCAAAAGTCCGATTATAATTAACGGAATGCTGAATGGTATCATAAATGCTAAAAGTTTTTTATCGGGAATATAAATCCACAATAAAGTGGTTGAAATCATAAAAATTATTATTTCTCCATATACATTTTTCAAATCGTATTTTTTGAAAATCGCACCTATTAATATTGGGATAATCATTCCTAAACAAATTCCCGAAATCATTAGTCCAGATAGGAATAGTCCAGTTTCTATTCCGTTCATATAACTCACAAAAACAAACAATGGAATAACCCAAAGAAACCAAGAGTTCGTTTTTAAAACTGACTTTAGTTTATTCAGACTGATTTCCAATTTATTCATAGTTTTTCAATTCCGATTGAGTAAGTAATTCCGCAAACTTGCTTAACTATTTCTTAATGACATTAAAATCCTTAAATGATTCCGAATATTTAAGGTTTTTTATTCCGTTTATAAAAGTCCGTTTTTGAAAATTTTGTTCTTTATAGTCATTAAGAGTAATAATATCAATTTCGTCAATTGAGTTTGAGTATAACTTAAAGTCGATTTCTTCTCTAAATTCATTTCCTTTTTCTTCCATTATCGAAATCAAACAATCTAATTCATAAAAAGACATATTCTTAAATTTTTCGATAATGTTTTTATTGGCATTTAAGACTTCTTTTTCTGAAATTATTTTTTTTGTCATATTGTTTTAGTTTTTAATTTTGAGTGAGTTCCGCAATGAATGGCAACGGTTTGTGTAAGGATAGTTGCGTGATTGAGCAACTAACTAAGCAAAAAAGGAACGAACCAGAGGAAAATCCTGCGGATTTTCCGAGTAGGCTAGAACCAAGCAATTATTTTTACACGTTGTTAGCAAACGTTTTTATTCCGTCTTAAATTGTTTGAGCCAAATAACACCTTCTTTGGTTCCAAAAATTAGATAAGTATTATTATCTGTTATTATTTTATAAGGTTGAAATTGATCTGTATTGAAATCTTGACCGTCTGAGAATTTCCAAATGATATTTCCTTTATTATCTGTTTTAACTACTGTTGCCAAATTATATACGTGACTATCTGGATAGTAGATATCAAAGAACAAGGATAGATAATTACCATCAGAATCTTTTATTATATTTTTCCCCTGATATAAGAAGTTCTCCCTTGTTTCTAAAAATTCCCATAATTTATTTCCTTGATTGTCTCTAAAGTGAATTAATCTATAATCGTCATTGTTTGAGCCTAATCCATATTGATGAACTTCCGTGCCTATATTTATTAGATTGTTTTCCTCGACTAATAATTCATCTATTCTATCCTCTCCATGAACATCGTCATTATAGTGTATATGCCAAATGAAGTCGTTATTAATATCATACTTGTCAATAACTCCACTGTTGGTTATTATTTGGGTTGGTGTTAAATAATAATTGCCATAACTAAATTTATTACCATATATATCATATTTAACTCTGGATATTGGTTTGTCAAATACGTTTCCTATAGTATCATTTGATATTATTTCTCCGTCGTTGTTAAGTAATATTTCTCTATTATAGCCATCTCTATTATCATATTGAGTAGAGTCAGAATAAATGGGAAATCTTAATTCATCTGAAAAATTTTCGAAATCTATAGCTTGGTCAAATACATTTCCAGACAATGCACTATAGTTTTTAATCCATAGTATGTTTCCTAAATTGTTAAATTTAAAGCCATAGCTTTTGTAAATTGAGTTTCTTCCAATACCAATGAAATTACCATCGGTCAATTCAAACATTCCAGCAAGTTCATCACTTCCATCAGTATCTTCATCTATGACGAAGTTCCATAATAAGTTGAACTGTTTGTCTATTTTAATTACTCGAAGAATAGTATTACTGCTGTAAGACTGTCCTTCAACGGCTACTACTATATAACCATCTATCGTTTTTATAACTTTTTCTATGTCTCCTGTCCAAGAGTTTCCTGTTTTTTGAAACAGTTGATTATTAAATAAGATTTCTATTTCTAATGTAGTTACGGTTACTATTTCACTGTATAACAACTCATTATTGAACTCCCCCACTAATCTAAAAAAGTATGTGCTGTTTTGTTCAAGATTGTTAATTGTTATTTCTTTATTTCCATTGGCTACATTGATTTCGCCAATTTTGTTATTAGAATCAACTATTTCCGTTTTGTTCCAAATTAATTTTACATTTTGTAAACCAATGCTAAAATCATATTTAAAATTGCCACTATAAGAGTTTGTTTTAATTAGGCTAAGATTAAGGGTAGGGGTGCCATTATTACTGTTTTCTAATTTATCATCACTTGTACAACCAAATATTATAGCTATTAATAAGTAAAGAAGTTTTTTATTCATAGTATTTTAATGTCTTGTCCTGAAATATGGCTACAGGTTAATAATTAATTTAAGCTGATAATTTATATACCATATTAGGTGTT
>CANLIE010000124.1 GCA_947491225.1 uncultured Cellulophaga sp.
GTTTGTGTATTTACAGACAATTTACAAAATAATATACTCATTTAAAAGTGTTTGTGATTAAAATGGGTAACCCTATTGTTTTTTTGTAATTACTTGTGTAAAACCCGAGCGACGGCTTACCATCCACCAACACGTTTACGTTCTGCGCGTTGTTGTTTTGTAGCTTCTGGTGTGGGGATATTACTTTCAAACAAGGGTTTAGGAAAGCCTTCTGCTTTTCTACGTTCAAAGTCTTTCTCTCTATATGGATCAAAGGCTTTGCCTGGAGGCAAAGGCCTGTTTTTGTCCATATACCAAACAAAGTAGCTCCACCACTCTTCGGGGTCTGCGGGTGCTAAATCATAAGTTCCTCTTGTGATATCTCTTTGATAAGGATTGCGCGCTTGCAATGTAGTACCCATAATCATCCCATCTGGTCCAGCTGAAATATTACTGTAAACAGTTGCTCTAATAAAGGTTAAGGTAATATGTGGAGCAAAACCATAACTAGGATATGTCATTTTTCCAGTAACTCGATTTAGTATCAGTCTTTTGTTAGGTTTTAAAAAGCTAAAAAGCCATAAAACACCACTTACAATAAATAAAAATGATACAGTCCAAAAATAATTTATATCAAAATTTATACTTTTTGAAAATAAAACTACTAAGGTTGAAATCAAAAGTATTAAAACTGCAGGAATCAACATGGCAATCGCGCCAACGCTAACACCTCTGGATGAAAGCACCAATCTAAACTGTTCATCATCTACTCCACCACCTTCATCAAACCATTTCACTACATTTTTATGTGTTGGTCTTGTGAAAATTATAAACGGTAAGGGCTCTTGCTTTGACCATTTTTTACTCATCGGTTATTTTCTTTAGGGGATAGGTATTTAAAAACTGTTTTTTTGTAATTACTTGTGTAAAACCCGAGCGACGGCTTACCATCCACCAATACGTTTACGTTCTGCGCGTTGTTGTTTTGTAGCTTCTGGTGTGGGGATATTACTTTCAAACAAGGGTTTAGGAAAGCCTTCTGCTTTTCTACGTTCAAAGTCTTTTTCTCGGTAAGGGTCAAAAGCTTTACCTGGTGGCAACGGACGGTTTTTATCCATATACCAAACAAAGTAGCTCCACCATTCTTCGGGGTCTGCGGGTGCTAAATCATAAGTTCCTCTAGTGATATCTCTTTGATAAGGATTGCGTGCTTGCAATGTAGTACCCATAATCATCCCATCTGGTCCAGCTGAAATATTACTGTAAACAGTTGCTCTAATAAAAGTTAAGGTAATATGTGGAGCAAAACCATAACTAGGATATGTCATTTTTCCTGTTACACGATCTAATATCAATCTTTTAGTAGGCTTTAAGAGACTGTAGAGCCAGAAAAATAAACTAATAGCAAAAATTGGAATCAAAACATCATACCAGTCTGTAAAATTGCTTCTTTTGTCAAAAAATGAGATTATAATAGCTACTACAGTTGATAAAATACCTATTAATAAACTAACAATTGTCCAGACGCTTAATCCTTTAGCCGAAAGAACCATCTTAAATTGCTTTTCATTGACGCCTCCAATTTCATCAAACCATTTTACCACATTTTTGTGAGTAGGCTTTATAATAATCATAAAAGGCAAAGGTTCTTGTTTTATCCATTTTTTACTCATCGGTTATTTTCTTTAGGGGATAGGTATTTAAAAACTGTTTTTTTGTAATTACTTGTGTAAAACCCGAGCGACGGCTTACCACCCTCCAATACGTTTTCGTTCAGCTTGTTGTTCTTTAGTAGCCTCTGGGGTAGGAATATCACTAGGATATAAAGGCTTCGGAAAACCTTCCGCTTTTCTACGTTCAAAATCTTTTTCTCGGTAAGGGTCAAAAGCTTTACCTGGTGGCAACGGACGGTTTTTATCCATATACCATACAAAGTAGCTCCACCATTCTTCAGGGTCTGCTGGGGCAAGGTCATAATTCCCTTTGCCTACTCCTGTGTTGTAAGGGTTTCGTGCGGCTAATTTATAACCACCTATGGTAGCATCTGGTCCGCTAATTAAGGATTTATACACCGTAACTTGGGTAAAAGTGAGGGTCATATGCGGATAAAACCCATAACTAGGATAGGTCATTTTTCCTGAATACCGTTTTAACACTATTTTTTTGGTGGGTAAAATAAAGCCATATAAATAGGAAATAATAGATACTATCAGACAATATAGAGTTATCTGTAATGTCATTTTAAAAGTAAAGCCATCCATAAAAAGAGTAAAAACAGAACACACTATAAACATAAATATTGTTAAAAAAACACAACCCATAGTAGCTGTATTAATACCACCTCTAGCACGTAATATTAATATCAATTCTTCATCGTCTAGACCTTCTGTTTCCTCATCAAACCACTCTACTACATTTTTTGGTGTAGGTTGCATGAGTATTTTAAAAGGTAAGGCATCTTTTTTAAACCATTGTTTAGTAGGCATAGTTGATTTTTTTAAGCGGATAGGTTTTTAAAAATTGTGCTTTGGTTACTACTTGCGTAAAGCCCGAACGACGGCTAACTATTCCAATATTTTTATCACGATATTGAATAGGTAGCTGGCTGTATAAATATCCCTGTTTATTATTTTTGGTTAAAGGAAACCCTTCCTCGTGTACATTATTAACTTTACACAATGCCGCTATTTGCCCATTTTGTAAATCCAAATGTACTAATTCTGTTTTCATCTATATATAATTTACGTACGTTATTCACGTACAGTTATTTACGTTTTATAGAGGTCAGTATTTAAATACGTATCTTTAGTTATAGTAAATATATTAAAATATGGACATATTCAAAGGTCAAAAT
>CANLIE010000125.1 GCA_947491225.1 uncultured Cellulophaga sp.
TACTTTGTCATTTTTGTACATAATGTTTAAAATTATGTAGCCTTTATTCAGGACGGGTCAAAATTGGCTACAACGGTGCTGTATATGGTTTGTTGCGTGGTTCAAGCAACCAATTTAGTGAATATTTATAGACCAAGAAAGTCTACGAGGACTTTCGTAAGTGAACAATAAGCCAGCAATAAATTATATACGATGTTGTAAGCAGTTTATTCGGTAATTATTTCCATTAGTTTGTTCGCTACTGCTTCGGCTGGAATATTTTCATTTATAGAAATAGCCATAATTATTTTAGTTTTTATGTCAAACATAAGTATTGTTTTATAGTTCTCAGTTCCGCCACTATGTCCAATCCAAATATTATCTGTATTGTTGATTTCTTCAAAATCATATAACATTATTCCATTACCATAATATTGCCCCTTGTCAAACATTGGATATAAATCTTTCATCATAGAGTGTACCATTTCAGCAGGAATTATTTTCCCTGTCAATAATGCACTCAAAAAAACTGCTATATCTTTTGAATTGCTTACGACATTCCCTGCTCCCAAAGGCCCTGAAGAATCTTTAGATACAACTGTACCATTATTATGAGCCAATGCTAAGTTCGTTGGTATGTCTTCAGGTGCTTTTAATGTTTTTAGATGTAAGAAATCTGAGATTCTTTCTTTAACAACTTGTTCAAATGTCTTGGATTCTATTTTTTCAATTATTAAAGCCAATAATAAATAGCCAGTATTTGTGTAAGACCAATATTCTCCTGGCTTAAATAAGTTTTCTTTGGTTTTTGAAATTTCCAAAAGTTCAATTGGATTATAATTTCTGTCGCTATAATGAAAAGTTGAATCTGAATTAAAACTATAAATTCCATTTGTATGATTAAGTAACTGTTCAATCGTTATTTTTTTTGCATTTTGAATGTCAGGATACCAATCCGAAAGTTTGTCGTCTAATGAAATACTGCCATCAATAACTAATTGATGTATTATTGTACTGGTTATTAATTTAGTTACACTTGCCCAGTAAAATACAGTTGAGCTATCAACTATTATATTATTTGGTTTAGATATAAACCCTCTATTTGTTTCCCAAATTCCTTTTTCGGGAATTAGTATGGTAGCGGTAATTCCAGCAACATTATGTTGTTCAATAAGTTCATCGATTTTCTGATTTAACTTTATCGATAAAGACTCTTCTAAACTTTTGTCTAAAATATATTCTGTAGAATTTGGAAGAACTTCAATACTTGGTTGTTGATGTTTGGGTGCTCCTTTATATTTATTTTGAGCCAATAATGTTTCATTGGACGAGCAAGAAAATAGCATTAGTCCGATTAAAAATCCAAGCGTTAAATTTAGTTTATTCATTTTTTTTAATTTTAAAAATTCTTGTTTAAGAAACATAATGATTCATTAAAGGTTTAAAACATTTCGAATAAGTATATCTGTGCTTATTCGCATTTAAACAAAGAAAGTGTTTAATTTAAATAATGCATCAATGTAAATAGAAGCTATATGTCCAGAATCGTGATTTAGGACGTATTTATTTATTGAGAAAGTCGGAAGGATTTTTTCCAGTAATGGTTTTGAAAGTACCATTAAATGCAGATTTAGAGCTAAATCCAGACTCCAAAGCAATACCAAGTATTGATTTGTTTCTTTCCTTTGGGTCTTTTATACGTGTCATCGCATCGTTAACTCGAAAAGTATTTACGTAAGTGCTAAAATTAGTATTATGATAGGTATTAATTAGTCCTGAAATATATCTTTTAGGTAAGTTAAGTGAGATAGCGACTTCATTTAAAGTTATTTTTTGTTTTCTAAATATTTTTTCATATTCAAATAAAACTTTCAATCTTTGAAGTTCTTTTTCATCATTGAATTGTGGGAATTTTTCTTTTATAATATCAATTTTCAGAACTTTTGGAATAGTATTAAATGAACGCTCAAAATAGGTTAAGTAACCAAGAATGAATACAAAAAGCAATAATATTACTTCTATTACAGTATATAGCTGAAAGTCAAATACAGAAACCAATAACCAAAAAAATGTTAATAATGAAAAAACAAAAAAAAAGAAATAAAGCCTTGAAAGTTGACTAAAACTACTTTCTATTGTTTTATTTTTTTTTAACCTCGCATTTAAATCATTCAGTTTTTTGGCAAAAAATAAGAGGACAACAATCATTGCAATAACAGGTGTTTTTTCTGTAAAAGCTTGCCAAATAGAACTTCTCTCTAAACGATAATCAGTTCCAAATATTTTATTACCGTAATACAAAGGTACTTCTAATATGATTTCTATTAATGCAGGTGAGAACAGAAAAAAGTGTTTAAGTTTTGGTTGAAATGTAGGTTGGGTATTAGTTTGCATAAACAACCAAACGGCAGGTGGTGTGATTAAATAGGAACCGAATAGCCAAAAAGGAATTATATATTCAGAACTATGGTATCCCATACTTATTCCCCAAATGTGTAAAATCTCTAATGTGATTACCGTTGTGATTAGACCTAAGAAGAAACTAGAGTAGTTTTTCTTAAATACAGCCGAAAGCAAAGCTAAACTTAATAAAAGGCCTTGACCAGAAACTAATAAAAGGATAATTTGTTCAAGATTTTCCATTTCTAAAATGTCAGAATTAATACAGTAATTTTATTTGTACACGTTTGTTTTTAAATTGCTTACAACGTTTAGTATAAGAAACGTATGGCAGGTGATAAGCACTTTTGTTTCGGTTTATTTAGCTAAATATAAATATTTT
>CANLIE010000126.1 GCA_947491225.1 uncultured Cellulophaga sp.
AATGTATTTTTTATTTGCAAAACTAAAATACGGGATTCTCAGGCTACTTTTTTAATACGACTTTCGGATAGTTGTGATAATAACCTCAAGATATTATGTTTTTCAATTGTATTTAATACTAAATTATAGTATTTCTTACTATGCGGCACGTACTTTTTAGATAACTCAATATCTTGTAATTCTTTCTTAAATTGTTTGAGAGACATTAATTGTAAAGCTTCTACCTCACTGTTTTGCTTTTGTAAATATTCAAGAGCTATTTTTAGTTCACATATGTAGGTATGATGATACTCGCAATCAATTAAATTAGTAGTGTGTATTTCTACAGATTTAAAACAACCAATCTTTTTTAAATCAGTTTTAAAGATAGTGAGTCCAATTTCTTCTTTTGTTTCTCGTATTGCAGAATCCAATATATCTTCATTGGCACCAATTTGGCCAGCAACTGAAACATCCCAGAGTAGTGGGTGAGTATCTTTGTTTTTAGCTCGCTGTTGTAGTAAAACATATTTGTTTTTTGTGTAAAACCAAATATGAACTGTAAGTTGAAACCAGCCATTTTTGTGAGCATCAGATTTTGAGACTTTTTTTCCAGTCCTATTTCTGTTGACATCTAAAACATCTACAAGTTCATCCATAATAAAATAAAAATCCCCCCGAGGGGAGAATTTAAATTAGGATTAATCAAAGTAGCTAAAAGTTTCTCCTTCTTTAATATTTAACAGTGTTTCGTAAATTAAACGTATCACATTTTCAACATCATCCCTATGTACAGTTTCTACCGTAGTATGCATATAACGTAGTGGTAGGGATATTAAAGCAGACGCAACACCTCCGTTACTATAGGCAAAAGCATCAGTGTCAGTACCAGTAGATCTAGAAGCTGCCATTCGTTGAAAAGGAATTTTATTAGCTTCAGCTGTTTCTATTATGCGTTCCCTAAGCCTGTTTTGTACAGCAGGTGCATAAGAGATAACAGGTCCTGCTCCAATTTCAGTATGCCCTTGTGTCTTTTGCTCTATCATAGGTGTTGTAGTGTCATGACAAACATCAGTTACAATAGCAACATTGGGTTTAATGGTTTGTGTAATCATTTCAGCACCACGTAAGCCTATTTCTTCTTGAACAGAATTTGTGATATACAATCCAAAAGGTAATTTTATTTTGTTCTCGTGTAATAAGCGAGCAACTTCAGCAATCATAAATCCTCCCGCTCGGTTATCTATAGCTCTACAAACAAATTTATTTTTATTTAAAATTTTAAATTGATCAGGATACGTAATTACACAACCAACGTGTACACCCATTTTCTCAACTTCGGCTTTGTCTTTTGCACCTACATCAATACAAATGTTGTCTAATTTTGGAGCCTCTTCTTTTTCTTTGTTTCTGGTATGTATAGCTGGCCAGCCAAAAACACCCTCTACAATTCCATTTTTAGTGTGTATATTAACCCATTTAGATGGTGCTATTTGGTGATCACTACCACCGTTTCTAATAACATATAGTAAACCATTATCAGATATGTAATTTACATACCAAGAAATTTCATCAGAATGCCCTTCAATAACAACTTTGTATTTTGCATCTGGGTTTATAACACCAACAGCAGTTCCGTACGTATCAGTTATAAATGTGTCTACATAAGATCTAAGGTAGTCCATCCATATTTTTTGACCTTCCCACTCATATCCAGTAGGAGCTGCGTTGTTTAGGTATTTTTCAAAAAAATCCAATGATTTTTTATTAATAATCTTCTTTGTGTTCATAAACATATATATTTAAGTGCAAACTTAATAATATTCACTTTTATTTAATAATAAGATTAAATGTTTATCGTTAATTTTGTTAACTACATTAAGTCATATGAAGTTGATAAAAAAAATATCTTTTTTAATACTTGTATTAACAAGTACATCATTTATGAATGCTCAAGAAGAGACTTCAAAAGACTCTGTTTTGTATGATTATATAAAAATTGAAGGAGATTCACTATATTATTCATCAATACCATTAAAAGAAATTTATGTCTTTGCTCCTTTGAAGTTTAATTCAAAAGAAGAAAAATTACGTTATTTTATATTAAGACGAAAAACATTAAAGGTATATCCCTATGCAAAAATGGCGGCAGAGCGTTTAGTAGCTTTAAATGATAGTTTGCTTAAGATTGAAAAGAAATCAAAAAAAAGAAAATATACAAGAAAAATCCATAAAGAAATAGAAAGTAAATTCTCAGAAGAGCTTAAAAAGTTAACACGCACAGAGGGACAAATATTAATAAAGTTAATAAATAGACAGACAGGAGATACAGCTTTTGGATTGGTAAAAGAATTAAGAAATGGTTGGCGTGCATTTTGGTATAACAATACGGCAAAGTTTTTTAAAATAAGTATAAAAGAAGAATACCATCCAGAAAGTGTACATGAAGACTATTTAATTGAAGATATTTTACAAAGAGCATTTGCTCAAGGAAGATTAAAAGAGCAGCCATCTGTTTTAAATTACGACTATACTTCATTGATTAATAAGTGGCTACCTGTAAAGTAGTAAAAAATAATTCTTGTGAGATTAATTTTTTAGTGCTAAATTTAACTCCTTATTTTTTTAAAAATTTAGTTTTAAGTTCTTGATAAGTAGGATGATAAATAGGCATTTAAAAATAAATTAAAAAAGAGTTATAAAAGATATTGTGAGTATCAAAAAGGTATGTATATTTGCAGCCGCTAAT
>CANLIE010000127.1 GCA_947491225.1 uncultured Cellulophaga sp.
AAAAATAAGACAGTGGCAACAAAATTAATAGAAATATTAAAACAAGACGATAACGTATCGGTATTTGTAAGACATGCTAGAGAAGATAATGGCAATCATTTATTGGTAGTACCATTAATGAGCGAAGCCGAAAGAATTAGATTGTTAAGTGATGCCATGACTGATCTAAGAGCCAGAGAAACCAATGCAGCTGGTGAAGACGGCACTATCGAAGAATCTGCTGCACAATCTATGTTACAATCTTGGTTAAGAGCACACCCTGCTATCGAGAGTGCAAGAGTTGTAGACGGCGGCGAAACTTGGGATTATTTTATTGATGTTGGAGATAGAAATAATACGGAGACTGGGAAACCGAAAAAAGGCGGTGGTGAAATTGATCCGACTAAAGTTAAAGATGACTTTACATTGTTATCAGGTGAAGAACACAAAATTTATTTAAGAAATAGCAATGGTAGGTTTGAGCTGATTATGGAAAGTACACCTACTTTATATAGTGATTTTATAAATAGGTTTGAAATGCCAGCAGATGCCACTAACGAGCAAAAGGCAATTAAACAACGTGCTATAGATTTAGCCACAGAAATAGGAGTGGAGTTAGAAAAAATAACGACAGTAAACGAGGAAAGAACACTTACAGAAGAACAATTTGATGCTAAAGTAGATCAATTGGCCAATTTTACAGAACAATTAATGAATGTTGCATTTGGAGCAAGAATACCAGAAAATCAAAAAGAATTTGGACCTAAGTTTGATGGTGCCTTTGGATCTTCAGCAGCGATTAATTATCTTTCTAGTAAGACTTCAGGAGCTCAATCTAGTAGTAAAGCATACGACAAACATGGAGTATTGGATTTAAGAAAAGGTGAATCTGGAAGTCGCCCATATTATTTGAGAGGCCACTTGTTAAATGGAAATTTACATGGTCCTAATGACTGGAAAAACCTTACACCATTGACATACACAGCAAATACAGCTCACAAAGATAAAATTGAATCAGAATTGACCAGTCATTTAACATCAGATGGTCAACCTCTTACATCAGACCAAAGGGCATTTAAATATATTATTATAGCGCAATATGGTAGGGGAGTAAATACATCAGCTAAACGAGCAGTTGATAGTTCTACAGATCCAGAAGTAACAGCACATGCTGGTACCATTAAAGAAATAATAGATGCAGAAGCATTCGTACCAAGACATTTGACCATTAGAGCTATTGAGCTTAAACCAAATGATAATGGAGATTGGGTAGAAGACGCCGTTGTTTTTAATGATATAATTCCTAATGAAATTGACCAAACTCCTGGATCATATAACATTAGTGGAACTCCTCAAGAAGTTCAAACTAAGTTGCCTATAGGAGATATTACTGTTCAGTTTTTGAAAAAATGGTTTGATGATGACAAAGCTGAAGCCATTGATGATGCTATAAAACTTTATAGATCCAGTATTAATAGTCATACATATTTAAGAAATAAAGCAGTAGAATTATTAGGAAGTGAAGATAACAGAAACATATCCCTTGTAGGGTTGAGAAATCGTATCGAAATATAAATTAATTAATAATGAGTAAAAAACAATTTGAATTTTATTTTGAAGAATATTTTAAGTCTATTAGCCTTTTTAGGATTAAGCGAAAAGCTAAGATTGAAGAATTTGAGTATTCTCTAAATGAAAATAAAACAAAAGAAATTAATAATCAAACTAGAGGTTTAATTGGAGATCAATTGGCTGATTTTTTTTCATCCGTCAATAATTGGAAGCAAAAATGGGGGACAAAATATAATATAGATTTTGAATTAGAATGGTCAATAAACATTTTATCAATCGAAGAAGTACTTATTGGTGATGTAGATTTTTTGCCAGAAAAATATCCGGTAATGAAAAATTTCACATTATTGGATCATTTCTATAACGAAGCGGCAGTTGGGTTTTATTTAGATCAACCCGAAAAAGGACTTTTTTATTTTGAGTTTGATGCTAATCCTCAAAAACTAAATCTTGATTTCAAAGGGTACTTAGAAATGCTTAAGTATACTAAAGGTGTTGCGTATTGGCAGACTAGTGTTATAGAACCTATAATTAAGACATCAAGTCCAGTTATAGAAAAAATGAATAAGTTGTTCCCAGAAATAACTGTAGAAGGTTTTTATGAGCTCTATGATTCACTTAGGATTGATAGATAGTTTCTCTCGCTCTGCGAAGTTTGCAACTTCGTAGCGGTAAGGAAAATACAAATTGATGATAGTTGTGTAACCACCACTAGTTTGTAACTGGTGCGATCGTCGATAAACAAACCATCATCAACGTACCGATGATCGATAAATATAGCCGTGGGAATGGTAATCATACCGCGGGGATTGATAAAAACAACGCGGGGAAGCGGTCAAACATACCGAGGATCGATAGAAAAAGTGCGGGGGAATGGATAAGAGAATAGGGCAATACATTAATAAAATAACGTGAGTTCGATTTAAGCTATTGCGATATTAGGCAAAAATCTTTGAATTTTAATACTTGGTTTTGCATCTAAA
>CANLIE010000128.1 GCA_947491225.1 uncultured Cellulophaga sp.
AAACACCTAATATGGTATATCAATTATCAGCTTAAATTAATTATTAACCTGTAGCCATATTTCAGGACAAGACATTTAGAAAATCATCTGTTATATAAAAGTGAACCAAACACAATAATCCTAAAATTATGAAATTAAATATTGCATATTTATTAATAATTGTAATAATTCTGACAGGTTGCAATAGTAAAAAAAAAGATTTTCACACTAATGATGAATCTGTTACCATTAAAGTAAATGGAGAAATAAAAACAACAAACTGGAGACTTTCTCCTCAATTAAATCCGGATGTCTTTGAATTAGAGTGTAAAGAAAAGGAAAGTATAGTTACTTTTTTGGATAGTAAAGATTCTATAAGTCATTTGGTAAACATAGGAGATGAAATAGATTTCAATATTATTTTAAATCAAAAAGACACCGCTCGAACTCGTATTATTGGTGTAAAACCAAATGTGAATTTTACCGACAAATACATTAAAGAGAATAAAGGAAAGGTAAATGTAGCAATACCTGAAGTAAGTGAGTTGGCAAACATTCTTATAGCACTTCACAAAGATGCTGAAAAGGATAAGAATATGACTAATTCCAATACAGAATATTTCAAAAGAGTAAAAAAATACTTTAAACCTTATCTTAAACATCCAATAATTGACACAATACAAAAACATATAAATACTCTAAAATATAATGAATCATTTAAGGACTCTTTATTTTCCCAAGAAAGTTATAATTATTATTTCGCTTTAAAAATGAATGCCTGCTCATATTATTTTGATGAAAATGAAAAAATTGTAAATAATGGAATTATAGCACAAATGGCAAAAGGATGGAACTCTGTAGACCCAATGAAAAACGTAGATTTGATGACAGACTTTGCCAAAAAATCGAATTTTAGAATATTCTATAAAGAAAACAAACCATATTATGATAGTTTACTTGCCATCTACAAAAAATTAAACCCTGTTGACAAAATGCAAGAATGGTTAGATAAAAAATTTGATTTTACCTATGGAAATTATTCTATATACTTTTCTCCTTTAGTATATGGTGCACATTCAACACAAAATTTCAGTGATGATAATTTTAAGCAAACATTTATGTTTATTTGCCCAGCAGAATATGACGATAAATATTCAAAAGTGATTAATGAATTACTTGAAAGTAGAGTTATTTTTACCGAGATTGATCACAATTATGTAAATCCAATATCATATAAATATCTTGAAAGAATAAACCAAGTATTTAAAAATAGAGAAACTTGGGCACAAGGAGAAATAACAAATAATTATGAGACACCTTACAAAGTCTTTAATGAATATATGACATTTGCTGTTTACAGCCTATATTTAACTGACAACTATACTGAAGAAGAGGTATTAGAGTTTCTACCTTATATGGAGAATCAAATGGAAAATAGTAGAGGATTTATAAACTTCAGTTCTTTTAACAGAGAACTTCTCCAAAAATATAAAGAAAATAAAAATATTCCTATAGAAGAACTTTATAAACATATGTTTGATTGGTCGAGTAAATTGAAATAAAACTATTGCCAACACCGTATAAAATTAATTGCTGGTTTTTGCCTATTTACGAAAGTCCTCGCGGACTTTCTATCTGTGATTTATTTGCTAACTTAGTGCTTAAAACACGCAACTAATCTTATACAAAACCGTTGTAACCAATTAGAACAGAATGCTTGGAGTTCCATCATATAAACCAAAATTTCACAGAAGTGGAAAAAGTTTCAAAAATGAGTTTGAAAAAACTCTGACTGAACTAATTGGAAAAAAAATCGAACGCAATTGGCTAATGTGGGACTTAAATGAAAATGAATGGTTAGCTGATGGACCAGTAGTTATTGAAATTGACGGACAAAGATTTGAATTTACAGCTTATCAATTAGACGATTTTAGTATGACTGTAAACTCGTTTGAACTTTCGGAAAAACTGGATTGGTATGGAAGCGGAGATGAAATGCCATTAACTTGGAAAGAAAACCCGAAAACAGAGTTAAGCAAAAATCTAAATAAAGTAATTACTGAAATTAATATTTTGACATATGATTTTTATCAGAAGAACAATGAGTCAGAATATATTCTTGTCGGAATAGAGTTTGTTTTGGAAAAGGAGTCTGAATCTGATAAAGAAAACTTCTTTTCTATATACAATGGACTTGACCAAAATGAACTTAAAAACACGGAGTTACAAATAGAAAATCAAATAAAACGAATAAAAATAACTGGTTACAACACCGTATAAAATTAATTGCTGGTTTTAGCCTACTTACGTAAATTCCGTTGGAATTTTCTATCTGTGTTTGTTTACTAACTTTAGTACTTAAACCACGCAACTAATCTTATACAAGACCGTTGTAGAGCATTAAAAAAAATGGAATTATCAAGTAAATGAGTGATAACTACATAACTATTTGTCCAGCAAAAGAA
>CANLIE010000129.1 GCA_947491225.1 uncultured Cellulophaga sp.
ATATACTATTCTCTATTCTTTTATTTACTCTGTTGCCCTTGTTACTATATTCCTCGAAGTCAGGAGACTTTGCGGAGCGGGTAAATCGGTCAAATATTTTAGTTTGGTGATTTTTTCTGGAATATCAGTTATCTTGTTATTAATAAAATTTAGAGAGTTAATCCCTGTTTTATAAAAAACCGCTTCAGGAATTTCATTTAAGTTACAAGAATCAAATTTCAGTTCAGAAGAATCTGCATCCCTGCCACCCAGAATTTCTTCTGTAATATCCATCTCAGACAAATCCAAGTTATAGATCCAAACAGAATCGGTATTCATCTCTACCTGCTTTCTTATTTCATTTAATATATCCTCGTTACTCATTATCTATTTCCGTTTTTTTTCTTGCCTGTTACCACTAATCAAAGGTTAACTGTAGCGCTTCGCTAAATCTGAGTTAGTGGATGTTTTATTCTTTAGTAGGCATCAAATTCTCAATCATATTCCATGTTATAACCTTGAAATCGATATAGTCATCTTTTATCATTTTTCTTATAATATCAGCAAAAATGTCTGTATTTAACGGTGCTATTTCTTCAATAATCATATTTATATATTCCTTATTAACATTTTTATAATTCTCCAACAGCTTCCTTAGTGAGATTACCACCTGATCTGTAGCCTTTCTCCAAGAATAAAACAGCTTAACCAAACCTCGAATTAGAACTATTTTTAAATATTCATCCGTATCATCCTGAAAAAGGAATTCTTCTATTATCGGAACAGCTGGTGGACCAAATTGATCGACTATTTTAGGAAATTCTATTTGCAGCCATGATGCTTCTTGGTTTTTATTATCAAAAAGAATTTCGACAAGTTTTTTGAAAGAATTCGCGTCTCCCAACTGAGAAATAAGCCTCCAAAGATGAAGTGGATAATTTCTTTCTGATGTATTCAGAATACTTACCGAATTTAGATCACTTTCTAATAGTAAGTCAACTATTATCTCCACATCTTCTTTATTGACACTAAACTCTTTAGTATAGCTAGGCCAATTATCATTAAAATCTATATTGCGGAATTCAGTTACTTTTTTCAATAACACCTGTTTGTCAATCATCTAATCTAATTTTATGTAAATACGTTTGTAGTCTTGATACTCTCTTGCAATTTTTCCTTTACTTTCTAGTTGATTAATGGCATCTCTTATTTTTTTTCTATTTCCAGTTATATCTTCTATTATTTGATTTCCAGATAGTACTGAAGTGGCTGCATAATTAACTCCATTAATTTCCACATCTTGTCCGGGCAATTTATGCTTCTCAATATATTCAATTATAATAGACTCCAATGTAGGAGCTGGGTTGTCTTGAGTTGGAATCCTTGAACCGTCAATTGATTTTTCGTATAATCTTTCAGAATAAGATTTTTTTGCCTCATCCCATGCGTATATTCTAATTTGAAATTGTTTAGCCGTAAAAAAATCTACCCACGATTGAACCTGAGCAGGACTTTCTGGCTCAGTATCTTCGGTATAAGCCTCAGGAGGTGGGGCTTCATTTCCCCAGTACACAACTTTGATTGAATAAGTTAACTTGTCTGTTTTGGATTTATCAATTAAAAGTTGTTCTGAAGAGTTCTTACCTCCTTTGTTTCTCATACTTTTATTCAATTGTTGATTGGCCAATACCAAATTCCATTTTAGATATGGCCCATGAACCAAGGCTGGCAACAAATGAGCTTCTACAGCTTCCGATACTTCTACAGAAACCTCTTTGTTATCAATAGTTCTTGTTTGAGGTTTCTTTTTTTCCCATATTTTCTTAAGATCAGATCCAGCAGCAAGACCTTGATCTTGTGTCGGATCCCCTTTTGTATTTCCAGGTTTTTTAGTTAAGGGCTCTGCTATTACTCTATTTGGCCTACCATCACTATGCGACTGATGCGTAACTGTTGTCGGTGGGAGTTCTTCTTCTGTTAGAATTTTAGATAGCTCTTGAGCAAACAGGTTAATTTTAACTTGGTATTCTTTGTGAATTTGCTTGTGTTTATTACTTGCAGCGAGTTCATCTTTTAAGGAATCCGCATGCTTAGTATCTTCAGCAATGCCGCTGTTAATTATTTCTAATTTGTCTAATAGCCTCTTCTTAGTTGGTTCATCTATTTCAGCTTCTTTAATCACATCAGACAAGGATTTTGGTATACTCGCCATAAAAAGCACAGGTCTCTTGCCTTTCTTTTCAAAAAATAAAGTATGCTGTCTTCCATTTTTATTTTTAAATTTCTTTTTAACTCTTGCCCATCCAAATAACTTCTTAACCGCACCTTTTACTTTATTCAACCCTTTCTTACCAGCTCTAAACAACTTTCTAACCTTCTTCGCAACAAAGTCAATCGCTTTGGATATCACTTTATCGATAGGCTTTCTGATTTTTT
>CANLIE010000130.1 GCA_947491225.1 uncultured Cellulophaga sp.
GGTTGTGATTTTATGTTTTGCAACACAAATATCTGCAACCCTTTTATTCTTATTAAAAAAAAAGTCAAGATGACTTCAATATAAAATGAAACAGATATTAATAATTATAATACTAGTTTTTGCTAGTTGCAAAACAAAACCCCAAGATATTAAAACAGAAAATATGGACGAATTGGATAAAAAAATAGAAGAGATAGTTACTTATGCTACTGAAGGCTTACCTGACTATTCAAAGATGAATAAATTACCTGATTTATATAACATTATAATAAGTAGTTCTAATTGTAAATATGAGGTCTTAATTAATGATTTTCCATCAGCATCTTTTTTAGATGATTCACAAGGCTCTGTTATGTCAGAATCTAAAGGAATTAATTTTTCATTATTAAGTAGCGGTACTACTCCTATAGAGATTCGATTATTACCCCCTACTGGCAAAAAAAACCTAAATAAATATGCGTCTATATCTGTAAAAATAGAACATATACCTCATATGGGAAGACCTGAGGGTAAAAAAAATATTTGGAGTTATGAGATGCCTATGTTAGAAAAAAACCTGCCTATATTTATACATAAAGATGTATTTAAAGTTACTGTACCCTTTGAGATAAATGATTTGGACGATGCTATAAATTTAACTACGATGGATAGCACACAATTGCGTAAAGAAGTAGAGACACAATTTGCTAGTTTTAAGGATATTTTAGAGCAAGGTAATGAGATTGCTTATCTAGAATTCACGAGAGAGAGAAAAAAAATAGGAGCTATACAATACTATTCCACAAAACAAGAACTTCGAGAAGAAATGACTACGGATGTTCAACGCATACAAAAATCCAAATTACTTCCCTTGCCTGATGCAATGTTAAAGTTATATTGTAATAATAGAGTTGTAACATTTGAAAATGCCGAAACTCTAGAAACTTATTTTTGGATGGATGATGGCGAGTATCTTTTTGGTCGTACAATATATTTATATAAAAACAAAAAAGATGGGAAGTGGCATGTTTGGTAAATAGAATAACTTATTTATGGAAACTAGACTTAGTTATGATGAGCTAAAAGTAATTAAAAAAAAGTGAAAGCTATTATTACTAGCACATTCAGGAACAGTTTTATTGAGTGTACTAATCATCTATTTTTCCCTTAAATATGATTTTGGAGGTATCATTTTTATCCCATTCTTTTTATACGTTTTTATCTTTTCAATTATAAAAATTTTTCGTTTAATATTCAGTCCTAAAAGTATTAGAAAAGACATTAGGTATAGAATAAAAATAAAGACAAAGCTAAGAATTAAAGAAAAAGTTAAAATCAGAGACAGGAATAAGGATTTTAATAGAACTCCTAGACATCAATATAGTTTGATTTTTTATAAAAATGACCACTTAAAAAGTTACTGCGTCACTCCTAGTGTTTTTCAAACAATTAATAAAGGAGATATGGTTCAGTTAGAATGTAGTAAATATGGCAAATCTATTATTGAAGTAACATTTGACGAAAAAAGTATAAAAAATAGCTATTACGATAAGGTACAAATGGCATATAATTCATGGCTCAATTATTTTAGGACGGGGTCGCCCATAAAAATCAGGGGCATCCTAAGGGGAGAATCCCATTTGGCAAGTTTGCAAATTTAAGTGGGTTACCGTGTAATATGCAGGGTAAACACATTTAAAATTCCATTAGTTTACTTCTATATTTTCTATTGATAAGTGCTTCTAGTTTCTTTTAGGACAATGGCTTGTTCATTGATTGATCATTTTTCAGTATACTTAGTGCTGATTTGAAAATGACATAGAAGTAGCAATTGATAAAAATAAGATTACAAATACTATTTATATTGAAGGTACAAAACGTACTAATAATTTAACGATAACTGACAATGGTGTTATTTATGGCACAGGTACCTTAAACGGTATACTATTTTCCATTGAAAATAATAAGGCTAAAATTCTTGAAACAAATTTAGCTCGTCCTAACGGAATTTTAGCTCAAAAAAACAATTTACTTTTAGGGTTAACAGGTTCAAAAACAGTAGGTATTTATAATTTAAAAGATAAAACTTCAATAATATTTGCTAATAATATATCTAATGCAGATGGCATTACTGCCATAAGAAATGGAGATTATTTAGTTTCCAGTTGGCAAGGTTTGATACATTATGTCTATAAAAATGGAAACAAAAAATTGTTACTAGACACTTCTAAAGAAGGTATTAATGCGGCTGATATCTATTATATTAACAAGAGCATAAATTAGTTTTTTTTTGTTTTAAAAATCCTTATTTTTGGGTTGTGAGAAGGAGAAATAAAAAAAGGCATAGTCAAGAAGCTCAGGAATTGATTCGTTTTAGGGTAGCGGATTACC
>CANLIE010000131.1 GCA_947491225.1 uncultured Cellulophaga sp.
TTTGTTGTAGTGTATATTCGTCTGTCAATATGCGAAATTGATTACTAAAAAATTGTAGTTTGTTAAATAGTTAAAATCGAAATATTATTCTTTAAATTAAACAGATATGAAAAATAGAAAAATCAATTTTATAAAACTTGGAATGCTTCTTTTGGGGATTTTTTTATTCATTATTAGCTGTGAAAGTGAAACCATAGAAGTTGAACCTATAAATTCTGAAAACAGTAACCTAAAAACGGTTCCTCTTAATCAGGCAAAAGTTTTTTTACAACACTTAATAAGAAACTAAAAACGAAAAGAAGTTACCTTGCTAAATATGCTAATCCTTTAGAAATAACCCCTGATTGGAACACACTTACGCAACAAGAAATCTACAAAATAAATAATGTTCAACTTACATTGACAAATGTTGAAGTGAATAGGGAGGGAGATTTTGAATCTAAACTATTCTTTATTGATAAGGGCAATGAAATTAAAAGCATTATTTATACCATTTATAAAGACAAAGTAGACAATCAAGGTAGTATAATTAATGGTAGAATCTATTTTAATCAAATCAATGGAACTTTTATAGAAGGATATAGAATTGAAAAAGGAAAGTTTACTAAAAAAATCATTGTTACCAATAAACCTAAAGTTCAAAAGGCTAGTTTCTTTTTCTTTTTTCAGGAAGACCAAGATTATGATTGCTGGAATACAGATACACTAGGAGAATTTGAAGGAGGACAATTGGACGAAGTAATTCTTACTGCACCTCGCATTGGCGGCGGCGGTTCCTCATTATCTAATTTGTATTCTGCAATAAGTAGTTATAATGCCCCAACAAACCATATACCTTCCAATCCAAGTTATGCAGGTGGTGGTGGAACAACTAGTATTGGCGGTAGAATTTTTGTAGACATCGTTGATAGAAACGAAGATGGTACTCCTAGTGATGAAGAGGATTTAGAATACCGAATTTTAAACAACCTGACCGAAGCTTGTGCCAAAAGTATTTTTGGGCAATTGGAGAACGGTATTTTTAAAGATGATCATTTGAAACCTGAAGTCCAGATAGCAACAAATAGCATTATTACGTTAAATTTCTCTGAACTTATATTGAAATTGTTCAACGATAGCGGAAGTACCGACTTGACGATTCAAAATGGGAGTTTGACAGGTGAAAATGCAAATACCACAGGGGCAACAATTACAATAAGTGATAATTATTTAGCAAATGCCACTGAATTATCCATTGCAAGAACCATGATCCATGAATCTGTTCATGCTTACATAAATGCTCTATATTCAAATGTTGTTCAATTTAACAGTTTCACTTTTCGTCAAAAAGTAGAGAAGTATGCTAAAGACAAAGGATATACAATTGGAACAAATAACTTTCATCATGAATTTATGGGACAATATGTAGATGCTATGGCATATTCATTATATGAATGGGATAAAGAGTATGGTACTGGAGGAAACTTGGGTTGGGAGTATTATAGGGCAATGGCATGGGGTGGTCTGTTTCAAATGGATGAAAATGGAAACATTGTATCAGAAACAGATTCTTTTAAAGAATTAAACCCCAACCCAAGTGATAGGCAAAAAATAGCAGACATAGTTCTTAATGAAAATAACAATAATAACAATGCAAAAGGCACTAAATGTGATTAAGGTTCAATTATTGATAATAATAATATTGTCAAGTGTTTCAAAATCTCAGGCACAACAAAAAATAAATGGGAAATATTCAAAAATTGATCTAACAGGAGATTTTTACACCTATTATTTGTTTGATGACAATGGAATATTTTATTATGAAAGTGGTGGGGATTTGGGAATGGATACATATGGTAAAGGTCATTATTTTATAAAAAATGATTCTTTAATTTTAAATTATGATTTGACTGAATTAAAAGAGAATGGTCACCATAGATATAAAACATACATAAACTCAAATGATTCAGTACAAATTAAAATAAACACATTCGATTTGGATAGAAAAATTCTTTCTGGAGTATCAGTGATAGGAGATGTTGAAAAAGAATATGGAGTTTTGTCAAATAAAAATGGAGTAGTTTATTTAAAATTTAAGAAAGAAAAAGAAAAGAAAAGAATAACTATTTCTGATTTATGTTGTGGCAATTACTCATTTACAATAAACTCAAAATTAAATTATGAGGTAGATATTTTTTTAAGAAAAAAATTTAATACTTCTGAAGCAATTAAATACGAGATTAAAAAATATAAAATTATTGAATTTACAGAAAACCATATAAAATTAAAAAACGATAATAACGGAACGATAACATTAAATAAACGGTCAAAATAA
>CANLIE010000132.1 GCA_947491225.1 uncultured Cellulophaga sp.
TAAAAATACGGCTCTGTGCTAATCCGAAAAGTTAGCGTTTTTTTGCACGCTACGTTTCATACACTAACCGTTAGCAACAAGCAACTGAACTAAAAATGAACTTTAGAAAAGCGAGAGAAAATGATGTTTCAATTATTGTGGAAATGATTGCTGATGACGAACTCGGAAAAAAAAGAGAAAACTTCCAAAACCCTCTACCGAAAGAATATCTGAATGCGTTTAAAAAAATAGACTCTGACGAAAATCAAGAATTAATCGTTCTCGAAAATGAGAAATTTGAAATTATTGGAACTTTACAGTTATCATTTACTCAATATTTAACTTATCGTGGCGGAATTAGAGCACAAATTGAAGCTGTTAGAATTAGAAAAGATAAAAGAGGACTCGGAATTGGAAAAACTATGTTTAAATGGGCTATAAATAGAGCGAAAGAAAGAAACGCACATTTGTTACAATTAACGACTGACAAAAAAAGACCGAAAGCAATTAAATTTTATGAAGATTTAGGATTTAAAGCAACTCACGAAGGAATGAAAATGCACATTGAATAAAAAAAAGACTGTTGCTAACACTATGTATAAAACATAGCTAGTAAGTGCAAAACCAAAAGTTCGTCTGTATTTACAAGCACCGCCAAATCTGCGATTTGGCATTAATGAAAAAGAAAAATGTAAATGCCAAATCGCAGATTTGGCTCAGTAATAAACTGAAACTTATTGTATATTTATACGCTACGTTTCATACACTAATCGTTAGCTTTAATGTTAAAGGTCATTGCAAAGCCTCAAATTTCGGGTTTAAATCAAAAGTTATTTAAAGCGGATTTTTTAAATAAAATACGGAATATTGAGATGATTTACCACTCAAACTCTGAATTGAATTACGTTTGACTTTTAAGTTCGTTTGCGGAATTGAAAAGCGGAATCTCACTCAATCGGAATTTAGCAAGTTACGGAATTGCTTACTTGAAATCTGAATTAAAAATATTGCGGAATTTGAGCAAGTTTGCGGAATTAAAATCGAGCTGAATAAAACATAAAATGCGGAATTAAAAAGCCGACTGAAATAAAATATTAACGAAAAAGTAAACGGACAAAAAAGCACTAAAAGCTAACAATGTATAAAAATAATTGCTATTTTAGGCTTAAACAAAGTTAGTTGCTCGTTTGCTTGCTTCTGATTTTCCTTCGGAAAATCCTCGCACTCAAACCCGCAACTATTCTTATACTAAACGTTAGCGTGCATTCGAAAAAACAAAAATGAATAATAGCCCAATAATTTATAAAAGTGAAAGAATATGGTCCTCTATGGATTTTATCTCTATTCTTAAAAAATTATTGGTGGAACATTTAGGAACTGATAATTCAGAAGTTCAGTCTAATTTTAAAAGCAAGTTGAGTTGGGGCATCGATTTAGATTTTGGAGAATTTATAAGCAGTGAATCAGATTTAGAGATTTTCAAACTTGGTCTAGAAAAACTTAAAAACTCACTTTCAAAAACAATAACAGATTTTAACAGTAATGATTTTGCCCATAAAATATATGGTCTTTTAAAATCCTCGTCTGACAAAAAAGAGTTTTCGGATTTTATAATAAAAATACCAGACGGAAGAGGAAGTGAATTTATGGAATTGGTCAGCACTTGTATCAAGATGCTAAACAATGAACCTGTTTTTGAAACCTTAAAAAAATTGGATTTAGCTCAACTAATTGGTGAATGGACATCTATAAAGTCGGACGATACACCTGACTATGACATAAATTTCAATATGACAGACTATTCACCCGCATATTCAAAAATAAAAATATTGATTACTCAAAATTCCAATTGTGAAATTAAAATTCCTGCAAGAGATTATACGAATCCTAAAATAACAGAAATAACTATTATTAGTGGAGATTGTGAAATAAATGAGGGGTTTTTATTAATTAAACAAAAGGAATTGACAAAAAAAATTCCAGTTTTAAGCTTAGAAGAGGAAGAACTAAAAATGAACTTATTTAAGACCAATATTACGTTTAAAAGAACGACACGCTAACACTATATATAGCAAATAGGGCGATTAGTGTTTAATTAAAAGGTCTATGTCTATTTGCAAAGTCACCAAATCTTTTGATTTGGTATTTAAAAAGAAAAATTAAAACAAAATACAAAAGTTTTGGCTTGTGGCTAAACCGAAAATAATTGCTTGTTTTCTGCCCAACTTGCCATATATTTAACGTTGCCATTAATTTATGAAAAACATTGTCTACCTACTTTTGTTATTACCAATCGGAATTTGTGCGCAAACAAATAA
>CANLIE010000133.1 GCA_947491225.1 uncultured Cellulophaga sp.
TTAGATGCAAAACCAAGTATTAAAATTCAAAGATTTTTGCCTAATATCGCAATAGCTTAAATCGAACTCACGTTAATCATCAATTATTAAAACATTTATGCACTTAAAAAACCTTTTCTACGATGCTTTTGCAAAACGTCCTCGACCGGAAGCCAATCAAATCTTGCGACATGGAGTAGCCAGAGGGGATGAGTTACGTAATTTTCTTGTTGGAAAAACATCAGAAACGCTCACTGCTGAGGACATCCGGACAGAAGTAGAGGGCTACCTTTCTTTGCTGAGTCCCGAAGCTTTTCTCTATTTTTTGCCGGCTTTTCTACATGCTTCCCTCGCACATGATGACATCGTTAGTGTCTTTTCTTCCGGACTGATTGGCGTCCTTACAAAACCCAACTCTCAGGATGGAATTGATGCACTAGACCGCCTTAGAGAAATACTCTCCGAAGCAACAGGTTTGACAGACGATACCCTCAACCAAATTGAAAAACAACAATCAGAATGGTTTTCTTCTACAATACCCGAAACTATTTTCCATGAACGGTTCAACAACTTAACGCACGATGAAGGAGCTGCAATTCTTGCTTTCCTCATTGCCTTTGAAAAAGATTTCGGAATGGACTTCCCTTTTGACGAGTTGAAAACTGCTATTGACAGGCATTGGTATCAATATAAGTAGCAGCTTGTTAGATTACTTGATGGAAAATGTTCTATTGGTAATAGGATTATCTTCATGTTAACTCATTGACCGAACCTGACTCTATGTATGATTACTGACCTTGTGGGTAACTTGGCGCGTAGACCTTACAAAAGTCGGAGCGCTGAGTTATCCATCAGGTGAGGGTACTCGTTATCTAGAATCAATGACCATATATCTCTCAATAGAAAAGCCACTGTTTATTGCAGTGGCTTTTCTGTATCGTAATTTATAACTACTATTTATCTTGGATCACTTCCATCTGTAGGACCTCCTTCTACTCTGGTAGAAAATGATTTTCTACTTTCATCCCCGTTAGGTTTAATTGACCCGTCCTGAATAAAGGCTACATAATTTTAAACATTATGTACAAAAATGACAAAGTAATTAGACGGTATTCAGAACCTTTTAAACTGAAAATTTTAGACGAACTTACCACAGGTAAACTAAACAAAAACCAATTAGGTAAACTCTATGGAATCAACCCTACGACCATTAACGAATGGATCAGGAAGTACAACCGTAAAGACCTAATGAACACCAGAATCAAAGTGGAGACAAAAGACGAAATTACTCGAATCAAAGCACTTCAAAAGGAAATCAAACAACTCAAAGAACTTTTATTAAAAAAAGATTTAGATGCATTGGTATTGGATTCCTATTTAGAAGTAGCAGCAGAACAGTTAGGCTATAAATCCGTAACAGAACTAAAAAAAAGCTAAATATCTAGCCTTAATCAAAGCTAAAGAAAGGTCTAAGGGATTTGCTTCTTTAAATACTATTACACATTGTTTTGGACTTAAACGTGATGCCTATTACAAGTATAAAAATAGAGCTGATGAGCGTTTAAAACTAGAACAACAGGTTATTCAAATAGTACAAAAAAGACGCAGATCTCTTCCTAGAGAAGGCGTGCGTAAACTTACAAAGTCATTAGATAATGAGTTTTAAAAGCAAACCTTAAAGTTGGTAGAGATACTTTATTTAACGTTCTTAGAAAACACAATATGCTTACACTTAGAAAGAAATACAGTTCTAGAACAACCAATTCGTTGCACAGGTTCTACAAGTACAAAAACATCATTAAAGGTGTAGAAGTCACAAGACCTAATCAAGTCTGGGTATCTGACATCACCTACATCAGAACCGTTAAAGGTTTTTGCTATCTGGCGCTTATTACAGATATGTATTCCCGTAAGATTGTCGGTTATGACCTAAGTGATAGTCTGGAACTAAAAGGGTGCGTGAGAGCCTTAAACAAAGCTCTGTATCAAGCAAAGAACACAGAAAACCTGATACACCATTCAGACAGAGGAATACAGTATTGTAGTAATGTATACACACAAATACTCAAAAGAAATAAGATAGATATTAGTATGACCGAAGAAAATCATTGTTACGAAAATGCTATGGCTGAACGTGTAAATGGCATCTTAAAAGATGAATTTTATCTCGACCATACCTTTACGGACGTGACTCACGCAAAAAAAGTAGCAAAAAATGCAATTAATTTATACAACCAAATAAGATTACATTTATCTTTAGACTATAAAAC
>CANLIE010000134.1 GCA_947491225.1 uncultured Cellulophaga sp.
AAAGCGATTGACTTTGTTGCGAAGAAGGTTAGAAAGTTGTTTAGAGCTGGTAAGAAAGGGTTGAATAAAGTAAAAGGAGCTGTCAAAGGGATCATACAATGGTGGAAGACGAAGAAAAAGTTTAAAGGGAAAGATGGAAAAAAGCATACATTATTCCTTAAAGGCTCTGAGAAAAATGCAAAACTTATGATTGCAAGCGATCCTATGAGCTTTGAGGCTTTTATCAAAAGCCTTGATATTGATAAAAAGAATGGAACTGTAGTTAATGCTAAAAAACAAGGGATGATCATTGCCCAAAAAATTGATAAGAAAATAATAGAACCAACCGGAGCTGCAACAGAAGAACAAACTAAAAAGAATAAAGAGAAAAAGAAGAAAGATTTAGATCAATTGTTATCAAGTTTAGCCCCACATACAGCAATATTATTAGGAATAAGTGAAGAAGATCTTCCAGAATCTGATATCAAACATGAAACAACTACAAGAGCAGGAGGGATAATGGCTAAGAAAATGACAGCCAAAATCCTCACAAAAAAAGGAAAAGATGGGTCTTCACCTACATCTGCTAAACATACTGTTTTTGATCACCTTCTTCTAAGAAGAAAAGGAGGAGGAAGTTACTACGTTCGCGGTCATATGTTGAATGATAATTTACATGGTCCAGGTACATGGAATAATATGACTCCTTTATCACAGGAAGGTAATAAAAATCATTTGAGAAGTGCAGAACAACCAGTCAAAATTGCAGTAGCTTCAGGAGATATTGTTAGATATACTGTTACTGCTATATATAAACGATCGGTCACTATCCCAAGTGATAATGCGCTTAGAAGTGCAGGTATTGATGAATCTAAATGGGATGATATTAGAAAGCTAAGAGCAGCAGAGAACCACGTGCCAGAAGGTCTTACCTTGAATGCAGACCGATTAGAGAAAAAAACCGATGGTTCATTGCAAGTAAAAAAGAATTTTATTTCTAATCGGTCTGTAATCAATCAGATAGATACAAATCTATCCAGTTATGAACTTGGCAAAGGAGAACCCAAAGAACATGTAAGTATAACGAATAGTAGTGTGGAGAAAATACTGAAGAATACAAGTGATCTTATAGAGAGAGACTTGAAACAGATTCAGGATTTTGCTAAAAAAATACAAAATTTAAACAAATATCAGCAAATTAAAGATGAAATAAATACTTCAGGCTTATCTAATAGTAGAAAAAATAAGCTGAAAAATGGAGTTGATAAATTACATAAACAAAGAAATGTAACATTAAATTAAATAATTATGGATATGATGGATTATTATGATGAGCTAATTGATTCTTTAAATGAAAGAGAAGAAAGGAGTATTTTGCATCATAAAGGGAACTATAGCCCTACTTTAAAATCACCTTTTTTAGATGAAATAATTGAAAAAAAAATAGATACAAACCTTATTCAAATATATTCGGAATTATCAGATGGGTTTCGCATTAAGTGGTTTTCAGATGAAGAAAAAGGTATTGGGGGAAATATACATTTTATGGAGATGAAACACGTTTTGGCTGATCAAAAAGGGAATCTTTATGACGATCAGGATATTCAAATGAATGATCTTATAGCATATTATAAACCTTTTGACTTAATCTCAGAGACCTTTAGTTGTGGGTTTTTGATAACCCCAGATTTTGTAAGTACATCAATTTATTGTCATAATTCCCCTGATCCGGAAACCTACGATCTTGATTTAGACTTTGCAGGATATATGGAAATGGCTTATGAGGCAAAAGTGTTTCAGTATTGGCCCAAAGTACTTTTGGATATAAAAGCAAACTATGAATCTGTTGAAACTAAAGCGTTCAAAGAACACATGCCAAAAATATTTGAAGATTTTAACTGGGATTCTTTTGTACAAAAATATGAATCATTACGATTGTCAAAAAAAGAATAAGTTTACTTTACAAAGGTTGAAATTCAGGAACTGAATGCTCCTTTTAGTTGGTAATTAATACGAATAAAGTAAACGATAAAGATATTGATCCCCCGCTACCGCTAATTTATAACTAGTGTCGGTAAGAGTGAGAAAAAGCAGGTTTCGATGTAAATAATAGGGTCTTCCTCGAAGCAAGAAGTATTAAAATCAGTATTACAAATACTATTATACTCACAAGGAAGCTGCTCAACATACCAAGGATCGATAAAAATAGAGCGGAGAACACGTTTTTATATGCGCGCCCGATGTT
>CANLIE010000135.1 GCA_947491225.1 uncultured Cellulophaga sp.
TTTTCCGAAGGAAAATCAGAAGCAAGCAAACGAGCAACTAACTTTGTTTAAGCCTAAAATAGCAATTATTTTTATACGGTGTTGTACACAGTTATTTTTTCATAAATGCTTCGTCACTATTTTTGTCAGTCATTATAAATTCAGTTTTTTCGTTTCCGCATATTTTAACTAAAGATTCAAACTTAATTGGTTCAACAAGGGTAGAATCCGTAATTAATTCCCACGAGTTGTTTTTCCATATTGCTATTCCAAAAACCTTTTTTTCATTATTGTCATATGAGCCAGAAGCAATTAAATCAGTTTCTGCTATTTTCAGAGTTATTATTGGTTCAGTAAATTCGTTTTCAATATTTTCAATTCCATTTACAGGGACTTGCCAATCTTCGTCAAATTCTCCTTCCAAATCTGCTTCCCAAGTCCATATCCAAACTTTACTTTCAAGGACGTCTTCTTTTGTGATAGAATCTAAATTTTTAGGTTTCCCAAAATTATATTTCATAAAGATTGGTTTAATTGTGTACAACGGTCTCGTATAAGAATAGTAGCGGATTTTAGCGCACTTACTTTTTAGTTAAACACAGACCTTTTTATATATACTTACTTTATTTTTCAGCGATTAAACCGCTATTATTTTTATACATTGTTGGCAACTGGCATTTTTCCTCTCACTTCATTTAGTTTCATTGTCATAGAAACAGCTTTATTTTCAACCCATTCATTATATTCTTTAATAGCTTTTAATCTCAAATCGTTGTTCAAGTATCCTTCTTCGACCATTTGAACAGAACCAGCAACTTTAGACCAAATTCCAACTTTTGATTCAAAATCAGTTCTATGTTTATCATAATGTTCGTCTGAATTTATTTTTTCAATCTCAACCATTCCAATTTCTTTCATTAGGCGAGGCAAATCATCGGCAATTCCATTATTCATTCCTGCATCACTTCTCCATTTCAAGAATGTTCTATAAAATTCTTTCATACTCATTGGTGGTTCAGGATTCCATTCTAAGTTATTGTGATTATAATCTAGAATCGAAATTCTACCATTTGGTTTTAGCAATGATTTTATTTTTAACAATGCTTCTTTAGGATTGCTTAACCATTGTAAGGTTCTTGCTGAAGTAATTAAATCAAATTTTTCGTTAGGGTTGAAATTAAACAAGTCAGAATGTATAAGGATTAAGTTCTGAATGTTTTTATACGTCTCTTTTCCACTTTCGATAAATTTTTCCGTATTATCAATTCCAATTACTTTTCCAGAATTTCCTACGATGTTCGCTATGTCTTTTGAGATAGAACCAGTTCCGCAACCAACATCTAGAACTGATATTCCTTTTTTTAAAATCGGTTTTAAAGTTCTATAATCAATATTTAAACTTCTATTGTCAAATATTTTTGTAGCAGTTTGTCCGTCTCTTTCTATATGTTTGTTGTCTTTCACTTATGTTTGTTTTTGCTTGTTGCCAACGTTAAATATATGGCAAGTTGGACAGAAAATAAGCAATTACTTTCGGATTAGCCACAAGCCAAATCTTTTGATTTTGTTTTAATTTTTCTCATTTAATACCAAATCAAAAGATTTGGCGACTTTGCAAATAGACAATTGCCTTTTGATTAAGTATTAATCGCCCAATTTGCTATATATAGTGTTATAGCCTTTTTTTATTTTCCCGCATACTCGTGTCCAAAACTAGAATCACAATCACCTAGTTCTGGTTCTCCAACTTTATACCCCAATATTTCAGAGGCTATTACTTTAAATTCATTTTTCCATTTTTCCCATTCAGGACTTTCCATATATGCATTAAAATGAAGACCACTTGGTTCATCACAGCAACAAACATATTTTTCATTTCCATTTGTCGAATAACTGTACCAGAATCCATTATCAATACTATAACCTCCAGAGCCTAACCATCCATCCATTTTAGAGAATATTTGAGGTAATTTATCTAAATATTCGTCAGGTAAATAATACCATATATTTAAGTTCATTTCAAAATGTTCCATAATTATTTATGAGTATTTCTTTTCAAAATCTATTATGAAATTTATGTCTTGAAAAAGTTCAGACACAAGAATCATAATAATCTATTTTTTATTGTCAGAATTTGTTCTTCAATGTCTTGTCCTGAAATATGGCTACAGGTTAATAATTAATTTAAGCTGATAATTTATATACCATATTAGGTGT
>CANLIE010000136.1 GCA_947491225.1 uncultured Cellulophaga sp.
TTCTTGTATTTCATATCTCAAATATATTAAGTTTGAAATTTAAAATAACACTCCGAACTTATTAGGGGCTAAAATACTATGTTTTATAAACTGTGTTGTAAAAAGTTATTTGATTTTTTTCATTCTTATTTCACTTCTTAAAGTAATATTGGTACTTTTTTCTATTTCTGTAGCATAAAAAATCTCATCATTCAAATCTATAATTTCAAAAGTTACTTTGGACATTAGCATATTTAATTTTTCATACTGCCATCCTGTTGGAAGAACAACATCTCCATTTTCATTTAAGCTCCATCTTTTTGTATATGTATTACCATACTCTTCATCTTTGACCTTACAAGTTCCATCTTTATTGAAAATTATCCAGTTGTTTTTAGGATTCCATTTGAAAACTGATTCTGCTAATTTTTGATTTTCCATAGAGATTTCAGGGTTAACTTCTAAATAGTTAGGTTTGTAGTAGTAAACTCCCCATTTAATATTACATATTGATGCAATTTGTCTATTCTTAATATCCTCTTTTTCTCTTTCTAATTGTTCTCGTCTTTTTCTATCAATTTCTTCTCTTTTTTTTATTGTATCATTCCACCTGACTTGTCCTTCATTTAAAATTTCAATATAAGTTTTGTTTTTGACGTTATTTTTTGATTTCAAAAAAAATAATTGCCATTTAAGTATTTTATAATCGTTGTTGGTTAAAGTGTTTTTGATTTTATTTAAATCTTGAGATTCATTCTGTATTTCATATTTTTTTTCGATAGGCTTACCACAGCTTACAAACATCAAGATGACTATTAAAATTATTTTTTTCATTCTTTTGTATAATGTTCGTTAAGGGACATAGTTTACACAAGTTAAAGATTAGACTTTACACTAAATTAGTTTCTAACCTTGTATATTGTTGTTTGTTTCTTAAGATGTTTTTCATCAAAGAACCCTAAAAATACGTTTCTATAAAATACTTTCCAAATCCCATTACCAATATCTTCAATAGCAATATGTTTTCCTTTCAAAGCGGCTGATACATATACCCAGTACTATGACTTCCATCTTACAGCTCCACTTTCAGTTACTTTAAGAATTTTACAGCTAGGCTCATACTCAAAGTTTGGTATTTTTTCAGGGAATAGTCTAGTAGAAAAATCATGAACTTTAGCAGGAGTTTTCATACCTAAAGCTTCATGTGGTCTTATGTTATTATATTGTTTGACAAAATGATTTAAACGTCTCTGCTGTGCTTTTAAATCATAAGCAGCAGGTTTAGCACAAGCTGCCTTTAAATCGCGATGCATACGTTCATGTCTTCCATTTTGTTCTGGATGTCTAGGGTCAGAGAAGACAGGCATAATACCAAGCTCAATAAACCAATAAGACAGCTGTGTAAATATCCGAATTGCTCGTACAGAACCAAAAGGACTACCGTTATCGGTATGTATTTGTTTTGGGATGCCGTATATTCTAAAAACCTTTTTAAACTCAGCCTTAGTAGCCTTTAAGTTTTCTTTATAATGTCCTTTAGCAGTGAATAAAAAACGACTTTTAGAGTCAGCAATAGTAAGTGGATGACAATAGATTTTATTGCCCATTAAAAACTTACCTTTATAATCCGCACTCCATACTTCATTACATAATTTTGGATCAAAAATTGGGTGTATTGGTTTAACTCTTCTCAATCTTTTTTGAGGACATACCAAACCATTTTTCTTTAGAATATTATGAACGGTAACCACAGAAGGGACTTCTTGTTTTGTAAATTCTTTAAATAATAATTCTCTGATTTTTTTAGCCTCCCAGAGTTTGTATTGAGCCTTTAAACTTAAAATACTTTTAATTATATTTTCTTTTGTTGCGTTGGGATGGTTGGTTGGTGCTCTAGAGTGTTTTTTTAAGCCTTCAAAACCTTGTCTTGTCCTGAAATATGGCTACAGTTAAAATTGTAGTTATTAATCGTTAGGGTAATTAGTTCTTATAAATCTTTCAGGCGGCGTATTTGGCGTGCTTATGATGGAAATATTTTTTTACCTGCGGTTTGTCTGCCTTCCTTTTTTCATAAATCCTTTGATATTTTCCTTGAGTTGTTCTTGGTTCTTGGCTCTTTTCTTCCCTATGATATTGGTTTTTAGATCTTGGTTGACATATTCTTGTGGATTGAGTTCAGGAGAATAA
>CANLIE010000137.1 GCA_947491225.1 uncultured Cellulophaga sp.
TAAAAATACGGCTCTGTGCTAATCCGAAAAGTTAGCGTTTTTTTGCACGCTACGTTTCATACACTAACCGTTAGCAAACATTAGAATGAAATTTACACAAGACATAGATTTAAAAATATGCATTGGAATATCCTTTACAGGAATTGTAATCGCGTGCTATTTGTGGACTTTTGTAAACGGTGGAAATCATTGGGAACTATTTGGAACAGATACTGAGAAATTTTTAATGAGATATGGTGGTAATTTATTGTTATTCTTACCTTCAATCTCTTTGGTTATTCCATTATTAATGAAAAGAGATAAGAAACGATTCATTGTTGCGTTGTTCTCAATTCCTGTTTTTATGTTCTTGTTACGTTCATTAATTAAATTTCTTGACTAAAATTATGAGATTTCCTGAACTGATATTTGGAATTATTGTATTAGTACTGATTGGATATCTGATTTGGGGTTTCAAAAAGAATAATAAGCGATTTCTATTAAAAATAATTATATCTGTTTTAATTATTGTTTTCAGTTGGATTTGGTTTATACCTACTTATGTTGGACAAAGAGGTGAAAATGCCGTTTGTAAATTTAGATTCCAAGTTATTGAATATGATGCAGAAGATTATGGTTATGGAACTTGGAAAGGTTATTTTTTTGATTTAAAGCCAAGTAAATATGGAACTCTTGTCCTGCGTGAGAGAGTTGGGGGATGGAAAGAATATTTTGGATTTAAAAAAGCTGAATATCAAACTTATGAAGAATACTTTGGAAAAGAAAAAAAGTAACGTTTGCTAACAAGGTGTATAAAACATAGCTAATAAGTGTTTAACCTAAAGGTAAATGTTTATTTTCGAAAACCGCCAAATTTTTAATTTGGCTTTTAAAAAGAGAAAATCAAAACAAAATATAAAAATACGGCTCTGTGCTAATCCGAAAAGTTAGCGTTTTTTTGCACGCTACGTTTCATACACTAACCGTTGTGCATAATTCAACATATCAGGGGAACCGATTAATTCCTTAAGCTAACGGACGGAATTTTGAGGTTTTTTAAAGAACAAATTTTTACCGTTAGTCGAGATTAAACCCAAACTTAATGAATAAGGAATTAAAGCGAATTTCTGAACTGATTTTAAAAGAAAAATTTTCTGATTTTGAGCTGTTTTATAAGGACTATTTATCGAGTTTGGATTCATTCAAAATAAAACACGAAAAATTACTATTAAAATGGTTTGATAAAGAAGATTTTGATGATTTAGATGAATATTTAAGTTCAGAGTATCTTTTAATTATTTTTGGAAAGTATGCCAACAAAATATTTTCTGTAGATTGGAGTGGCGAAGAATATACAGGTCAAGTTAAAAGTACGTTAACTAAAATCTTAAAAACTTACAATAAGTCAACATTCAAATGGAATTTAAAAGAATTTGAAAAAAGTTTAAGCCAAGAGAATATAAAACGTGGCGAATACATTGGTTTACTTTTTAAAGCATTAGATAAGGAACTTTTAAAAATAGATTATCAATTATTATTCATAGAATTATTTGATGACCAATACTATTTTACTCTTTTACCTAAATCTGAAATCAAACCTGCCTTACAAATAAAAGGAAAGGGATTTTCTACCTATGATAGTAAAACTTATACTATCGAAATCACTTACTTGGGAATGAATAAATCAAAAGTGATGCTTTACTTAAAAAATAAGCATCAAATCGGATTAAAGGAAATAAGAGAATACGTTGATAATTTGCCTATTTTAGTTGAAAGTGGAAATATTTTAAAAATAAGAAAACTTGAATCTGAATTGCAATCTATGGAATGTGAATATAAAATAACTGAAAAATAACTATGCACAACACAGTATAAAAATAATTGCGGCTTAGTGATTAATCAAAGGTTGTTGCGTGTTTGCAACATCTGAATTTACTTTGGAAATTCCTCGCATACAAACCCGCAACTATTCTTATACAAGCCGTTGTGTTTCATACTGCCCCGTCCTGAATAAATGCTACATAATTTTAAACATTATGTATAAAAACGACAAAGTAATTAGACGTTACAGCGAACCTTTTAAATTAAAAATTTTAGACGAACTTAGCATTGGAAAGCATACAAAGAGTGAACTTTGTAAGCTCTACTCTATCGCACCTACAACAGTCAATGAGTGG
>CANLIE010000138.1 GCA_947491225.1 uncultured Cellulophaga sp.
AATGCCATATCGATATCTAATTTTAAATTCTTGAGCAAGTACTTTATTGATCTTTGGATGTCCTAGTTGTATTGTTATCATTTTGTTATATTCAATTATTACTTTATTTTTTTAATTGCTTCTATGATTTTTTCTTTCATTTCATCATCATTGATTTTTGAATGTATCTTTTGTAATTCGTGGACAGATTTTTCACTTCCAATAAGACCGATGCTCTGTATCCCATATTTTAAATCGAAGTTATCATAAGGATCATTAATCACTTCTATCAATGCATTTTCGGCAATTTCAAGATCCTTTTCAAAGGATGATATCAAACGTATAGCCGCATTTCTTATTAATTCCCTTTGATCATCAATATAGTAGATGACACTTTCTAAGTGTTTTTTTAGTTTTACCTTACTCTCCCATATCCCTATTAGTAACTTATATAAGGATTCATCATTCTGATCTTCTCTTTTTAATCGTTTTAGAAGTTCGTTAACTAGCTTTTCATCTTTGGTATTATTTAGAATAAATAACACCAATTGATAGGCTTCATTTTTTAAGCTTTGATTTTCAACAACATCAATAAAACCTAGTAATTCAGGAACCAGATTTAAATCATTTACTTGTTCAGCGATGCGATAAGCTTTCCATGACAAACTGTTACTCCCTTTTACAGTCTTACCATCATAAATTCCAGACATATTTTCCAATAACTGGATCAAATCAGAATGTATTTTAACTTTTTTCATCATCATAACGATCAACAGATTTTAAATTTTTTATATATGTACTATATTCTTGATTAATATCTATTTCTGTATCATTTGGAAATCTTGTTTCTTCACACCGTATAAAAACTACTTTTGTATCGTCTTCATCAAATAAGAAATCCTTGACTATAGCCACAAAAGGTTGAATCTTTTTACTTTTGAATTCGATTTTAGTCTTAAAACCTTTTGTACGCATAATACTTAATCTCATTCTTAATTTTTCGGTATTCATAATTTAAAATTTATTTTACGTAAAGTTAGGGTAATCTTGAAAAATCAATATAGTCAATTCCATATCTTCTAAAAGCTCTCAAGACACTTTCACTTGCACCATCTAAGAGTTCATATGTTATTTGTTTTCCTGTATGCCTTGCCAATTGAGCATATCTTATCATTTGATCTTCAACTTCTGGAGTCAAGCTAAGTCTTCCAGATTTTGATTCGATAAATCCACCAGGATGTTCTAAATCTGGAGAGACTCTTACGGTTTGGCCATCAATTTCAAACTCAATCTTATCTGCAGGAGTTCTTCTTGTAAATCCTTCTCCTTCTCTTAATGGTCTTCCTAATTGTTGTTCTAATTCTGCATTTCTTTGCGCTACTCTTGCATCTTCAAAGGCATCACCTCTTCTATTATTTGCTTGTCCCCTATCATATCGTGCTGAATGATCTTGCCTAACATCCCTTCTATCGGCAATAAAAGCCTCTTCTCTTTCTCTAATATAATTTGGATCTGATGTATCTCCTCCGTTAATACTATCATATTCTTCGTTAAATCTACTACGATGTTCAGCTTCGGGATGTCTGTTTTCAAATGACTCCCCTTTTCTTCTTTGATAATCTAATGCTTCAGGGCTAGTACCACTGCTTAAATTTTCAATTTCAGTTTCAGCATCTCTAATTCTTTGATCAACAACATCTCTCTGTTCTGCTAATCGCTGATGTTCTGGTGTATCTGCCTCTGGGGTTTGATTTCTACCTTCTCTTATTCTTCCAGACTCAGCTCGTTGTCTTGTTGCATCATCAACTTCTATACCACCTGAACCATTTTTATTTCTAAATCTCCCAGAACCGGGATTGAACTCTAAGTCTGGGTTATTAATATCATCTAATACAGAGTCAACATTTCTTGTTGCTCTTGCACTTGGATTTGCTTCATTAAAATCTCTAAGCTGTTGTGCTTGAGACGCATTGATTTCTCCTGTATCCAATCTACGCTGAATCTCTGTTTCAAATCCTCGTTGTCTTGGATTATGATTAGGGTTTGCAGTGGGCTGCTGGGCAGGGGTTGGAATATCTAGTTTTGTTAGGACGCTTTTAAATAGCCCATAATGTTAAATATATTTGAATTATGGTAAAGCGAAA
>CANLIE010000139.1 GCA_947491225.1 uncultured Cellulophaga sp.
AGGAAAATCAGAAGCAAGCAAACGAGCAACTAACTTTGTTTAAGCCTAAAATAGCAATTATTTTTATACATTGTTAGTTACAGTTTTATTTTCTCAATGGCGAAATTTAGTTGTGTATCTTTATTTTCAATGAAATCTTGATATGTTTGACCAATTTCAAAATCAGGTTTAATTCCGTCTCCATAACTTTCGTCTGGCAATCGTTTTACATCTTGTTCCAAATCAACTATTGAAAAAGTTAGAATTAATTTGGAATTGGGTAATTCGTAATTTACTGGAATATGTCCAGTATGACCATAGTATCCACCAAGTGTTTCTTCTCCAATGATAGTTGCATTCTCATCACTTTTAACTAAACTCGCAAACAAGGAACCTGCGGATGCTACATAAGGGTCTATTAACAATACAAGATTTCCTTTAAAAGTATTTTTATTAGGAAGCCAATCTTTATTGAACTTTGAGTTTTGATAGTATTTTCCATCTTTGAAAATAGAATGTTCTTCCTTCAACTCAGTTGGTAGTTCTTCGATATCATCGTCAATATATAAATCGGCAAAAGGTATATCTTGAAAAAGAGTAAATGCGGATGTGTTTTCCTTAAAAGTTCTCTGCGTAAGATAGGAATAGAGTAATAAGTCATTCGGGTCGTTTCCGCCACCGTTTCCTCTAATATCAACTATTAAGTTTGATACCTTTTTTTGATTTATATTTATAAATATTGAATCTAAAAATCGTGCATATTTAGTATGTCCTTCTGATTCGGAACAACCTATTCCAAATGTATTAATTTCTAAAATTCCTGTATTTATACTATCTAAATATTTATATGAATAGTCATTGTTTTTTCTCTCATCATATTCTTTTGAGTATCGTTTTTTGTAATTGGTATAAAAGTCTTTGTAAGTAACACTTGCAATTTTTAATTCTTGAATAGTATTTGATTTGTATTGAATATTGAAATGATTTTGTTTACCTAACGTCAAATAAATATAAAAAGGTAACCAATCAGTTTCGATCTTTGAATGTTTTCCAGTTTTATTAAAACCGTCTGTACTTACGTATTTTGATATTTGAATTAAAAAGTCATTTTGAGGAATATTATTTATAGATATTATTTCACTACCAACAGGGATTCCTTTGTATTCAATATTTGTGTAAAGTTTTTTGCCGATATACTTTAATGGTATTGGAAAGAATATTTTATGATTGCTCAATTCTTTATCCAAAGAATCAGGATATGTTAAATTATTATGACAACTACCTGTGTAATCTATAACATTCCATAATATGTTGTAAAATTCCCGAAACGGTAAATCGTTGTTTAATAGCTTTTTACTTGAAGTAAATATGCTGTCAATTTCTTCTTTCGAATGATATTTATAAAGCCCTGGATTTGCTTTTTCATAAATATTTTGAAAAATTTTAAAATCATCCAACATTGCCTTTTTTGCAATTAAATTTTCTTTTCCAACTTCCGTTTTATTGTTTTCAGATTTACAAGAAATCAGAATTATTAAAATGGAATAGATTATGAATTTTATTCTTATGTTCATTGGTTTGTTTAAATTGTAGCTAACGTTGATGTGTATGGTTAGTTGCGTGGTTAAGTACCTAATTTAGCAAATAAATCACAAATAGAATATTCCGCAGGAATGTTCTTAAGTCGGCAATGACCTAGCAATTAATTATACACGGTGTTGTGCGTTCGGTTTTTTTATTCAATATTCAATTAGTTTTTCTTTAATGAAAGAGTTGAAATCTTTTCTGTCAATATCAAATAGGTTCTCAATAGTCGAGATTAACTGTTCGTGGGATTTTCCGCTATCCAACAATTGATTTAGCACATTTTTTTTATCAGCAATAGCGCAGAGTAATGCTCCTGCGGAATATCTTATAGATGAGACTTTTCCTATTATGGTATATTTTTTTTCGTCATCAAAGAGATATTCAAATAAGTCAATTTTTGTAGTTGCTAAATAATTTTTTAAAATTCCTATATGCTCTAAATAATTTATACCACTTCTTATTTTATATTACTGTAATTTTTCATATTTTTCCTTATGCCAAAAAAGATAGAGATTACAGTTT
>CANLIE010000140.1 GCA_947491225.1 uncultured Cellulophaga sp.
AAGGAAGGCAGACAAACCGCAGGTGAAAAAATATTTCCACCATAAGCACGCCAAATACGCCGCCTGAAAGATTTATATGAACTAATTACCCTAACGATTAATAACACAAAAGCCCTATGTTTTTTATACATTGTTGGCATTTCGTTTTTCTACATATTTTTCGAGGTCATCATTAAAAATATTAAAGTTAGCAAAACCTTTTTTAATTTTTGCCCAAAGAATTCTCACAAGTATTCCTTTTGCTGTCCAAGTTTGGGTAAACTGTGTTGTGTTGTTTGGTAATGAAATAAAATCAAACTTATGAGTTAACTCTCCAATTCCTTTTGCAAGAATAGTTTTAGAAAGTAAGAAACTTTTTTTATCATCTATTGATAATACCGTTGGTTTAAAAGGTTTTGTTTTGTTGTTTAATTTTAAAATTAAAGTTAACACCTCATTAATAACTAATTTTCCTTTTGCACTTGGAATGATTGTGTTCCATTTATTATAGTTTTCAAAATCTGAAACAATTTCAAAAATAGATTCTGAATCAATGTTATACTTTTTTGAAATACTGGATGTCTTATGTTTCATAATTATTACTTTAATTAGGAGAGCCTGTTAAATATATTTTTTCAGATTCACCTTCAATAACTCCTTTTTTCCAAGTGTAATTTTCGTTTCCTAAGCCTTTTAATAAAATATCTAAATCATCCGTTCTGTAAATTCTTCCACTAGTAATTACAGCATCCCAAGCAAAACAAATAGGAATAATTGGAATTAAGTAAGTAAAAACAATTTGTTTGACGGTTAATGGTTTTACTAGTGGCGTTATAAATAAGCATAGAATAGCACTTAATGGAATAAGTAACCACCATAAAATAATAGGAAACTTTTTATTGATTTCCATAATACATATTGGTTGTTGTTTTCTTTGCGCTTCAATCAATATTTTTTTAGCTAATTCTGGCTTCATATGGTGAAAACTTCCAACCATAGTTAATATTCCTTTTACATCAGCATCAATATTTGTTGCATCTAACGGATTTGTTCTATAATGAATATGGTTATTTAGCTTATTTATTCTTTTAGCATCTTCTAGGTTTGGATATAAATCCGTTAAAAGTAGTTCTACATTTTCAATTTTATGGGTATTCTTTAAGTGAGAGATGGTATCTAGCATTGGACCTCCACTTCCAGAGCATAAGTCAATAATTTTTGTCGTATTTGTCTGTTTAATAAGTTTGTTCAGCAATTTGGCCATATCCTCGCTAGTGTTGAATTTTTTATGCATAACCATAATTAAGCGAGTCATACAAATCCTAATCCAGTTAGGAAACCATTTTAAGTCTTCAAATTCAAATAGATGTATCCTTTTCATTACTGCTTTTCTTTATATAGAAATTTATGAAAACAAAGGTACACGCTTTGTCTATAAGAAAATTTGATTTAAATCAAATTCTTATTTTAATGCTCTAGTTCTACTTAATGTTTCTTGTGTTGTACCTAAAAACGAAGCAATATCACCTAAAGGAACACGTGATTCTATTGTAGGATGCAATTTAATTAAGCTGTTATAACGTTGTTTAACAGTTCTAAATTGAAGAGAAGCAACTCGTTCTCTTAGTTGATAAATAGCTTTCGATAAAGTTAGTCGATAAAGATGTTCAAAATCGTGATGTTTTTTGCATAGTTTTTCTAAATCATTATGATTTAATTCTACTAAAATACTATCCTCTAACAATTCTATATAGTGATTGCTTTTTTGCCCAATTAAATGATTTGTCGTAGATGGAATAAAGTCATTTTCAAAAGCAAACCAATCGGTTACTTTTTTGTCATCTAATAAATAATAAGCTCTAGCTACTCCTTTTATGATGTAATAAAATTTAGAGCTATACGAGCCTTCTTTGGTTAATAAATGTTTCTTTTTATATTCAATAATATTTATTTTTTCTGACCAGTCAAATATTGCTTCAGGACTTATTTCACAATACTCTTCTGTTATTTTCTTAAATATATTTTCCATTTTTTTTAATGTCTTGTCCTGAAATATGGCTACAGGTTAATAATTAATTTAAGCTGATAATTTATATACCATATTAGGTG
>CANLIE010000141.1 GCA_947491225.1 uncultured Cellulophaga sp.
TGCTCGTTTGCTTGCTTCTGATTTTCCTTCGGAAAATCCTCGCACTCAAACACGCAACTATTCTTATACTAACCGTTAGCATTAATACTACCAAAAATAAGCAGAACCAAGATGATAAAAGTAATTATTATATTCTTAAGTATATTCATACTCTATTTTCCTTTAAAATTCCTGGGTACAATTTTATTAAATATTGTAGGTACTCCTGGTTCTTTGATTGCTTTAAAATCTACTAATAAAAAACAAAGTAAATTTATTATTGGGGTAATATTATGCCTTATTGCACACTCATACATTTATTTTTCTATTATAATTTATTTAATGAATTGGGCTCGTAGTCATATAAATCCTAATGGTTTTTCCAGATATTTTATCTGGATTTTTTGCTTAATATTAATAACTGGAAGTATGGAAGCTATATATAAAACTGCTAAAATGGAATTTGAAGAAAATAATAGGAACCTAACTGGTTCACCGAAATATTTAAACCCTCAAATTGAATCATTAAGTATTCTAAGAAGTTTAGTTTTTATTGCCTTTTTCATATTCTTATTTTTCCCAAGTCTAACCAACCCTTTATGGAGTTGGATAAATAATATTGGTTTTATTATATAATTGAGAAAATAGGAAATGAATAAAAGTTCAAAAGTGATATCATTCTACCCAGAACCAAAGAGCTTATATCTTGAAGAAAAAAATTTAAAAATAATATACTCAAATTCTATTTTTAAAAACTATAAACAGGCGCTAATAAGAACAAAAATAAAAGACTTTAATAGTGCGCTTTTATTATGTAATTACTGCTTGAAAAGTGAACCAACTTATTACAAAGCAATACTCTTAAAAACTTACATTTTCTTTGAATTAAAAGATTATCACAGAGGTTATTCTAATTTCTTCTTAGCTATTGAGGAAATTCCAGAAAAAGACATTAAACATTCATTACCATTTCGTGTGCTCATAAAGTATTTATTGAACTGCAGTAGCATTAAAAGAAGGGAAATAGTTGAATACACCGACTATTTAAAAAAAATAAGACATAATTATGTTTATGACATTTAACATTAAAATAAAAAGTACTAATGCTAACAAAACCTAAACGTAATGCGGACTTTAGGGCTAAATCGAAAGGTCTGTGTATATTTATGAAGTCGCTAAATCTTATGGATTTAGCTTTGGCTAAGGAAAAATAAAACTAAACAATAAGCTTTAGCTTCGTGCGCAGACGGAAACGAAAAGTTTCGTTGTCCCCGCACTACGCTTAGCCGAACCGTTGTGGTGCATTTAAGACGAGCATCGAGCTATCAAAAAAACTAATTAAAACGGAATATAATACTGAATGGTTTTAGCAAGACATTGTGATTTATGTGATAATCAAAAAACGAGTTTAAAAGTCGGAACTACTTGCGGATTGAATGACCGAAAACCTGAATTCAATAAAACTTGTGCTAAAATTAAATTGAATGAGAAGTTTTTAAAAAAATTAGAAGAGACTAATCTAGAATTAGAAAAAATACGGAGAAATAAAAATAAAGTTTACTTGACTTTTTACTTTTCTATAGCTGTTGGATTTCTATTAATTATTGCAAGTAGTGACTATGCCGAATGGAATCTCAGTAAAACATACTTTTGGTATTATAAAATTGCAATGATTGGTGTGGGAATTTCAATTTTAACAAGTGCTTATTTCAAATTTAATGGATTTAGGAACAAACTGGGAAATGCAGAACACGAGAAAAATAAAATAGATGAAGTATTAGATGAATATGGAATTAGTTATCAATCAAACATTATTTTTAAAGACGAAATTCACGGAACTCAAGAAATTGATATTGAATTGAAGTTTAAAAATTGGACAAAAAAAACGCACCACAACAACGTGTATAACTAATTGCTTGGTCTGTGTGTACTCGGAAAATCCTTCGGATTTTCCTTTGGTTCGTTTTCTTTTGCTAACTTAGTTCCTAGCCAACGCAACTAACCATACACGAACACGTTAGCAACAAGTTGACATACCAATGAAAACCGTGCTAACTTTCAAATTTTCAAATTTTTAAGAAAGGAAAATGAA
>CANLIE010000142.1 GCA_947491225.1 uncultured Cellulophaga sp.
TGGCAACAAAATTAATAGAAATATTAAAACAAGACGATAACGTATCGGTATTTGTAAGACATGCTAGAGAAGATAATAGCAATCATTTATTGGTAGTACCATTAATGAGCGAAGCCGAAAGAGTTAGGTTATTAAGTGATGCAATGAGAGATCTAAGAACTAGAGAAACAAATGCTGCTGGTGAAGATGGCACTATCGAAGAATCTGCTGCACAATCTATGTTACAATCATGGTTAAGAGCACATCCAGCTATCGAGAGTGCAAGAGTCGTAGACGGTGGCGAAACCTGGGATTATCTAATCGATGTTGGGGATAGGAATAATACAGAGACAGGGAAACGTAAGAAACAGGATGAATTATCAGAAAATGAAAATGTAGGAGAAGCTGAAGAACATTTTGTAGATGAAACAGGAGAAGATCATAAACTATATTTTGAAGGAGATGATATTAATGGTGAAATTATAGTTAGGAGTGCACCTAGAACTCTAGATGAGTTGTTTAATGAACTTCAACCTGTAATTCAAAATTTAACAGGACCTAGAGCGAGAGTACCTGCTAGAAGTTTACAAAGAGCTCGGGAATTATATGATTCAGTGGATAATCATAGAAATAGATTAAATTCCAGTACAAATGAAGAAGAGCGAACAAGTATAACAAGTCAATTAAAATCTGAATTAGCGAGGTTGGCAAATTCATTAATTCCATTGATGAGTATTAGTGCACATGAATACCCCCCTCCAATTTTACCACCAATGGTTAATAGTAGTAAGGCTAGCGGATTTACAGCAGAATATCTAAATAGTGATGTGCCAACAGGTTCGGCAGCTAATACATATAACGGAGCTACTTTAAGGGGTTGGGTTGAATTACAAAATGCTGGTTTAACTGCCAATTCTGACTATGTTAAAATGCATTTATTACCACATGAATTGGGAGGAGATGCAGTTGATTCAAACCTTGTTCCTGCGTCAGGGCATTCAGTAAATACTCCTTTCAGCGGTAATATAGAGAGAAACGCGATTAATAGTAAAGACGGAGGAGATACCATTTGGTATCGAGTAAGAGTTTCATATCATAATGGAGGAGCATCTCCATACCCTAAAAGTATAAATGCCTCTTGGGGTAAATATGAAACTAGTGATGGAAGTTTTAATAAAACTAATGAGGGGAACTACGGTATAAGTAATATTGATCAACCTTTTGATTTAGAAAAAGTTTATCTTAATGAAAGTAGTACTATTGCGGCACAAATTAGAGAAAGGTTGGGAATTAACCTTGATGAAGCTCGATTGATTTTAGCAGCACGTAGTTCTCAAGGCACTTTTAGAGATATAGATGATATTATATTAAAAATTCAAAATCACGAAAATATTCGTGTTACAAATAACCCAAGAGCCAGAACGACGGATGCTTTTAGAAGAAGACTATTAAATATACAAATGCTCTAACAAATCATGAAGAAGAAGTTTCTTTTACAAGACTTAGAAGGAGTTGAAAATAAATAATAAAAATATGAAAGATTACGAAAAATTATTTCAAAAACTAATCAAAGAAATTCGAGATAATAAATATATCACGATTGATAAATTAGAAACTGATTTTAAGACTTTAAAGCCTCATAATTTAGAATATTTTGATTTTAGTATGAATGAAATACATGGTTTCAAAATACCAAAAAAAAAAGAACCTTGTTTTAACTTTTTGACTTTTATCCAAATATATTGGTTTTACGAAATTAATAATACATTTAAAGGCAGTGGTGATTTTAATATTAAAAATTCATATAATTCAATAGGAAGACCAACACCTCATAAAATATGGAATGATTCTACATCAAAGGAAGATATAGAAGTATTAAAACAATTTAGGATTTTAATTGATAGTCCAGATGCTGGTGATAATAGGTTGATTGGTTTTAGATTAACTCCGGGCACGTATAGTGAGGAATTCTGGTTTTATAATAGAGGACAGCTTTATCCTATGCAATTAGATTATG
>CANLIE010000143.1 GCA_947491225.1 uncultured Cellulophaga sp.
TATTGCCTGGTGGAGAATATCGGAGTCGAACCGATGACCTCCTGCGTGCAAGGCAGGCGCTCTAGCCAGCTGAGCTAATCCCCCAATTACTAGTAGTTAGTAATCAAGTAGTTAGTAGTTAGTACTTCCAACTACTACTCAACTCCTAGAATTTCCGTTTTGTACTTCTTACAGTACTATTTAGATACTTAACTTAATCAGAATCTCTCCTTTTGCCTTAAACTTCGCTAACATCTCTCTTTCTAAATGATATTAGTAGTCCCAGGCAGACTCGAACTGCCGACCTCTACATTATCAGTGTAGCGCTCTAACCAGCTGAGCTATGGGACTCTATCTCAGTTGTTGTATCTTAATATTTTGAAGAAACAGCTTTAAAAGAAAACGAATTCTTTTGATTCTAATTCATATTATATACTTTAAGTATATAATGGTCGTATTTCTCTAGAAAGGAGGTGTTCCAGCCGCACCTTCCGGTACGGCTACCTTGTTACGACTTAGCCCTAGTTACCAGTTTTACCCTAGGTCGCTCCTTGCGGTGACGAACTTCAGGTACCCCCAGCTTCCATGGCTTGACGGGCGGTGTGTACAAGGCCCGGGAACGTATTCACCGGATCATGGCTGATATCCGATTACTAGCGATTCCAGCTTCACGGAGTCGAGTTGCAGACTCCGATCCGAACTGTGATCGGTTTTATAGATTCGCTCCTTATCGCTAAGTGGCTGCTCTCTGTACCGACCATTGTAGCACGTGTGTGGCCCAGGACGTAAGGGCCGTGATGATTTGACGTCATCCCCACCTTCCTCACGGTTTGCACCGGCAGTCTTGTTAGAGTCCCCACCAATACGTGCTGGTAACTAACAACAGGGGTTGCGCTCGTTATAGGACTTAACCTGACACCTCACGGCACGAGCTGACGACAACCATGCAGCACCTTGTAAATTGCCCGAAGGAAAAACTATCTCTAGTCCTGTCAATCTACATTTAAGCCCTGGTAAGGTTCCTCGCGTATCATCGAATTAAACCACATGCTCCACCGCTTGTGCGGGCCCCCGTCAATTCCTTTGAGTTTCATTCTTGCGAACGTACTCCCCAGGTGGGATACTTATCACTTTCGCTTGGCCGCGCAGACCGAAATCCACACAGCTAGTATCCATCGTTTACGGCGTGGACTACCAGGGTATCTAATCCTGTTCGCTACCCACGCTTTCGTCCATCAGCGTCAATATATTGTTAGTGATCTGCCTTCGCAATCGGTATTCTATGTAATATCTATGCATTTCACCGCTACACTACATATTCTAACCACTTCACAATAATTCAAGACCATCAGTATCAAAGGCAATTTCACGGTTGAGCCGTGAACTTTCACCTCTGACTTAACAGCCCGCCTACGGACCCTTTAAACCCAATAATTCCGGATAACGCTCGGACCCTCCGTATTACCGCGGCTGCTGGCACGGAGTTAGCCGGTCCTTATTCTTACAGTACCGTCAACAGACTACTCGTAGTCCTTATTCTTCCTGTATAAAAGCAGTTTACAATCCATAGGACCGTCTTCCTGCACGCGGCATGGCTGGATCAGGCTCCCGCCCATTGTCCAATATTCCTCACTGCTGCCTCCCGTAGGAGTCTGGTCCGTGTCTCAGTACCAGTGTGGGGGATCCCCCTCTCAGGGCCCCTACCCATCGCAGTCTTGGTAAGCCGTTACCTTACCAACTAACTAATGGGACGCATACTCATCTTGTACCGTATCCTTTATTGTAATCAGGATGCCTTAATTACAAACTATAAGGTATTAATCCAAATTTCTCTGGGCTATCCCTTAGTACAAGGCAGATTGTATACGCGTTACGCACCCGTGCGCCGGTCGTCAGCAGAAGCAAGCTCCTCTGTTACCCCTCGACTTGCATGTGTTAGGCCTGCCGCTAGCGTTCATCCTGAGCCAGGATCAAACTCTTCATCGTTGTTTTGTATATATTATTTACAACC
>CANLIE010000144.1 GCA_947491225.1 uncultured Cellulophaga sp.
GAATGAATAACAAGTATTTTTTCATAAATAGTCAATAATTTAATTAAAATGTTTGTGCTTAAATGTATTACAACGTTCAGTGTATGATTTCGTTGCGTTTTTAAGCATTGAAGTTCGCAAATAAATCACAGATAGAAAGTCCGCGAGGACTTTCGTAAGTAGGCTAAAACTAGCAATGAATTATACACATTGTTGTGCAACGTTTTATTGACTAGCTAATTTAATCATATCTAAAATTCGTTTATCTTTTTTTATACGAGCAAGATATTCTTCAAATTGCTCACCTTTTTTAGGTTTTTCTTTCGATTGTAAATAATAAAACGAATTGTCCTTATTTGGAAAAATCATTATTGATTGACCGAAACGTAAATCAAATGATTTTAAATTTACTATTAGATATCCAGAATTTTCAGGACTTTTTATACCAATAAAATCGTAAGTATTATTTAGTTCTAGTTGTCCTTGAATAGTTAAATATGGATAGTTTCGTGAAGAGACGTCTCCATTAATTTGAAGGTTTTTATTTTCAGTATAGAATATTAAGGTTAATTCGTGTTTAAAAATAAATTTGCCTTCTTTTCCACCTGTGTTTTCTCCAAATGAAATTCCAGAAAAATGAGCTTGATCTACTTGGAAGTTAAATTGTCTATTAAAAACGTAATAGTCATATGTTTCGACAGGAAAAGCTAAAGAATGCATTGGTTTTGAACGACTATTCTTTAACCATTTTTTATCGTTTTCAAACAATTCAGTATTCCATTTATCTGGTTTTTGATTATTCTCGGATTTAACTTTTAGGCTGTCCACAGTAATTTGAGAACGACAACTTAGATTGGTTATTAAAACCAATAAAATAATTATTAATTTTTTCATTTTTTGTAATTAAGAACTATGATAAAGACGATGTTTTAATTTGAATGTTGCACAATTAAAAAATTTCTTACTATTCTATTTTATCAGAAAACACTTTTTTAAGGTTTGATTAATTTGTTATTCCGTGAACCATTTGCCCTATTGATTTTCCGAAATTGTATAAAAGAGCAATACCTATTAAAACAATGTAAATCAAAATAAAAAGATTCTTTCTTTTAGAGTTCTTTTCTCCTTTAATAGTTAAAAAGGCTGCTATAGCCAATAGTGATATGTAATAATAATCCATAATTTCTCAATAAATTAGTTTTTGTATTGGTGTTTATAAAATGATTTTTGTCACAATTTTTCTCATTTTTAGAAATGTTGCACAACGTGATTGTGTATGATTAGTGGCGTGTTTAAGCACCTAATTTAGCAAATAAAAACCGAATAGAAAATCCGCGAGGATTTTCGTAAGTAGGCAAGAACCAGCCATTAATTATACACGGTGTTGCCACACGTTTTTATTCCGCAATGGTTATTCCGTTTTTCATTTCTTTTTCACTCGGTTTCTCAAACCAAGTTTCCATAAAATCAAAATTTTCTTTGCTAACCTCGAATTCAAATGTTTCTCCTTTTTCGGTATTTCTTTTCATTACTCTTTTCAGCCGAGTTTCTTTTGAAATGTCCAAAAAATGAATTTTCAGTTCGTATCCTTTCGATTCCGCAAACTTTCTAAACTTCTCCCGATGCTCGAATTTTGAGAGTCCCAAATCCAGAATAGAGTCAGTTTTTGCGTTTTCTAATTGCGTTACTAATTCCATTATCATTTCTTCCGCTCTGTCAATTTTTTCTAAAAACCATTCTAATCCGTCAGTCGGTTTTTTGTCGGGCAGAAATAAAGTCTTGTTCCACTTGTCAATCGAAAATATTATTCCGTTATTTTTTTCTTTTAATTCCGCTGAATAGGTTGTTTTTCCAGAACCAGTATTTCCAACTATCAGATTAATCATTTACGATGTTTTTTTTAAATGTGTGGCAACGGTCTTGTGTATGGTTAGTTGCGTGTTTCAGCAACTAATTTAGTAAACAAAAACGAACGCGAGAAAATTCCGA
>CANLIE010000145.1 GCA_947491225.1 uncultured Cellulophaga sp.
TTTGTGTATGACTTCATAATATTAATTTAATTTTTAATTTTAGTCTTGAGTTCGTTCCGCCAATGAATGGCAACGGTTTTGTGTATGAAACGTAGCGTTTAAAAAGACACTAACTTATCGGATTAACACAGAGCCGAATTTTTATATTTTGTTTTTAATTTTTCTATTCTAAAAGCCAAATTAAAAATTTGACAGACTTTCTAAATAAACACAAACCTTTCAATTTAGCACTTATTAGCTATGTTTTATACACCGTGTTGGCAACAGTTTTTATGCGTAAATCGGATTAGTTTTTTCAAGAGATTCTTTCAGGTCCTTTGATGCATTGTAATACCTTATATTATCTTTGTCATCAGAATCCTCATCATAATATCCTTTCTGTTCTTTATAATATTCATTTATTAAATCTAATGCATTTTCATTATTACACAATCTATAGATAACCGCTCTTTTCATAGGAGCGAATTGACCTAAGATATCCCATAACTGGTTTAAACTCTTATTTTGAATAAAGTCATATAAACTTAAAAAATTACTCCAACGATTGAAGAAGGGTAGTGCTTCATTTTCAATAAATTTCATCAGTAGGTCAATTAACCTATCAATATCCTCTTCGGATTCTATTTTAATTCCTTTCTCAGGCAAGATGTTTTTAAAATTCTCAATTCTTTTAAATGATGCAGAAATTTCACCTTTCATATAATTTGAACCTACTAATCCGTTTTTCACTAAAACAGGAGTAAGTATTTCTTCTATTTGAGGGAAAAATACATTTGGGTCAAAACCAAAGGCTTTTGTACATTCATTTTCTTCTTGAAGTAATATTCTGAAACTAATCCATCGAGTTTCTTTTTTTTCATAAAATACTATTCCATACCTAAACCAATCAGAAGAAATTTTAATTTTCCAATTATGCTGTCGTAAATTCTTATCCAGTTTTTTCAGTAAGATTTCTGCTACTTCTTTATTTCGCATTAAGTTTTCTTAATTGTTGCCAACGGCTCCGTATATGAAAAGTAGCGCTGTAAATAAGCGATTTCTTTTCGGATGAACACAAGCCGAATTTTTAAATTTTACTATTTTATCTTTTTTTATTGGAAATCGTCAAATTTAAAGATTTGGCGACTTTCCAAAAATGCCCGAACCTTAGTTTTAGCAAAGACTTTCGCTATTTTTTATATACAATGTTACCCACAGTTATTATTCCATTGTTTTTTGGTCAAAAACATATCCGTTCATCTTAGCGTATTCTTCAATCGTTTCAAGTCCTAATTCTTTTCTTCTTTTATTTACATTTTCAACATCATCTATTGGGTAAATTTTCATTTTATTGATGGACTTATCCCAAGATGCTTGTGAGCCGTAAATTTGGTTCATTTTTTTCCGCATTAAAATTCTGTCTTGAAGAAATGCAAGATGCCAACCTTCCGATTCTCCATTTTCTACTGATTCTTTTAATAATGGTAAATATCTTTCCTGCTGTTCAAGTTCAGCGTGTTGGATTACCAACCAGAGAGCTTGGTTAGCTTTATCTCCAACTTTACTTTTACCCAACCAACCATATTGATTTAAAATTTTTATTGTGCTATTTAAGCAAATACTATCTTGTCTATGAATTAAAGACCAAATAAATTTTTCTTCCTCTGAACCATTACCGAACTTTTCTCCAACTTCAGGTAGCAACAATCTTAAAGTTTGGTCTTCAACAGCGATTAATTCTAACCGTTTTTTAAGTTCGGTATCAGATAGGTTTTTTATTGCTAATTCAGGTTCTTTTTTTAATTCATATGCTTTTTTTTCACCGTCTTTACATCCAATAAATAATACCAGACATATAATAATTAATATTTTGTATTTCATTCCCTGTTTGTTTTTAATTGTGGGTAACGGTCTCGTATAACCGTCAGTTACGGGTTAATATGCGTTAATTTTCGGTTAGGTACAGACTTTAGCAATTCCGA
>CANLIE010000146.1 GCA_947491225.1 uncultured Cellulophaga sp.
CTTCATAATATTAATTTAATTTTTAATTTTAGTCTTGAGTTCGTTCCGCCAATGAATGGCAACGGTCTCGGCTATGAATAGTTGCGTGTGTTAGCACTCGACTTTGCAAGTATACACCAAACTGAAAATCTGCAAGGATTTTCAGAAGTAGGCAAGAACAAGCAATTACTTATAGCCATTGTTATGCTTTGTTATTTATTTTCCTCAATTACTTTTTTAGCATTTTCATTTTTCGGATTGAGTTCTAATGACTTTTTATATGCTTTAATTCCTTCTTCTTTTTTTCCTAATATTAAAAGACACTCGCCATAACTATCCCAAGTATTGAATTCATTTGGATAAAGTTCCGTATTTAGCTTAAAAATTTTTAAGGCATTTTCGTTTTTTTCTTCTCTCAAGATATTGTAACCGAAACTATTTATTCCACTTTCAGAAATATCAAATTCAGTATCATTTTTATCCTCCGACTTAATGAATTTAATTACATCATCTATAGACTTTTCTTGAGCTAATAATTCAGATAATTTTTTTCTATTCATTTGCTTAACTTTCTCTCTTTGTTGAGCTAAAGTTTCTACACCATATTCAATTCGCTCTGTATCTGAAATTTTCGTGGTGTCAATTTCTCCACGTTTCCAAGGTTCGTCTCCAAATTTTTGATATTGAGTTCCATATATTTGTGGTTTATCTTTACTTAACAAATACCTATCAGTTGCTGCCGCAAAAAGCCATTTGTTAATCGTTGTATCTTTTTCAATTGCTTTTTTCATTAGCTTCACAGCCAATCCATAATCAATTGAATCTTTTCCGTGTTGGAAAACCATAGCGGCGTTTTTAAAATCCAATCCTGTATTTACTTTTCCAGAATCCAAAAGTTGATGAACTCTTACTCTTCTTAAACTATCTCTTTTGTTAACCTCTACCCAATTAATATTGTCAGTCATTCGGTCATTCTGGTCGTTTTGATAAATTTCAGTTAATTCAGTATTGTCGGTTTCAACAATTTCCTTTTCAGGTTTCTGTTGATTTTCATTTTTGCAACTCAAAAGCAGAATTACTAAAATCAGATAAAATGTTTTTTTCATAAAGTTTGGTTTTTAATAAAGCATAACGTTGTTTTGTATGGAAAGTTGCGATTTTTGTGAACGGCTATTTTCCGCAGGAAAATAGGAGTAGACAAAAATGCAATAAACTTTGATTATGCTAAATTAAGCAATTTTTTATACAAGGTGTTGTGCGTTCGTTTTTTTACCATTCAGCGTTATTTTTCAATAATTCAATTGGTATTTTTCTTTTAATATAAATTCTTTTTCCAAATGAATTTCCTTTTCTATTTATTAATAGCGAGTCTCCTCTAAATTCAAAAGTTTGTTTTATTATTCCTACATTACCCATTCCAGAAACTTGAGTTATTAAATCTCCTTTTATTTCACCATTTTTAGAATATAAAACTCCACGCCAACCTGTAAATTCAGGGTCAAACATATTGCTTTTCAATTCGGGATTTTCTCTGTTTAGAATAAATAAATTAAAATTTCCATTCTCATAAAACTTATAAACTTCATATGAAGTGTGAGGGTTTTCATAATTTTTTCTAGCTAAAACATTAACAGGTTTATCTCCAGAATAAAAAGTCGTATTATATTCTTCGTAGATTATTTGAGTATCAATATCTTTTAAAACACCTTTTTCAAAATGTTTTTTATTCTTGTAAACTTTTTCGTTTATTGCTGCTCTTGAATAACCATTTTTCAATTTAAATGTTTTTATTCCACAAGATATAGTGGTTGCTAAAACAAATAATATTATTAAGTTTTTTTTCATTTTCAATAGTTAATTCTTCAATTCAGCGTTTTGCTTGGTAATGACGCACAACGTTTAGTATAAGAATGGTTGCGTGTTTGAGTGCGAGGATTTTCCGAAGGAAAATCAGAAGCAAGCAAACGAGCA
>CANLIE010000147.1 GCA_947491225.1 uncultured Cellulophaga sp.
AAAATTCCCAAAACTCTAATCCAAAACTGGCTCATTTTCATTTATTACAGGTGTTTTTTCGGCATTGCATACAACGGCTTCGGCTATGAGTAGTTGCGTGGGTTAGCACTTAACTTTGCAAGTACACACCAAGCTGAAAATCCGCGAGGATTTTCAGAAGTAGTCGAGAACAAGCAATTACTTATAGCCATTGTTGGGTGTAGTTTTTTATATTAATTCAGTCAAATCAATCAATAAATCCTGATAGAATTTCTTCACATCTGGTTTATCGATTATCAGTTTTCTTACAGCTCCTTCATAAGTGTCTTTATTTAATCCTAAACCACTTACTATTCCATTTATTACAGGTGTTTCACGAATAGGATAACGCTCAATTAACCCGTTCAAATTTTGCTCTTGTATTAAAGAGTCAAAAATCTCTTCTTCTTTTTCTAAAAATTCATTTAAGTTTATTTTAACCTCAAATTCCCCACGACCTAAAATGTCTGTGTGTTTAGGCAAATTTGAAAATGTTTCATTTCTTATTTGCTTTTCACAAAGTCTTGAGCAAAGCCTTGCTTTGTGAGGAATAATATTGTCTAAAATTTTAGAAGTAGCATCATTAAATAACTCTTCTTTACTTTTTCCTGAAACCTCCGAATATCGTTCAGCTATTTTATCAATAATCTCTGTGTGATAATATAGCGATTCTACTGAATAAGCTTTGAGTGCAACGATTCCTTTATCTTTTAAAGTTTGAATTTGTTCAGTTGTTCTATCATCTGCATCTATTAGCCCAAAAGCATTTATCCAATGTAAACTTGCTGTTCCTCTTATTCCTTCAACAGCTCTCTCAACTTCTTTACAACTTTTTTGCGAAATCACAGTCAGATTTGGAAATATGAGTTGATAAATTTGCTTGTCTAAACTTGTGTTTTCTCCTTCAACAAATAAAATATCTCTTTTTGCTCCTAATATTCCTTCCTTGATATTTGCTGGAATATCTTCTGTTTCAGAAATTAAGTCAGCCTCCCAATCTTGAATGTTTTTACCATTCCATCTACAATCTCTCAATAAAAGTACACTTGAATCAGAATGGTCTATTGGAAGAAAAATATCGTGTGTCGAAATAACAAAAACGCAGTCTTTCCTTTTTTCGAATAAAGATGTCAATAATGGTGAAATTATCGAACGATGTAAATGTCGCTCAGGTTCATCTAAAATTATTAATTGATTAGGGTCAGCTGTTAAAACATCTGTACTTATTAAAAGAGCGTTTCTTTCTCCATCTGATAATTCGGCAATGCTGTATGGATTGCTTCCATTTTTTGAAGCGAATAATTGTTCGTCTTTACCTAATGTAATGACAATCGGTATATTAGCAAGAGCTAATAATTCATTAATAGCTTGTATTGGTGCTTGGTTGTTAGAAAGTTCTTGGGCGAGCGGAATGTTGCTTTCATCAACAGCATCTGCAATTTGCCTTGCTCTAATATTTTCAGAATTAATTAAATCAAATATTGAAATATTAGACCTTGCTGAAGAATAATCATCTTTCCATCTTGATTGTATTTGATTATCATTGCTCTTCATTCTCTGCTCTGTTTGTTTCTTATTTTGAGCAGTCATATTCATAGTGTTACTCGTAAACCAAGTTTGTCTATGTGCAAGTATTCTTTTTGTGTGATTATAATTTTGTTGAAACAATGAATGCATTAAAGTTGATTTTCCCACGCCATTTGCTCCTAATACAAACAAAGCATTTCCTTCTGACAAAGGAATCTGTATTGTTCCATTATTCGAAGTGTTAATTTGGAATTTATATTTGCTTTCTGTCATTCAATTTTGTTTTTTCAAATTACACCCAACGTTTAGTATAAGAATAGTTGCGTGTTTGAGTGCGAGGATTTTCCGAAGGAAAATCAGAAGCAAGCAAACGAGC
>CANLIE010000148.1 GCA_947491225.1 uncultured Cellulophaga sp.
GCTCGTTTGCTTGCTTCTGATTTTCCTTCGGAAAATCCTCGCACTCAAACACGCAACTATTCTTATACTAACCGTTGCCACACATTAGAAAAAAAAATATGAGATTACATAAGATTTTAGTTTTTGGATTGATAATCAGTCAAATATTTTCAAGTTGCCAATCTGATAAAAAAGAAAATCTGACTTTTCCTCTTATCAAAAAATAAAAGAAAAGGAATTAAGTTCAGGTATTCAAAAAGACACAATTATTTTAAATTACAGGTTTGGAATGACAGAAAAAGAAATCAAAGCCCAAACCGAAAAGCTTTTAACCGAGAACACAGTTTCAAAGCAGAAGACTGATTTGATATTTGACCTCAAATTAGAAAATGCGTACGTTCCTTTTACTTACGAAATAGAAACTCATAATGATGAATTGAATTTCTTTTGCGCAGAAACGGATGAGAATGTTATTGAAAGTTTGTTAAGTTATTTCAAGGAAATTTACGGCGATTACGAATTTCAAAAATTAGATGACCTTGACGTAATTAAAATGAACACATATTATTGGATAAATGGAAATAGAGAATTAACAATAACAGAAACTACAGGTTCGCTATCAAACATCGTAATTATATATAAAGATTTGAAAAACATCAAACCAGTTGTTGATAATAAGAAAAAATTTGCTGGAAGTTATACTATTGAGGTAAAAGGCGTTTCTTCTGCACAAGAAGTAGAAGTCTATGCGCTAGATGAAAATGGTGGTGCGAGTTGGCTATGGGTTGAAAACGACGGAAAAGGAGGCGCAAATGTCGAGGATAGAAAAACAGGAACTTGGACCGCAACTGAAAATGGAATTACAATTAATATTAGAGGAAATTCGGGAATGATTAGCGAAACGTATGAATTAAAAAATAATGTGCTGACTAACACCCAACTTCCGAAAAGATATTTAAAGAAAACTGAATAATAACGTGTGGCAACACCGGCTATAGTTCATTGCTTCTGACTTTCCTCTCGGAAAGTCCTCGCAAATTTGCTATCTTCGGTTTACGGCGGGAAAATCCTCGCGGATTTTTCCGCAACGAAACCATAGCCAAAACCGTTGTAGAGAATTAATCAGAGAATCGTACAGATTGAAAATATCATTTGATTTTAAATGAACATAAGAAAAATTTACGCAAGTCAGGATAAAGTTTCACCTATCATAAATGAAATGGAACTGATAGAAAGTGACGTTGAGTTTACTTCCTATAAATTAGAAAACGAAATATGGCATTATTACGAAACAAGTTCTATGTATTTTGGAAATGGAATACCTATTTTGTACAAATCACCAAAACCAACAGTTAGTGAATTAATAAAACTCACTATGGAAAGTCAATATAATGACGAAGCTTATGGAGCTTGCTTAATATTACGTGATACCGAACTGAATGAACAAATTGATTTTAGACAAGATTTAATTAAAATATTGAATTCAATAAATATCAAAAAACAAGGAATCGAAGAAAAAACCCGTATTCAAAATATTATTCTTTTTACTGAACTAGATAATCCTGAAAACAGAAGACCAATTATTGGAAAAACATCATCTGAAGTAGAAAATGATAGCGAATATTTTTCTGCAATATCTGAACAAGCCTTTGAAATTATTGAAAAACTAAAACCTACATTTTTTGAAAAACTAAAGATGAGATTAAAAAAGAAATAACTCTCTACAACACCGTATAAAAATAATTGCGGTTTAGTGCTTAATCAAAGGTCGTTGCGTGTTTGTAACGTCTGATTTTCCTTCGGAAAATCCTCGCATACAAACCCGCAACTATTCTTATACATAAACGTTGGCAAACATTTGACTGAACCGCACAAGATGAACAAAATTGCATTAATTACAGGGGCAAGTAAAGGAATT
>CANLIE010000149.1 GCA_947491225.1 uncultured Cellulophaga sp.
GCCATTTCTATCAATATTCAAAAACAAAAATAGTACCCTAACAAACTAATATCACCTTTTTAAGGCTCGACTAATTACTTTGTCGTTTTTATACATAATGTTTAAAATTATGTAGCCTTTATTCAGGACGGGTCATAATGCTTTACAATGGTTGGTGTATGGTTTGTTGCGTTAATTTAGCGATTAACTTTGCAAGTACAAAACGAGGCGGAAATTCCGCAGGAATTTTCGTGGTAAGCCTTTGCCAGCAATGAACTATACACATTGTTGTAAGCAGTTTTTATATCATTCGTATTAAGGTTCTAAATCCGTTACCAAAGTTGTGAGATATTATTGCCAATAAAACACTTCCAGTTCGTAGGGTAATCCAACCCCAAACTATTCCAAATGAGAACGTCATAAAGAAGTAATTAAAGTCAAATTCGATTCCAAAGTTTTTAACAAAAAGGCCATGAGCAAATCCAAAGAGCAAAGCCGTAACAAGAATGGAAGGGTTCAAAAACTTAATTTTTTCATTCAATATTTTAGTTAATAGTCCTAGCATAATTCCACGGTACGCAATTTCTTCGTGAATTCCTGGTAGAAAGAATTCATAGTTTAAATAATTAAAATCCAAAGTCCTTTTGGGCTCAAACAAAAAAGCGATAATAATTTGCCCGGTCAGAATTATGAGAAGAATGGCTATTCCCTTTTTCAAAAAAGTTTTGTTTTGTTTTATTGTCAGAAAGTACTCCTTTAAGTTGTATTTCCTGTAGAAAATCAGGAATAGTAGAATTCCAGTTATAGCAAATAATTTCCCTGTCCAATTTACACTGCCACCAAAAATATCCAATGACGGGACTTCTAGTGGCAAGCATAGAAGTAATCCATTTAGCATATAGAAAAAAGAAAAAATCAATAAGACTTTCAATGTTTCAATTTTCCAGTCTTTCAGCGAAAAAAGTATTATCGGAAGAACAATAACCAAATGCAGCATGTGTTCTAAAATTAGTCTGGTCATAATTTACAGGCAGTGGTCAAATTGCTTACGGCGGTCTCGGCTATGAGTAGTTGCGTGGGTTAGCACTTAAATTTGCAAGTACACACCAAACTGAAAATCCGCGAGGATTTTCAGAAGTAGGCGAGGACAAGCAATTACTTATAGCCATTGTTGTGTGCAGTTTTTATTCAGTTATTCTTTTCTTTAAATCCATTCTTTCGTGCAATATTCTCGTGATTTCTACATAATTTTTTTCCAACGTTCTGTAGAATATTATGTGTCTGTTTGCATTAATTCCAAGAAGTTGATTTGAAATTCCTTCATAGTTTTTTCCTAAATCTGGATTTTCTGCAATTTCCTTACAATTAGAAATCAGTTCATTATAATATTTGTCAGCTTGTTTTTCAGACCAAACCTCAAAAGTATAATCCCAGATTTTCGATAAATCCTCAACAGCTTTATTGGTCAATTTATATTTAGCCATTCAAGTGCTTTTTCGCTTTCAAGGATTCCAAATGTTTTTTTGGGTCAAAATCGTGAGCAATTCCGCTGTCGATTCCTTCTTGTATTGCGTTTTTTAAGGCAATCACTTTACTTTCTTCTTCCTCTAATAGTCTAAGTCCAGCACGTATAACTTCGCTAACGTTTTTAAACCTTCCTTCACTTATTCGGCTTTGGACGAATTGGTCAAAATAATTTCCGAGTGATATCGATGTGTTTTTGTTCATTTGATATAAATTTACCCAAATATACCAAAAATTGGTATTAAAGCAAAATTTTTCTCAAATTGCACACAACGGTCTTGTGTATGAAACGTAGTGTGCAAAAAGACACTAACTTTTCAGATTAACATAGAGCCGAATTTTTATA
>CANLIE010000150.1 GCA_947491225.1 uncultured Cellulophaga sp.
AGAACTTTAATTTACTAAATTTTCTGCTTTTTTCTATGAAAAATATTCACTTTTTACGTCGAACTCACGTTAATTAATACAATTCCGATTATAAGAGGAATTAATATTTGCCACCAAAATTTCACAATAAATGAAATGATTGTATTTTGTTGTTTCTCCTTTGTTGTTGGTTGGGTAGTTTGTTTTATTTCGTTTTTTTTAACTTTTAAAGATTCTGATTGATTTACTTGTCCGATTGTTGAACCAGAAAAATCGTTTATGAAATCAGATTTGCTATTTTCGTTTTCCGACCAATCAAGGAAATTTTCCCAAGATTTAAGTTCTATCAACTTTGTTAGATATTTTCTATTGCTTAGGTCACAAGCATACCCAAATCTAGTAGGTTTATGTAAAACTCCAAGGTTTTTAAGATTAACAATCAATTCGGATATTTCATTCGGACTGTCTTTTGTTAAAGTAACGGATTTTCCGTTTTTTAAATTTTCCAAAGTTTGTATGGTATTTTCGTCCATTTTTAATGTTACGTCCTTTAATTCAGTTATTTCTCTTTCATATTTTTCAATTCCAAGCCGAGTTATTTCTAATTTAGGATGTCCTCTAAAAGGTGGTGTTTTTCCAGAACCCATTAAGCGTTTTTGCTTAAAAATAACAAGTCCATCTTTTTTTAATTCCTTGGCAATTCGAGTCGATTTCTCTTTGTCCGAACATATATGCGAAATTTCTAAAAACCCTTTGTCTTGGTTCTTATATAGGTACTCTAAAATTGAATCGTATATGTTCATTTCAAATGTGTGGTAACGGTTAGTATATGAAAAGTAGGCGATTTTGAAGCTCTGAACTTTCGGTTAAACAAAAACTCTGATATGAGCCAAAACCCTTGAAATCAATACTGTTTCGCCTATTTTTTATATACATTGTTAGGCTTTCGTTTTTATTTTTTCAATTTGTCAATCACTTTGTCAAATCGACTGTCCATACAAACACTCAGGTCTGTCGTCATAAACTTTCCGTCCAAAAACAAACTGAAAATTGTCGCAGGACTTGGTGCATTTTGGGCTTCTTCCATTGTCCTAAGTTTAATCACTTTCAATGGTAGATTTCTGTTTTCTACCGTTTCTACCAATGATTCTTTAGCGTGAAATTCAGCAAAAGGACATCTGTTGGAATAATAGACAACAATTCCCTTTTTATCAGAGCATTCACCACTTTTTACAGATTCATTGAATTTTGGATTAGCTGCACTTTTATCAAATTTCATTGCCAATAGACTAAATCCGCTAGAAATTCTTTCGATTTCTTCAAATCCTTGTTTTAAAAGCCATTTTGTGTCGCTCATAAAGTGGAATTTTTTCGTCCCCACTACGGTCACAAGTCCGCTTTTCCCTTGTTTTCTTGCGTCATCAATTGCGGATTTCAAAAGTGCCTTTCCATATCCATTTTTCTTGTACTTGCCTGATACCCAAAAACAGTTGACATTTATATAGTTGGGTGCGGTAATTGGAACCCAAGCAAATTCAGCTGGTCCGTATTCAATAAAGACTTTTGCTCTTTCGTCAAGTCGTCTAAAAACGTAACCATTATTAAATTCCTGTTTCAGCCAATCCTTTTTTGCTTGATAGCTGTCAGCACATTTCTTATCAGATATGGCACAGCAAATGTGTTCTGACTCAATATTCTCTTTATTTATTTCAATGAAGTTTTCCATTTTTTGTCAGTTTGTTTTAAATGAAGCCTAACGTTTAGTATAAGAATGGTTGCGTGTTTGAGTGCGAGGATTTTCCGAAGGAAAATCAGAAGCAAGCAAACGAGCA
>CANLIE010000151.1 GCA_947491225.1 uncultured Cellulophaga sp.
GCCATTTCTATCAATATTCAAAAACAAAAATAGTACCCTAACAAACTAATATCACCTTTTTAAGGCTCGACTAATTATTAGTATCTTTGAATGATATACACTCTCTTAAAGCCTAAAACCAAATAATTTAGCTATGAATGACCAAGAAAAAGGATATGCAGAGCAACGAGCTAGAATGAGAAATGAAGAATTCGTTCAAGGAACTAATGAACGAAATAGAGAATATATTCCCCCAACACCTCCACCAAGCTATTCAACACAAAGATCAGCAAATAATAATCATAGCAGAAGTAACAACTATAAAAGTACCCAAAGAAAACAAAAAAAGATTCGTAACCAAGAGAATAAACAAAAAAGCATTCGGCAAATTCTAACAATCGCCGCCTTTTGTGCTGGTTGTTATTATTTTTTTACAGAGTTTAATGATAATCTTATTCTAGCTGGTATTGTCGGTGTAATATTAGGGTATATTGCTTATAAATGGTATAAAGCCATCATAGTCATAGCCATTATTATTGGTGTTATATACTTCGTAAAAAACGACATTTAAGAGTAACATTATGAGAATGATACAAACATATGAAGACTTCATTAAAATCGACAGTTTAGGGTTAGTTAAAGCCGATGTTCATAGTCGTCTAGGAGAACAAGGGATAAATCAATTACGTGAAAAAGGGTGGAAGATAAGGCATCTTAAAGCTAAAAAAGACTTACTAGCTATATGTAGGTTATCTTCTGATAATTTTAAAACTGCTTGGAGTGTGATTGATTTTTGGGCAGATGACAAAGAAGTCTCTAAAAAGCTAACGGAGTAGTACCTTTCTTAGTAAATTACTGGTAACTTTTTACATACCTAGTAAATCCACCGTACTCCAATCTCTAGTACAAAGAAAAAGCTAAGATTTTTATGTTTTTTAACTCTGTCTTAACGTTTTAACTAAAATACTGTTTAAAACTAAATTTAAATAAACAGTAATTTGGAAAATATTCCTCTCAATTATAGATTCAATACGTTGCTTTAAACTAGTGTAAGAAAAATTAGATACATTCAAAGGAATAGATTGTGTAAGAAAATAAAACAAAAAAGATAAATCTGTTTGATAATTTATAAAACATATCTAAATTGCAAAATATTAAGGAACTCTAATTTGTTGGATATGTAGAACAAAAAAGAACTAAACTTCCGCATATCCCACCAAATAAGTGTTATATACATACCAAAGTTCCGCATATAACCAAGTTGCAAGTAATAGCGGAAATCACTCAAACGCAATCAATTCGGAGTTGAAAAATATCTGAATTTGATAATTAAAATATGAAATAAATCTTGCGGAATTTTACTCAAAAACGGAATAAACTCCGAAACGGATTTTGAGCAATTTTGCGGAATTTACACTCAAACGGAAATTATAAACGTTGAGAAAAACGGAACTGAACGCTGAAAATACTCTTGAGGAATTTAGCAAGTTTGTGGAATTGAAAATCTTTGCGGAATTTTTTACTCAAACTTTGAATTTTGAAAAAAAAATGGAACTATGAAAAACGAATTATAAACTGAAAAAAACTACTACTTGCAACAACGTGTATAAAAAATTGCTACTTTAGTACTTAAATAAAGGTAGTTGCATTTTTGTTACTTCTGATTTTCCTAACGGAAAATCCTCGCACACAAAAACGCAACTTTCTATACACAAACACGTTGGCTGTAATGTGAGCAACAAACTCTGAGTGAAATAAATGAAATTTTTACATCTACCAAAACTATTATTGACA
>CANLIE010000152.1 GCA_947491225.1 uncultured Cellulophaga sp.
CCAATTCCTTTACTTGCCCCTGTAATTAATGCAATTTTGTTCATCTTGTGCGGTTCAGTCAAATGTTTGCCAACGGTTTTGTGTATGGTTAGTTGCGTGTTTAAGCAACTAATTTAGCAAACAAAAACGAACGCGAGAAAATTCCGAAGGAATTTTCCAAGTAGGTACTTGCCAAAGCAATTAATTATACACGTTGTTGGCAAATCGTTTATTTTAATTCACTCGACAATTTATTTATAGATTCGATTACTTTTTTCAGCTTTAAAGGTGCTTTAGAGTAAGAATAACTTTTTAATTCATATTGTTCAACCATATTAGTGATAACCAAAGATGTAATTCTTGAGCACAATAATGTCACAGTCGAAAATGAACTTTCGTATTGAGAATTATCATTTACCGCAGATTTTAATTGACGAATGCTTATATATTCCGAGTGAATATGATTTGAATACAAAGAATGTGTTCTTGATATGTTACCAATTTTTATTAATGGATATATTTCGTCCAATTTAATTAATCTTGCATATGATGGATTTATAAATCTTTTTCTTTTAGAAAAAGGTACTCTTTTGAATTCATCCAACTTTCTAATTTTCCTTAATTCTTCAGCCAATTCATTCCTCATTTTTTTAATTGGTTCAAAATCCTTTGGATGCTTTTTAGTCAGCTCAATTTGTTTCTTCAATCCTTGTATTTTGTATACATATGCTCTTATTTCTTTAGAATATTCAGAGTCGACAAAAAATATATAGGATAAATTAATGAATGTTTCAATTTGAAGTCTTGCTATAGAGTAAATAGCTGTTAGGTCATTAATTTTTAGTTGCTTATCTCGAATTTCAATTAATTTCCCACTTGTAAGAGTTAAAAGTGTTTCATTATGAAATATTATTTGAAATAGCAATTTTTCAAAAAGTCCTGCATCCTCAAATTTTATTCCATTATCATATAAATCCTGAGTACATTCTATAAGAAGGGAATTTAATTTAGTAAGAATTGCTTTTTGATTAGACAAAGACAAGTCATTAACTAATAGTAAAGCTTCTATGCTTGTTCTTTGTTGTTCGTTCATAAAATGTTTGCCAACGGGCTCGTATAACCGTCAGTTACGGGTTAAATTTACTTAATTTTCGGTTTGACACAGACGTCAGCAATTACAGAGTGGATTCGGACGTAGTCGAATCCGCCGTAATTGCGGTTATACATTGTTGTGTGTAGTGTTTTATTTATTTTCATTTCCGATTCGCCAAGGCGGGCTTAGTCGATTTTCTCCACCATAGAATAATATCAGTTGATTTCCGTCAACGTCTTTTAGTCTAGCTTCTCTCCATAACCACCTTTGGTCGGTAGGTTCTTGGTCGAACTCAATTCCTTTTCTTTTTATATTGTCAACTTCTTCGTCAAGATTTTCGCATTCAAAATACACATAGATTCCACCTCCCTTTGGCAATTCGTCCGTTTGATGAATTGAAAAGGTTGAGTTTCCATTTGGACATTCAAATCGCGCGTAATGTGGTAGAGATTTTACAATTAATTTAAGTCCCAATTTTTCATAAAATGGGATTGATTTTGTCAAATCCAATGAAGGAACTGTTATTTGGTTCAAATTCATATTTTCTCGGTCGGTTTACATTACACACAACGTTAAATATATGGCAAGTTGGGCAGAAAATAAGCGATTACTTTCGGATTAGCCACAAGCCAAATCTTTTGTATT
>CANLIE010000153.1 GCA_947491225.1 uncultured Cellulophaga sp.
ATCAGAACTTTAATTTACTAAATTTTCTGCTTTTTTCTATGAAAAATATTCACTTTTTACGTCGAACTCACGTTAATAATAGAACATATCGTAATCGTAATCAATTAAAAGCTAAAGTTAGTGAGCTTGAATCTATGACTAAAAATGGAGAAAATATAGTTGATTATTGGTACGAAAATGGTTTAATAAATTTTTCATAAATGGACTACTTAAGTTTTATAGATGAATTTACATTTGATCCTTTTGAGGATAATAAGAATGTAATAGTTAAGGATATGTATACGGGAAGAGGGAAGAGCTTTTCAAAAGAAAAGATTGATGAAAAGCTGATTGATTTTTATAATAAAATGGATAGTTTTTTATTAAAATGGGAAACTATAGATGATAATCCTGATAATAATGGTTCAATAAATATTTTAAAAACCAATGATGCTTTTATAGATGGAAAAGATTTAGTGTATTTTGATCATACACCAGAAGATTCAGCTTTACGAGATTTTTACATTATCGATTTTTTTGTTGATGAAGCTTGCGTGGGGATTTATACCAATCATCCAGAGCTACAAGGGATGCATTATTTTGATTTTGAAAATGAAACATATCCTTATACATATAGATTTTGAAGGGTATATGAAACTTTTAGGAGAAACTAAAGGCTTCTTATATTGGCAAAAAGCAATTTTAGGTTATTTGAGTGGTTCAGAAAGTTTTGAAACAAAGAATTTTAAAGAAGTAATGCCAAAATTATTTCCCGATTTTAGTTATGATAAGTTTATTGAGTTATACGAATCATTGCGAATAGATAAACAATAGATAATTACCCCCGCTACCATTAGTTTATAACTAGTGGTGACAAGAGTAAGAAGAAAACAACATTTGATGAAGTATGTAACTTCGTAAGTAGTAGCATTACAAAAATACGAGGAAGTGTCTTTGATGATAATAATAGTAAGAATGATTGATTATAAAAAATTAAGAGAAGAAAGATACAATTTTCCATTGTAATAAAAAGGTTATGCTTGATAAAGAGTATGAGATGAGAGATTTTGTTAAAGAATATGAAAGTCAGGCAGATTATTTTATAATGCAATGGCTAGTGCTCCTAATTCTAAGGCAGTAGCAGAAGGAGGGACTAATGGTACTGGATTATAAGGAAGATTATCTGGCGGATATGATAATATAGAAGCTGTTGTAGAAAGCCTATATTCAGATATGAATGCGTTTAATAGTGCTTTTGGTAAATTACGTGAATTGTTAGACAAAATAACAATAAATTACTAATAAAATGTTATGATAAATATTTTTGATTTTTTTGATGAAAAGTTAATATTTGAGGAACTAGGAGATAGTCCTATTAAAATTACTACTCCTAAAACATCTGTTATATCTGCTGAAATAGATGCTAAAGAATTACAAAAGGAACTTTTGGTTGTTTTTCCTCAAAATCTAACAGAATTGTATAATCAAATTTCTCATATTACAATACTTTGGAGCTTATCCGAAAATGATAAAGATTCTATAAATCAGTTCCAAAATGATGAATGGTTAAAAGAGAATTATCTTGATAACGATTACGATTGGGGAGTTGTGCATGAATATTTAAGCGGTTTTATAAATATCACAAAGGGCGAGAATTTGTTTAACCCCGCATTTTGCAAAGATCAAGCGTATTACCATACTTTATCGAATAAAGAAGAAAATCAAG
>CANLIE010000154.1 GCA_947491225.1 uncultured Cellulophaga sp.
AAAAAGTTAAAAGCATTACAGCATATCAATACTTAGTAAATAATTATAACAGTGTTTTTAATTAAGAAATGGTATTAATTCTTTTGAACCACCAAGATAAGTAGCCAATCCTTCGTTAATAGTTGGGTTAATATTCTTAAAATATTTATGAGTATAGAGATGTACTAACTCGTGCGGATAAAATTCTGAATTGTTACCTGAAAAAATTAATTTTTGACTTGAAAAAGCCTCTCCACCTTTTTGATTATTTAAAAACATTGAATCTTCATAGTCAAAACCTCTTAATTTCATATAATCATAAACAGAGTTGCAACTTATATAAGTATAATTAATCTTGTCAAAATCAAATTTATAGATTAATTCATTTTCAAATTCAATTTGTTGTTTTATTTCAATCTGGTTCAGTTCTTTTTCTGGCGGATAGATATATTTAATATTCTCAATTATTGTTGTATTCCATTGTTTAAGGTTTTCTGTAATGACATTTTCAAATTTAAAATCTCCTTCCTTTTCTCGAAAGGCATAAAAATTATAGATAACATTTAAAGAATTAAATCCTTCGGGTGAACCCATTACTGCTATTTTAACTAAATACTTATTTTTTGCTTTTTCTTGTATCGACATAATTGTCGGAATATATGTAGGATAATAATCTGCAATTGTAAACCATAAATCGACATAGGCATATTTAAATATCAAAGTATCAGATTCTCGCCAATATTGACTATACTCATTAAACTTACTTGAATTAATGCACTTTTCAAATGTTTTTATTATTGTATCATTTTCTTTATGAAACTCTGAAAACGTTTGTAGTGCGTAGTCGACTGCATATCTTTTTTGTGGTTCAATTTTCTTTTTTTGAGTACAATTCGTGAGTAATATGATTATAAATAAGAAAATATATTTCATTAATTTCTACAAGTTTATTGGTTTGGCAAACTGACGCACAACAACGGTCTCGTGTATGAGTAGTAGCGGATTTATACACACTTACTTTTCAGTTTTGCACTGACCTTTGTTTTATATTTATACTTTCGTTTTATCACTTAAACCGCTATTACTTATACACCGTGTTGGCTACCGTTTTTGTTTCGCTAGGTTATTAATTTCATCTAATATTGACTTCGAAATTCTTTCAATATATTTAAGTGTTGCAACATAATTGTCCTTACTGTACATTGAATATAGCCTAACGTCATTTTGATATTCCTTACTAGTCAAAAAGTGTTCAATTCTTTCTTATTTGATAAATCTCTAGGTTCAGAAAACCAGTCATACTTCTGAGCCCATCTTTCGTGCATTCTATGGTTGAAGTTCTCCATAACTAATTCATACCTTTCATTTATAGGCAAGATTTGGTCATATAGTACATTAAGTTTTGGTAGTATTGAATCATATTTTGAATCCGTTTGACCTAAATAATTTTTTAATTTTAAGTATCCACTTTTTTCTATTCTTAATGAAACGTAAAAATTAATAAGTGTTAATAAATCTTCATTTTTTTCGTAGTCCTTAAAATTTAGCTTTCGCTCTTTGACCAATTTTATAAGCGAATCTCTTTCCTCATACCATTCTAATCTCGGTTCAAGGTTTTTTAAGTTATTTTCACAACTATCCGAAAGTCGTATTAAAAAAGTAGCCTGAGAATCCCGTATTTTAGTTTTGCAAATAAAAAATAC
>CANLIE010000155.1 GCA_947491225.1 uncultured Cellulophaga sp.
TTGCTTTGGTAGTTGCTTATTTGGAAAATTCCTTCGGAATTTTCTCGCGTTCGTTTTTGTTTACTAAATTAGTTGCTTAAACACGCAACTAACCATACACAAACACGTTGCCAGTAATATAAAAAATCAAAAATGAAAGTCTTTTTTACACTCTTTTTTAGTTTTTTTTTAAGTGCACTTTATGCACAAGACATTGGTGTCGAAGAATGTTGTGAAGTTGAGATTTTTAAGGAAAAAAATAAATATTCAATAAAGAATATAAATGGACAAATACTTCTGAAAGGTATTGATAGTATAGGCGTATATGAAAATACGAGGTATGTAATATTAAAAAAAAGAAGTTTTTATGGTATGTATTCCATATTTGGTGAAGAACTTATCCCTGTTCAATTTAATAAATTAAATAACGTTAATTTAAAATATTGGCTAGTTGAAAAGAATAAAAAAATTGGTATTTACAATATTTATGACAAATCTAATGTACCCACATTATATGATAACATTTCTGTATCTAAAGAACTTAATTCCAATTTCATAGTTAAAAAAAATAATAAAATAGGTGTTTTAAACAGAGATTTTAAAGAAATAGCTGATGTAAAATATGATGCGATTCTGATAGAAAAAGGGATTGCTGAGTTAAGTGCAAGTGGTAAAAAGTATTTTTTAATAGGTGATAATATAACTGAAAACCAGATATTGATTGATAAGACCTTTTGGACAAATAAAAAATATTACGTGTATGAAAAAGATGGAAAATTAGGCATCTTAGACAAATCAGCAAACACTATTTTTCATCCCCAATACAACGAAATTCAGATGAAAAATTATTATCCAAACTCTAAGCTTGATTATATCCTCTTTGTTAGGGATAATAATAAATGGGGAGCCGTTGACTTGAAAAACGAAATAAAAGCTCCTTTACAATTTGAGTCTGTTGATTTTGCCAATAGTGATTATCTAATTGTAGGTGTTAATCAATTTAAACATTTTTACAATTTGAAAAATAAAAAAATGTTACAAGAGTTTTCTTTTGAAAAGTTTGTTCTTCTACCATTTTACTCAAGATTAGAAAAAAAAAATAAAGAAACATTAATAGACAACACTACTTTTAACTTGATTTTTCCATTTAAATATGATAAGATTTACTTTGATGATAAAATAAATTTGTTTGTAGTCAAATTAAGCAACAAGTATGGTATAATAAATTTAAAAGAGGAACAAATTGTACCTATCATTTATGATTATTTAGAGGTATGGCCCTGTGAAAAAACAAAATATTTAGTTCAAAAAGATGATAAATATGCTATTATTGATAATAAAAACCAAATTGTAGTACCGTTTAAAAAAGGAAGAATTACCGTCTATGATAACAGAATTGAAAGACAATCAGTAAGTAGTTTTAAGAAAGAGATTTTTGACTGTGAATTAAAAAGTATTACTAAATAAATACTACTGGCAACACCGTATAAAATTAATTGCTGTGATGCCCTAATTACAAAAATTCTAGCGGATTTTCTATTCGGTTTGTATTTGCTAAATTAGGTGTTTAATACACGCAACTAATCTTATACAAGACCGTTAGCTTTAATGCTAGAAGTCATTGCAAAACCTCAAATTTCGGGTTTAAATCAAAAGTTATTTAAAGCGGA
>CANLIE010000156.1 GCA_947491225.1 uncultured Cellulophaga sp.
AAAAATTCCCAAAACTCTAATCCAAAACTGGCTCATTTTCATTTATTACAGGTGTTTTTTCGGCATTGCATACAACGGTTCGTATAACAATCGTTGCCTGCCGAAAGGCGGCAATGATTTGTTATACATTGTTAGCATTTCGTTTTCATTTATTTTTGGTAAAATATTCCCAATACTCATCCAGATTTTCATCCTCCTTAAACTTTAATTCTGGTTCTATTTCAAAATTAGCTATATCTTCAAGATCATACCATAGGTGATAGAATCTATCTAAAAAAAATGCAGCTTCGGGTTTAACCATAAATCTGTACAATCCTATATCTAAGTTATTTTTATCCTTGTAGCATTCAAGTCCTTCATTCGTTAAAAGGTCTTTAGATTTTAACCATTTTAGAACAAAATATATAGGCTTAATTGCTCCCTTTTTTGTAATTGTAAATCCATCGTAACTCCATTTCGCTTTAGTCCAAACATCCTTTTCCTGAACACCCTTTGCCGAAAAAGCAGATTTTAATTGCTCATTTTTCAGCTTTTGTTTCTCAAGTTTAGGTTCTATCTCACATACTATTTCACATTTCGAATTGATATAATACTCTTGTCTATTCTTAATGCAACGAGCTAATGTCCATTTATTACTTTTAGAGAGTTCATGAGTCATTCCTTTGGAAAAATCCCAAATTTGATCAAATTCAGGTTCTTTTATAAATTCACCATCTAAATCAATTAACCCCCATTTTTTACCATTTAAACTTGCTGGGGCAATACCATCTTGGAAATATCCGACATCTTTAAATTTGGGTTTAATAAATATTTGTTGAGTTTTATCCATGAATCCCCATTTACCATTTATCTTAAACGAGCATATACCATGGTTATAACCCCCAAGATCATCGTATTTAGGCGAAATAACAAAATCACCACTAAGGTTTATCAATCCATATTTTTTCTTTACTTTAACTACAGCTAGCCCTTCTTTAAATCCACCATTGATTGTTTCAACAACTGTACATTTCTCCGTTTTTAGTATACTACCTTTTTTATCAATAAAAAATTTTCGACTTCCTTGTTTAACAATAGCATATCCATCATTAAATCTATATCCCCAATCATAAATAAATGGAATTATAACTTCTCCTTTTTTATTGATATATCCGTGTTTTTCATTTTCGCGAACATTGGCAAGTCCATCGCTAAAACCTGAGGAATAACTATCTTCATATTTTGGTTCAATAATTGTCTTTCCGTCTAAATTAATAAATCCCCATTTACCATTTTCTTTAAATCTAACGTAAGCAAAACCTTCAGAAAACGGTTGACCCCAATCAAATTTTGCGTTTCGAATTACAGATTCACCATTTGAATTTATATACCAAAAATGTACATATTGGCTTTCCGAATTTATTTTTGTAACAGATTCTTTAAAAACACCTACTAAGCCTTCAGAAAAATCACCTACCTTATCAAAATTGGGTAAAATTTGAATTCTACCCAATGAATTAACAAATCCATGTTTTTTGTTATGTATAATTTCGTAAATCATATTTTAATGTATGCTAACGGTTAGTGTATGAAACGTAGCGTTTAAAAAGTTACTACTTTTCGGATGAACACAGAGCCGAATTTTTATGTTTT
>CANLIE010000157.1 GCA_947491225.1 uncultured Cellulophaga sp.
TCGGAATTTTCTCGCGTTCGTTTTTGTTTACTAAATTAGTTGCTGAAACACGCAACTAACCATACACAAGACCGTTGTGTGTAATTAAAGTGAACCACGATAAACATTGCTAATTCAATTAAAAATAGTTTCTAAAAAAATATGACAAAAACGGTAGAAATAAAAAAAACAACAATCTTAAAATTTATATTTTCTTTTATTTTAGGTTTTGCAATTTTATACGGATTAGAACATTATGGAAAATTTAGTTTTTTAGAAGAACAAACGACAAACCGAAATAACAAACCAAGTTTCACAAGAGATATAAGTACAACAGCAAATCTTAACACGATAATATATTCCACCTTTTTTGGAAAAGAAATTAGAACAAATGGAAATGGATTTAAAGTAAAAGATATTTATTTTTCTTATGGAGATTTCCACAAATATTCAAACAAAAGCTATTATTATACAAAATCTACAATTGAAGATTATAAATATGGATTATATATTAGTTTAGGCATATTTGTAATATTAATGTTTTTTACATATGTAAAAATAAAAGTTTCATAAAATGAAAAAGACATTATATATAATTCTGTTTTTAAGCCTTTCATCTTGTTTCACAGAACCTAAAAAGGAAAAGGAACAATATAAAAATACTATACAGAAAACGGATAATAAAATAAAGTTAGAGAAAAAAAAGAGTTTAGAATTATTTAAATCGTCAGTAGGAAAATATCCATCAGATGTTAAGTTATTTGAAAATCCTATTTTTTTAAAAAGACTCAAAAAATTAATTGGAAATAGATATGATTTTCTTATTGATTATTGGCATATTGAAACACCAATTGAATTTAAAAATGAAATTTATATTATTAAAGGTTGTGAGCAACATAATTGTAATTGGACAAATTTCATTGTAACATATGATTTGACTAATAATCATTTAAGTGTTGGAATTAGAGAAGAAAAAAAAGTGAAAATATTTTCAGAAAAAAAACATCATCCTTTTATAATAGATGAATGGAAAAAAGAAGAATAACAAAAATGATTAATAACTAAATTTTAAAAAATGAAAAAAAGTTTATTCATATGTTTACTATTGGCATCTTCGATTGCATTTTCTCAATCGAACAAATCAGACAAAAAAAATGAAATCAAACAAACTAATTGTGTATTAGCCGAAGATTTCAAAGAACCTAAAAGCAGTAAAAAAGTTTTGAGATGGTTAAAGAAATTTGATGCAACTACAGATGATTTGAAAAGTCACGTAGCGGTTGAAAATGATGTTGAAGAAAGTAAAGTAATTCTAATTAGAATTTCTGAACAAAGAGGAAATGGAATGTACATACTTTGTGTCGATGGAAAAAAAATGAAATATCGCAGAATGGGAAGTGTTTTTTCTCGTTTAGATGAAAAATTATTTGATGGAAATTAAAAAATAACTACACACAACACCGTATAAAATTAATTGCTGGTAATAGCCTACTTACGAAAGTCCTCGCGGACTTTCTATCCGTGATTTATTTGCTAACTTTAGTGCTTAAACCACGCAACTAATCTTATACATCAACGTTGCCACACATTTAAGAAAAATTGAACTAAAATTGGAAAAAGACTATATTTTTAAATCACAAAGACTCGGATTT
>CANLIE010000158.1 GCA_947491225.1 uncultured Cellulophaga sp.
TAAATTAAACCTTAAACAATTAATAATCAACTAAATAAGTGTTTGTTTTGTGAAAAAAAGTATGATTCTGCCCTGACTCTAAGCGCTGTTTTCTTTTTATTTTCGTTTTTTAGTTGTTCCGTGAAGTCAGGAAACTTTGCAGAGCCGGCAAGAAAATATCTAACACCAATTAAACCTAAAGCAACTAAAAATCAAAAAAATAACATTTTAAAAAAACCTTAACTTAATGACATTGAGCGTGAACTAGCTTGGGGATTGGGATCTTTTTTTGCTTAATTATGCTCGATATTAATTACAAACTAGCACTAGTATATACGATAACCGAATGAGGGATTTACATAGTAAAATAATATAATAAATTACCATTTAATATTTACCCATGGACTATTCTCATTTTTAAGCAATTCTTTTTGAGTATATACTTGAGTATCATAAAAATCTCCAAAATCTTTAAACCATAAAACACGACCGCCAATGTAATTAACAGACAATTCTTGCCAAGAATCAAATGCTGAATGAAGTAATGAATAGGCTTTGTTTATAATACTCAATGCTTCTTCTTTACTAAGCACTTGTAAATCATAATACCAGCGTGCTAAATTAATAACTCTAGAAAGATTATAGCCCTTCAAAGTTTTTAATTTCATACTATCCCTTAAAAGATCATCTTCTCGCAATCGATTTTCTATAGAAATAATCTCATGATAATTATCTTGTAGCTCCAAACAATAATCATCAAATTCCTCCTCATTAGATATATTGTATTCTTCTTTATTTAAAGCTAATTGGTGTTTTATGGAGCCTTCTATGTTTCTACTTGCGTCTAGCCGTGCATTATAAATTAAATTAACATAATCAAACTTATTTTCTATAAACTTATCTACGATTTTTAGCACCTCAGTTTTATCATTCTCTCCCCAAGCATTCTTTACCGTTCTTTTTAAGATTACTTTATGTAAACCTGTAGTCAGCTCATTTAAATAAGCTCCATTTTGAGATGATAAATTAGCTCCTGCTGCTACAAATTTTTGATAATCCATAGACAAAGAAGATTTTTTTTTGATTCTAACTGATTTAAAAAATCTAGAAACATAAAAAATAAAAAAAACTACAACTAAGATAATTATCCCTATTACGATGTATAATATTGGCATTTTTAAATTTAAGAAAATTATAAATTAATTATTAAACAGAATATTTCTATTATTTATTTACTACTTCTAGATTGTTATACATAAATCCTGATAATCCATAAACATCAACATATGAATTACTATCTTTTATATAAGTATAAAAATTAAACTCATCACTCAACAACCCAATCGAATCAACGGAAATATATCTTCCGCTTTCCGCATCGTAGTACCTGAAGCAATTGTAAGCTAGTTCCATTTCGGTATCATAATATTGTCCTTGATACATAAACGGACAACTACCATAATCCCCAGATTTTAACCTACCAAAGCTATCCAAAGAACGCTCCCAAGTGGTTTCGCCTTCTTCATTATACATGTGTGTGGGCGTACCCAAATGGTCTGCTAATATACTAAATTTTTTGTCTCCTTTTAACTTTGCGGTGGGTATAAAACTGTTTTCTTCAAAAACCCATGTAATGATACCATCT
>CANLIE010000159.1 GCA_947491225.1 uncultured Cellulophaga sp.
AAATACAACGTTTTGGCTCAATGCAAACTCGAAAGTTTATCGCTTTCTACTGCCCTACTTGCCATATACTAATCGTTAGCTTTAATGCGAGAAAAACCAACACAGAATTCAAAAAATTGGATTTAGATTATGGAGTTTGAAATCAATACAAAAGAGTTACCTACTGAAAAAGAATTAGAAAGTCTTTTTTCACAGACAACATGGGCTTCTAAACGAAAAAGTCAGGACATAAGAAAAATGTTGAATAACCTGAATGTATTCGTAACAATTCGTAGAAATTCAGAACTGATTGGATTTGGAAGAGCAATATCTGATGGAATTTATCGTGCTTTAGTTGATGACGTAATTATTGACAATGATTATCGAAAAAAAGGACTTGGAAAAGTAATTGTTGAAAATATATTAAAACAATTAAATGGGATTGATGAAATATTTTTAAATACTAAACCCGATTTGGAAGAGTTCTATAAAAAGTTTGGATTTAGCAAAGCGAACACTATCACTATGAAAAATCAATTAAGCACTAAAGCTAACAATGTATAAACGCAATTACGGCGGATTCGACTACGTCCGAATCCACTCGGAATTGCTAAAGTCTGTGCTTAATCAAAATTTAGTAACTTTAAACCCGTAACTGCGCTTATACGTGACCGTTACCAGTAATTATGACATTGTTACTTGATAAAATAAAATGACTAAAAAATCGACTACAGATTTTAAAGAAAAAAAGAAAATTAATTCTGAATTAAAAAGAATTGATAAAGAATATTTATACACTGAAATTCGCAGTCTTCTTAATTTAGAAAAGGGGTTATTCTTAACTATAAAAAACTTGTTGCTTAAACCAGGGAAAACAGTTCGAGAATATATTTTTGAAAATAGGGAAAAGTTTGTGAAGCCAATTATATTTCTAATCTTCGTTTCCTTAATTTTTTCATTTATAATAAATTCATTAGATATTAATTTTAGCTTTTTTAATATTGATAAAATTGAAGGATTTAGAGGAAGACTAAGGTCTAAAGAAATTGGTGATTGGACGCAGAAAAATCTGGGCTATTCACAGTTAATAATGGGTGTATTTATTAGCTTTTGGATTAAGTTATTTTATAAAAAATCAAATTATAATCATTACGAAATTTTAATTCTTTTATCCTTTATATTGGGAGAAGCGTTTATAATTTTCGGAACTTTTCTTGCTTTGGCAGTTATTTTTAATAGTCCTCTAATAGGAGTTATAGGTAGTTTCATTTATTTCATTTATATCATTTGGGGGATTGGCCAATTTTTTGGAGAAAACAAAATTAAAAATTATTTAAAATCACTTTTAGCATATTCTTTAGGAAATGTTACTTATTTATTTGTGTTGGTATTAATAGCTTTTATTTTAAAACAAATTTGAATGAAAAACTACTGGCAACACCGTATATAATTTATTGCTAGTTCTAGCCTACTTACGAATATTCTCGCGGATTTTATATTCAGTTTTTATTTGCTAAATTAGGTACTTAAAGCACGCAACAAACCATATACAAACACGTTAGCAAACATTATGACCCGTCCTGAATAAAGGCTACATAATTTTAAACATTATGTATAAAAACGACAAAGTAATTAGACGTTACA
>CANLIE010000160.1 GCA_947491225.1 uncultured Cellulophaga sp.
ATATCTCAATGAATTTGTTTATAAACTCAATCGAAGATATTTTGAAGACAAACTCTTTGATAGGCTAGTCATTGCTGTAATTATGAATGATTAGGTGTGAAAACGGATATTCAATTTTTTTATATTTTCCACAATCTTTCAAAGATAATTTCGTTAATTAAAATTTATACTACATTTAGAATGACAAAAAGCATAAAATTATTCTCACCTTCAATCCTAGCAATCATTTTCTTATTTGGTTGTAGTAAAGATAATACTACTGAACCGCCAGTAGAGATTAAGAATGCTACTATTACATCCTATTCCAAAGATTTGGGGTATTCTGGAGAAACAGTCTCTATTTTAGGTACTAATTTCTCAGAAGATAAGGCAGAAGTCAATATCTCTTTTGATGACATTGTAGCCGAAATAATAAGCGCTACTTCATCAGAAATACGGTTAAAATTACCAAAAACTACAAATTTGGTTCCTGTACTTAAAATTCAAATAGCAAATACCAATCTTACAAGTACCTATCAAAATGATTATAATGGCAACATTGCTGTTTTACCTAAAAAGATAGGTGAATGGGAGCTTACACCCAATGCTGTTCCTTGGACTGAAGGAAAGCCATTGTTTAAAACGCAACAAATAAGTGGTTTACGTTATTATTTCTCTGTAAAAGATAATGGTGGTGGTGGCCATACATACCGCACTTTAGATGGTGGTATCACTTGGGAAGACTGGGCTTCTGTTGGTTTTTATGGGGCATTCTACGCTACAATTAATGATGAAGGTTGGGCGGATTTTGCACGAATTAATAAAATACCTGTCGGAGGATCTACTTTAATCAACAATACGATTTTTATAAATCCCGATAAGCAAAATACGATAAACTGTGGGTTATATGTGTCCGAAGACATGAAAACAGGAATTGCCGCATTTTCCGACAAAGTCATTTACCAAACAACAGACGGTGTCAACTTTTCAGAAGTTTATAATAACAGCTCCAACAACAATGAATTACGCTCATTCTTTGCTTTAGATGAAAACCATGTTTGGGTAGGAGGCAGAAACAGCTTGGAAAAAAACCCAGTTGTTTTATATAAAAACGGAAAAAGTGCTACTTGGCAAGAAACTATAATCCCTGGTAATTCAACAGAATTTTTCCCTTTTGTCTTTGAAATTGAATTTGTAGATGCCGCTACCGGGTTTTTACTTCTATCCACAGATACCGCAACAGGAGATAATGCCGAAACCGTAAAATTATACAGCACAATTGATGGAGGTAGTACATGGACCCTAAAAACCAATGCGCCGAATTTTTATGACATTGCCTTTAAAAATCAAAATGAAGGTTGGGGCGTTTCAGAAAATAAAATTTATAAAACTACAGATGCTGGCGTTACTTGGGAACTGTCTTATACGCATACCGAAAATTTAGGAAGCATTACCTATAAGGACAATGTGGTAATCTCGTTAACAAAAGAAGGACTATTAAAATATTTTTATGAATAACCAGATTCCAAGATTATAAACCGCTCTAACACAATCATCCGAAAGTTTTTCAAAATAGAGAAGAACCCTTTGTCATTCCTAGTAAACAGGTTGTTTTTCTATGTTT
>CANLIE010000161.1 GCA_947491225.1 uncultured Cellulophaga sp.
TTAGATGCAAAACCAAGTATTAAAATTCAAAGATTTTTGCCTAATATCGCAATAGCTTAAATCGAACTCACGTTAAATAATAAATTTGTATTAAAAATTTCCAAAAGAAAATTAGTTCTCAATACATTTTTTTTTGATTTATTATTCCTAATCTTTTATGTGTGTTAACTATTTCAGTTTTTAATAAATTCTAATGTCTTTTCTATTGCCTTTTTTGAGTCAGCTCCAATCCAAAATAAATGTCCCCATTCATTTTGAAGAATTTCTAATTTTGAATTTTTAATCATTTTACTAGCATATTTAGGATGTTCTAATGATACACTATTATCATTTTCGCTATGAATAATTAGGGTTGAGCATTTAATTTTTCTAATTACGTCATCATTAATATCTTGATCAATATCATTTAAAAATCCCTTTTTGGAATTGTAATGCTCTAATGTAAAAAACAATTCTTTTACATCTTTTTTCTTTAATTTATGAATTGGATTTTTTGAAAACTGTGAATAAAAACTCTTTGCTATCATATTTGGAAAACTCTTTGAAAAGAGTCTAACTGCTCCCCATACAACTTTTTCAATTTTTGGATTAAAGATTACTTTCGCTATTTTATATGTTTTTTCATTCTTGCTGAGCCATTTCTTTGAAATAGAAGATGCTAATATTAGTTTACTTATTTTATTTGGATAATTAGCTGCTAACTCAATTGCTGTTAATCCACCCGCAGAAATTCCATAAATAATTACATTTTCAATTGATAAGTATTTTAATAATTCTATTATTAAATCAGCAGCTTGTCTAGGGCTTTTGTTATTATCTAATGGAGTATTTCCATATCCTGGACGTGAAGGAGTAATTAATTGAAACTCATCTAAATTAAACCCTTTATGGCAAAGTGTTTCATTGCAATTTGAATGCCCCCCATGTATAAATACTATTGGGATTCCTTTTCCAATAGAACAATATTCAATTTCTCCAAGTATTGTACTTATTACTTTATTTTTTTTATTCATAGTTTTAATACTGTTTAAAATAACATACAACAAAGGGTTAAATGTAGTTAAGTTTAGGTTTTTTTATGTATTAAAGATACATAAAATTAAAAAAAATGTATTCCTTTTCGCAATCATCCGAAAGTTTTTCAAAATAGAGAAGAACCCTTTGTCATTTTTAGTAAACAGGTTGTTTTTCTATGTTTTTGATGAAAATAAGTCTTTTTGAAACTCGATTTTTGGTTGATTTGGAGGTTTTCCTTTTTTGGACTTAGCATCAATTTGATTGCACACATAATCTAGGCTGAGATAAAAACACAAACATATCCTTGTTTTTTCCACGAAATTAGAAAATGCATGTTTTTTCTTAGCTATAGTTCTTACAATTAGTTGTAACAACAGGTAATTTATTAATGCTACGTATATTTGAGATTTAACGGCATTTTCCGATGTGCCAAGGAACGTTTTGATTTGATAAACCATCATTTATGAGTTTTCGCTTATTGGCAACATATTCAAATTTGTTTCCGCATAAGTTTTTACAC
>CANLIE010000162.1 GCA_947491225.1 uncultured Cellulophaga sp.
CTCGGAATTGCTAACGCCAGTGCTAAACCGAAATTAACGCATATTAACCCGTAACTGACGGTTATACCAGACCGTTGTGCGTAATGCAAAAAAATCACTATAAATAATAATGGCTGAATTATTTAAAAACATTTACAATCAAAAATTCTTTGATACTTTTACCAATACATTATCGCAAATAAAACCTGATTTTGATAAAAAATCATTTTTAGAATGTATCTATGATAATGAATGGACTAAACGAGAATTAAAACAAAGAATGAGGCACATTTCAATAGTTCTGAAAAATCATTTGTCTGAAAATTTTGAAATAAACATAGATACTATTTTAAGACTAATTCATCAATTTGAAGAAGATGGAATTAAGGAAAATAGTATTGAATTTATGTTCCTTTCAGATTTTATTGAGTTATATGGTGTAGAAAATTATAATGAATCAATTAAAGCTTTTGAACGAGTAACACAATTTACAAGCTGTGAATTCGCTGTTAGACCATTTATCATTAAATATGAAACTAAAATGATAAACCAAATGGAAGTATGGTCAAAGCATAAACATCATATGGTTAGGAGACTTGCAACAGAGGGCTGTAGACCAAGATTACCTTGGGCAATGGCGATTCCGTCATTAAAAAATAATCCTAACCCAATCATTCCTATTCTTGAACGGTTAAAAAATGATACCTCAGAAACTGTAAGAAGAAGTGTTGCAAATAATTTAAATGATATTTCAAAAGACAATCCAAATACCGTTATTAAGCTAGTCAAAAATTGGCAAGGAAAAACTACGGAAACAGATTGGGTTATTAAACACGCGTGTAGAACGCTTTTAAAGCAAGGAGATTTAAATGTTTTAAAATTGTTTGGCTTTGGTTCTGTTGAGGAAATAAAAATTAATAATCTAAAAACAATTACGCCTAAAGTAAAAATAGGAACATTTTTAGAATTTACATTTAATATAGAAAATACAAGTGATTTAGCTTCAAAAATAAGACTAGAATATGGAATATATTATCAAAAGGCTAATGGGACTTTATCAAAAAAAGTTTTTAAAATAAGTGAAAAGGAATATCCTAAAAATTCAACGACAATAATTAATCGAAAACAATCTTTCAAGATAATTACAACTCGAAAATTTCATCTAGGTAAACATCAGTTGTCAATAATCATTAATGGAAAGGAATTTAATAAAGTAGATTTTGAACTGATTGAATAAAGCACATACGCACAACAACGTGTATAAAACATAGCTGCTATAGGCTTTTCGAGAGGTTCATGTATATTTACAAAGTACGCCAAATTTTTCATTTGGTTATATTTGAAAGAAGAAAATTAAACATAAAAATAAAAAATTCGGCTCGTGCTAAATCTGAAAAGTTAGTGTTTATTTATACGCTACGTTTCATACACAAGACCGTTAGCTTTAATGCTAAAGGACATTGCAAAACCTCAAATTTCGGGTTTAAATCAAAAGTTATTTAAAGCGGAAT
>CANLIE010000163.1 GCA_947491225.1 uncultured Cellulophaga sp.
TTAGCCATCCCCTGAAAATAGGTTACTAATATTCGTTAAGTCTTGTTTTCACTGATAATTTGAGTGTTTTTATAACACGAAAACTGTTTAAAAGGTGTATTTTGTAATTGCAAAAAAAACAGGATACAACCTTAAAAACAGTTCGATGAGCAATATACTAACAAAAAGAGTGCAAACCCAAATGAGTAGTTATTTTTCAACAGCTACTGATATGACCAAACCAGAACTTCGTTGCTTAAAAGATATGGTTTTAGGTGTTTTAAAATCCAAATCTGTATTTATCAATCAAATAGCAGCTTCCCTTCGTGAGTCTTTAAAGTTAAAGGATGTTGCAAAGCGCCTATCTGCTCAATATTTAAAAGAAGATTATGCTGATAGTGTTTTGATCAATCATTTAGAGAACGTTTCTTGTGGAGTTACAAAAGATGATTTCATCATTATGGATGGCACAGATATTAGTAAAACATATGCCAAGTATATGGAAGGATTAGAGTTCATAAAGAATGGTGATACAGGGGCTATAGGTCTTGGATATAATGTTTTGAATATTAATGCTATTAATGGTGATAAAGAAATGACACCTCTCTATAGCAAAGCTTATAGTTATCAAATGGGGGCTTTAAGTAGCAATAATGAGATCAAAAAAGCCGTTAGTCAAGTGAAAGGATATCTTCCCGAGAAGAGTTGTTGGGTTTTTGACAGGGGTGCAGACAACACTATATTAAAAGATTTTTTTATAACGGAGTGTTCTCAATCTATTATACGATTGAAAAGAAACACCAAACTTTATTATGGAACAGATCAATACTCAGTAGCTACATTAGCGAAGAAGGTGGAGTTTTGTATCTCACAAAAGGTTACTAAAATAAAGAAAGACAAACCTGTTGTAAGATCTTATGATTTAGGAGCTATACCAATAAGTTATAAGGTGAAAGGGCACACATATCCATTATGGTTAGTGGTATCAAGAGGTGAACGTGGGCAATTATGTTATTTATTGGTCAAAAGTGAGTTACCATCTGCTATAGAAGTTGCTAAGTGGGCTTTCAAAGGATATGGATTACGCTGGAAAATAGAAGAATATCACAGGCATATAAAACAAGAATATGGATTAGAAGATATCCAAATAAAAACCTTCAATGGTTTACAATCAATGCTAGCGGTCATTACAGTAGCGATGTATATGATTTATAAAAAATTGGCTTCTTTACATATTGAGCTACTGTTAGATTCAGGATACAATTACTTGAACAAACATACTGTTAGGGAACTTACTAATTTCATCTACTACAAAATATCAAAAGTCGTATCAATTCTATTGATGCCAACTAAAAGTAGATGGAAAATTCTTAATACTTTACAACCATCAGGACAACTTAATTTAGTGTTCAAATAAAAAACAGGGGATGGCTAATT
>CANLIE010000164.1 GCA_947491225.1 uncultured Cellulophaga sp.
TTATCTTAGTGTCAGAAATCATAAGTAGAATATATTTAGTTTATTGAAAATCAGAACTTTAATTTACTAAATTTTCTACTTTTTTCTATGAAAAATATTCACTTTTTACGTCGAACTCACGTTAATTAACCTAATTAATGGCTTAGAAAAAGCATTGATGAATGTAGTAAAAATGGTAGTACAATATATTATTTATGGAGTAGCCATGCGGATTAGAGAATCACAAAACCTACAAAAATTAGACACCAATCCAACCCATACACAAATAGCAAAAGATGATATGGAACACCCCTTACATTTATTGGCCGGGAATTTAGCACGGATTGCTGTAGCGGATTTAGGTAGGCAGTATTATTATTTGAAAAAAGGCACAATCACAATTAATGATTACACTCAGCTAGCTAGAGAATATCTGTCACATCCTGCCGATGTAGACTGGATGAATGTCACTATTATGAAATGGGCAAGTACACACATTGGAAGTGTTCAAAATGCACAAAACAAAGGATTCTTAGACAAACTACAAAAAGAACATCACCACCATATAGAACATACCAACCATAGCCAGCATAAATTTTTAGAAAATATCTCTGACCAGCTGAGTGAACTAAAAAAATTCTACGAAAAGGCAAAGGAAATGGAAGAAGATTTGGAAGTTTCGGAGAGTATAGAAAAAACTATTGAATATGTTAAACAAAAATTCACATTTTAAACCAAAACCAATGAGAATTATTTATTTACTTTTAGTATTTTGTTTTATATCGTGTTTCTCACAAAAAAAAGTATCTAAGGAAGAATACCTAAATATTATAGTAACCAATACAGTAAATACTTTTGAAAATTTTTCTTTGGATAATCTATTGGCAAAAGACGATACTGCCGATTCGTTTAGAAAAATTGATAATACTATTGCCAACAGCTTAAAAAACATCCAAGAACTTAATACTCTAGAAAATGATTTTGGCTTAAGGTCAGGAAGTATTCAATTACTCGAATCTTACAAAAAAATTATCGAGAAAAATAAGCTATTTATTCAAGAATTAGAAAATGTTACTAAAAAACAAGAAATCACTCCATCCGTAGACAGTATTAATGATGAAATTCATAGCCTTAAAAAGCCTTTTGATAAAATGGAAAAAAACTTAAATGAAGTCTTGGAACTAATGGAGAAAACAGAAAGTTTTAATAAGAAAGTTTTAGCGTTCCGTAAATTTTATAATATTGAAATACCAAATGATACACAAAATTAATATGCTTCGACTTATAGCCTATTCATTATTCATTAGTCTTTTTACCCAATGCAACGGACAAACTAAAGGAAACAAGACAATGGGTATTAAAACATATAATCCAGATTCACAAATAGCACTATTTAATAAGCAAAAACATCGTTTAGAATTTAGAGAAGAGA
>CANLIE010000165.1 GCA_947491225.1 uncultured Cellulophaga sp.
TGTTTTGACCCCTATAAAACAAGAGTATTATTCTAAATTTCGATTATTAATTATGCGGTTAATTTTTTCAATAAAATCAAGTGTTTATCAGCGTTCCATTTTTCCATTGGTGTAATACGTCCTAAAAGGCCATGTAACCTAGTATTGTTATAGAAAAGAACATATCTTTTTAGTATTTGTTCAATATCTCCAAAAGTTCTATAGTCCACTCTTGTAAAGACTTCTTTTTTTAATATACCATGGTAGGCTTCAATATGGGCATTTTCTTCTGGTGTTGCTACATGTGTAAATTCCTGTTGAACACCTATTAGTCCAAGATACTCACGTACACTTTTAGCAATAAACTGACTTCCATTATCACTTCTAATAACAACACTTTCTGGGTATTGGTATTCTAAAAATACATCCGAAAGAAAGGCTATCACCTTATCTTGTTTTATTGAAAAAGAAAAATAGTCTTTTAATATTTTACGTGTATGAACATCTATTATAGATAATAAATAAGCGTTTTTACCCGCTTTTGGAATCCAAACCATCTTTATGTCCATTTCTAAGCACTCAAAAGGCCTAGAGGTTTTTACTTTTCTAAATTTCACAAATTTACGACCTGAACCGCTTCTATTTATTCGGTTTTCTAGCTTTAATAAACCTTCTTCTTTCATAATTCGATACAGTTTTTTATGGTTAATTAGATACCCATCTCGCTGTAAATAAGAAGTCATTAAGCGATAACCACAGTCTATGAATTCATGATTTAAAACTTCTTTAATGGATTCAATTACACTATCTTGACCTACCAATCCTTTAAACTTATGAAAGGTAAGATTACTAGGTTTATTCCCTTTCTTTCCTAGGCTTGGTGTACGGTAATAACTGCTATGAACAATGCCTACCATATTAATTATTTTGGTTTTGCTAATCTTATATTTTTTAAAAATAACATCAACTAAATCTTTCTTGGATCGGACGTCCCAAACTTTTTTTTTAAAAGCTCACGTTGGACTTCTAGCTCAATTTCCTTATTGCTTAAAAGTTTACGCAGTATTCTATTTTCTTCTTCTGCCTGCTTATGTTCTTTACTCTTTGTGTTATAGCTAACTTTTAAGCCTGCTTCTCCTTGGCTCTCATGTTTCTTCTTCCAACTATAAAAAGTACCTGTACTAACTCCGTGTTTACGACAGGTTTCTACGACACCTATCTCTTCAGAGATGGTAAGAATTTCTAACTTCTGAGCTAAGGTCCATTTCTTGTATTTCATATCTCAAATATATTAAGTTTGAAATTTAAAATAACACTCCGAACTTATTAGGGGCTAAAATA
>CANLIE010000166.1 GCA_947491225.1 uncultured Cellulophaga sp.
CAAGAAGAAATTCAAAATCATAAATCAAATGAGGGTTTGACTTTTGTGGTTGGTTTTTGGTGCTTGCAGGTAACGGTTTTGTATATGGTTTGTTGTGTGTTTCAAGCAACTAATTTAGTAAATAATTACCGACCACGAAAGTCCGTGAGGACTTTCGTAAGTAAGCAAAAAGCCAGCAATAAATTATATACGGTGTTGTAGCCAGTTTTATTTCAAGTATTTAAATATATCTACTAATTCATATTTTGGACTTCTATTAATAAAATCTCTAAAAAAAGCAGAATGACTTGTCCCTAAAAGTATAAAGACTCTGTCATTTTGTTTCAATGGTATTTTATTTAAATTTGAATACATTCTCAAATTCCTTTTATAATATTCAGTGGCAACATCTGCTCCTTCAAAATTATTATCTGTTGAAATATGAGTCATTATATCTGCATTATACGCTATTGTATAGTCTAAATATTCTGGTTTATTTTCTAATTTTAATTTATCTAAAGTATTTCCATTTTCATATTCAGTTTCTGAAATTGGTCCATAATAATCCATAAAGTCTAAATATGTTTTTTCATTCATATTTTTCGCCAACGAATCTATTAAGATATAATTATAAGGCATTTTATGGTCTATGCCATATATCTTATTGACATTACTGATTCTACCAAGTTCGTATGCAAGTAATTGTATTTCAGAAGTTCTCTTAAATTTCATTTTCGGATTATTCTTATATTTAATATACTCTTTTTGTAACTTATCGTTATATTTAGGTTGTCTTTCAACTATTATTACTGTTGGATTAAATTCAGATAATAATTTAGCAATAGAATGGTTTTCATTTATGCTTTTTAAACTATTCTCATCATATTCTACGGAATTTGCATCATTTGTTAATCCCATATGGAAAGACGCCATATTTAATACTTTAATTTTGTTTTCACTAATACTTTGTGTGTCAACTTGATTTTTGTTTCCTTGTTTGCTTTCATTGTTATTACAAGAGAATAAGACAGTCACAAGTAGGATAATTAATAATTTTTTCATTTTAGGATTTTGATTAGTTATTCAACTAAAGATGTTTTTATTTTGAGAATGTTACAGTTCCTTGATTTTATTTTCGATTTAAGAAGAGTGAGTTTAAATTGGCTACAACGTGTTTGTATATGGTTTGTTGCGTGTTTTAAGCATCTAATTTAGTAAAGACAAATCGAATAGAAAGTCCGCGAGGATTTTCGTAAGTAGGCTAGAACTAGCAATAAATTATATACGGTGTTAGCATTAGTTTTTTTCTGCTTTTTTCGATA
>CANLIE010000167.1 GCA_947491225.1 uncultured Cellulophaga sp.
AAAACACCTAATATGGTATATCAATTATCAGCTTAAATTAATTATTAACCTGTAGCCATATTTCAGGACAAGACATTAAAAAAAAATTGAAATGAAAACAATCATTCTTGTATCAATATGTTTAACTCTTCTTTCTTGTAAAAGTAAAAATGAGAATACTGAATCACAAAATCAAGAAGCATTAATTATGCAATCCATAAATACCAAATATCCATTCGAACTAAAAAACCTGACCAATAATATTCAAGAATTATTTGAGGTTGAACGGGAAAAAATCAACTGGACATTACTTGCAGAAATATTAAAAAAAGAAAAAACTAAAACATCTTCAAATATTGACTTAGATTTTTGTTACGCTTATGTTCTATTTAATGAAGCCAAGAATATTCACGTAGATGATTTAAGAAAAACAATAAACACTTGCGAAAAGTTGATAAGCAAATATGAACTGAATACTAATTCAAAAACTCAATTTAAAAACGAACTTCAAAAAACTCTAGAACTAGTTATCTTCAAAGAGAATGAGGTTAATTTACTGAATTCAATGAACTTGGACTCACTTAGCTTAAAAGAGAAAAAAGAACTAGCTTATAGTTTAAGTGATAAAGGAGGAGTTGAAAATTACAAAAAATCTGCAATAATATATCAAGAATTATACAATCAGGTAACAGAAGAGTATAACAAGTTTTTTTATCTAGGCAATGAAACGATTTCTCTATTTCGTTCTGGTCAATATTCTTTAGCCGAACCAAAATTTTATAAATTAATCGAATGGGAAATCGAAAAAGGACCAAGTGCTAATCCTTGGATTATTGATTTTGTTTTTACAGAGATGCTATTAAATAATGATAAAAATAAAAAAGAGTTCATAAAAATATGGGATAAAGCCAAAAATCATAATGTCATTAAAGAAAATGACAAATTTCCAATGGCTTATCCTGCTCAAGACAAAATGTTATCACTTGCTATTAACCTGGACTTAAAACCAGTACTTGCTGACCTAATAATAATTTTTGATAACAATAGACCAACGGAGACTAAGTCGGATAAAGTTTTAAAATTAGTTGAAAATGCAAAAAACGCCATACAACAAGGGCTATAATTAATACGGGCTTGGTGCTTAATCCAAAATTAAGAGCTTTTAAGCAAGTCCGCCAAATCTTTTTGATTTAGCTTTAGTACAAAAAAGATAAAACAAAATAAAAAGTTTTGGCTAAGTACTCAGGGCAGAATCATACTTTTAATTTAAGTATTTTGAGGAGATATTCTTCATTCCATCCAGCTTCTAGTCTTTTACT
>CANLIE010000168.1 GCA_947491225.1 uncultured Cellulophaga sp.
TGGTGCCAACCGATCCCCTTTCGGCATTTGCCGTGGTCTGGTTTTATTTTGACCGTTTATTTAATGTTATCGTTCCGTTATTATCGTTTTTTAATTTTATATGGTTTTCTGTAAATTCAACGATTTTATATTTTAGAACCATATCTTTTATGGCTTTTGGGTGCGCAAAACCTATGATAACGGATTTGCTCATAAAAGCATCAATATTGTAATTGGCTCCCGAGTCTAAATATATGATCTGTTTGGACCAAAACGAACCGTCAATATGGAGCTCGATTTTATCCTTGGGCGCTCCCTTTTTTAGTTTTAAAAACGCTGTCCCCTCTTTGTTGGATGCAGTCGATTGGTTATTGGGGTAAGCGTAAACAATGATGTTGTCAAGCGGTTTTTTATCAAAATCATAGATGTTCAAACGCACTTCTATGGAGTCCTTTGTGTTGAAATATTTTTGTGCCTTGAAATAACTCTCATACTTTAGTTCCGTTAAGTCGTAGTTCAAAACCAGAGAATCGTTCTTTACAATGTAATGGCCTTTGGCATAACTAGTCTTTCCAAGTTCTCCTTCAACATCTTTTTCAAAAATGCCATTTTCTTTGAAGTTATATATTACACATATTCCATTATCAACAACACCATAACAGTGAGAGTAGGTATTATTTAATAGTGATTGTGAAAAAATCGGAGAATAAAAAACTATGAATATCAAAAAAACAATTAATCCCCTAATTGCATTTTGTTCCTTTTGAATCGCTGTTTCCAGTTGCTTCATCGCTATTTATTTTTTTTATGTTATCTCTGTCGTTTTCATCAGGCACCAATTCTTTAAAAGAATCGGTGTCTTCATAGATCGGTTCTCCATTATTATCCAATATAGGCTCATTATCGGCATCTCTTTTTTCCTTTACCAATCCTGCAAAAGCCATAGAACGATAATACTCCCAACCCAAGTTTCCTCCAGTGTCATATTTTTTGTCCCATTCCTGCAAGGAATTTGCTATGGCGTATGGGTACATAAAAAGCATTGGGCTGATCCTGCTATTTCCAATTTAGAATGATAAAGGAAACAAAAAAGAGCCGGACTTTTTGCCATGGTGCCAACCGATCCCCTTTCGGCATTTGCCGTGGTCTGGTTTTATTTTGACCGTTTATTTAATGTTATCGTTCCGTTATTATCGTTTTTTAATTTTATATGGTTTTCTGTAAATTCAA
>CANLIE010000169.1 GCA_947491225.1 uncultured Cellulophaga sp.
TTCCATTTGTGAGTATGAACTCAAAAATGAAAACGAAAATATGATGGCGAAGATGTATTTCATAATTACTGGCAACGGTTAGTATAAGAAACGTAGGGCAGGTGATAAGCACTAAATTTCGGTTTGATACTAAGCCAAATATAATATTTTGCATTTATCTTTTTTTGTGAAAATGCCAAATTTTATATTTGGCGACTTTGTATATAAACATAGACCTTTCGAATAAGCCTAAACCGCCCTATGTTTTTTATACATTGTTGCCAGTAGTTATTCTTCGCTATCATCTTGCACAAATTCAAAAGGTTTGTAACCATAGCGAATAAATAAATATGGTGGTTTGGTTGCGCTTTTAATCTCATCTTGAATTTTAAATCCTCGTCTATATTTATTCGTTTCTATAGTATTTCCTTGTTTATCAACGATTTTTTCTAAAACACCATTTATTACAAAATTTTTACCATAAAAAGTTCCTGATTGAATATTGCCTCCAACTGTTTTTTCTGACTCGGTGTTTATTACTTTTTTAATTATTTGAAATGGATTTAAAGTTTTATCCTTTTCATAAATCTGTCTAGCTAACTCTTTTCCAGAACCAAAAAAGAGTATTTTATTTTTAAGTAAAATTTCATCCAAATAATATTCCGTTTTTTCTTTTCCTACTTTGGGATAAAATCGTAAAACTCTAACTCGACCTTCTTTTAAACAAAAACCTCCTAAAAGAATTTCACATAAACCTCCACCACGAAGCGAGCTTGCAATTTCTTTAGATATTTCTACGTAAGAATCAAATACCAACTTACCAATTGAAGGAATCGAGAAATCAGACAGGTTGGTTAAATAAGTAATATTGGGCAAGACTTCTGCTATTGAATCTTTTACAGTATATGCGTTTACAGCACTTCCAATAACAGCCATTCCATAATTATACTCAAATTCAAACTTGTCAAAATCCTCTCTAGTTTTAGCAGGACCTTTCATTTTAAATGGAACGCTAAAAATTTTAATTGCTTTATCAAAATGACCTTGATTACCAAATGAAATTCGCGTATCCGCAGAAAATGAAACTTCTTTATCCGTCCTTTCGGCAATTACTAATGTCATTTAGTTAGTGTTTTTTTTAATTACTGGCAACGTTTAGTATAAGAATAGTTGCGGGTTTTCGTGCGAGGATTTTCCGAAGGAAAATCAGAAGCAAG
>CANLIE010000170.1 GCA_947491225.1 uncultured Cellulophaga sp.
GATTTTCGTAAGTAGGCTAGAACTAGCAATAAATTATATACGGTGTTAGCATTAGTTTTTTTCTGCTTTTTTCGATAATTCTGATTCTACTATTCTTGCAATTCGATTAATTCGTTTGTCAATACTCATTCCTCTTTTAGTTCCATTAGTTAAAAATATTATAGACATATTCTTACTTGGAAATATTCTATACCCTGTAGATTTACCACCAGTAAATCCATACGAGAGTTCATTGTTTAATTTCACAATACCCCAACCATATCCAAAATCTGAATGTTTTTCAAAATCAAATTGTTTAAATATTCTTGATTTAGAGTTTTGATTGATTAATTCGTTGTTTTCAAACTTTCTGTTCCATTCTATAAATCCATCTAAGGTTATGTTTTGACCAGAAGCTCCGTAAAGATATTTAGGAATAGTGTAGTTAGATTCTCTTAATATTCCTTGTTTCGGATAATCAAAATAGTTTGTAGCTCTATTTTTAATAATATGCGAAAAGTTGCCATTAAAAATAGTAGAGCTTTCAAAGTCCTTGAACTGTGTTTCTTTTATAAACTCAGCAAATCTTTTACCTTTTATTTTTTCTAATATTCTATCAAGAAGCCAAAAATTAGTTTGATTATAATCCCATTTTTTACCAGGACTGAATTGTATTGAATCTTTATAAATTTTACTTTTTGCTACTTGTAAACTATCCTTATCATAGAATCTAATATCTGGTAAACCAGAGGAATGAGATAAAAGGTTTTCAACTTTTATGTTTCTCCAAGCTAGAGGTAAATCATCTAAATAAATAGAAATTTCATCTTCTAAATTAAGTTTTTCTTCCTCAATTAGTTTGTGAATAGCAACTGAAGAGAAGATTTTAGTTGTAGAAAATAATTGAAAAAAAGTACTATCAGAAAATGATATGTCGTAAGCTAAATTAGCTTTGCCATAATATTTTTTATGAATTGTTTTTCCGTCTTTTATTATTGCTGTTCCGATACCTACGATACCGAACTCTTCGCTAACATCACTAATGTATTGGTCAATTTTATTTTCTAATGAATTAATAGTATTTACTTTTTGCTTTTTTTCTTTGTTGCAAGCAAATAGTACAATAGTTAATATTAAGTAAAGAGATATTTTTTTCAATGTTAAGTTTAGGTTTTAAATTAATGCTAACGTTT
>CANLIE010000171.1 GCA_947491225.1 uncultured Cellulophaga sp.
TTTATTGCTAATATATTGTTAAATGCTCAAAATCAAAATAATACTAACATATTTCAATTTTTGTCATGTACTTAGAATAAAACTATAATAACTTTTGGAAATTACTCAAATGGACAAAAAGAAGGTAAGTGGGAATCTTTTTTTTCCGAAAACAATCTAAAATCTGTCAGCTTTTTTAACAAAAACAAAAAAACCGGTACTTGGCAGAGTTTCTATGAAAATGGAAATAAATCATCCATTACAAATTATAATAATGATATTCTTGATGGAATAACAAAATACTTTTATGAAAATGGAAAACCTAAACAAACTCTACTTTATGTTGAAGGAAAAGTAACTGAGGAGAAATGGTACTATGATAATGAACAGATTAGAATAGACATAAAAAAAACAAGAAACGGAGAATTAATTTCGGAGAAACGATACTATGAAAATGGAAAACTAGAGTTCATTGAAGAAAATTCAAATGTTATTGGTTATTACGCAAATGGAAATATTAAAGTTTCTGGATTACGAAAAGATGACGAAAAATTTGATAAGTGGGAATATTTTTATGAAAATGGTAAAACAAAACAAATTGGTTATTTTAAAAATGATTATTTAGTTGGAGAATGGAAAGCTTACTACGAAAATGGAAATATTAAATCTATAGAAACTTATTCAAAGGATACTAAATCAAAATCGTATGAAGAAACAGAGAAAGAAACTGTAATATCATCAACTTCTTTTGATTATTATAGCCCAAAACCGAGTATAGAAATCTTTGAGCAAAAAAGTAAACTATCGGGAATAGGTGAAGTAGGAAGAACATCTATCAAAAATGGAAAATGGCTTACATATTATGAAAATGGATATTTAGAGAGTTCAGGAAAATATTTTTACGATTATTTAAATGGTATTTGGGAATACTTTTATGATAATAGAAAAAAAAGAATCGTCGCCAATTGGAACAAAGGTAAACTAGTTGATATAAATGAAATTAGAGACTCAAATGGAAAAGCTCTTAACAAAGGGACTTTTAGTAATGGAAATGGTTTGTTATTTATTTATAATCTAAATGGAGAATTAGATAAAAAAATAAATAGGGTTACCCATTTTAATCACAAACACTTTTAAATGAGTATATTATTTTGTAAATTGTCTGTAAATACACAAA
>CANLIE010000172.1 GCA_947491225.1 uncultured Cellulophaga sp.
ATTGATTTCGAAAAAACAACTTTTAATAACTTCAATTCATATAGAAATAATACAAAAACACCTTTTGAAGTTAAACAATTTGGGTCTATAGAGAATGAAAAAGAATAAAGAAGATTTTAGAAAACTAATGAATCAAAGAAACACTAATCCAATTGAAAATTTGAAAAAATTTATTGGTGTATACTATGCCAATAGCTTTGATGTAGAAGAAATAAAAGGTCTAATGAAACAAATACTAAGTTATAACAAGATTACTATCGAAAATGGATTAGAAGCTGCTAAAATAGTTTTAGAAGATTCTAAATATGATCAAGAATTAATAGAAATGATACTTTGGGAAGCTAACCAGCCATTGCAAGAACCCTTGAAAGATCAAGCGAAAACTTGGTTAAAAGAACAGATAGTCTTTACTGAAAAAATTTTAAACGAATTCAAAAAAAATAATCTGGATTAGCCAAGTTTATTCAATAATCACCAAAAAAGCATATATGAAGTTACTAAATTTTTTTGAAAGAGATGAAAGTATGTTTTTCGTTTAATCATCGATAAGCAAACTATCATAAACGAACCGATCGTCGACAAAAATGGCCGTGGGAGTGATGTCTATATACCAGGGATCGATAGAAATAGCGCGGGGGGAAAGTGTGTTTGTAGCAAGTTTAAAGGGTTTAGAAGATTCTACTGCTATAGGAGGTAGGAGAGTAGACGCCGTGATTAATGGAATTAATTACGAGTTCAAGAATTTAAGTAGTCGAGTCTTAAAAAAGAAATAAAACATTGATTACATATCAGTTACTGTTATTTTAACATATAAATTTTGCCTAAAGACAAGATTTTCTTAACTTATGGTGTAAGACCTTGTCAAATGCGTTCAAAAAAGAAGCCCGAAAACCAGTTACATTTCATAGTCCCCTACCTTAAAAGAACAGTTAAATCCCAATAACAAATTATATCTTCTAACTTATAGGATTGATTGGGATTATTTCGTTTGTATTCAGGGAAAGGTCGCCCAGCTCATCCAATACGTTTAATGACTTCATTGTTAATACTAAAGGCTATTTACAATCTGTCAGACGAGGTTTTAGTAGAACAACATTGGGAAATGAACGTCTATTTTCAATACTTTGGAGGAATTGCTGTTCAGCAATGGAAGCA
>CANLIE010000173.1 GCA_947491225.1 uncultured Cellulophaga sp.
AACGGTTAGTGTATGAAACGTAGCGTTTAAAAAGTTACTACTTTTCGGATGAACACAGAGCCGAATTTTTATGTTTTGTTTTTACTTTTTTTATTTTAAAAGCCAAATTTAAAAATTTGGCGGTCTTTGCAAGTAAGCACTAACCTTTCGATTTTACACTTATTAGCTATGTTTTATACACAGTGTTACCTGGCGTTTTTTCTTTTATCCAGTTTAATATTTTATCCGATTCTTTATAATTCTTGACAATCTTTTCAACTCCAGCATTATGTAATTTATCATTGTCTTTATAATCTACTCCGATAAAATCAATTCCGAGTGTTTGAGTAGTTTTAAAATCCCAAAGTCCATCTCCGAAATAGGTAATAGATTCGAATTCTTTCAAGTTATGTTTTCCTAAAGCTTCTGTGATAACAAACTCAATGATTTTACCTCTATTGAAATGGTCATTGGAAGATTTAAAAATGTAATCATTCAGATTAAGACCTACAAAATTACATTTCAATTCAGCCGTTTCTTTCCAACCACCAGTTGCAAAACCAATTTCAAAATCAGGTTTAATAGAGGTTAGCTTTATAAAGGATAGGGATTTTTTTATTTCAGTAAATTCTTGGGTATGGTTTTTTAATAAGTTTTTAAAATATGATTTTATATTTTCTATTTCTTCTTTTTTAGGCTCTCGATTAAACCATTTTTCGAAAATTTCAATTGTCAATCCAGTGTCAGTTACATTCTTGAAATCATTCCAATTCACGTTTGTCAAGTCAATTTGATATAAATCTTTAAAAGTTTGGATAAAACATTTATCATCTGTACTTACAGAGTCTAAAATTGTTCCATCGATGTCAAAAATTAGTAGTTTCATTTTAATAAAAGAAGATTGGTTTTGAATTCCTTATTTTATAATTCATAATTAAATAGAACTCTATGTTCTCCTTTTCCATCATAGTCTTCAAAATATGAAATTCCATTAATTTCGCTATTTCCATTTTTTATTTTGAACCCTAAGTTTCTATGAAAATTAATTGAGAGTTTATTTTCAATTGAGGTAACACATTCCACAACCATAATACCTATTTTCTTAACTTCTTCAAAAAAACGTTCATACAGTTTTTTGCCTATATTTTTATTTCTGAACCTAGGGTTTA
>CANLIE010000174.1 GCA_947491225.1 uncultured Cellulophaga sp.
TTGTTGGTTTTCCAACTTAGTTTCCATCTATTAATAACCGAATAGAACCTAAGTAATTCTTTATCGAAATTAAGTGATTCGTCTATATCAAAATTTTCATTCTCGATCAATGTGTTTTCTATAAAATCAATTTTGTCCTCCTGTGAATAAATAGAGTCACTTAATACTTCATCATAATTATCTAAATATTCATCAAATATCTTTTCGTTCATAAAATTTATTTAAAGTTCTACATAATGAAGTCATCTTGACTTTTTAAGTTTATAAAATTTCTTTAATCCAATGACAATAAAAGCAAGGAAGTTAAATCCTTTCCAGCTCGTTATTGTTGTGTCAAAGCGATTTAAAAGTGAACGAAAACTATCCATCCAAGCGTTGGTGCGTTCCACTGAATAGCGTTCTTTATATAGTTTTTCATCAAAATAATGGTCATTATCTTGATTTCCATTTCGTTTATTGTGACAGCTGTTCGCTATAATTCCCTTGCTTTCGCATTTATCTCTTAATTTTTGACTGTCAAAACCTGGATTTGCATTGATAAAAAGACCATTCACGTTAATTTCGGCTTGTTCTAATGTGCAAACCACTTCTTCAAATTGAACTTCTATATTGAATAAATCATTGTGATTGCCTGATACTGGTTCTGACATGGCGATTGGTAGCCCTTGCCTATCCGTTAAATACAGTGCATTTGTGGTTTTTCGCTTTTTCCTACCTTGATAACCTACGTGCTCGCCACCTTTTAATGCTGTGGTATGGCTGCCATCTAAATCACCACTTGACAAGTCTATATTTGATTTATTGCTTTTTAAGAGCTGTATCCAACAGGATTTCCAAACGTCTTGTTCACACCACTTTCGGTAGTGTCCAAAAACAGTTTTATAATGTAGCTTTTCATCACTGAATAAGCTGTCGACTGGTAAAAACTCCCATTGGACACCTATCTTTAGTTTATATAAAATGGCGTTAATTATCTCATACAAAGACACTTTGGGTTTAAAACCCCTTTTTGTTTCTGGTAAATACGGAACTATCGCTAATTCTATCATATCTTTGTCAAGTACTTGGTACACTGGGTTGTGATTTTATGTTTTGCAACACAA
>CANLIE010000175.1 GCA_947491225.1 uncultured Cellulophaga sp.
ACGTTGGCTGTAATGTGAGCAACAAACTCTGAGTGAAATAAATGAAATTTTTACATCTACCAAAACTATTATTGACAGCATTTGCATTTCTGATTTTTTGCAACCCATTATTTAGCCAAAAATTAGACCCAAAAGGACGAAATAGTTTTAAACCAGACCATATTATTAAATCTGAAATTACAAATAAGGACTACTTAATTCATATGTCTTTTCCAAAAAACTATTCTATCCTGGACAGCATAACATATCCTGTACTTTATGTTTTGGATGGGAAAAGTACATATGGATATTTCGACTCTTCTTACATTGATTTTGAAAAAATAGAAGATGTGATTCTTGTTGGAATAAGTCATAAAGCAAATGGATTAGAATCAAGAATTAATCGATTTAATGACTACACACCATATCGTGATACAATAACTGACAAGAGAATTGAAAAAAAGTTTGGTCTTGAAAAAGGAACCATCAAAACTGGTGGAGCTTTTAAGTTTTTAGAATGCTTAAAAAAAGAAATTATTCCATTTATAGACAAGTACTACAAAACAAATACTGACAGAGGAATTTCAGGACATTCTCTTGGTGGTTTGTTTACATCTTATTGCTTTTCGAATTCTGACAATTACTTTACCCGTTTTGGAATAAATAGTCCTTCTTTTCAACTTAATGAAGAAATATTTTTAGAGCCAGCTATTGTTAAGTTTACTAATAACAAAACTTGGGATATTGAACCTACAAAAGTATTTATTTCAACTGGAGAAAATGAAAGTCCAATGATGGTGTCTAATATGATTAAGTTCAGTTTATATCTTAAAAAAAGTGACTATGAAAATATTGATGTAAATTGGAGAATATATAGAAATGAATCTCATACGTCAGTAATTCCGTTTAGTCTAAATGGAACTCTGACAACATTATATGGAAAAAAATAAAACACTACAGCCAACAATGTATAACCGCAATTACGGCGGATTCGACTACGTCCGAATCCACTCGGAATTGCTAAAGTCTGTACCTAACCGAAAATTAACGCATATTAACCCGTAACTGACGGTTATACGAGACCGTTA
>CANLIE010000176.1 GCA_947491225.1 uncultured Cellulophaga sp.
TTAATTGTGGTTGGTACTGATACTGGATTACTTAGGCTTATTGTGTATAAACCATTGGTTGATGGTTCACTTGCTTGGGTTGTAGCTACTATACTAGCCTCAGAACTGTCTTCGTCACTTATTGTTATTGTAGCCGCATCTGCGCTAGTGTCAATTATAATATCAGAATCACCAGAAATTATATTCGTTAATACAATTTCTATATTCTCTTCGCCTTCCAAAATAATATCATCTAAAACAGATATATCTATTGTATTTGAAATATCACCTACGGCTATTATAACACTACCCGTTAAAGTTGCATAATCATCACCATTAGTGGCACTTCCATTTATACTGTAACCAATCTCTGTAAATGTGGAGGCAATTTTTGCTAAACTAACTGTAAATTCACCATTATTATTAGGTTCAGAAGCATTAGCAACAGTACTAACTATACTAACAAGCGTACTATCATCATCATTTATTATCAACGTTGCTTCATCGACAGCTCCTATATTCACATTATTGTTAGTAGTAGTTAAAGTGATAGTAACTGTTTCATCAACTTCCAAAATACTATCATCAATAGTAGCTATAATTATGTTTACAGAGGTATCTCCTGGTGCTATAATTATATTCCCGCTCAAAGAAGAATAATCTACCCCTTCTACTGCTGTACCATCAATAGTATAATTTATCACTGTCTCTACTGAAACTGGATTACTTAAATTAATAGTGAACAAGCCATCTGTACCCGACTCAAAGGCTTGAGTAGTTGCCACTATGCTAGCCACGGAAATGTCATCATCATTTATTGTTATTGTGGCTTCATTGGTAGTTCCTATACTTACACTATTATTGGTGTTTGTTAATGTAACTACTACTGTTTCTGATCCTTCTAGAATGTTATCATCTAAAATGCTTAAATCTATTGTTCCTGAGGTATCTCCTACTCCTATTGTTAGGCTACCACTTAATGCGGTATAATCTAATCCAGATGTAGCACTACCACTTATACTGTAATTAATTGTGGTTGGTACTGATACTGGATTACTTAGGCTTATTGTATATAA
>CANLIE010000177.1 GCA_947491225.1 uncultured Cellulophaga sp.
GCATAAATGATGCTTGGATAGTTCCTGGTATCAATAACTACCCTAACAATGTGGTAAAAGTTTATAACAGATGGGGACATGAAGTTTATATGGCCCATAACTATCAAAACAATTGGAATGGCAGACACAAAAAAAATACTACTATGCTTCCTTCTGGATCGTATCTATATATTATAGACTTAGGAAATGGTTCTGCTCCAATAAAAGGTTGGATATTCATTAATTATTAATAAAAATTAAAGACAATAAAATGAACTTATTATATAAAATTATTTTACTACTGGTTTTAACTACCTACACTGTAGCTAATGCCCAACAAGACCCTAACTATACAATGTATAGATATAATATGAATTTAATAAACCCTGCCTATGCTGGGGCAAATGAAGCAACTATTTTAGGGGTAAATGTACGTAGTCAATGGGCTGGTATAAAAGGTGCTCCAGAAACTCAAAGTTTTATTTTTGATACTCCCGTTGGCAGAAACATTGGCTTGGGACTCTCTGTAATCAGTGATAAAACCTTCATTGAAAAACAAACGTCAATTGCTGTAGACCTATCTTATCATCTAAAATTGAATGAAATTTACGATTTATATTTTGGACTCAAGGCTGGTTTTAATTCCTATAATGCCAATACAGATGGTTTAATAACTTACGATATTCAAGAAGACCCAAGCTTAATGAATCTTAATGGTAAGTTAAATCCAAATTTTGGTGTGGGTGTGTATTTAAAACATAAAGACTATTTTTTATCATTGTCTATCCCTAAAATACTAAGTACTGACAGGTTAGAAGAAGAAAATGGAATCGCTACTATAAATGCTGATAGAAAACACATATACCTTGGTGGTGGATACGATTTTTTATTAGGATCCAATACTATTCTAAAACCTAGTGTTTTGGTTCGTTATGTTGATGCATCTCCTATTTCTATTGATTTAACTACTATTCTAACATTTAATGACTTCTTTGATATTGGTGCTGCCTACAGGGTAAATGAAAGTGCTAGTGCTATGGCTATATTTAAAGTATCTAATACTATGAAAATTGG
>CANLIE010000178.1 GCA_947491225.1 uncultured Cellulophaga sp.
CTGTCCCACGTTTCAGAGAGTCATAAAATTGTCGTTTTATGTTTGTGGTCTCGTTCATTCTAATTGCAGGTAACGGTATTGTGTAAGAATAGTTGTGTGTGTAAGCAGCTAACTTAGTTAAAAGAAACCGAACCAGAGGAAAATCCGTAGGATTTTCCGAGTAGGCTATAACCAAGCAATTATTTTTACACGGTGTTGGCAAATCGTTTTTTTATTCAGTTCGTAATTCAAAATTAGAAACATAAACTAATCTTCTTGTTCTAATTGTTTTTTTATTGGTTTTAACTGCTTTTCTTTCATTTTTTCAATGACATTAGATATTGAATCTACTTTGTTTTCCAATTTGTCAAATTTATCATTTGTTGGTTTTTTTAAGTTGTAAATTGATATAAAAAAGGCAAAAGCACTAAAACAAGCTAATACAATTCTTAATCTTTTGTCAAATATTTTTCTTTTTTGTTCTTGCAAATAGTCAATACCTTTTGGCAATAACCTAATTTTCAGAACACTTTCTTTTGTAGGTGTTGGGTATTTAATTCCACTATGAGATGAGTAAAGTTTATTTTCTATTATTTCTATATACTCTAGTTTTTCAATCCTATTAAACAGTTCTGTATTCCTTTTTTTATCCGTAATTATAAATTCATTACCTTTTTCAATCATTGAGCCTTTTACGCTCATTAAGTTTATTTTTATTAAATACGGAACAATATCATATGGACTTAAACCAGCTTTTTTGTCAAGTTCAGATAGGATTTTTAGAATGGTATTGGTTTTAGGATTATAATACCTTTTTTCTATTTCAGAGTTTAGTCGTTTAGCGTTTCGGTTGTGATTCCGATTATGCTTAAAGTCACTAATCCAATTTTTAAGTTTTGTTATCAATTTTTAATTTTTATTTGACATTTCAATTAGACACTTACGTTTCGGTTTCTCAATAATATCTGTGGTTTCGATAAATGTTTGCCAACGGTTTGTGTATGGAACGTAGCGTGCAAAAAGACACTAACTTTTCGGGTTAACACAGAGCCGAATTTTTATATTTTGTTT
>CANLIE010000179.1 GCA_947491225.1 uncultured Cellulophaga sp.
CGTTGGCAGTAATGTAAGCAATGAACTCTGAATTAAACAAATGAACTTTTTGAAACTACCAAATCTATTATTTATAACCTTTGCTTTTTTGATTTTTTGCAACCTTTTATTTAGCCAAAAGTTAGACCCAAAAGGGCGAGATTTTTTTAAGCCTGACCATATCATTAAATCTGAAATTACAAATAAAGATTATTTAATTCATATGTCTTTTCCAAAGAATTATTCTATTAAGGACAGCATAACATACCCTGTGCTTTATGTTTTGGATGGGAAAAGCACATTCGGATATTTCGAGTCAAAATACATTGATTCTGAAAAAATCGAAGATGTCATTCTTGTTGGAATCAGTCATAAGGTCTATGGAATAGAATCAGGAATTAATAGATTTAAGGATTACACACCATATCGTGATACAATAACAGAAAGAAGATTTGAGAAAAAATTTGGTGTTGAAAAAGGAACTATTAGAACTGGTGGAGCTGATAAATTTTTAGAATGCTTAAAAAAAGAAGTTGTACCATTTATAGACAAACACTATAAAACAAATTCTGATAGAGGAATTTCAGGACATTCTCTTGGTGGATTGTTTACGTCATACTGTTTTGTGAAAACTGACAATTACTTTACTCGATTTGGAATAAATAGTCCTTCATTCCAGCTTAACGAAGAAATATTTTTAGAGCCTGCGATTATTAAGTTCAGTAATAACCAAAATTGGGATATTAAACCGACTAAAGTATTTATATCGACTGGAGAAGATGAAAGCCCAATGATGGTGTCTAATATGATTAAGTTTAGTTTATATCTTAAAAAAAGTAACTACCATAATGTTGATATGGATTGGAAAATATATAGAAATGAATCTCATACGTCAGTAATTCCGTTTAGTTTAAATGGAACACTAACAAACTTATATGGAAAACAATAAAACACTACTGCCAACACCGTGTATAATTAATTGCTTTGGCAAGTGCTTATTTGGAAAATTCCTTCGGAATTTTCTCGCGTTCGTTTTTGTTTACTAAATTAGTTGCTGAAACACGCAACT
>CANLIE010000180.1 GCA_947491225.1 uncultured Cellulophaga sp.
AACGTTAAATATATGAATCGGAGCAAAGCAAGTAAGCCTTAACCAATTGATTTATCTGCGCATTTTTATTTCTTTTTTAATTTATAAAAATCTAGCGCCATTACAAAAAGAAATAACCTTTCGATTGATACCGGATTTTGCTCTGATTTCATATATAATGTTGTAATACGTTTTTATAATATGAAACACAAACTACGTTTTATATCTTATGAAATAGACTTAAATTAGTAGTTAAATTTTACTTTGCAGTCATTTGGTAGTAATTTTTTGATTTTCAACTTGTTATTGTCATTGATTAGGTTGTTGTATAATAGGATCTTTTTTAAATTTTTTAAATTTTGAATGGATTCAGGAAGCTCTTTTATTTTGTTGTCGTTCAGATATATAGTTCTTAATTTGCTTAGTTTTCCGATTGATTCAGGTACTTTTGATATTTGATTTCCACCAATAAATAAGTTCCATAAATTAGTGAATTCACCTATGAATTCAGGTATATTTTGTAATTGAACATTAGACAGATAAAGATATTCTAATTTTCTGAGATTTTTTGTGTCGTTCGGAAGCTCAGAAATCTTGTTATAATTAAGATCAAGTGATTTTAATTCATAAAGTTTAGTAATTGCGTAAGGGAATTCAGTTAAATAATTACTATTTAAATTTAATTCTTTTAAGTTTATCAGTCCATCTAATTTGTCAGGAATACTTTTAAAATGGTTAAAGGATAAATTAAGCTTTTCAAGATTTCTAAGGTTGTTTATTCCCTTAGGAAGAGTAGTGATTTCATTACGACTTAAATTTAGATCAACTAGGTTCTTTAAGGTGCCAATTGACTTCGGTATATTTGATAAGTTTTGTTTACTAAGGTCTAATTTATAAACTAAATCTTTATTCTCAAGAGCTTTATTTAAGGATTTATAAACCTCATCTTTTTGTGAAAAAATTAAGTTTTGAGATAATATAAGAATGAATAACAAGTATTTTTTCATAAATAGTCAATAATTTAATTAAAATGTTTGTGCTTAAATGTATTACAACGTT
>CANLIE010000181.1 GCA_947491225.1 uncultured Cellulophaga sp.
CATTTTCCTTTCTTAAAAATTTGAAAATTTGAAAGTTAGCACGGTTTTCATTGGTATGTCAACTTGTTGCTAACGGTTACGTATAAGAATAGTTGCGGGTTTTCGTGCGAGGATTTTCCAAAGGAAAATCAGAAGCAAGCAAACGAGCAACTAACTTTGTTTAAGCCAAAAATAGCAATTATTTTTATACATTGTTGGCAACTGTTTTTGTTTTTTTATTCATTTTTCTCATCCAATATGCTATTATAAATCCTCCAACAATTCCAGGAATAAACCAACCATAAAAACTTGGGAAAAATTCATTCACAACTACAAATGCAGTTGTCGCTGAAATATAACCACCTATCATTTTTCCTAAATGTAATTTTAACCATCCTTTTCTCAATCGTTCAGGGTTTTTAAATAACATTAAATCTCGAACAGAAAATATTATTCCAACAATAGCAAAAACTACAAGAATTATATTAATACTTTTTGTTAGTATTACTGGTAGTAAAATCATTAAAATTCCAGTTATAATCATAATAATTGATATTAATTTGTCAATTTTCAAATTAGGATTTTTTCTTTTAAAATTCAATGCTCTATTTCCTGTTAAAACGAAATATAGACTAAAAATCCCAACTGCGAATAAAAATGGACTTTCGTGATTCGGCAAAACAGCTACAATCATAGCTATTATTCCAGATAACATCATCGAATAGAAAAAAATAAGTCCAGATTTTCTGTGAATATTTTTTCCTTTTTTGGCAATCATTGAAATCAAACCTGCAAGCAAAGCTATTCCACCAAATGCTGCGTGAATATATATTAATATCTGTATCGTTTTTTCCATATTTCAGTTGTAATTAACGATTCAAAATTCAGATAAAAAATTCATTCAGTTTATTTTTATTTACTGAATTGTTGTTTTTCAGCGATGAGTCGGTTAAATAGTTGCCAACGATTTGTGTATGACTCATTGCGGAAAATCAGCTATGATTTTCCGCCATAACCGAAAGATAGCAAATTGCAATGAATTCCGATTAAGGAATTCAG
>CANLIE010000182.1 GCA_947491225.1 uncultured Cellulophaga sp.
TATCGAAAAAAGCAGAAAAAAACTAATGCTAACACCGTATATAATTTATTGCTAGTTCTAGCCTACTTACGAAAATCATCGCGGACTTTCTATTCGATTTGTCTTTACTAAATTAGATGCTTAAAACACGCAACAAACCATATACAAACACGTTGGCAACAAGCTGACAAATCTACTCATTTGGAAATTCGGCACAAATATTGTACATTTGTTTGTACAAAATACTGTACACTTAAATTAAATCATTATGAGAGCAATAACTATTTCCACTCTACGAAAGAGTATAAAAAAACATTTTGACTATGTTTCAAAGTCAATGGAAGTGATAATTGTACCTCGAAGTAAAGGGGACGATGCAGTTGTTATAATGTCTATTAACGAGTATAATTCATTGAAAGAAACTGAGCACTTATTATCTACAAAGGCTAATAGAAATAGATTAATGGAATCAATCGAGCAAATCGATAATGGAGATTTAGTTGAATACAATGAAGATGAAATTGAACTTGCTCTTTAATGAATATAGATTTTACTGCACACGGTTGGGAGGATTTTAGTTATTGGATAGATACTGACAACGATACTGCAATTAAAATAAAAGAACTTATAAAATCAATCAAGCAGAATCCATTCAAAGGTTTAGGTAAACCAGAACCATTGAAACACGGATTGAAAGGATTTTGGTCAAGAAGAATAACAGGGGAACATAGATTAGTTTATAGAGTATCAGGGAAAAAAGGTGTTGACCAAAAATGTACTATTATACAATGCAGATTCCATTATGACGACAAATAAAAGCCAGTTGCCAACAATGGCTATAAGTAATTGCTTGTTCTCGTCTACTTCTGAAAATACGCGAGGATTTTCAGTTTGGTGTGTACTTGCAAAGCTAAGTGCTAAACCACGCAACTACTCATAGCCTAAACGTTAGCTTTAATGCTAGAGGTCATTGCAAAACCTCAAATTTCGGGTTTAAATCAAAAGTTATTTAAAGCGG
>CANLIE010000183.1 GCA_947491225.1 uncultured Cellulophaga sp.
ATTTATTATAAGGTCGTAATCTGAAGATTCTATTCGTGATATTTTTATGTTCATTTTTTAATGACAGGTAACGGTTTTGTGTATGATTTCGTTGCGTGTTTTAGCACCTAATTTAGCAAATACAAACCGAATAGAAAATCCGCAAGGATTTTCGTAAGTAAGCTTGGACTAGCAATGAATTATACACGGTGTTGTAAAACGTACTTATTTTTCATTATCAATTAACCAAGGTTGCTTAAATTCCTTTGTTTTGGTCAATTCCTTTTTTAATTTTTCTCGGTCTAAATTCAATTCAGAATATTTTGCTCTTTCAAAAAGTAGGTTATAAGCTGATTGATGAAATCCGTATTTTTTTAATATATCAAAATCCCAGTTTGCTTTTTCAGAATTCAGATTGTCGTTGTCAAATTCAATTTTTAAAAGGTCAACTAAAGTGTCATTTACAAACTGCTTTTCATAATTCAGTCGTTTTTTATCCAATTTCATAGAGTTTAATTCTTTAAGAATTTCATAAACGATTGAGTCATTTTTCTCCGCTTTTCTGCGATTCCAAAATTCAGCGTAATATTTGGTTTGTATTTCGGGTTTGTTATAAGTAAGTTGCAAACTGTCCATTAAATTCTCAAAATTTCGTTTAATGTAAATATCTTGGATTAAGAATTCATTTTCACTTTTAAAAATCAGATTTTCCAGTTTGTTGTAACCGAACTTTTTAAATGATTCGTGAATTGTTCTTAAATTTTCGGGTTTTCTAATCCACGTGTTTTTTGTCCAATCCGAGTTTCTTAAATCGAAAAATGAAGTTTTATTTTCTGCATAAAATTCCGATTCAATTTTTTCTTTATTAACGCAAGAAACGAGTAATAAAATCAGAATATTTAATGTTAGCAGTTTATTCATTCGTATGTTTTACAACGTTTAGTATAAGAATAGTTGCGGGTTTTCGTGCGAGGATTTTCCGAAGGAAAATCAGAAGCAAGCAAACGAG
>CANLIE010000184.1 GCA_947491225.1 uncultured Cellulophaga sp.
TCGTTTGCTTGCTTCTGATTTTCCTTCGGAAAATCCTCGCACTCAAACACGCAACCATTCTTATACTAAACGTTGTGGGCAATTTGAGAAAAACCGAAATGGATATTGAACAATATATAAATAAAGGAAATCCGTGGGAATGGTTTGAATATGCCGAAGAATTACATTTCTGTTCGGAATCACTTTGGCAAAACGATTTTAAAACTGAAAAATTGACTTTAAAACTTGGCGAAAAAACTGAAAGTATTAAAGATTCAATGATTTCTCGAACATATTTTTTAACAATTTCATTGGCTATTGAAAATTTACTTAAAGGAATATTGATAGCTAATCAGCCCGACCATATTGACAACGGAATCTTGAATAAAAAATTAAAAACTCATAACCTAGAAAGGTTAGCTAAAAAGATTTCTGAAATAGACTTCAGCGAAAAAGAAACTAAGTTATTAGAAATCGGAACAAATGCTATTTTATCTTGGGGTAGATACCCAATTGCATTGAGTTTTAAAAATCCTAATAATGAAATTCGATTAACTGGAGAATTAAGAGATACGTATTTAAGCCTAAATAATAAACTATCCGAACTTCTGTATGGAAAAATAAGAAAAGGATGGAATGGTCCAAATGATGTTAAAATATCAGGTAGATTTAGCCCTCAATTTGACAAGTTTCCGAATGAAATATTAGAAATGCCTTTGGACAAATTTTTGGAAACACAAAAAATGATTATAATGAAACCGTATAAATAAAAAACTGCCCACAACACCGTATAAAAATAATTGCGGTTTAGTGCTTAATCAAAGGTCGTTGCGTGTTTGTTACGTCTGATTTTCCTTCGGAAAATCCTCGCACACAAAAACGCAACTATTCTTATACTAAACGTTGTGCAACATTAAAACAGAACTAAAATTAAAACAGGAATTATATGATACCACTGAATGACTTACTCTTATTT
>CANLIE010000185.1 GCA_947491225.1 uncultured Cellulophaga sp.
CTTCGGAATTTTCTCGCGTTCGTTTTTGTTTACTAATTTAGTTGCGAAAACACGCAACTAACCATACACAAACCGTTAGGTTCAATTACAAAAAAATGGAATTCAATAAAGAAATAAACCTTTTTGAACTGACTGAAAAAGTAGTCAACAGATTTCGCGCTGAAAGTAAACTGGGATTAACAGGCTATGAATTTGAATTCAAATTTAAAAGAGATTGGAATTGTCCAATTAATCGAATCAACATCAATTTATTTATTTTTGGAGAAGACTATGCGCATACTGTTTTTGACGAAAAACATAATACTCTAGATAAAGTAATTGATTTATTATTTGTTCATTTAAGAGATGACACTGGGTTTGACAATTTGAAAGATGGATTGATAATGGCTAATCGTCATAAAATAGAATCTCGAACTGAAAGGCTAACTGAAAGAATTAACTTGTTGTCAAAGGAATTACTGGAATTAAATGGATTGGAGCAGGTAATTGTTAATGTAGATGAAAAATATCCATATGATTCTACTTATGAAAATGGTTTTCCTGTTATCCAATATCAAGTATATACACCAAACAATGATATAAAACTCTATTTTGACCTTGATTTTAATCTAAGAGGGTTTCAAGAAAAATTAGTTTTTGACACTGTTAAAAAAGAAATAAAAAAGCACCTAACGATGTATAAAAATAATAAGGGTTAAGTGCCAAACCAAAAAAGTTGGTGCATATTAACAAAGTTCGCAAAATTTAGAATTTGACCATTTAAAGAAATGTAACGGTAAAATTGTAAATTTGGCTAAGTGCTAAACCAAAAATAAGTACATTTTAACCCCTTACTATTCTTATACTAAACGTTAGCATTAATTTAAAACCTAAACTTAACATTGAAAAAAATATCTCTTTACTTAATATTAACTATTGTACTA
>CANLIE010000186.1 GCA_947491225.1 uncultured Cellulophaga sp.
ATTTTATTGAAAAAATTAACCGCATAATTAATAATCGAAATTTAGAATAATACTCTTGTTTTATAGGGGTCAAAACAACCATACACAAAACCGTTATGGGCAAGTTGAACACAACACAATTAGCAAAATGAATTACAACGAAATTGCAGAAAAAATAATCGAACTGAAAAATACTGATTTGGAATTTCGTGAAAAGCTAATTGAAAGTGGAAAACTTGGTGAAGGCTACAATAAAGAAATGGCTGAAATTCACAACAAAAATGCCAAAACTCTAAATGAAATAATAAACAAAATAGGTTATCCAACGCTTGACAAAGTTGGCAAAGAAGCAAATGAAGCAACTTGGTTAATAATACAACATTCTATCGGACAACCTAACTTTATGAAAAAATGTATGAAATTATTAGAAATTGCTGTTCATCAAAATAAAGCCAATTCAAAAAATTTAGCGTACTTGACTGACCGAATAGCAGTTTTTGAGAATAAACCACAACTTTATGGAACTCAATTTGATTGGGATGAAAGCGGAGAATTGAGCCCTAATATTTTTGATGATTTGAAAAAAGTGAATCAAAGGCGAAAATCTATTGGACTTAATTCAATTGAAGAACAAACTAAAATTATAAGAAAACAAGCTGAAAATAATAAACAATCGCCACCGACAGACTTTGAAAAAAGAAAACAGGAAATTGAGGAATGGAAAAAAAATGTTGGGTGGACAAAATAAAACCAGCCCATAACAATGGCTATAAGTAATTGCTTGTTCTCGCCTACTTCTGAAAATCCTCGCGGATTTTCAGTTTGGTGCATACTTGCAAAGTTTCATGCTAAACCACGCAACTACTCATAGCCGAGACCGTTAGCTTTAATGCTAGAGGTCATTGCAAAACCTCAAATTTCGGGTTTAAA
>CANLIE010000187.1 GCA_947491225.1 uncultured Cellulophaga sp.
ACGTTATCACAAATAAGAAATGGAACAGAATTGGAAAGAAATAACTGCTGATTTGTATTCGAAAATCGCACCAATTGGAGGTGTGTTACATAGTCAAATAGATAACTCATTCCCACGGACTAAAAAAATCTTAAATATATGGATTGAATTTGAAATGAATGATTTCATTTACAATGATCCGTTTTATGGTGAGCAAAAATCAACAGACCCATTTAATATGTGTGTTGAACTTTATGACTATACTTCTCCTCTAGAAATTAACTCAATCTATGACCTTCAAGGAAAAACAATAGAGGGTAAAAAAGAGGACCGAATTGGTTCCTTTTCAAACTCTCTCCATTTCACAGTCCCATCACTTAAATTCGGGAAAATTGACAACTCTGAAATTGAAGTTCAGTTGGAATATTCACTAACGAACAGTGAAAGCTATGGTATGATGAACGGTAGTATTGTAGATCATATCCAAGAGAAAGGAATTATTAAAACAAAGTTACTTGTAAAGGAACTTGTACTGGTTTGTCCAAACGAACTAGAACCTAAAGAAATCGCAAAACATCTGGATTCCTCATCCTACGATTATACCAAAATCGAACTAGCAACGGATTTAAATTGGTCGACAGATCATTCGAAGGGTTTTTATGTAAAGTACAAAGAACAAGACGGTAATAAGGGAAAATCAAAAAGTTGGAAATTCTGGAGATAATTGTGATAACACGGTATATAGCAAATAGGGCGTTCGATGGTTTACGATAAGCCTGTGGTTATTTGAAGCATCGCCAAATCGTTGATTTGGCTTTTAAGAATGAATAAATTAAAAACAAAATACAACGTTTTGGCTCAATGCAAACTCGAAAGTTTATCGCTTTCTACTGCCCTACTTGCCATATACTAATCGTT
>CANLIE010000188.1 GCA_947491225.1 uncultured Cellulophaga sp.
TCGGAATTGCTAACGCCAGTGCTAAACCGAAATTAACGCATATTAACCCGTAACTGACGGTTATACCAGACCGTTGTAGCCAATTGAAAAATGACCCAAGAAGAATTTGACATATTACAAAAAAGATGTGCTGGATTAATAACTCAAGAAGAAGTTGATTCAGTAATAAAATGGAAAAAGTCGAAGGTTGAAATTGAAGAGTTGCTTGACAATTGCCTTGCTCAAGGTAATCCTGACAACGACTTTGAAGTATATTTTTGTAATACTCCTTCTGATTTATCAAGGATAGAAGATGAAGAGTTAAATCGAAAATATCTTCTAGTGGATGGTCATTTCGAACACGAAAATATTGCAAGTGGGTTTCAAACTTATTTTAACAACTCTCCAGAAAACGTCAATATCTTGATTCAAGCCATTGAAAATATTCCTAAGCATTTGGAACCTGACGATTTCAAGTATCCATTTATCAGGAAATGCATATACGCAATTGGTGCACAACCTGAACCTGAAAATTTTAAAGGGTTAAATCTATTGACTGAATCGGATGATATTCGAATAAAAGAATTAGCATTTCATCAAATAGAAAAACGGAAAAAGAGAGGTTATTGGGAAAAGGAAAAATAAACTGGCTACAACACTGTATATAGCAAATAGGGAGTTCGGTGGTTTACGAAAGTTCAGTGCTATTTACAAACACCGCCAAATCGTTGACTTGGCTTTTAAAATGAATAAGATAAAAACAAAATACAACGCTATGGCTCAGTGCAAACTCGAAAGTTTACCCCTTTCTACTGCCCTACTTGCCATATACTAGACCGTTAGCAATCAAATTGACCCGTCCTGAATAAAGGCTACATAATTTTAAACATTATGTACAAAAATGACAAAGTA
>CANLIE010000189.1 GCA_947491225.1 uncultured Cellulophaga sp.
TTTGTGTATGGAACGTAGCGTGCAAAAAGACACTAACTTTTCGGGTTAACACAGAGCCGAATTTTTATATTTTGTTTTTAATTTTTCTGTTTTAAAAGCCAAATTAAAAATTTGGCGGACTTTCTAAATATCCACAAACCTTTGGGTTTAGCACTTATTAGCTATGTTTTATACACCGTGTTGTGCAACGTTCTATTTTGCTTTTGTCAATGCCATTTTAACAGCAAGTCCAGTCAAAACAGAAGCCATAAACCATTTTTGAACTCTTAACCATATTGGTTTTTTCGAGAACCAAGAAGCCATTTTAGCAGCAGAAATAACAATTAATAGATTTACCGAGAAACTTATAATTATTTGGACTATACCTAATTGAAAACTCTGACTTAAAATTGAACCATTTTCAGGTTTTATAAATTGAGGAAAAAATGACAAATAGAATACTGCCATTTTGGGGTTTAGAACATTAGTCATAAGTCCAATATTAAACAGTTTTAAAGGTTTGTCCGACTTTAGATTCTTATCAGCGTCAAAGATTCTATTTTCAGATTTAATTGAATTATAAGCCAAGTAAAGTAAATATCCAACTCCAAAAAATTTCACTACTACAAAGGCATAAGGAATTGCAAAAAATATCGCAGTCAAACCAAATGAAACCATAAGAATATGAAATAAAAATCCACTCATTACACCAAAAAGAGAAATAATTCCAGCATTTTTCCCTTGCGATAAAGATCTTGAAATGAGGTAAATCATATTCGGTCCTGGTGAAAGAACCATTATTAAAGCTGCCAATCCAAATAAGAGTAAGTCATTCAGTGGTATCATATAATTCCTGTTTTAATTTTAGTTCTGTTTTAATGTTGCACAACG
>CANLIE010000190.1 GCA_947491225.1 uncultured Cellulophaga sp.
AACGGTTTGTGTATGGTTAGTTGCGTGTTTTCGCAACTAAATTAGTAAACAAAAACGAACGCGAGAAAATTCCGAAGGAATTTTCCAAATAAGCACTTGGAAAAGCAATTAATTATACACGGTGTTGTATGCTGTGTTTTATTTACTAATTATTTCGGATTTTTTGATATTCCATAATGCAATTGTCGATGCTGTAAAAAAGATAACTAAAATTATGTTTAAGTAACCTCCTTTTATTATAATCCAAATGTTGTTTGGTAAATACTTCGTAACTAAATCCTCAATTAAAAATGGAATGAGTGGAAAAAAAAGTATAATCCATCTTGGATATAATGTTTTTCTTTTCCATACCTGACTAATAAATAGAATGGATAAAATTCCGACCAATGGATAAACGAATAATCTCAAAATTCCGTTTGTTTTTTCAGACAATAAAACAGCCTCATTTATGTCAAGATTATGTTCAGTCGCTAATTTCGCAGTTGTCGCAATAGCAAGGAACGCTCCGTGAACGATTCCAAATGCTATTAAGATACTTCCGAAAAAAATCAACACAACATTTCTAAAAATCGGTTTTGTTGTTTTAAACGCATAAGAAACTTGACCTAATCCAAGCATATAAAACCAAGTTGCAAATAGTGCACAAACTCCACTTACAATAATTCTAAAGTCAGAAGCATTTCCCATATTCCGCTTTAAACTCATATTGACTGGGTCATAATACAAAAGCATATCTCCAGCAAATAAAATCAATCCACCTGATATTCCAAAAATTCCCAAAACTCTAATCCAAAACTGGCTCATTTTCATTTATTACAGGTGTTTTTTCGGCATTGCATACAACG
>CANLIE010000191.1 GCA_947491225.1 uncultured Cellulophaga sp.
ACCGTTACCTGCAAGCACCAAAAACCAACCACAAAAGTCAAACCCTCATTTGATTTATGATTTTGAATTTCTTCTTGTTGGATACATTACTTGTTGTTCTTTAAATTGACCGATTTCTTCTCTTAATGTTTGATTGATATTTTGAATCAAATCGTTTTGAATTTTCATAATACTCAATAAATCGTGCATTGCGTTTAAATTTTCTAATTGCTTGTAAACAATCTCTTCTAAATCGGATTTGGTATATCTTTTGCTCATAGTCCTTATGTTTATATATTGTAATACAATACAAATATATACTATTTTATCATATTTTACAATACATTTTTATATTGTAATTTCGTATAATAATATAAAGCACTTGAAATACAGTATTTATTTATATTATTGAACTGTATAAAAAAGCTTTACAATGACTTATAAATGGTCGAAATGAATCGAATTAAAGAAGTATTAAAAGAACAAGGAAGAACTCAAACTTGGCTATCTGAAAAGATTGAAAAAAGTTATGTAATAGTAACGAACTACTGTAATAATAATGCACAACCAAGCATTGAAGTTCTTCGAAAAATTGCAAATATATTGGATGTTGATGTTAGAATATTATTAGTTCCAACAAAGAACAATAATCAAAAAGGCGAATGAAAAGCCAGCAGGTAACACTGTATAAAAAACATAGGGCGTTTGTGCTAAACCGAAAGGACTGTGCATATTAACAAAGTCCACTAAATATAAAATTTGGCGTTTATAGAAGAAAAAAATAAAAGCAAAATATTTTATTTAGCTAAGTAATAAACCGAAATGTAGTGCTTATCTTCTGCCCAACGTTTCTTATACTAAACGTT
>CANLIE010000192.1 GCA_947491225.1 uncultured Cellulophaga sp.
CGTTGGCAAACATTTGACTGAACCGCACAAGATGAACAAAATTGCATTAATTACAGGGGCAAGTAAAGGAATTGGAAAAGCCTTAACTGAAAAAATGCTGATTGAAAATTTCTTTGTTATTGGAACAAGTAGAAATGGAAAATTTGATTTTGAGCATAAAAACTTTTTTTCAATAAAATTAGACCTCTCGAATACAGAAAGCATCGAGAATGCACATAAAAAAGTTTTTGAAAATTTTAAAAAGATTGACCTTTTAATTAATAACGCAGGAATTGGACCAGATTTGGACACATACATTCCAAAAAAAGAATCTTTTAATCAGACTTTTGATGTTAACGTAAATGGAACTGTATTTTTCACAGAACCTTTAATTGCATTGATAAACGAAAATGGAATTATCCTAAATGTATCCTCTAAAATGGGCTCGTTAGATGTTTGTAAATTGACTGACTCTGTTGCTTACCGAATGTCGAAAAGTGCTTTAAATATGTACACAAAAATTCTTGCGAATAGACTAAAAAATAAAATTAGAGTTGCTTCTATTCATCCAGGTTGGGTAAAAACAACTATAATAGAGAGCAATCTTAAAAACGGTAGGTTAACGCCAAAACAGTCTGCTGAAAATATTTTTGAATTTTTAACAAACGAATTTGACAGCGGAACGTTTTGGAATTCTGAAAATGGGACTGAACTTTTATGGTAAAAAAAACGATTTGCCAACAATGTATAACCGCAATTACGGCGGATTCGACTACGTCCGAATCCACTCGGAATTGCTAACGCCAGTGCTAAACCGAAATTAACGCATATTAACCCGTAACTGACGGTTATACCAGACCGTT
>CANLIE010000193.1 GCA_947491225.1 uncultured Cellulophaga sp.
AATATAAAAATTCGGCTCTATGTTAATCTGAAAAGTTAGTGTCTTTTTGCACACTACGTTTCATACACAAGACCGTTAGTGGCAATCTAACCGAATCAAAATGAAAAAACTGGAAACCAAGTATGCATTGGATTGGCAGGATAAAAGTTTTATCAAATCCTTTGCGAAGAATATAAAATCTTTCTCTGCTAAAGAGAGACAATCTGCCGAGGAAAGATTTATTGAGATTTTTAATTCGCAGAAAAATTACATAAGCGATAAACAGAGCCAAAGCCACCTATTAATGTGTTCATTTGCCTTGGCTGTGTTTGAAAACCTGAACTTGAAGAAGAACCAAGAAGGTAGCATTCAAGAACTGACAACTGCCCTGAAACAATTTGGCGGAAAGTATATCCAATGGTCAATGAAAATAATGCTGTGGATAAAACAGGACAAGAAAAAATTCATTGAAAATGCAGCTATCGAAAAAAGCAGAGCGACCTATGGCGAATCTTTTGAGATAATGGAATTACGTGCGGAGAATACATTTAGTTCTATCGTAAAAAAATGTGGGTATTATGAGTTTTTCAAACGAAACGGAATACCTGAACTTACGAAAATATTTTGTGAATGGGACTCTTTATGGGCGGATGAAATCAATAAGCAGAACTGTGGAGTCCGATTTGAGCGACCTACAACGCTTGCAAATAATGACGAAGATTGTCGCTTTGAATTTCATTATGGAACATAAAGACTGCCACTAACACTGTATAACCGCAATTACGGCGGATTCGACTACGTCCGAATCCACTCTGTAATTGCTGACGTCTGTGTCAAACCGAAA
>CANLIE010000194.1 GCA_947491225.1 uncultured Cellulophaga sp.
TTTTTATTTAAGAAAATAAAAAAAACTTACCATACAACGAAAAAACTTGCAAGACTTATTCCTTTTTTAATAAATTCGTACCGTGCTAAGTCACATTTATTATACAATTAAATATTTATTATTAATCTAAAATTTTTATTATTATGTCTTTTAAAGCAACAGCAAAATTTTCAACCGGAGAAGAATTTAATGTTATTAACTGTAACTACGGTTTGTTTCAAGAAACCAATGCAGAAGGAAGTCCTTCTTCTGTTACTAGAGGTGGTAAAATAACATTAACTGTAGAATCATCTGCATCTACTATGTTAAGAGATTATATGATGAATAGTTATGAAACTAGAGATCTTAAAATAACTTTTAACAAAGCTAATTCTGAATCTAAACTTCAAGAAGTAAACTTTAAAGTTGCCTATGCGGTTAAGTATGTGCAAAATTTTGATGCCTCAGGAAAAAGTCCTTTAACTGAGCAGATTACATTGTCTGCCCAAAAGGTTGAATCTGGAGGTATGGAACATTCTAACAATTGGGTATCTCTTTAATCCTTTTGTAATAAATCTATAATGTATAGTAAAGGGAGTGTTTTTTCACTCCCTTTTTTTAGCTACTATACTATTTAGATATTGCATTATATATAATCTATTTTTAAACAAATAAAACCATTTTATGTCTTTCTTAGCAAAATTAAATATAGACGGAGAAGAATTTAACATACTCGAATGTGGCTTTGAAATTGAGCAAAATTCAGATGAAACCGGAAGACCTAGTGTAAAACCCAAAGGAGGTCAAATACGAATGATCAT
>CANLIE010000195.1 GCA_947491225.1 uncultured Cellulophaga sp.
AAACTGTAATCTCTATCTTTTTTGGCATAAGGAAAAATATGAAAAATTACAGTAATATAAAATAAGAAGTGGTATTACTTTTTGGCAATGGCAATGGAAAATGATGATTAATGAAATTAAAGAATATCATGGAAAATAAAATAGTTTATTTAATATTAGTGTTTTTAATAACAACATCTATGTTCTCTCAAGTAGAAGAGGATAGATATATTAAACTTTCTCAATTTGAATCAAAGGAGTTTTTGAAAAAACCCTTGAAATCAGGAAATAGTTACCTAATTCATCAAAAAAATGGAAATGTTCAGGGTTTAGAAATCAGAAAATATAAAAGTGGAAGAAAACATGGTGAATGGTTGACTTTTTTAAAATCAGTCAGCTCTATTGATTTAGTCAGTGTTTGTAATTATAAAAATGGCTTAAAAAATGGATATTTTTTTGATACAGATAACCATACTTATAGTGAAGAAGGTTATTATAAAAATGGAAAGAAACATGGTGTCTGGACTAAAAAAACCTATTCTGATACAGATGTAATAATTGAAACAACATCTTATAAAAACGGAAAAATTATAAAGAAGTAGCCCTACAGCTAACAAAGTGTATAATTAATTGCTATCACACGCTTAATCAAAGGTAAGTAAAGTTTTATAAAATTTGTTTTTAACCGAAAATAATCACTTTTTCACACGCAACTAACCATACACAAGACCGTTGCCAGTAATTCTGACCCGTCCTGAAATAAGGCTACATAATTTTAAACATTATGTATAGAAATGACAAAGTAATTAGACGTTA
>CANLIE010000196.1 GCA_947491225.1 uncultured Cellulophaga sp.
CGTTGTAGAGCATTAAAAAAAATGGAATTATCAAGTAAATGAGTGATAACTACATAACTATTTGTCCAGCAAAAGAAGTTGAAAATTCAGAAGAATTAGGTTTGAAAATTCTTAAATGGTTACAAGCAAAGGAAATTATAGAAAATGAATTATCTGACTGTATTCTAAGTACAAGTAAAAAAGGTTACAAACCTGCAAACAAACACGTGGATGCAATTGGATTTGATGAAAATATATTGCGCCTTCAAGTCTGCGGTCTTGAAATAACAACCGAACGAGAAGTATTCAACGCAGGTGCATTTAATCCATTTACAAAATTAGAGTGTCCACATTGTAAAACGAACCGATTTGAAGGAATCACTCCTCAAGATTTTTATACAGAGAATTGTACTGAAGAGCAATTAGACAGATTTAATTCTGTATTTCCTGAATTTGATAAATGGTCTAATAATGAGAGTGCATCTCTAACTTGTCCCAATTGTTTAATTGAAAGTGATTTAACCAACTATAAAACTGACGGTTCTATCGCATTTTCAAATCTCGGGTTTACTTTCTGGAATTGGGCTGATTTGAAAGAAGAGTTTCTGAAAGAGTTAACGACTGAAATTGGAATGGATATAGTTAGGATGAATGGGCACTTATAAAACGCTCTACAACAAAGGCTATAGTTAATACGGGTTTTGGTGCTTAACCTAAAGTTTAGAGCTTTTAACCAAGTCCGCCAAATCTTTTGATTTGGCTTTATAAAGAAAAAGATAAAACAAAATAAAAAGTTTTGGCTAAGTGCTTAA
>CANLIE010000197.1 GCA_947491225.1 uncultured Cellulophaga sp.
GCTAATTACTTTTTCCGGAAAATTATTAGATAATAATTATGGATATATAAAAATGGATGGATTTAGTAGTGGAGATTCTATATCGATTCAAAAATATGCCGACAGTTTACAGAATAAAATTAAATCTATTGACAATAAAAACTTAAAAGGCTGGATTTTAGACTTGAGGAAAAATACAGGTGGAAATTGTTGGCCAATGTTGACAGGAATTGGACCTTTATTAGGGAATGGAATTTGTGGCTATTTTGTTGACAGTAAAGGAAATAAATCTTCTTGGTTTTATAACAACGGAGAATCTGGAATTAATGAATTTACAATTACCAAAGTCAGTAATCAACCATATGAACTTTATAATAAAAATAAACCTATTGCGATTTTGACTGGATATAGAACTGGAAGTTCTGGAGAGGTAGTTGTTACAGCTTTTCATAATAAAGAAAATACTAAATTTTTTGGAGAAAAAACAGCAGGATTATCAACGGGAAATCAAAATTTTGATTTAAGCGATGGTTCAATGATTTTATTAACTACTTCAATTTATGCAGACAGAAAAGGAATAGTATTTGGAGCAGAAATCGAGCCTGACGAAATAGTTGAATTTAATTATAATTCAATCGGAGACCAAAATGATTTAGTAATTAAAAAAGCAATGGAATGGATAAGTGTAAAGAAATAAAAACGCTACATAACAACGTGTATAGCTCATTGCGGCTGAATTCCTTAATCGGAATTCATTGCAATTTGCTATCTTTCGGTTATGGCGGAAAATCATAGCTGATTTTCCGCAA
>CANLIE010000198.1 GCA_947491225.1 uncultured Cellulophaga sp.
AACGTTAAATATATGGCAAGTTGGGCAGAAAATAAGCGATTACTTTCGGATTAGCCACAAGCCAAATCTTTTGTATTTTGTTTTAATTTTTCTCATTTAATACCAAATCAAAAGATTTGGCGACTTCGCAAATAGAAAACTACTTTTAGATTAAACACCAATCGCCCAATTTGCTATATATAGTGTTCTAAGCCGTTTTGTTTTTCCATCCTCTTTTTTCAAAACTCCGCACATTGGAGGTACTTTTTATGGATTTCAGATATTCCGCAAGAGTTTTCAATTCAGAGTCATTTTGGTCTCCTTCAAATGCACTCACATAAACTGCATTTCCGTAATTGTCTTTTGTTTTTTCAGGAGAATCATCTATCATTAATATCCGTTCAATTGAGAAGCCTTTCTTTTTTACTTTTTTAAGTCTTTTTTCGTGAACATATTCATCAAGTTCATAATCTCTTTTTGTTGTACAACGAGTTCTTCCCCAAACAAACTCGAATTCAATATTTTCAGGTTTAATTTTTTCGACTATTTCCTCAACGTATTTATCGTCAGCAAAAGACCAAACAGCTAATCTAAAATCAGCACTCATAGATTCCAGAAACCATTTAAGATTTGGTCTTCTATAAATGAAATAATCGGCATATTGAAAGTCAAAGTCAATTTCGAGTTTTCGCTCAGTTGCGTGAATTAGAGTTTCATCTAAATCCAATACTAATAATATTTTATTTTCAATTTCCAAATTTCGGTAATGGCTTAGAACG
>CANLIE010000199.1 GCA_947491225.1 uncultured Cellulophaga sp.
TTTGTGTATTTACATACAATTTACAAAATAATATACTCATTTAAAAGTGTTTGTGATTAAAATGGGTAACCCTATAAAATGATAAGATTAATCGAAACTCTCATTTTTTGCTTTTATTGAATGATATTATATAATCAACCATATAATATATTGATATTAATAAAATAACATAATCTAACCAATGAGTACTAAGTTCGAATTTATTTGAACTTTTGATTAACTTAATTGATGAATATATTAAAAAGACTATTGAGAAGACTAGGTTAGGAAATTTTCTTTCCATTTTTCTAAAAATTAGATATAGGCTAGCTACCTAAAGCTAGCCTATATATTTATTACCAATTATTTCTTATCCAGTCAAGTATGCCAACACCACCAAAAAACAGTGTGCCAATTGCAAAACCACAAGAAACAGCACCTAAAAAGTCATCTATTTCGTCGCCTCCTTGAATTTTTTCTAATTGATTTAAATTTAAAGTTTTCATATTTGTTCATTTAACAGTTAATAAGCTTCATTTCCACAAAATAGAGACATTCCAATAACAAGGCCCCAAGGACCCATGACAGTAATAGCAGCTAATCCAACACCAACTGCTAAACCACAAGCAATTACATTTCCACGGTCGTATCCTCCTTGAAGTTGTCCCATTTCATTTAATTCTAAATTTCTCATAATAAAATAACGTGAGTTCGACGTAAAAAGTGAATATTTTTCATAGAAAAAAGCAGAAAATTTAGTAAATTAAAGTTCTGA
>CANLIE010000200.1 GCA_947491225.1 uncultured Cellulophaga sp.
TTGTGTATTTACAGACAATTTACAAAATAATATACTCATTTAAAAGTGTTTGTGATTAAAATGGGTAACCCTATAATATGAATTTAACTGCCAAAATTTGTTTTCCAAATGCTAAGAATGTTACTGATAGATTTCATGTAGTAAAGCTAGTTATGGAAGCCTTACAACATATACGAGTACAACATCGTTGGAAAGCGATAGAAGATGAAAATGAAGCCATTGCAACTGCCAAAAAAGAAAGTAAAAAACACAAACCAGTAGTACTGTCTAATGGAGATACCAAAAAACAACTTTTAGCAAGATCTCGATATATTATAGTAAAAAAGAAAAAGGATTGGACAGATAATCAGAAGCAAAGAGCAGAAATATTATTTAAACTTTATCCATCTATCGAGAGTGCATACAAACACACTTTAGAATTTAGAAGTATTTATGAAGAAAAATGTAAAATAAAGGCCAAACAACGATTTGAATATTGGTTTGAGGATACAGAAAAATTAGAATTTAAAAATTTTAACACAGCTGTCAATAGTATTAAATATCATTTTGAAACCATCTTAAATTTCTTTAACAATAGAAGTACCAATGCAAATGCAGAGTCTTTTAACTCTAAAATAAAACTTTTTAGAACCAACCAAAGAGGCGGTAGAGATACCAAATTTTTCCTCTTTAACGTGAGTTCGACGTAAAAAGTGAATATTTTTCATAGAAAAAAGCAGAAAATTTAGTAAATTAAAGTTCTGAT
>CANLIE010000201.1 GCA_947491225.1 uncultured Cellulophaga sp.
ATTAAAAGTAGTGAACTTTCGATTAAGCACTTAGCCAAAACTTTTTATTTTGTTTTATCTTTTTCTTTATAAAGCCAGATCAAAAGATTTGGCGGACTTATCTAAAAGCTCTAAACTTTGAGTTAAACACAAAACCCCGTATTAATTATAGCCATTGTTACAAACAGTTTTTATTCGACCTTACTATATTCTAAATATTCTATTGAAGGATTTTCCTCTCCGTCACAAGGATCGGAATCTCCACCTAATTTTAAAGAATTTTTGGATATTTCAAATAATGTAGCTTTGATAAATGAAGTGCTTCCATCATTTTTAATATAAAGGTCATCATCCATTATTTTCCACACTCCATTAGATTCTCCGTCAATGATGCATTCGTTATTATACTCAATATATGGAATATCATTATAAGTTCCATTTTCATTGAAAGTGATTGTTCCTTTTTGTTTACAGGTAGAATAATTTTCAGAAGTTTCATTACCAGAAGAACATATTGTTCCGATTTTAATTTTTTTCCATTTTCCGATTAATAATTCTTGTTTGTTTGTTGTTTCATTGTTATTATCATCAGATGAACAGGATAAAACTATTAGTCCTGTAAATAGTAATAGTACTCCAATGGTTGCATTTAATTTTTTCATTTTTTAGGTTTTAATTGTTTGTAACGTTAAATATATGGCAAGTTGGGCAGAAAATAAGCGATTACTTTCGGATTAGCCACAAGCCAAATCTTTTGTATT
>CANLIE010000202.1 GCA_947491225.1 uncultured Cellulophaga sp.
TTTATTGAAAAAATTAACCGCATAATTAATAATCGAAATTTAGAATAATACTCTTGTTTTATAGGGGTCAAAACACACTATAAGAAGGACAATATCGATTGCCTCTTAAAGAAGCGATAGATGAAATTCCAACGAGATGACCGTGGCCTTGTTTTTTAAACTTAGAAAACATAAATTCATAAACCTTGGCAATTCCGTTTACATTAGTTTCGATTACTTTATTTTCAGTTTTCCAATCCAATTCTTGATTCAATTTAGAAACCCCAGAAGAAACGACAACTAAATCAACTACTTTTAGTTGGCTAAAAAGGGATTCCATTTTTTCGTCCGAATTATTTATTTCAGTTATATCGTGTTCTTGAATTAAAATACGATTCTTAGACTTTTCTTTTATTTCATTTAGTAACTCTGTTCTACGTCCAGTTATTCCAACAGTCCAACCATTATCAATAAGTATTTCAGCTAAACCTCTTCCAATTCCAGAAGTTCCTCCGATAATAATGGCTTTTTTCATTGTGTTTTTTAAATCTGATTCATTTTTCTCTAATGCACTACAACGTTTAGTATAAGAATAGTTGCGGGTTTTCGTGCGAGGATTTTCCGAAGGAAAATCAGAAGCTAGCAAACCCGCAACTAACTTTGTTTAAGCCTAAAATAGCAATTATTTTTATACATTGTTAGCTTTTAGTGCTTTTTTTGTCCGTTTACTTTTTCGTTAATATTTTATT
>CANLIE010000203.1 GCA_947491225.1 uncultured Cellulophaga sp.
AGCTAAATATAAATATTTTGCTTTTATCTTTTCTACTATAAACGCCAAATTTTATATTTAGCGGACTTTGTAAATATTCACAGACCTTTCGGCAAGCAGAAACGCCCTATGTTTTTTATACAGTGTTATGCACTTTTTATTTTTTCTATAAAGTAATCAATCATACTTGACTCTTTTTCATAATCTATATTTACTAAGTACAATTAAAGTCTTTTCTCATAATGTTAACAATAGCTTGAAAATCATTTTGTCTATCAATTATTTTCTTTTTTAAGGTTTCAGCTGTAATATCATATTTTAAAGCATAATTTTTATCAAGTTTTGAATATTGCTTGTTAACTAAATAATCTATGTTATTCAATTTTAAATACCATATTTTATCAATATCTATAATTTTAAGTAAGGAATTATATTGTTCTTCAGTTCTAGGGTAATTGAGGATAGTTATGTCGGTTTTGTCTTTATAAACCTCAGATTTAATCAGTCTATTAATCAGTTCTGTGTCTAAAAGATTTCCTTTGTCAATATGATTTTTAATTTCTTTTCCTAATTCAGATTCCGCTCTTATCTCGTGTCTAATTATTTCTCTCAAGTCTATATTTCTTGAGTTGTTAATTTCATTTAGTTTACCACAAAATGTATCACTCCCAGAATTGTAATCAGTCATTATAATTTGTGCTTTTTTCATTTTTTAGGTGACTGAGGTTTAATTGTGCATAACG
>CANLIE010000204.1 GCA_947491225.1 uncultured Cellulophaga sp.
ACGTTGCCACACATTTAAGAAAAATTGAACTAAAATTGGAAAAAGACTATATTTTTAAATCACAAAGACTCGGATTTCGCAATTGGACTGAAAGTGATTTGACCGAATTAGCGAAACTCAATGCGGATTTAGAAGTTATGGAACATTTCCCAAAAACTTTAACAGAAAAAGAATCAGCGGAATTAATTGAACGTTTTCAAAAACACTTTGAAAAAAATGGATACACTTATTTCGCCACAGAAACTCTAGAAAATAAAGAATTAATCGGATTTGTTGGTTTGGCATTTCAAGAATATAAAACTGAATTTACACCTGCAATTGACATTGGTTGGCGATTGAAAAAAAATGCTTGGGGCAACGGATATGCAACTGAAGGAGCAAAGAAATGTCTTGAATTTGCTTTTAATGAATTGAATTTAGAGAAAGTTATCGCTACTTGCACGGAGAAAAATTCTAAATCGGAAAACGTGATGAAAAAAATCGGAATGGAAAAAATTGGAGAATTTATACATCCGAAATTGAAAGAATACCCTGAATACGAAAAATGTATTTGTTACGGAATAAATAAAAACGTGTGGCAACACCGTGTATAATTAATGGCTGGTTCTCGCCTACTTACGAAAATCCTCGCGGATTTTCTATTTGGTTTGTATTTGCTAAATTAGGTGCTGAAACACGCCACTAATCATACACAATCACGTTG
>CANLIE010000205.1 GCA_947491225.1 uncultured Cellulophaga sp.
AGATGCAAAACCAAGTATTAAAATTCAAAGATTTTTGCCTAATATCGCAATAGCTTAAATCGAACTCACGTTAATAAAACTTGTCTTTTTGTTCTGTCCGAGCCAAAATAGTCCAACCTTTCATCAAGTCGGTTTATATCAAAATTTGAAATGAATTCGATGGTTTTATCAAAAGTCTCGTCTATTTTGTCAATCATTTCCTGTTTTGATTTGTTGTCCACTTTAAGTTCCGTGTCGGTATTCCAATCTCTGGCTTTACGTCCGCCCATTAGTGATTGACTATGCCAATCCATTGCCCATCCAATGTGCATTAAGTTTTCGGCAAAACTCATTGATTCCGGTGTTGCTTTGAAGTCATATTTGTCTTCTGGCGTAGTTTCCGCAACGAGGATTAGATATTTTCTGGAATTTTCCAATCGCTCCAAATATTCCTTGATAAAGTCATTTTCTTGGGCGAAAATTGGCTGTGCAAATGAAGACAACAACATTATCGAAGTCAGAATTAATATGTGTTTTAAGTTTCTCATTTGAATCAGTTTGTTATTTCGGTTGAGTTTGTTCACAATGAATGGCAACGATTATTAATAAGAGCATAAATTAGTTTGTATTTTGTTTTAAAAACCCTTATTTTTAGGTTGTGAGAAGGAGAAATAAAAAAAGGCATAGTCAAGAAGCTCAGGAATTGATTCGTTTTAGGGT
>CANLIE010000206.1 GCA_947491225.1 uncultured Cellulophaga sp.
AATGCCATATCGATATCTAATTTTAAATTCTTGAGCAAGTACTTTATTGATCTTTGGATGTCCTAGTTGTATTGTTAGCATTAATCTAAATCAAATTTTTTATTTAAATATTCGTAGTACTTTTTATTCTCTGAATCAAAAATCTGAATCCCTTCTAGCATATAGGATCTAAGCAAGTAATCTTCTGCTTTTAATAAATCCCCTTTTTCGTAATAACATTGACCCAATCTTAAATTAATAAAAGGATTACCTATACCTCCTGGACAATTATATGCATCCAAAAAATATGATAATGCTTCCTTATAATCAGACAGCAAAAAGTAACAATCTCCCATTGCTGTATATAACCAGGTCGATGCATCCCATTCATAAACTGGATAAGGAATTTTCTCTAAAGCTTCTTTGTAGAGTGCAATCGCTTTATAAAACTCTTTATCTTCAAAATACTGTTCCCCTTTTTTACTCAGCTCTAAGATTTCATTATATAATTCTTCATTTAAAGTTTTATTTCCCATAAGATTTATAAAATTTAAAATACTGTATGTCTTTCTCTCCTTTCCATACCCTTCCTTCTGACTTTTTCTCTGCTATTTTAAAATGCTCATAGGCCTCCTTTTTATTTTACCCATTTAGTTCTCAATTAGTTTTAGCCTACTTATAGTGACAGGCTGATGCATTGCACATCGTTGTATTATCTT
>CANLIE010000207.1 GCA_947491225.1 uncultured Cellulophaga sp.
CGTTGCCATTAATTTATGAAAAACATTGTCTACCTACTTTTGTTATTACCAATCGGAATTTGTGCGCAAACAAATAAAGATATCGAACCGAGAAATGAAAATTATTTTACGACTGATTTATTTTCCCCTTTTTATGGCACACCTAGATACAGAATAAATTTCATTAAGAACATCAATCACAAAAACAAAATTGGAATTGAATTAGGTTATGGCAATGAAAACATATCAATTTTTAATACTGAAAAAGATTATAAGTTATTTGAAATACGTTCTGAATATTATCGAATTATTAATCCCAAAAGGAAAACCCTCAAATATTTTGCTTTTGAGTTGTTCTATATAAATCAGAGCAATGAATTTATGAATCAAACTTTCTTGTCTGAACAAAGTACATATTTCAGTTTCGATAAAGCTGACTATAAAAGACAAAAAATAGGATTTATTCCCAAATTTGGAATGTTTGTCAATTTAACAGAGAGAATTGGAATTAATTGGTACACCGGAATTGGATTAAAATTAAGAATAAACGAGTATAACAACCTTACTAATTTAAGCGAAGATGAATATTTCAGAGAGCATTTTCCGCCATATTTCAGGAATGAAGGTAATATGCTTGGAATTGAATTTACAATTGGACTAAAATTATATTATAGAATAAAAAACTAATGGCAACAACGTGTATAATTCATT
>CANLIE010000208.1 GCA_947491225.1 uncultured Cellulophaga sp.
GATCTACAGGTTCTCCTGTTATGATATCCTTGCCCAGGATTACGGTCAATAGGGTATATCCCGGTATTCTTTTTAAAATAGGGGATATTTTGCCAAGTATCCAGTCTACTCCTTTGGATACGGTACTTACTACTGCATTTCCTACTTTTTTAACTCCTGACCAAGCCGCTTTACCTACACTTTTTGCGGCATTCCATAATCTACCAAAAACCCCTTGGATTTTAGGTTGTGTTTGATGATAGGTTTGTTTGGCTTTTTGTCGCACTACTGCCCCTTGTTGTAGGGTATGTGTCAACTCATGCGCAAGTAAATGTTGCCCTGAGGTACTATTAGGATTATATTCTCCTTTATTAAAATAAATATCACTACCATGGGTAAAGGCTCTTGCCCCCAAATCTTTGTTCATGTTAGTCGCCTCGGTTCCTGTATGTACCTTTACATTAGAGAAATCTGCGCCAAATCCGGACTCCATAGAGGTTCGGGTATCGTCTGGCAAGCTACTACCACTGCCCTTAGAGGCATTTAATCTGGATTGCAGATCTGAAGAAGCTGTTTTGGTACCTGTATTGCTTTTGGTCTGAACCTTTTCTTCTTCTAAGGTTTTTAATTGCACCGGTTCTTCTTCGGGAGGTTGCTCTTCTGTCTTTTTAAGCATTAACT
>CANLIE010000209.1 GCA_947491225.1 uncultured Cellulophaga sp.
AGAAAGAAAGATATAAAGAAAGGTTATTTAATCACCCCTATTTTAAAGTTAATCAAGTTTATATGTACCAGCAAACTAATCATTTTTTTACATTCTGCATCTATTCAGAAAATGGTATTGTGTATTGCAGTAATTATGAGCCTATAGAAGAATATACTCCTATAAATGATAGTGTAACTATTACATTAAACTCTTTTTTACCAAAAGTAATAGGAATTTTTGAAATAGAAAACAATGAGATACAAATCAAGCGTTTTAAAGGAAATGCCTATAGAGAATGGGATGAAATAGATAAAGGTGTTATAAGTAATGACACTATTAAGCTATATACTTCGTATTTAGGCAAAAACAAATCAGGGTATAAAAAAAGGATGTTGGCAATACCTCGTAAAACAAGTTATGAGTTTGTACATCAACCAAATTTAAAAGCCATAAAAACTTCTAATGAAGGGAATGGAACATATGTTATCAATGGAAAATTTAGTATAAAAATGGAGAAATAAATGAACAAATATGAAGAAAAATAATTCCATATACAGCTAGTATATATCTCAACCTAACTCTACATTTCATTTTTATTTGTAACCTATAAAAACGGAGAGAAAAATCCTAGCTGGCAACGTGTTAATACCTATATGAACGCAGGTATA
>CANLIE010000210.1 GCA_947491225.1 uncultured Cellulophaga sp.
TAACTTAATAACCAAAATGGTCAATAGTGAGGTTATATATCAATCCAAATTAATAAGTAACTAACTACCGACCTCTAAATAGTTTATTCCATCTTCCGAGCCAAGACAAGTTATTTTATCTTTAATAAGAGTATTATCGATTCTTATACTTGGGGTACTTATTGGTTGAGATAACGCCAAATTAAAATTAAGCAATACGACACATATTAATAAAACGAATTTCATAATTATATTTTTGTGATTATTTCTCTGATTTTGTCTATTAACTCTCCTATCTTAGGGTTAATATCTATGGTTACTCTATTTCCTCTTGAATCAGGAAAACTTCTTCCGTACTGCGTCAACGGAACGTGTAAATGTCCCGTTTGTAAATTAGGTTTTATATCCGCTCTCAACTTTGCAACACGATAGTAGATTTCATTGGAAAGATAATTACTTCCAGAACCTTTAATTGATTGTAAAGATTGTAATTCTTTTAAGTCATTAATGATGCAATTATTTTCAGACGTGCCATCGCTAATATCTTCTATTATTAATAAGAGCATAAATTAGTTTGTATTTTGTTTTTACAAATCCTTATTTTTAGGTTGTGAGAAGGAGAAATAAAAAAAGGCATAGTCAAGAAGCTCAGGAATTGATTCGTTTTA
>CANLIE010000211.1 GCA_947491225.1 uncultured Cellulophaga sp.
CGTTGCCAGTAATTATGAAATACATCTTCGCCATCATATTTTCGTTTTCATTTTTGAGTTCATACTCACAAATGGAACCTTCTGAAAGTGGAATTGAATTTGAAAAGTCGATTAAAAAAAATGATACAATAAGTCTGATAAAACATCATCGGAAATTTGACTCGGATTTCTCATCTGACTGGAAACTAAACGAAACTGAAACGAGAGTTGAAATTGACCATTTCAAATACGGATACAATATTGAGTGGATTAAAAGAAAATCTAACACGATTATATACCGAACTTATACTTTTGACATTGATGGAAACTTTTATTATGGACACGAAAAAAGGGAATTGAATGATAAACTCGTAAGTCGTGGCGCAATCGAAATTGAAAACGGGAAACTAAAATATATCAGACAAGTTTACCCAAAAGAACTTGAACCAAAGTTTAAAGTGGATTATTACGAATTTGAATTGTTTGACAAAGGAAAACTCGTTGCTATTTATCGTACTGACCATTTGAACCACTATTATATGCTGACAGAGGAAAAGAATAAAGACAAAATAAAGCTCGTTTACGGAATTGACTTTCTGAACGTAAAAAAATAACTACTGGCAACAACGTGTATAATTAATTGCTTTGGT
>CANLIE010000212.1 GCA_947491225.1 uncultured Cellulophaga sp.
AAGAGTTATATATTAAAAAATAACCGTAAATGATTTATAATAAATGTGTTACTCCTTTTTTAAGGCTCGACTAAATAACTTTTGATTTAAACCCGAAATTTGAGGTTTTGCAATGACCTCTAACATTAAAGCTAACGTTTAGTATAAGAATAGTGCGGCTTTGTGTCCGAGGATTTTCCGCAGGAAAATCAGTGAGACCAAAAGCGCACTGACTTTTGATTAAGCACTATAAACTAAGTATTATTTTTATACTGTGTTGTAAACCTTTTTTTTAGTCTATTCCTTTTCTTGGTTCTAATAAATTAAGTTTCAAATCATAAATTTTATACTTATGACTTATTATATAAACATCTGCTTTTTTTCTGTTTTCGATTACTTGATTTTTAGAAATCCCTACCGAAGTATTAAGGCTTCCGTCATTATTTTCATATTCTTTAGAAAGTTTTTCAAGAGCGGAATACAATAAGTACTGGATATCATTTTTTTCAGATGGTTTAATTAACCATTTCATTGTAGCTATATCTAAAACACCTGTTCGTTCTACAATAGGTTCTTCCCATTCCTTTTCTCCGTTAAAATAATAAACATATTTTTCGTCAACAACTTTCATCACTACGTATCC
>CANLIE010000213.1 GCA_947491225.1 uncultured Cellulophaga sp.
TATTAACCTGTGTTAGTCCAATAAGGTATCATACTACTATACATAGTAGCATATATGCCACTGAAATGAATTCAGGGGTTAATCACATACTGCCGATAGTTGCGATTGGTTTTCCTGCCATAACTTAATTATTTTTTTTTCTAATGACACACTTATACTATTTATAGCACCTGTAGATTCGGGGTTAAAAGCACCACGAGTAGTCATATGCCCACCAAGTTCATTAGTATGGTAACTAGGTGAAGAGCCTATAGACATTTTTGTTGTTATACTACACTCTAGCTCGTTTTTAATATAAAAATCTGCTGTACTATGACCTAAATTTTCACGATGACTTAAATCTGATAACTCCATAAAATCATTAAGAGTCATATCTAAGTGATAAGGAACTTTTCTAATCTTTAGAACTTTATATGGCAAACCTTCAAATCCAGAGAAACTAGTTAAAATTACACCAAAGCTTTGAATTTGGTTTGTCTCTTTTAATAACCATACTTCTACTTTTAATTTTTTATATAAAAAAATACACAAGCATCCGAAAGTTTTTCAAAATAGAGAAGAACCCTTTGTCATTCCTAGTAAACAGGTTGTTTTTCTATGTTTTTGATG
>CANLIE010000214.1 GCA_947491225.1 uncultured Cellulophaga sp.
ACAATGACGGTACTGGTGATAATGCTGATACGGATGATGATAATGATGGTACACCTGATGTAGATGACGCTTTTCCATTTGATCCCAATGAAAACTCAGATGTAGATGGGGATGGTATAGGAGATATAGCTGACACAGATGATGATAATGATGGTAAAGAAGATACCGATACTGATGGAGATGGTATAGGCGACAATGCTGATACGGATGATGACAATGATGGCACACCAGATTCAGAAGATGATTTTCCGCTAGATAATTCAGAAGATACGGATACTGATAATGACGGTATTGGTGATAATGCCGATACTGATGATGATAATGATGGTTACTCTGATGAAATTGAAATTGCGGAAGGATCCGATTCTAAAAATAGTGAAAGTCAACCTGACGATCAAGACCAAGATGGAATTCCTGACAGCATAGATACAGATGATGATGGAGATGGAATTCTGGATACAGAAGACAGTTTCCCTTCTATAGCAGAACCTTCATTAAAGCCAGCTGAAGCTTTTACACCTAATGGTGATGGCATAAATGATGCTTGGATAGTTCCTGGTATCAATAACTACCCTAACAATGTGGTAAAAGTTTATAACAGATGGGGA
>CANLIE010000215.1 GCA_947491225.1 uncultured Cellulophaga sp.
CTTGATTTTCTTCTTTATTCGATAAAGTATGGTAATACGCTTGATCTTTGCAAAATGCGGGGTTAAACAAATTCTCGGCCTTTGTGATATTTATAAAACCGCTTAAATATTCATACACAACTCCCCAATCGTAATCGTATTTAAAATATTTTTCATTAAGAAACTTATCTTCTCTGAATTGCTTGGTATTTTCTTCCGTCTGCTGCAGTTCCCAAATAATCTCAACTTTTGACGTCTGATTATAGAAATCAAGAATACTTTTAGGTACATTAATACTATCATTAGCAATCTCTTCTGGTGGTAATGCATATGTAGCAGGTGTTTTTATATTTACACCATGCTCAAAAGCGTATCCTATTTCCTCTAGCATCTTGAATAAAAAAAGTTCGTTTATATTAATCATATTCTAAAATATTTGTATTCACTAAATTATTGAATTTTACATAAGCAGACATAAAAGCATTTTGATCAACATATAATCCAGAAACTATAGTTCTTATCTGAATAACGTGAGTTCGACGTAAAAAGTAAATATTTTTCATAGAAAAAAGCAGAAAATTTAGTAAATTAAAGTTCTGATTTTCAATAAACTAAATATATTCTACTT
>CANLIE010000216.1 GCA_947491225.1 uncultured Cellulophaga sp.
CTATATCTATCAATGTCGTCTAATAATTTTAAATTTTCAAAATTATTTTCTGTATAATCTGCTACACCAACCATTTGGTCTACAAATTGAAAGCTAAAATCTTCATTTTCTTTGTGTACAATAATTGTAAATGAATGGTAATCGTCATTATAGGAGCCATAAAAACATAAAACCCACTATCAGGACATTTACTTTCTATATATTTGACAGGGCTTTTTTTAATTTTTTAGGACAATACGTTTATTTTTTTCGTTCGGGAGGGTTCAATGTTTTTAAATGTTGTATATAAACTGTCGTTTTAGTACAGTTTATACTTTGTTTCAAACCGTTTTACAAACTATCTTTTATTTTTGTTATTTTTAAATTCTTCAAAGAATTATCAATATCTATTAAAAAAAGTCCATTTTTATTATATGACAACTCTCTAGTTTTTTCCTCTTTTGTTTGCAAATAAATAGGGAGTTTTATTTTGTGAGTTCTTTTTCCCAAATAGTTGATTTTGGAAACAGTACTTGTTTTTCCCTCATTACTTAGAAGATATATATAATCATCATTCGATGTCGAACTTATTAATTCATTAGTTGAGTGATAGGCTTTA
>CANLIE010000217.1 GCA_947491225.1 uncultured Cellulophaga sp.
CATTTAAAAAATGAATTTAAAGTATCAAAAGAGCATTTTACAAGAAACAGGAAACAACATTTTCCAATACTACTTTTATTTATGATAAACCTTCTAAGAAAAAGTCTTTCTCTAGAAATAGAGAATTTCACTAGCTTTTTTAAAACTGGTTCTTCTACCAAGTTTACAAAGAGTGCTTTTGTACAGGCTAGAAAGAAGGTAAAACCTCAAGTTTTTGAAAGATTATCACAGCTATTATTAAACGAGTTTTATACAGATAACGAGCCAGCAATAAAACTATGGAAAGGCTTTAGGTTGTTAGCGGTAGATGGCTCACGAGTTACATTACCAATAACCAAAGAACTTAAAACGATATATGGAGAGTCTAAAAACCAAACCAATACAGTTTTAGTACAAGCTAGATGCTCTGTTATTTATGATGTACTGAACAACTATGTTTTAGATGGTACTTTAGGAGCATTAAAACAAGGAGAAAGAGCTTTAGTATTAACTCATCTTGAACATTGTAGAGATAATGATCTGATACTATATGATAGAGGGTACCCTTCCTATGATTTTATATATGAGCATACGATTAGAAATCTAA
>CANLIE010000218.1 GCA_947491225.1 uncultured Cellulophaga sp.
GCCATAGCATTTTCGTAACAATGATTTTCTTCGGTCATACTAATATCTATCTTTTTTCTTTTGAGTATTTGTGTGTATACATTGCTACAATATTGTATTCCTCTGTCCGAATGATGAATAAGTTGTTTAATGCTTTTAGCTTGATAAATGGCCTTATTTAGCGCTCTCACACATCCTTTAAGTTCTAAGCTATCACTAATATCATAACCAACTATTTTTCTGGAATGCATATCTGTTATTAAAGCCAGGTAACAAAAGCCCTTTATGGTTCTAATGTGATATCAGATACCCAAACTTGGTTAGCTCTAGTAACTTCTAAGTCTTTTATGATGTTATTATATTTATAAAAGCGATGATAAGAGTTCGTAGTTCTAGCGCTGGTTTTCCTTCTAAGTGTCAGCATTTGATATTTTCTAAGCACATTAAATAAAGTATCTCTACCAACTTTAATATTGGCTTTATTAAAATCTGCATTTAACGATTTTACAAGTTTTCTCACTCCTTCTCTAGGAAGGGATTTGCGTCTTTTTCTAACGATATTAATAATCTGCTGTTCTAGATTTAAACGCTT
>CANLIE010000219.1 GCA_947491225.1 uncultured Cellulophaga sp.
TAAACTTTTTTAAAGGATTACAAAACCTAGAAGTTTTCTCTACTTGGGAAATAATTACAAAAAAAGAATATCCTGCATTTTTACCATTATGTCAGTTGAAGAAAATAAAAAAAATCAATATTCATTATAGCTATTTTTCTACCGAAGAGTATATTCTAATTCAAACAGCATTACCTAATGTCGAAGGAACAGACTGGAAACCAATAAACATATATAAATCCAGATTCATTTCACTACCTTCTGATGATTATAGATATGAATTATCTGATGAAGAATTAAAAGAAAAACATCCTAAGGTTATTGTTAGGTATGATGGAAAAAGGGAGATAAGTGATGTTAATGAGGAATGGTATGAATTCTTAGGAAAAAAAGCTGGAAGAATAAAATGTACTAGCAAAAATGCTGAGAAAAAATGTGCTGATTTTTTAGAAAAGTACAATGAAATGAAAGAAAAAGCACAGAAACTAATGGATAAATTATAAATAACAGTTGCTAACAAGGTGTATAAAACATAGCTAATAAGTGTTTAACCTAAAGGTAAATGTTTATTTTCGAAAACCGCCAAA
>CANLIE010000220.1 GCA_947491225.1 uncultured Cellulophaga sp.
TTTCAGAAATCTGTAAGGTACTTAAAGTTTCCCTATCTGATTTTTTTAAGTTCTGATTGGTAATTACGCCCAACGGTTTGGTATATGGTTTGTTGCGTGTTTTAAGCACCTAATTTAGCAAATAAAAACCGAATAGAAAATCCACTAGGATTTTCGTAAGTAGGCTAGAACTAGCAATAAATTATATACGGTGTTGTAGTGCGTTTTTACATTTTTTCTAATACCCAACTTGGGGCAATTTTCATAATCCAAACTATTAATCTCCATCTTTTGGTTATGTAAACTTTTCTTTTCCGTTTTAAAATTGCTGAATAGATTTGATTTGAAGCTTTTTTTACAGAAGCAACCCAAAATAGTCCATCTCCTTTTGTCATTGGGGTGTCAACAAAACCTGGTTGAACATCAGTAATTTTTATATCTAATTTTTCATTTTTGGCAATACACCTTAAAGCTTCTAAGTAATTTGCTTGAAATGATTTTGACGCACTATATTTTAGCCCCTAATAAGTTCGGAGTGTTATTTTAAATTTCAAACTTAATATATTTGAGATATGAAATACAAGAA
>CANLIE010000221.1 GCA_947491225.1 uncultured Cellulophaga sp.
CCTCATTACTTAGAAGATATATATAATCATCATTCGATGTCGAACTTATTAATTCATTAGTTGAGTGATAGGCTTTAGCTTGTTTATTTCCTTCAAAATCCCAAAAATTAATTTTATTACCTCCCTTTTCAGTTGCAACAAATATTCTGTTTTCAGACTTAGAATACCCCAAATCTATTATAGAATTAACTTCTAAATTTTGAAGCCACTTTCTGTTTAAATCTAAATCGAACATCTCTATTCTAAAAGTATTATTTTCTCTATTATTATGAATTACAGATGTGATAATAACTAACCCAATATCTTTTATAAAAATAGATTCCACAGGATTTAGCCTAAAAGCATTTTCTTCAATTTCAATTACTCTTTGATTTAAAGTATTAAATGAAGTATTTATTTGAGAAATCACTAAAGTTGGCTTTTGCTTAAATTCAAAACCATCTGTAATGTAAAATAATTTATTATTATCACCAATAATAAAACAGTTGCCACTAGGATATTTTGGAATTCCCATATCTTTTCTTAATAGAATTTCTGAATTTGCACCATATTTGGTTAAAAT
>CANLIE010000222.1 GCA_947491225.1 uncultured Cellulophaga sp.
GCTTTCTATTTTTATGATACTTTTTAAATCTAGCCAACCATTATTCTGTTTAATAAATTTAAAATCAGAAATTACACTACAGGTTCTGGTTTCCATTCTTCCGTGATCTAGCTCATAACTGATGATTTTTTTAGATTGTTTTGAAAATCGAAATTCATCCTCAATATGTTCTAATAACTGTGGTTGATTTGCTTTTACAGCTAAAATATAATCAGCGTTTTTGGATATTATTTTTTTAGCAATCTCTTTTTGAGTTCCCATTGCATCAATGGTAATGGTATTTCCTGTAATATTTAATAAGTCTAATAGTTCTGGAATTGCAGAAATTTCATTTGATTTTTCAGCAGTTTTAACCTGTCCTAATACAAGATTGTTTTCACAAGCCCAAGCACTAACCATATGAATTGGTGAGGTTTTACCATGTGATTTTGCGCCACGTATCGTTTTACCATCAATAGCTATTACTTGCCCTTTACTCAAATCAGAAATAGAATTTACCCATTCGATAAAACAAGATTCGAATTGCTGGCTATCAATAGCTGAAAATACCCTATTTA
>CANLIE010000223.1 GCA_947491225.1 uncultured Cellulophaga sp.
CGTTGGGCGTAATTACCAATCAGAACTTAAAAAAATCAGATAGGGAAACTTTAAGTACCTTACAGATTTCTGAAATAGTAAAAATCGTAGGATTGACTTTGCCATTTTCAATTTTCTCGATAGCTTGTCTATCTTTATTGCATTCACGAGCTAAATCGGACTGACTCCATCCTTTCTGACTTCTTAACTCAACTATACGCTGACCGACTTTCTTTTTTAGTTGTTCTTTACTCACACAACAAATGTCAATTAATTATACGACAATTTTGTCATATTAAAATTTGACAATTGAATTTTAAATATTAGATTTGTCATATAATAATGTGACGATTGAATAATTCAAGGAAACTAAAAATCTATCAAAAATTTAGAACTCGGACTTGGGATAACACCGTTGTACCTGAAATTCGACTTGAGGGAGAATGGTTGAAAGAACTTGGATTTGAAATTGGAAAGGAAATTGAAATTAAGCAACAAAAGAATAAACTGACTATTACGCTGACTGACAAAAAGAATAAAAAATAACTACGCCCAACAATGTATAAAAA
>CANLIE010000224.1 GCA_947491225.1 uncultured Cellulophaga sp.
AAAAAGTTAAAAGCATTACAGCATATCAATACTTAGTAAATAATTATAACAGTGTTTTTAATTAAGAAATGGTATAATTCCTTCAGAAAATGGATTATATATGATTTCTCCATCAGTAGTCCTATATCCATATATAATCCATAATATTTTCAGTTGAAGCTTTATTAAATGCATATAAAGGAGTGGATAATTCAGTTTTATCATTTTTTTCTTTTTCTAAATTATCCAACCAATTATTATATTCTTTTCTCCTTTGGGAAAGAGTTTCGGTAGTACTACCAATTTTTGTGTCATCAGGATATTCTTTGTATTTATTAAGCCATTGCTTTATTTCTTTTTGTTTAGCTTCTATAGCTAGTTTTCTGTCTTTATATAAATCTGAGGAACTCCAAGCATGATGCAAACCTAAAGTATGCGCAACTTCATGTGATATTGTTAATGAGTTTGTAATACTCATAGGCACTATCATTAAATAATTAGTCGAGCCTTAAAAAGGTGATATTAGTTTGTTAGGGTACTATTTTTGTTTTTGAATATTGATAGAAATG
>CANLIE010000225.1 GCA_947491225.1 uncultured Cellulophaga sp.
ATAGGTTCTTCCCATTCCTTTTCTCCGTTAAAATAATAAACATATTTTTCGTCAACAACTTTCATCACTACGTATCCTAAGGTGTGTCCATTAGAATTCCAATTAAGTGGTTCAGAAAAAGTTTCTGGAAGTACTTCTTGCTTAATAAGGGATTTTAATTTATACCCCCATTTTCCAATTTTAATCAAAAACCACAAATCATCATCGCCCAAATAAGGAAACTTTACTCTTGGGTATCGAATCAAGTTTTCAAATCCTGGCATAACATTACCTTGTTGATCTATAATTTGATAATGTTTATCATTTATTTGATTTATCGCATAATACTTACCGTTTAGATGTAAAGCAGAATATAACAAAGTCCTCTTTTTATTTTCGCTATCATAAAACTCACTATTGAAATAAGTAATTCGTTTTTCTTTATCAACTTCAAATCCCTTAATATCATTTTTGATGTAATCGCTAATACTTTTTTTCTTAACGTTGGTAATCTCATTTGATCCATCCCAAACAATATCATCTTCATGGTCTTCGTTGT
>CANLIE010000226.1 GCA_947491225.1 uncultured Cellulophaga sp.
AAAGATACTGATATTAAAGTTTTTAATGATATGCTTATTAGTTCTCATAAAAAACCGTTTAAACAAAGGTTTAAGGGAGTAGATGCGGTAACAAGGCAATATATAAACGCTGAATATTTATTTTCTGAAACAATAAGTATATCAAAAGGAGAACTCACAAATTTAGATTATGTGGATTACAGTGATGGATCAACATCATCAAATTAAATATAACTGCTTAGAAAAAAGTGACTGGATGTTGTTCCGGAGTTGGAACTGTTCCTTTACTTTTTATTATTAATTTTAGAAAAAGAAAAAATTAAAATAAAACAGCACACAACATTATGTAAGATCGCATTGCTCAAATCGTTTGTCTTCGCTACCGCTATGCAAACGATTTAAAATATGCTCAAAATAGTGAAGAACATAAAAGTGAAGCATACCCAGGTATAGATTATGCGACTATTATAGAATATTACGAGTACATCATCACCTTTAGAGGTGTGGTGTTTGGAGTACTCGAAAAAGCTAAAAAAGGAAAAGGTTGGTTAGCTGTTGG
>CANLIE010000227.1 GCA_947491225.1 uncultured Cellulophaga sp.
ACTGTTGAACTTATACCATTACCATCGGCTCCGTCTACTCCGTTTGTTCCGTTAGTTCCGTCTGCTCCAGCAGCTCCAGCAGCTCCTGTTGCGCCTTGTGGTCCTGTGAAGTCTGCTGTTGTAAAGCTTGAACCGTCTGTATAATTTATTGTAAATGTACCATTGCCATTGTCTACTGTTGAACTTATGCCATTACCATCAGCTCCATCGGCTCCGTCTACTCCATTTGTTCCGTTTGTACCGTCTGCTCCAGCAGCTCCTGCTGCGCCTTGTGGCCCTGTAAAGTCTGCTGTTGTAAAGCTTGAACCGTCTGTATAGTTTATCGTAAATGTTCCATTGCCATTGTCTACTGTTGAACTTATACCATTACCATCGGTTCCGTCTGCTCCATCGGCTCCAGCAGCTCCTGTTGCTCCATCGGCTCCAGCAGCTCCTGTTGCTCCTTGTGGTCCTGTAAAGTCTGCTGTTGTAAAGCTTGAACCGTCTGTATAGTTTATTGTAAATGTACCATTACCATT
>CANLIE010000228.1 GCA_947491225.1 uncultured Cellulophaga sp.
AGTTAGTTGCTCGTTTGCTTGCTTCTGATTTTCCTTCGGAAAATCCTCGCACGAAAACCCGCAACTATTCTTATACTAAACGTTATGTAGCATTTGACCAAAAAATTGAGAATGAGATATTTATTGATAATTTTCTTACTTATTCAAACTTCAAACTGTTCAAATTCGAAAGAAAAAGTACTAACCCCTAAAAAATACTTAAATGAAGTTTTAGAAATAGTTGAGAAAAACTCAATTAATAAAGATTCAGTTGATTTTAAAGTCATAAAACGTAATGCACTTTCCAAACTATCGAATGTAAATACAATTGAGGAATGTTATCCAATAGTTCAGTCAATTTTAATAGAGTTAGGAGATAATCACAGTTTTTTTATGTCAAAGGAGCAAGTAAAAAATTGGAAATCAACAAGTAAATCGTCTGAAAATAATACGCTAATTACTTTTTCCGGAAAATTATTAGATAATAATTATGGATATATAAAAATGGATGGATTTAGTAGTGGAGATT
>CANLIE010000229.1 GCA_947491225.1 uncultured Cellulophaga sp.
AAATAGATATATTATGAAGTATTACGAAATGGATAGAAATCTAGAGCTTAGCAATGGAAAATTGATTTCAGGTTTAAATGGCACCTATGTGAAAGGTCGAGAACTTTTTTTCGATCAAGGTAAAAGTGGTCCAGACAGGTTTTATGACAAAGATTATGAATTTGACTACCTAATTCCTAAAGCATTTGGAGAAGGCTTTGGTTTTGATGGAGAAGAACCTACATTAGCGGATTGGCAACTTTGGTCTGGTCTTCATATCCCAATTTTAGAATCAATGTCTGAACCTATATCGACAAAATTTAAAGAATGTTTATCAATTTTTCAATTAAGCAGTTCGCGATTTTATAAAGCTAAAGTATTACATCAAGACACATTTCATCCTTATTTCATTTGGCAGATGTTAACGACAACTTATGAAACTTATATTGATTTCGAAAAAACAACTTTTAATAACTTCAATTCATATAGAAATAATACAAAAACACCTTTTGAAGTTAAACA
>CANLIE010000230.1 GCA_947491225.1 uncultured Cellulophaga sp.
TGTCTTTTTAAGCATTAACTCAGGCTGTACTTCGCTTTCCTCCTCAATATTGCTTTCGGGCATTGCTTTTGCCTGAATCTCCTCTTTGCTTTCAGATAAATCTTCTTCCTTTTTTTGTAGTTTCTCCTCTTGTTCGCAGGTAGCGCATTTGGTTTGGACAGCAGCCCCCTGGTCTGAACGATTGAAAACATCCCCCTTGCCCCCTTCTAAGGGAGAGTTTAGTAGCTTGGTTTGTACATTTGCCTCAGGTTGCTCTGCGTTACTTTCAAAAATTGGTTTTCGTTGTAGTTCTAAATCATTTTCTGATACTTCGTCGTCTTCCTTTTTTTGTAGTTTTTCTTTTTCTTCGCAGCTAGCACATTTGGTTTGGACAGCCCCCTGGCCCCCAAAGGGGGAACTATCTCTTGTGGTAGGCTCGCTTAACCTTTGTACTACTTTATCTGCCATGGCATCGGCCTCGACTTCGTACTTGTCATTGGGTTTGCCTATGGTTAGTTTGGG
>CANLIE010000231.1 GCA_947491225.1 uncultured Cellulophaga sp.
AAATCCTTTTTAAGTAAGAGTTGTTTTAGCTGTTTAATTTCCTTTTGAAGTTCTTTGATTCGTGTAATTTCGTCTTTAGTTTCCACTTTAATTCTGGTGTTTATTAGGTCTTTCCGGTTGTACTTTTTAATCCACTCATTGATAATGGTTGTATTGATTCCATAGAGTTTACCTGTGGTAAGTTCGTCTAAAATTTTCAGTTTAAAAGGTTCTGAATACCGTCTAATTACTTTATCATTTTTGTACACAATGTTTAAAATTATGTAGCCTTTATTCAGGACGGGGCATAATTACTGGCAACATCTGGGCTATGGTTAGTACGGGAGTTAAAAGTAGTGAACTTTCGACTAAGCACTTAGCCAAAACTTTTTATTCTGTTTTAAAGCCTAATCAAAAGATTTGGCGGACTTTATAAAAAACACCTAAGTACATGACAAAAATTGAAATATGTTAGTATTATTTTGATTTTGAGCATTTAACAATATATTAGCAATA
>CANLIE010000232.1 GCA_947491225.1 uncultured Cellulophaga sp.
GCTCTATTAATGAATGGATTAGGTCTTACAAGTGTATTGAATAAAAAATTCAAAGTAACTACTACAGACTCTGACCATGCATATCCAGTGGCAGAAAATCTTTTGGATAGGGACTTTGATAGTTCTCATTTAGGAGAGAAGTGGGTCTCTGATATTACCTATATCAAAGTGGCAGGTCAATGGAACTACTTGACTATAATTATGGATCTAGCAGATAGAAAAATACTGGCATGGACATTAAGTGAAGATATGACTACAGAAAACACCATCTACAAAACTTGGATAAAAGCTAAAAACAGAAGGCAAATTACTGAAAATCATATATTTCACTCTGATAGAGGTGTGCAATATGCTTCACGTAAAATGAAGCTGATTTTTAATGAAAATAGTACCATCAAACAAAGTATGAGTAGAAAAGGAAATTGTTGGGATAATGCAGTAGCAGAATCGTTGTTTAAAACCATCAAATACGAATGTACTAATAGGTATAAATT
>CANLIE010000233.1 GCA_947491225.1 uncultured Cellulophaga sp.
GTAAAAAAAGTAGCCGAGTTTGTTTTAGAAGGTTTTTTAAGAATGGCAGGACCATTTGGCAAAAAAGTAATGGATATTTTGCGTAAAGCAGGCGACACTTTCTGGACGATTGTTGGAGATCCCATTGCATTTTTAAATAATTTGATCCGCGCAGTAAAAGGCGGTATTGGCAGATTTACAGCAAAAATTCAACAACACTTAAAAGGAGGGTTGGTCAATTGGCTTACTGGCGCTATGGGAGATCTTCCCATACAGATGCCTCAAAGTTTTGATATAAAAGGAGTTTTGCATCTCGGACTTCAGGTTATGGGGGTAACTTGGTCTAGAATCCGACAAAAACTGGTAAAAAGGGTTGGCGAACCTTTAGTACAAGCAGCAGAAAAAGGAGTAACTCTTGTAAAAACATTAGTTACGCAAGGTCCAATGGGTTTATGGGAAATGCTAAAAGAAAAAGCAGTAGAGATCAAGGAATCTATTATGGGGGGTATTCGCAA
>CANLIE010000234.1 GCA_947491225.1 uncultured Cellulophaga sp.
CGAGAATTTGTTTAACCCCGCATTTTGCAAAGATCAAGCGTATTACCATACTTTATCGAATAAAGAAGAAAATCAAGATGATTTCTTTCCTTTTGATATCTGCTGGAGTCTAACAGCTTGTCTAAAAAAAGAAGGAGATAAAATAGTAGATAATATTTGGCTTGTGCATACTGATGCAGAAGCAGTATATGATATGGGAGTTACTGTAGAAGAGTATTTAAATTTGGCGTATCAAGCAAAAGGGTTTCATTACTGGCAATTGATTTATGTCTTTAAAGAGAAGACAGAATATTATGAATTAATGAAACGTTATTTGCCAAAAATGCTTCCGCATATAACACTAGATTTAAAAGCTTTTGGAATAGAATAATTATTGGTTCTCCTACTACCGTTAGTTTGTAACTAGTGGTGACAAGAGTAAGAAGAAAATAACCTGCTCCACAAAGTCTCTTGGCTTTACGGAATACAGTAATAATAGTAAAAAAAATAAGGAT
>CANLIE010000235.1 GCA_947491225.1 uncultured Cellulophaga sp.
TAAAACACCTAATATGGTATATCAATTATCAGCTTAAATTCAATTTTAACTGTAGCCATATTTCAGGACAAGACATTAAAAATATAATCAATTTAAGACTAAATGAAAATAATTACCTTTTTAGCATTGATATCTTCTTTTATTTATACCTATTCTCAAAATAGCTGTGAACAGATTATTAGGAACGAAATCATTGAGAAAATAAAAAATTACCCTTCAAATGAATTAGTAGCCTATCAAGATACAATAAATGGAGGATTTGGATTAATGCATCTTAAAACAAAAATGAAATTAACCAAAGCTCTTTTTATGAAGCCTGAGTTTTTTAGTCCGTCTTTGAGAGCTACTATTCACAAACAAACAGGCTATTGTGAAATTCAAATTTTGGGATCTAACCGAGACTATGAAATCATAAACAACGAAGACCATGAAGATGATATTGTTTGGGATGGATCAAATGAGATTACCAACGTTAAGAAAAAAAGTATTAGC
>CANLIE010000236.1 GCA_947491225.1 uncultured Cellulophaga sp.
TTAATTGGACAGAAGCTACAGGCGGAGCCCCATTTACAGGAAGAAGTCTCCATACCTCTGTAGTTTTTAATGACAAGCTATGGGTTATTGGTGGGTATGATATGGATAGTGGAAATAAAAACGATGTATGGGCTTTTGAGTAAGCTTTATAATCTGGTTAGGTTTAAGAGTTTGATTAAAAAAAACTGTCATATTGAATTATTTTTTATAGTGAAATTAATAAAAATTGTATAGCCCTTTTGGCAAGCTTAAGATGACAAAGCTTTTGGTTTAAAATTTACTTGTCTTCGATACAATTTTCTATCGAAAATCACTCAGACTAACATAAATGTTCTTACATCAAACTCAGGTTTATATGGTTTTAAGAATGAAATAAATTTAATAAAAATAGAAATACCACCAATTGAATGATTTGTGCTATTGATTAATTGAATAGTGAATTTACAATATAGTTATTTTGAAACCAATTCATAACATTAAAACTAGATACAG
>CANLIE010000237.1 GCA_947491225.1 uncultured Cellulophaga sp.
GCATTTTCTAAAAAGGGTTTAATAGAAATTGTATCGTTTGTATGCGTAAGGGTGTGCAAATAAAATTTAAGGTCTTTTTTATATTCATAACTAGTGGTTTTTACTTGAAACTCTTCTGAATTGAGTTGAATTAATCTTGAAAAGACATAACTATAATTGCTTACCCAATCTTTATGCTTATTTTTAGTATGATTTATACTTTTTAAGGAACTTAATATTTTTTTGAAATCATAATTTCCTGTTAATTGTGATTTTTTACTTTTCACAGCAACTGTATCAATTATTATTGAAGTTTCTAGGCTATCAATAGTGCTCTTTTGAGCTATATCAGTTGTTAGTTTATTTGCTTTCTTTTTACAATTTAAAGAAAGTAGGCTAAATAATAGTAAAATAATTATATGCTTTTTCATCTTATTTCTTTTTATTTCTAAGTTGATAAAGTTCTAATTGCATAGGGAAGTTATATTTATAAAGTCTTATGTTTTG
>CANLIE010000238.1 GCA_947491225.1 uncultured Cellulophaga sp.
AACTTAATAACCAAAATGGTCAATAGTGAGGTTATATATCAATCCAAATTAATAAGTAACTAACTACCGACCTCTATTAGTTAAAATAAAAATTCTTAGTGTAGTTAAAGAATTGAGGTTTAAAAGTTATTATTACCCAAAACCAATTTTTGGTAGTAGAAGCGTCTCCTCTCTTAATGATTTCCATACTTTCTGATACAAACATTTGTTAATATCAAAGATTAAACATAATGCTTTTGAAGATTTTATACCCCTATCCTAATCTCAAAAAATCTTGGTGCAATAGGAGTAGAAGTTAAGGTGGTAACTAATTCTCCGTGGGTTTTCATTGAAATTGGATATTCATTTGTCTTTTTACTTTTTTACAACTAACTGCTGTAACTAATAAATAAAAAATGATGACAACTATTTAGTCGAGCCTTAAAAAAGGAGTAACACATTTATTATAAATCATTTACGGTTATTTTTTAATATATAACTCTT
>CANLIE010000239.1 GCA_947491225.1 uncultured Cellulophaga sp.
ATCTGTATGTTAAACAACTTCCCTAAGAGTAAAATGGTATTTGTAATACCGATTTTAATACTTCTTGCTTCAAGGAAAACCCTATTATTTATATCGAAACCTACTTTTTCTTACTCTTGCCTTCATTAGTTACAAAATTAGCGGTAGTGGGGGGGCTATTTATTAATCCTAAGGCTATTGTATATCTCATAAAACCCTTCTACAGTTATTTCTGGGAACAACTTATTCATTTTTTCTATAACTGGACTTGATGTTTTAATTATAGGCTCTATAACACTAGTCTGCCAATACGCAACACCTTTAGTATACTTAAGCATTTCTAAGTACCCTTTGAAGTCTAGGTTTAGTTTTTGAGGGTTTGCGTCAAACTCAAAATAAAAAAGTCCTTTTTCTGGTTGATCTAAATAAAATCCAACTGCCGCTTCATTATAGAAATAATCTAATAATGTGAAATTTTTCATTACTGGATACTTTTCTGG
>CANLIE010000240.1 GCA_947491225.1 uncultured Cellulophaga sp.
GAGTAGAGTTTACAAAGTTCACTCTTTGTGTGTTTCCCAATTGTAAGTTCGGCTAAAATTTTTAATTTAAAAGGTTCGCTGTAACGTCTAATTACTTTGTCATTTCTATACATAATGTTTAAAATTATGTAGCCTTATTTCAGGACGGGTCAGCATTAAAGCTAACGGTCTTGTGTATGAAACGTAGCGTGCAAAAAGACACTAACTTTTTCGGATTAACACAGAGCCGAATTTTTATATTTTGTTTTTAATTTTTCTCTTTTTAAAAGCCAAATTAAAAATTTGGTGGACTTTCTAGATGTACACAAACCTTTCGGTTCAACACTTATTCGCTATGTTTTATACACCTTGTTGGCAAATCGTTTTTAATTGGTGATTTTTCCATTATTGAAATTTATTTTTAGGGTTACCCATTTAGTTCTCAATTAGTTTTAGCCTACTTATAGTGACAGGCTGATGCATTGCACATCGTTG
>CANLIE010000241.1 GCA_947491225.1 uncultured Cellulophaga sp.
TAAATTTTTTAAGCATAAAATATAGTGTATTAACACTATTTAGTTTAACCGTATTGTCTTGCTCTAACAATGATGATAATACCGTAATAAAAAACAGTGCTCCAAATGCATTTAACCTAATAGCTGTAATTAATAATGCCCAAGGTGTAGATGTATATCCTACATTTAAATGGGATAAGGCCATAGACCCGGATGAAGATGCCGTAACCTATGATTTGTATTTAGATACCAATACAAACCCAAGCACATTGCATACAGAAAATATAAGCAATACTATATTTAAAGTACCAGAAAGGCTAAGCACAAGCCAAACCTATTATTGGCAGGTAGTGGCAAAAGATACCAAAGGAGGAAAAACAGCTAGTGATGTTTACACATTTACAACCAGAGGGCTTAACTTTTCTGTACCAGCTATTACAACCAATGCAGGTTTTACAGGAAGAGATAGTCATACCTCTGTAGTTTTTA
>CANLIE010000242.1 GCA_947491225.1 uncultured Cellulophaga sp.
TGGAGCCCAATCGTTTCCTCCTAAATCATCATCCCATGTACTACTTATCATCTGTTCGAAGGGTATAAATTCAAAAGCTCCTTCTGCATTAATTGTACTTTCTTCTTTAGATTTCCAATTAGATTTCCAAGATTTACAGCAAATAAAAAAGTTTATTATATTTTGATCTGAAATAAGTTTTTTTTGATTGTCATTAATTTCATTTTCAGATCTAACATAATTACTATCAATATCTAAAATCTTTTCTTTTTGTCTAATTAAAGGAACTATTGAATCATAAATATCAAAAAACCAATTTTCTATATCTTCTTGTGTTTGCATTGTAATGTAACTTTATCTATTAATGTTTGTTTTTGTACTCTTGCCGCCACTAGTTACAAACTAGCGGTCAATGTCATTAAGTTAAGGATTTTTCATATTGCATCTTTCTGATTCTTAGTTATTTTAGGTTTTATTCTTGAACGATA
>CANLIE010000243.1 GCA_947491225.1 uncultured Cellulophaga sp.
TTGGCCATTTCTATCAATATTCAAAAACAAAAATAGTACCCTAACAAACTAATATCACCTTTTTAAGGCTCGACTAAATAAACTCATTAATTTTATATTGATTGAACAGATGACTGGCCTTTATTTCTTTGTTCTTATGAGGAATAAATACTTTGAAATTGTTTCTGATACGAATATAATACCTGATCTTATTATGATTAAGATACTCTAGCCATTGTTCTCCTACAAATTCCCTATCTGCTACTATGGATTCAATAACATCTTTACCAAAAAGGGCGATAAACCTATTTACCAGATTAATCCGCTCTATACTATTAGAGTTTCCTCTTTTATCAAGCATAGTAAACAACAAAGGAAAAGCAACACCTTTATAAACAATCCCTAACATAAAAATATTAATATCTGTTTGCCCAAATTTCCAATTTGTTCTATCAATAGTCAATTTAACATTATCCTGTATTGGTAA
>CANLIE010000244.1 GCA_947491225.1 uncultured Cellulophaga sp.
TATAGTGGGATTTTCTAGATACTTTTAACTTACTTTTAAAAACTCTATTACAATACCCATTTAATGTTTTGTAATTCACAGTTTGATCAAATGTGTCTTTGATAAGTTGTTGCAATTCTACATAAGAGGTAATGGTTGTTTGAGGATTGTTTAGTTGCTCTTCAATAAAGAGTAATACATTTTTTGGTAACACGGTATCTCGATTACCTCCAACACGAACTTTAATCAAATTAGCTAAACCTTCAGATTCATAAAGTTTTAACCATTCTCTTATGGTTTTCTCTGTAAAACCTAGCTTGGAAGCTAAATGACTTTGATAATGAACTTTTCCTTGTTTAAGTAATAATAAAGCTTTTAAACGACCACGAACACGTTCAGTAGTACTTTTATTTAATAATAAACGTAATTCTTTTTCACTCTCTAAAACTGTAATCTCTATCTTTTTTGGCATAAGGAAA
>CANLIE010000245.1 GCA_947491225.1 uncultured Cellulophaga sp.
TGCTAGAAAAAGAAGTTGTGGCATATTACAATAAATTGAGAGACCTGCTTCACACAGGAAAAGTAGATGAATACTTAAAATTAAAAGAGCTGTTTTTTAAAGAGATCAATGTATTGGATTATGTATTGGAAGATAATAGGGAAGAGATAAAACAAGAGTTATTAGATGAAGCCAAAGGCAATATGCAGCCTATAGAGAACTATAAATTATGCATTTATGGTAATGGTAGATTGGTTAAGCTGGAGAGAATTGACAAAGAAAATCTTGGGGAATCAGCTTTACGTACTTTAGAACCAGATGGGACAGAAATTTTTTATAGAGCTTATTTACACAAGCCCTTGGGCAGTGATACCTTTGAGATTATACGATAATAAAGATTTAATAAATATGCGGTATTTTTTAGTAATGTGTCTGTTTGTATTTTTGGGTAGCTGTACCGCCCAACAAAAAAAAG
>CANLIE010000246.1 GCA_947491225.1 uncultured Cellulophaga sp.
AAAATATTAATATCTGTTTGCCCAAATTTCCAATTTGTTCTATCAATAGTCAATTTAACATTATCCTGTATTGGTAAAAGACTAAAAACAAGACGGGCAATTAGATCAGAATCTAAACTATAACTTGCTATAAAACGTTGTATGCGTCTAAGGGAAGAACCTGAACTTGTTTTAGTATCAAAGGCATTGGATAATTTCTCAAAAGTAACAGTCTGTACTTTACAGAGGGATATTACAAAATGGGATATGAGTTTTATACGAGCTAAATTTATTTTTCCTTGAAAATGAGTACGTAGAACAGAAGTTAATTCACTATTTTTAGTGACAGCATTGGTTTTCTTCATTAGAAAAATAGGTCGAATTATTAATCTAATATAATGAAAATCAATGCTTTAATCTAATTTTTTGACAATTAATTTGCTGATTATCACTTGATTCTGTTTTTTGTCAT
>CANLIE010000247.1 GCA_947491225.1 uncultured Cellulophaga sp.
TTTCATAAATGTTTGCCAACGGTATAGTATAAGAATAGTAAGGGGTTAGAAACAACTTACTTTTCGGTTTAGCACTGAGCCAAATTTACAATTTTACTGTTATTTTTCATTTAACCGTCAAATTTTAAATTTGGCGGACTTTGTAAATATGCACCAACTTTGGGTTTGGCACTCAACCCTTATTATTTTTATACCTTGTTAGGCACAGTTTTTATCCTTCTGTTGTTAATTCAACAAGTTCATTTTTGGGATTAAACTTTAAGACTAACATATTATCTCTAAATCCACTATCAATTTTGTATCCAAATGCAAAATCCATCACGATATATGGGTTGGATTCAGATAATGCATAAAATCCAATTCTAACAACTTCAAGTTTATTCAATAGTTCATTTGGTGTGTCCTCTGTGAAAGGTTCTTTTGCTAAACCTTTAAATGGTTCATCTTCTAA
>CANLIE010000248.1 GCA_947491225.1 uncultured Cellulophaga sp.
ATTAAGTCAAAAACCGATTTTAAATGCACAAGATGTAACCATAGATCTTGTCAAAATCGTAAAGATTATTCTAGGCAGTGCAATATCTGTCGTCATATAGAATCAGCCACTGCAAATACGCTTTTCCATAAAGTGAAATTTGGCGTACGCAAAGCATTCTTTATATGCTTTGAAATGGCGACAACGACCAAGAGTTTATCAGCAAGTTATATGGCCGTACGCTATGGCGTAACCGAAAAGACGGCAAGACTTTTTATGCTCAAGGTCAGGGAAGCTATGGCATCGAGCCAAAACCATCCTATGGATGGTGATGTCCACGTTGACGAATTTGTGTTAGGTGGTAAGGATGAAGGCAAAACAGGCAGAAGTTATCACAGTAAGAAAAAGAAGGCTGTGACAGCTGTTCAGCTTACTAAAGATGGCAAGGTAAAGCGAATGTATGCGATGAAA
>CANLIE010000249.1 GCA_947491225.1 uncultured Cellulophaga sp.
AACATAGAAAAACAACCTGTTTACTAGGAATGACAAAGGGTTCTTCTCTATTTTGAAAAACTTTCGGATGATTGTGAAAATAGATATAAAGTCTAAAATGATTTAAATTGTTATTTATTAAATTTTTTAGCATCTAAAATATTATTAGCAGCTAACTTATTAAACCCCATTTTATAGAGAATATTAGCCCTAGTATTTTCTTTATGAGTTAATGATTCTATAGTTTGTATAATATCTTCTTTAAAGTTAACTCGGGGATAATTTTTATGAGTCGCTCTAATATATTTTTCTGGAATTTGAAAATGATGAATACCAATAACATCCATAGTAGCTCCTTTTGCCAATAAATAAGATTCATTACCAAATTTTTTTTTTTAGGGTTACCCATTTAGTTCTCAATTAGTTTTAGCCTACTTATAGTGACAGGCTGATGCATTGCACATCGTT
>CANLIE010000250.1 GCA_947491225.1 uncultured Cellulophaga sp.
TTAATAGAAATTGTATCGTTTGTATGTGTAAGGGTGTGTAAATAAAATTTAAGGTCTTTTTTATAGGTATAACTAGTGGATTTAACTTTAAAGTCTGTAAAATTCAATTGAAGAGATGTCCTTAAAGTTCTAGCTTTATTAAACATCCAATCATGATGTTTATCTTTTGTGTTTTTAACATTTTCAAGTGTATCTAGTACTCTTTTAAAATCAAAACTGCTGACTAAAGTATTTTTAATTGTAATGTTTGATGCATTATTTTTTAATATATCTAAAGCTATTGGTTCTTCTAGATTGCTATTTATACTCTTATTTTTTGATTCTTTACAACCAAAATTGATTAAAATAACCAGTAAAAAAAATGAATACTTTTTCATAATTATTTCTTTTTGTTTCTTAACTGATAAAATTCTAACTTCATAGGAAAATTAAATCTATATCTATCA
>CANLIE010000251.1 GCA_947491225.1 uncultured Cellulophaga sp.
TATTAAAACATATAATCCAGATTCACAAATAGCACTATTTAATAAGCAAAAACATCGTTTAGAATTTAGAGAAGAGAAATTATTTTATAACAATACGCATGTAAAGCTAGACCAAAATATGGCATACTACGAAGCTATTTTTGGAAAAGATTATATTTTAGGTGACTCTTACGGTGATAAATTAAAATATAAGAATATACCCGTTTCTATAAATAAAGGGGCCGATGATATTATAGACAATATTCGCATTGAGTTATATTATTACAATCAAAAAATGCTTAATCATAAATCAGACAATGAAACCTGGGGTTTTCCTCCTAAAATATTGGATGAAGACTATATTTTAATTGATGGTATTCCTCTTAATAAAGATACTGATATTAAAGTTTTTAATGATATGCTTATTAGTTCTCATAAAAAACCGTTTAAACAAAGGTTTAAGGG
>CANLIE010000252.1 GCA_947491225.1 uncultured Cellulophaga sp.
TTTAAAAAGAATACCGGGATATACCCTATTGACCGTAATCCTGGGCAAGGATATCATAACAGGAGAACCTGTAGATCGTAATGGCCCTAACCTTGTAAAAGGCTTTATAGGGTTAATACCGGGAGGCCATGACCTTTGGGCAAAACTAGAAGAATCCAAAATGATTACCAGTGCGTTTGGCTGGTTAGAAACAGAGATTTCCAAGTTGGGGTTAAGCTGGGCTGCCATCAAAACAGCATTCAAAACAGCAGTATCTTCCTTGTCTGCAACAGATGTGTTTAGCCCCATAGAAGCTTTTAATACCAAAATAAAACCTGTTTTTGCCCCGATATTGGCAAAAATTCTTACGCTGGCAAAGAAAGTAGTAAAAAAAGTAGCCGAGTTTGTTTTAGAAGGTTTTTTAAGAATGGCAGGACCATTTGGCAAAAAAGTAATGGATAT
>CANLIE010000253.1 GCA_947491225.1 uncultured Cellulophaga sp.
GTTCCGCGCTAGCATATCCGAGCGAGCGGATGAACCCTAACAGGGTGGAATTTTTCTTAAAGACAAAAAATCAGTATAGCATTTTTTACATATCGGAATTGTACTTGAATATATATCAAAAGCTTCTTCTTCGTTAAAATTTTTGTCAATTATTATAGTACTTCTATCCTCCTCAGGAATAGCAAGTTTATGTTTTAATAAAAATTTAGAATCTGCCCAAAAATGAGCCCATTCGTCAAGAACTTCAATATACAGTTTTACACAAAAGATATTTTCTAGAACTTCTAAATCATTTAAAACACAATCACTAATGTATGGAGATGTAAATACTACATTTTCCTGATTATGATACTCACAGTTTATTAATGCCATATCGATATCTAATTTTAAATTCTTGAGCAAGTACTTTATTGATCTTTGGATGTCCTAGTTGTATTGTTA
>CANLIE010000254.1 GCA_947491225.1 uncultured Cellulophaga sp.
TTAAAAGTGCCTTCTTCTATTAAAAAAAACTTGGTATTATTTCGCCCTGATTTTCTTCTGGCTTTTAGGTTGGGGGCGTATCGTAATCTAAAATCCGTTTTATGCGTAATGGCCATCCATTTCTTTTGATATTTATATTTTTTGGCGTAATACCATCCATTAAGGTATATTGAATCCTTGCGAACAAATCCAATATCATTTTCTACCCATTCTCTATAGGCAGATGTTTTTTCACGTTCTATTTTTATTTGATTTCCCTCTAATTTATAAAAACCTAAAAATTCTAGAATAATAGGATCTGTTACTGTAATCACTCCATCTTTGGGAAAACTCAGGTTTTCTCCCACAATATTTGAACTGCCAATATATACAACACCTTCATCATCATAGACCTCAAACAAATAATCATCATCATTGTTATCTTTATGGATATAAACTTG
>CANLIE010000255.1 GCA_947491225.1 uncultured Cellulophaga sp.
AAAACAATGCTTTGTTAGTCTAAAGGGGCAGATTCTGCCATAATCATTACATTTTGCTTTCCTACTGCGCCACGGCCTCTTTTTCCTTTTTGTTGCTCTATCTCAGAAGATTCAACCGTAAAATAATCTTCATCCATTTCAATCATACCTTCTAAGGTATAACGTGCATCTCTATTGCCCATCGCTTTACGAAGTTTATGAACCATTGCGCAAACTGGTTCATATCTCTTCAAACCAAGTTGTTTTTTGAATTTCTTTAGAAAAAAAATCCTTTCTTGGTAGTAGTCATCAAAAACATTGTCTTATACCATATCATAAAAGACAAATTAGAATTTTGCATAATGGTGCCACTACGTAAAGAAGTACGATCAGGGCATACTGGCTACAGTAATACGACCAGATAACCACAAAGTAAAATTTACCTACGATGCCTT
>CANLIE010000256.1 GCA_947491225.1 uncultured Cellulophaga sp.
ATAAAACACCTAATATGGTATATAAATTATCAGCTTAAATTAATTATTAACCTGTAGCCATATTTCAGGACAAGACAGATTTTAAATAAAAAAAATGAATGATTTAATTGAATATGCAAAAGATTTTATGGTTAATAATCCTCATTATGGCTATTTATTAGTAGCCATAGTTCTTATTGTTTTCTCTTTTGGGAGTTTTAAAAAATATAATTGGGCTATTTCTCCAGGAAGTAGTTATCAACGTTTTCTATATAATACAATAGGAGAAAAGTGGTTCAGTAGATTAATCGGTGCCGGTTTCTTAATAGGTAGTTTAGCTTCATTCGGTGCTTTCTTCTTATCAAATAAATAAAATTTTTAGAGGTCAGTATTTAAATACGTATCTTTAGTTATAGTAAATATATTAAAATATGGACATATTCAAAGGTCAA
>CANLIE010000257.1 GCA_947491225.1 uncultured Cellulophaga sp.
CGTTAGGCACAATAGACCAAAAATTATGGAAATAGAACTACCACATTTTGGGAAAATAGATTTAGAGTATTTTGAAAATGAACATCCTGATGAAAAAGATTACGTTCATTATGGTTATGACTATTCGATTGGAGAAACTTATGGAGATGAATTTAAATTTCAGAATAAACCTCTGGACTTAGATGTCAATTTTTCGGAATTAACTAACGAAAATATATTATTGGTTACTAACTCATTGAACAATCTTGAAAAAATCATTGAAAAAGGAAAAATAAAATTAAGAAATGATTTCAATTCAAATGGAGAAGTAAAAAACTATGTAAATGAATGGATTGAATATTATTTAGAAGATGAACCATTTAAAGGTTTAGCAAAAGAACCTTTCACAGAGGACACACCAAATGAACTATTGAATAAACT
>CANLIE010000258.1 GCA_947491225.1 uncultured Cellulophaga sp.
CTCACTCCTTCTCTAGGAAGGGATTTGCGTCTTTTTCTAACGATATTAATAATCTGCTGTTCTAGATTTAAACGCTTGTCAGCTCTATTTTTATACTTGTAATAGGCATCACGTTTTAGACCAAAACAATTGGTTATAGTCGTTAAAGAAACAATTCCCTTAGATCTTGCTTTAGCTTTAACTAAGGCTAGATATTTAGCTTTTTTTTTAATTCCGTTACAGATTTATAACCCAACTGCTCAGCAGCTACTTCTAGATAGGAGTCCAACACCAAAGCATCTAAATCCTTTTTAAGCAAGAGTTGTTTTAGCTGTTTGATTTCCTTTTGAAGTTCTTTGATTCGTGTAATTTCGTCTTTAGTTTCCACTTTAATTCTGGTGTTCATTAGGTCTTTACGGTTGTACTTTTTAATCCACTC
>CANLIE010000259.1 GCA_947491225.1 uncultured Cellulophaga sp.
TAAAAAAGGAGTAACACATTTATTATAAATCATTTACGGTTATTTTTTAATATATAACTCTTGCCTAAAAGACAAGGTTTTCGTAACTTATGGTATAAAACCTTGTCAAATGCGTTCAAAAAAGAAGCCCGAAAACCAGTTACATTTCCTAGCCCCTACCTTAAAAGAACAGTTGAATCCTAAGAATGAACTGTATCTTCTAACTTATGCGATTGATTGGGATTATTTCGAGAAAGAGTTCTCCCCTCTGTATTCAGACAAAGGCCGCCCAGCTCATCCGATACGATTAATGACCTCATTGTTAATATTAAAGGCTATTTACGATCTGTCGGACGAAGTTTTAGTAGAACAACATTGGGAAATGAACGTCTATTTTCAATACTTTGGAGGAATTGCTGTTCAGCAATGGAAGCA
>CANLIE010000260.1 GCA_947491225.1 uncultured Cellulophaga sp.
TCACAGAGAAAATTGCTGTAGATACGACTTCTACTATAAATGAGATTGAAATAAAAGATACCTTAATGGGTAATCTTGATTTCAAAAAAACACTTTCTAGTATTAAAGAAATTAAACATACTAATGATAAACATCAAGATTGGATGAGTAACAATAGTAGTTTTACACTAGCAGATTTATTCGAAGTAAATAGAGAGAACTTAATCGTTAAAACCACTAGTTATGAATATAAAAAAGACCTTAAATTTTATTTACACACCCTTACACATACAAACGATACAATTTCTATTAAATCTTTTATAGAAAACGCGCTAGGAAAGACCACACAAGACTATACAAGAGAACGGGTTTTAATATTTGCAATGAAAAATGATAACCAAGCCAATTTTATTGATATTCCTGAAAAAT
>CANLIE010000261.1 GCA_947491225.1 uncultured Cellulophaga sp.
CAATGGTTAAGAAATTTAATGCGCAAGAACATCGTTTTGAGTTTAGAGACACTTTACTGTTTTATAACAACCAAAATGTACTCCTAGATAAACCCTTATCCTATTATGAAAAGATTTTTGGTAATGATTATAAACTGATTAATCGAGGTAGGGTAGTGGAATATAAAAACCTTCCTATTTCAATGCACAAAGGAATGGATAGTATTGTAGGAAATATCAGGATAGAGATTTATTATTATAATAACAATATGCGACTAGCTAAAGAAGTAAATCAAGGATATGGCTACCCCCAAAAAATAGCTGATGAAGACTATATTCTTATTGATGGCGTTGCCATTAATAAAAATACTGATGACTTGGAGTGGTTTAATAGAGAACTACAAAAAAAAGGAAAAGAAGAATTTGT
>CANLIE010000262.1 GCA_947491225.1 uncultured Cellulophaga sp.
TACAACGATGTGCAATGCATCAGCCTGTCACTATAAGTAGGCTAAAACTAATTGAGAACTAAATGGGTAACCCTATTATTTTTTTCATATTTTATTTAATAATTAGTTTTTTTTAAAGACTACTTATATTTGACTTTGTTACACTTTTAGTTTTGCTACTATAAAAACCTTAGAAGTATCCTACGTATTTTAATACTGTCCATTACATATAAAATGACGTTAATTATCTCATGCAAAGGCACTTTGGGTTTAAAACCTCTTTTGTTTCTGGTAAATATGGAACTATCGCTAATTCTATCATATCTTTGTCAAGTACTTGGTACACTGGGTTGTGATTTTATGTTTTGCAACACAAATATCTGCAACCCTTTTATTCTTATTAAAAAAAAAGTCAAGATGACTTC
>CANLIE010000263.1 GCA_947491225.1 uncultured Cellulophaga sp.
AGAAGTAGAAATACAATATTGGAAAAATAATAAAAAAGTGGCTTGAGAAAATAGTCCAAAATTTATTAGGTACTCCAATAATTCCAATCAATAAAAATATAATAATTCTTCTCAATTTAGTTTTGGGGTTTCTAATTAATGCCAACGTCTTGGCTATTGTTAGTACGGGAATTAAAAGTAATTAATTTCCGATTAAGCACTTAGTCAAATCTTTTTATTTTGTTTTATCTTTTTTGTTTTAAAGCGAAATCAAAAGATTTGGCTGACTTAGTTAAAAGCTCTAAACTTTGGGTTAAGCACCAAAACCCGTATTAATTATAGCCATTGTTCCGCGCTAGCATATCCGAGCGAGCGGATGAACCCTAACAGGGTGGAATTTTTCTTAAAGACAAAAAATCAGTAT
>CANLIE010000264.1 GCA_947491225.1 uncultured Cellulophaga sp.
TACCATTTCTTAATTAAAAACACTGTTATAATTATTTACTAAGTATTGATATGCTGTAATGCTTTTAACTTTTTGCTTATCCGTATTTTTAATCAATTGCACTAGGTTTAGTTCTAATTGTTCTAATGATTTATAAATTTTCATTGCAGTTTTATCTTTAAACCATTGCCACATTTTTTCAGCCGGATTTAGTTCAGGACAGTATGGAGGTATTGGAATTAAGATTATATTTTCTGGTAAGGTTACATCTTTAGTAGAATGGAAAGCAGCATTATCAATAATTAAAATTTTAAGCTCTTTGGGCTTGTATAAACTTAAATCATTTAAGTAGGCTATAAAAGCATTTTTAGAAACCCCATCACTAATCATATAATGAGCATCTCCAGTTATAGGTGAAAAAC
>CANLIE010000265.1 GCA_947491225.1 uncultured Cellulophaga sp.
AAACATAGAAAAACAACCTGTTTACTAGGAATGACAAAGGGTTCTTCTCTATTTTGAAAAACTTTCGGATGCTTGTGAGTTATTTTCTAGATTGTTTTGTATTTCTAAAAAAACATTTTCAATAGCCTTGTCGGTTTTCCTGTTTTCATTCCAATTGTTAAACTGAATTGCTAAGAAGATTCCTATTATTACAATTAAAATTTCACCTATTGCATAAAATAAGTAATTCCCAACGTTGCCATTTTTTATTAAGCTTTTCCTTATTTGATTAAATAGTCCCAATTTGTGTTTTTTAAATGGTAGCCAACGTTTAGTATTAAGAATAGTTGCGGGTTTTCGTGCGAGGATTTTCCGAAGGAAAATCAGAAGCAAGCAAACGAGCAACTAACTTTGT
>CANLIE010000266.1 GCA_947491225.1 uncultured Cellulophaga sp.
TTGTTTCTTAACTGATAAAATTCTAACTTCATAGGAAAATTAAATCTATATCTATCAATGTCGTCTAATAATTTTAACTTTTCAAAATTATTTTCTGTATAATCTGCTACACCAACTATTTGATCTACAAATTGAAAGCTAAAATTTTCATCTTCTTTGTGTACAATAATTGTAAATGAATGGTAATCGTCATTATAAGCACCCATAAAAACATAATACCCATTATCAGGACATTTACTTTTTAGAGCAATATCAGTATTACCTGCTGTGCTATTATTGTTGCTATCTTATAACAGTACTTTATTCTGGTTTTTCCTTTCGTAAATCTTTGTACACACATTTTTTAGATCTGTAACACTCAATAACATCACTATCTATCCTTTTATATA
>CANLIE010000267.1 GCA_947491225.1 uncultured Cellulophaga sp.
ACAACGATGTGCAATGCATCAGCCTGTCACTATAAGTAGGCTAAAACTAATTGAGAACTAAATGGGTAACCCTAAAAGAAAATTTAATTTTTTCTACACTTCAAAGTTTTTTGTTTGAAGATCAGTATCTCATATCAAAAAATGTAGATAGGTCATCATTTTGGGTTTTTAATAGTTTATTATATTTTCAAGATGAAATTGGTGATCATTTTCTATATGGAGATGAAACTGATACCAAACTATTAAATGTTGGTTTTTATACAAATAATCTAAGATCTGATTTTATACTTTGTTATTTAAATAAAAAGAAATAGAGGTCGGTAGTTAGTTACTTATTAATTTGGATTGATATATAACCTCACTATTGACCATTTTGGTTATTAAGT
>CANLIE010000268.1 GCA_947491225.1 uncultured Cellulophaga sp.
ATTGATATGCCTTTTGAATTATATTTTAATGATATTGCCATTGCCAAAGAATACTCTAAGGCAAGAAAAATTATGGGGATAGACCTTAATCCATATCTTTTAAAAAATGGCAAATACAATGTTAAAGTCAAATTACTACCAATTAAGGAGGATGATACTATGGTAGTAAGGCCAAGCGATGTTAAGACATCTTTTTTAAAACTGGTGCGATACGAACTGCAAAGAGAACCACAGATGGGCAGGGCAAAAAACTATACAGTATTACAAGAACTACCCTTACCAGAAATAGAGACTTCTGTGCCTTTATTAGAGTATGAGTGGGAAATTGAGATCACAGAGCTGCCCTATGCCCTAAAGGGGTGGAGCCAAAGCCAGGACCTAAGA
>CANLIE010000269.1 GCA_947491225.1 uncultured Cellulophaga sp.
TGCGTAAACTCACTAAATCATTAGATGATGAGTTTATTAAAGCTAACCTTAAAGTGGGTAGAGATACTTTATTTAATGTCCTTAGAAAACATAATATGCTTACTCTTAGAAAGAAATATAGTGCCAGAACCACTAACTCATACCATCGCTTTTATAAATATAACAACATTATAAAAATATAGAAGTCACTAGGCCAAATCAAGTTTGGGTAAGCGATATTACATACATCAGAACAGTAAAAGGCTTTTGCTATCTAGCGCTTATTACAGATATGTACTCGCGCAAAATTATAGGCTACAACTTAAGTGATAGCCTGGAACTAAAAGGATGTGTGAGAGCTTTAAACAAAGCTCTGTATCAAGCAAACAACATTAAAGGTTT
>CANLIE010000270.1 GCA_947491225.1 uncultured Cellulophaga sp.
CAAAGAACTCCCTTATATACTCCCAGAAAATTAAACACCTCTATTTTATTTGTTTCAGATGATTTTCGATCAATTTTGAATCCTTTTAAATTAATAAGGTTGTAACTCCAAACTTGATCTTTTTTTAATATTGAAAAGCTTTGTATAGTATCATCTTGAACTGATATGATCAGTTTTTCGTCATACCAATTAACTGGAAGAGAAGTTTCTCTCAATACTATATCCTTTATCGAAAATTCATTAGTGTCAAATATTCCAATATCCTTTATCCGCTTTCTATTAATTTTCTTTTTAGAGGTCAGTATTTAAATACGTATCTTTAGTTATAGTAAATATATTAAAATATGGACATATTCAAAGGTCAA
>CANLIE010000271.1 GCA_947491225.1 uncultured Cellulophaga sp.
CCGAAACAATGACTTATAGTTGTTAAAGAGGTAAATCCCTTAGATTTTTCTTTCGCTTTGATTAAGGCTTTATGCTTAACTTTTTTTTTAGCTCAGCTACAGATTTATAGCCTAGATCTTCAGCGGCTACTTCTAGATAAGAATCTAATACCATAGCATCGAGATCCTTTTTAAGCAACAGTTTTTTAAGCTGTTCTATTTCTTTTTGAAGTGCTTTAATTCGTGATATTTCGTCTTTAGTTTCCACTTTTACTCTGGTGTTCATTAAATCTTTACGATTATACTTTTTAATCCACTCATTGACTGTTGTAGGTGCGATAGAGTAGAGCTTACAAAGTTCACTCTTTGTATGCTTTCCAATG
>CANLIE010000272.1 GCA_947491225.1 uncultured Cellulophaga sp.
ACATACCAATGAAAACCGTGCTAACTTTCAAATTTTCAAATTTTTAAGAAAGGAAAATGAAATTCTGAATTGTGAAAAACAACATCTGAATTTCACTCAATCGGAATTGAAAAATATTGTGGAAAAATACGCTGAATTTTGACTTGACAAAAGTCTGCTTTTGCATCGAAAATTTAGCTAACCGAAAAGTTTTGGCTCAATAGCAGAATCGCTAAACGTTATGGCGGAACTTTATGAAAAGGGATTTTCCTAGGTTTTATTTTAACGACAAAAATTTAGAGAACCAAAGGTTTGAGCTGAATATTGGAATGGCAAAACGTTCGGAAAAAAAAGCGGAATGAAATTCGAGATTTTTTTAAG
>CANLIE010000273.1 GCA_947491225.1 uncultured Cellulophaga sp.
TTCGCAGCTTATCGCGTCCTTCTTCGCCTCTGAGAGCCTAGGCATTCCCCATACGCCCTTATTTAACTTGTCACCATTAAAATCTTTACAAAATTTTAATGGCCTCTTGCTCTTCTTTAACTTTCGTATTCTTAAATTTTTCTTATCGCGGTAATTACCCCTGTGGTAATTACACGCAATGTCCCAATATGTCAATGAACGTTTTCGTGAGTCGCAACAGACAATTACATCATCTGTGCTTTCACTTTCAATACCCTATTAAGATAAATTATTTATCTCTAGTATTGCCTGGTGGAGAATATCGGAGTCGAACCGATGACCTCCTGCGTGCAAGGCAGGCGCTCTAGCCAGCTGAGCTA
>CANLIE010000274.1 GCA_947491225.1 uncultured Cellulophaga sp.
AAAAGAACAAATAATAAAGTAAATATAGCTTTCATAATAACTTTGTTTGACAATGTAAAATTAGAACCAACATAACACTGACTAAATCTAAATCGCTCAAAACACCCTATTTTTCGGTATTTGACAAAATTATTGATGAAGCGTAAAAAAAGACCGATAACGGTATTTAATGTAAAATTCTCTAGTCGAGAGAATATGCATTACAGCTTATTTTTTGATTTTTATTACTATAGTAGATTAAAGCTAGAAGAAGAAGTTTTTAGTAGATTTTTAATTTCTTGCTCTAAGTACATGACAAAAAACAGAATCAAGTGATAATCAGCAAATTAATTGTCAAAAAATTAGATTAAAGCATTGAT
>CANLIE010000275.1 GCA_947491225.1 uncultured Cellulophaga sp.
TTAAACCTGAAATCAATTTTCCATTGCTAAGCTCTAGATTTCTATCCATTTCGTAATACTTCATAATATATCTATTTTACAGTTCAACATTAAAGAAGTCATTCCTGTCAATATGCATTTTCCCTTTAATAAATACTTGTGAAAACTTAGTTTTGGCTTCTTTAACAATATCTTCTAATTTTTCTAGTGCTTGATTATACTTTCTATCTCTAATTAAAGGAGTCAACTGTTTAGCTATTTCTGCTTCAATTGCAGCATTATATTTAGGATGATTCCAATAATATTTTCCTGCATCATTTTTATCAATTATCTGTATGTTAAACAACTTCCCTAAGAGTAAAATGGTATTTGTAATACC
>CANLIE010000276.1 GCA_947491225.1 uncultured Cellulophaga sp.
GAATTGAATAAGATATTTGTTAGCCATATCTCAGGTAATGCTAAAATAACAACCGATAAATGGAAAGGCTATCTGCCTTTAAAAAAGAAGTACGACATCACTCAGCTTAAGAGTAATGTTTCTGACTTTTTTGAAATAAACACGATAATTCACCAGCTAAAAGCAGGGCTTAGAAGCGTATATTCTTGGATGGATGATCGTCACATTGAAAAATATCTAGATGAATATAGTTATCGATTAAACAGGTCTATTCACAAACAAACCATTTTTGACAACCTTTATAAAACCGCTATTGTTCTTGCGCTCCAGTCTAATTGATTAGTAATAATACCAATAACTTTATTTTCATCTTCTTT
>CANLIE010000277.1 GCA_947491225.1 uncultured Cellulophaga sp.
CGTTAGCTTTAATGCTAGAGGTCATTGCAAAACCTCAAATTTCGGGTTTAAATCAAAAGTTATTTAAAGTGGAATTTGAAAATAAAATACGGAATATTGAGATGGATTACCACTCAAACTCTGAATTGAATTACGTTTGACTTTTAAGCTCGTTGCGGAATCGAAAACTGAATTGAAATGCGGAATTTCACTCAATCGGAATTTAGCAAGTTGCGGAATTGTTCACTAGAAATCTGAATTAAAAATATTGCAGAATTTGAGCAAGTTTGCGGAATGAAAAAGCCGACTGAAATAAAATATTAACGAAAAAGTAAACGGACAAAAAAAGCACTAAAAGCTAACAATGTATAAAA
>CANLIE010000278.1 GCA_947491225.1 uncultured Cellulophaga sp.
GACCTATTCATTCTGAAACAAAACTCATTAAAATACCTGTTCAGATTAGCGTCGCTTACCCAAGAATAAGTTGTCCTTATCCACGATTTAACCTGATGTATCATTGTGTGCAGCGCCTTAAAATTAAGACCGTTGTTACTTTCTATTTGAGTGATGTCATAAGCCTTGGCAATAGGTCTATAACCTCTCCATTTATCAGTTGTAACCTTAGCCTCTCGACTTATATGATTGACAAAAATATATTGTAGGGATTCTGCTGAAAAGTCATCTATTTTCATCGCATACATTCGCTTTACCTTGCCATCTTTAGTAAGCTGAACAGCTGTCACAGCCTTCTTTTTCTTACTGT
>CANLIE010000279.1 GCA_947491225.1 uncultured Cellulophaga sp.
AGTAATCAATTTCGCATATTGACAGACGAATATACACTACAACAAAATAATATCAAAATAACTGATTAGAAATATAAATCTATTAAGTAAAGACAATGGTCATCAACATTAATCCTATTATTGTTCTGGGCAATATGGAAAGCCTACATTAATATAGCCAAATATTACTGATAGAAATATATGTATTGATGCTATTACAAAATAATCTATTGATTTTATTTATTAATAAGAGCATAAATTAGTTTGTATTTTGTTTTACAAATCCATATTCTTAGGTTGTGAGAAGGAGAAATAAAAAAAGGCATAGTCAAGAAGCTCAGGAATTGATTCGTTTTAGGGTAGCGGATT
>CANLIE010000280.1 GCA_947491225.1 uncultured Cellulophaga sp.
ACTTTATATAAAAGGATAGATAGTGATGTTATTGAGTGTTACAGAACTAAAAAATGTGTCTACAAAGATTTACGAAAGGAAAAACCAGAATAAAGTACTGTTGTAAATAGCAACAATAGTAGTATAGTAGGTAATACTGATATTGCTCTAAAAAGTAAATGTCCTGATAATGGGTATTATGTTTTTATAGGTGCTTATAAAGACGATTACCATTCATTTACAATTATTGTGCACAAAGAAGATGAAAATTTTAGCTTTCAATTTGTAGATCAAATGGTTGGTGTAGCAGATTATACAGAAAATAATTTTGAAAATTTAAAATTATTAGACGACATTGATAGATATAG
>CANLIE010000281.1 GCA_947491225.1 uncultured Cellulophaga sp.
TTTCTTCCTTTAAAATATACTCATCATCCCTGAGTCCCATAACACTTCTTAACTTGTGCATCATCGCCCAGATAGGCCCATAGCGTTTATGACCTAATTGACGCTGGACTTCCTTTGCTGAAAACGACTTCTTGGTACTGGTAAGAAGGTACATAGCAATGAACCAATACAGGAAAGGCAATTTACTACCGTGCATAACTGTTCCACTTTTCAAAGTAGTATTCCTACTATTTTTCGGACATTTTTTTTAAGACTCATTACTTTAAGTGGAGTACCTAATAAATTTTGGACTATTTTCTCAAGCCACTTTTTTATTATTTTTCCAATATTGTATTTCTACTTCT
>CANLIE010000282.1 GCA_947491225.1 uncultured Cellulophaga sp.
GATACAGTTTCTTATAATAGATTTGTAGAATTACAAAAAACAGTTATACAACCCTTGGCAGTTTATTTAAAATTCTTTGGTCTTGGTAAATGTTCAGGTATTTCTTTTATAGATTCCACAGCACTAAAAGTATGTCATTACAAAAGAGAAAAACAACATAAAGTATTTAAGGGAATAGCCGAAAAAAGTTATGGAACACTAGGTTGGTTCTATGGCTTTAAGCTTCATTTGGTTTGTAATGACAAAGGACAGATTGTTGACTTTCTAATCACTAAAGCCAATACAGATGATAGATATCCGTTGAAAAACAAAAATTTTCACGATAAAATATTTGGAAAGATA
>CANLIE010000283.1 GCA_947491225.1 uncultured Cellulophaga sp.
TGCTGTTAACAAGATTTGGGCAAAGTACAAGGTTGGAGGTAAAAAATCATTGAAGAATAAAAAGCGCGGAGTAAAACAAGGGAAAAAGTTGAAAAAGGATCAAGCTTACAGAATACGAGAACTGATAAAGGAGAAACTGCCAGATCAACTCAAGCTTCCTTTTGGCTTATGGACGCGTGAAGCGGTGCAACAGTTAATCCTTGCACGGTATGGCGTAACACTTTCTCGTTGGCAGGTTGGTCGTTATTTAAAGAGCTGGGGGTACACTCCACAAAAACCTATTAAAAAAGCCTTTGAGCAAAAACCCGAACAAGTACAGAAATGGCTAGAAGAACAATAC
>CANLIE010000284.1 GCA_947491225.1 uncultured Cellulophaga sp.
ATATATACAACACCTTCATCATCATAGACCTCAAACAAATAATCATCATCATTGTTATCTTTATGGATATAAACTTGGTTAACTTTAAAATAGGGGTGATTAAATAACCTTTCTTTATATCTTTCTTTCTTATATTTAATATAATCTTCAACATAATCCATATAATCTACTCCTTTTGGACTTATATTTCTTTCTATTAAATATTTATCAAAAGCCACATAATACTCTTTCTTTTTTTTAGCTGCTTTACAACCTATCAATAAAATAAAACTAATCAGAATTAGTATACTATTACTTTTTAGCTTCATATTTATTTCTTTTTAAAATTTTTATCTAATGT
>CANLIE010000285.1 GCA_947491225.1 uncultured Cellulophaga sp.
AATATTTCCACCATAAGCACGCCAAATACGCCGCCTGAAAGATTTATAAGAACTAATTACCCTAACGATTAATAATTATATGATTAACACGTTACCCTTAATTATTTCAGGGGCTCACATTATTGTATTGATTTAAATTTATTATGAGATTCTGAAACAAGTTTAGAATAACGTACATATTAAGTTTATGAACCTTTACGAACACACAATAAAACTTTGTTAGTATCTATAAACAACTACATAATTCTAATAATCCGTAAATAGTCGAGCCTTAAAAAGGTGATATTAGTTTGTTAGGGTACTATTTTTGTTTTTGAATATTGATAGAAATGGC
>CANLIE010000286.1 GCA_947491225.1 uncultured Cellulophaga sp.
AATTTTTCCTGATTTTAATTTTGATGAATTTAAAGCATTATACGAATCATTACGAATAGATAAATAGATAATCCCCCGCTACCGCTAGTTTAATGTCATTAAGTTAAGGGTATAACTATTTAATTATTAGTTTTTTAAGTTGTTTTTCAGGTGTTATTTTCGTATATTTAAGTAGTAATCAAGGATTTAACTTTATGAAAAAAAAACGGCACGATTTATTTTTGATAAGATAACAAAAGAACTATTTAGCAAGCATTTAAAAAATGAATTTAAAGTATCAAAAGAGCATTTTACAAGAAACAGGAAACAACATTTTCCAATACTACTTTT
>CANLIE010000287.1 GCA_947491225.1 uncultured Cellulophaga sp.
GCTCGTTTGCTTGCTTCTGATTTTCCTTCGGAAAATCCTCGCACTCAAACACGCAACTATTCTTATACTAAACGTTGCCAGTAATACGGTAAACCGAAATTGAATGAAAATAATCAACCATAAAACGCTTTTATTAATTTTAGTTTCAACTTTAACTTATTCACAAAAAACCGAGAAAGAAATGAAGGTAAATGTCCCAAATAGCGTTGAAATAGTTGATAATCACTTAGACCAGTTCTTTGATAAATATTTTAGCCCCTAATAAGTTCGGAGTGTTATTTTAAATTTCAAACTTAATATATTTGAGATATGAAATACAAGAA
>CANLIE010000288.1 GCA_947491225.1 uncultured Cellulophaga sp.
TCAAAACGATGTTCTTGCGCATTAAATTTCTTAACCATTGCTTGGTTAGATATTCCTTTTTTGGTTTGCCCTGTACAAATGTATAGTAAAAAACAAACAAACAAAGCCGCAGACATCTTTTTAAAACTCATATTATTTTGATCTGGTTTTAGGATCACTATAACTAATAAACGCTATAGGGGATATTTCCCCCCTATATATATATATGCCAGCGGAATTGTCTAGATCTTTTGTCAAAACTGTACGATGCACAGAACTACTACCTTTTATGCCACGCACAAATTCTTCTTTTCCTTTTTTTTGTAGTTCTCTATTAAACCACT
>CANLIE010000289.1 GCA_947491225.1 uncultured Cellulophaga sp.
GTAAAGTCTGCTGTTGTAAAGCTTGAACCGTCTGTATAGTTTATTGTAAATGTACCATTGCCATTGTCTACTGTTGAGCTGATACCATTACCATCAGATCCGTCTACTCCAGCAGCTCCTGTTGCTCCTGTTGCGCCTTGTGGTCCTGTAAAGTCTGCTGTTGTAAAGCTTGAACCATCTGTATAGTTTATTGTAAATGTACCATTGCCATTGTCTACTGTTGAACTGATACCATTACCATCAGCTCCGTCTGCTCCATTTGTTCCGTCTGCTCCTGTTGCACCTTGTGGCCCTGTAAAGTCTGCTGTTGTAAAGCTTGAAC
>CANLIE010000290.1 GCA_947491225.1 uncultured Cellulophaga sp.
TTAGATTGTGATGGCGATGGTGTTACCAATGGTGATGAAAGCACAGATGGTACAGACCCATTAGACGGATGTTCCTATAAAGAATCAAGCGTAACACTTACACCAAGTCCAGAATGGTCTGCATTAGATTGTGATGGCGATGGTGTTACCAATGGCGATGAAAGTACAGATGGTACAGACCCATTAGACGGATGTTCCTATAAAGAATCAAGCGTAACACTTACACCAAGTCCAGAATGGTCTGCATTAGATTGTGATGGCGATGGTGTTACCAATGGCGATGAAAGTACAGATGGTACAGACCCATTAGACGGATGTTC
>CANLIE010000291.1 GCA_947491225.1 uncultured Cellulophaga sp.
TAAGTCTTATAAAGGCTACTAAAGTTAGATAGGTACAAGGGTGTTTTGCTTGTGTTTTTAAAGCTTTTAGGATAAGAATTGTGATTATGTCAGTCCAAATTTGTCACTGCATTTTGGGTAGTTCCGATGAAGGGCTTAATGTTTAGTTATTGTTTTATATCCCTGAAAAATATTTCTGCTTCTCATCTAGCTTTGTAGAGTTGGGTTAGAGTATTTGCTGTCCAAGACATTTGATTGGTACTCCAATGATACTATGGACTCCTCCGACTTCTTTTATAACCACCGTTTGAATTTCGTAATACTTATATCAAGGTGTTTAG
>CANLIE010000292.1 GCA_947491225.1 uncultured Cellulophaga sp.
GAACTGATACCATTACCATCAGCTCCATTTGTTCCGTTTGTACCGTTAGTTCCGTCTGCTCCTGTTGCACCTTGTGGTCCTGTAAAGTCTGCTGTTGTAAAACTTGAACCGTCTGTATAGTTTATTGTAAATGTACCATTGCCATTGTCTACTGTTGAACTTATGCCATTACCATCGGCTCCGTCTACTCCATTTGTTCCGTTTGTACCGTCTGCTCCAGCAGCTCCTGTTGCGCCTTGCGGTCCTGTAAAGTCTGCTGTTGTAAAGCTTGAACCGTCTGTATAGTTTATTGTAAATGTACCATTACCATTGTCTAC
>CANLIE010000293.1 GCA_947491225.1 uncultured Cellulophaga sp.
GGAAAACGTTTTACAGTCAATATGATCTCTGCCATTAGCAATAAAGGACACTTACAATTCATGTTGATGGAAAAAGGGTTCAATAGTGAAGTGTTTCAAAAATTTTTGGAGCAAATGATAAAATATAGCAAGCAAAAAGTATTTTTTATAACCGATAATCACCCTTCACATAAAACAAAAAAAATAGAACAATGGTTAGGGATGCACAAGGATCAGATAGAAGTTTTCTTCATCCCTCCTTATTCTCCTGAACTCAATCCACAAGAATATGTCAACCAAGATCTAAAAACCAATATCATAGGGAAGAAAAGAGCCA
>CANLIE010000294.1 GCA_947491225.1 uncultured Cellulophaga sp.
GCTTATTGTGTATAAACCATTGGTTGATGGTTCACTTGCTTGAGTAGTTGCCACTATACTTGCCACAGAAATGTCATCATCACTTATTGTTATTGTGGCTTCATTGGTAGTTCCTATACTTACACTATTATCGGTGCTTGTTACTGTAACTACTACTGTTTCTGATCCTTCTAGAATGTTGTCATCTAGAATGTTTAAATCTATTGTTCCTGAGGTATCGCCTGCTCCTATGGTAATGCTACCACTTAATGCAGTATAATCTAATACGGATGTAGCACTACCACTTATACTGTAATTAATTGTGGTTGGTACTG
>CANLIE010000295.1 GCA_947491225.1 uncultured Cellulophaga sp.
TATTTCAGTCGGTTTTTTAATTCCGCATTTTATGTTTTATTCAGCTCGATTTTCATTCCGCAAACTTGCTCAAATTCCGCAATATTTTTAATTCAGATTTCGAGTAAGGAATTCCGCAACTTGCTAAATTCCGATTGAATGAGATTCTGCTTTTCAATTCAGTTTTCGATTCCGCAACGAGCTTAAAAATCAAACGTAATTCAATTCAGAGTCTGAGTGGTAATTCATCTCAATGTTCCGTATTTTATTTTCAAATTCCGCTTTAAATAACTTTTGATTTAAACCCGAAATTTGAGGTTTTGCAATGACCTC
>CANLIE010000296.1 GCA_947491225.1 uncultured Cellulophaga sp.
TCGCTTAAATGAAAGAAATGGTTTGCTGTATATTACTTCATCAATGATGTCATTGAATTTTTGCGGTTTAGTTTTAGGCTTTTCCCAACTGTTTTTGGTTCTTTCAATATTATCAAGGTAGATACGAATGTGTTTATTTGATTCAGCAACCTTTTCAAGTTCCCTATATACTTTGATTTTTGGATTGTCGTTTTGAAAATGTCTAATAATTGAGTTGTCTTGCCAATCTTCAGGGTCTTGCTCAATTACTTTTCCAAACTTCTCAGCTATGTAAATAAGTCCTTTTAATCCGTCAAGTTCTAATATCTC
>CANLIE010000297.1 GCA_947491225.1 uncultured Cellulophaga sp.
GTTTTAGTAGAACAACATTGGGAAATGAACGTCTATTTTCAATACTTTGGAGGAATTGCTGTTCAGCAATGGAAGCAGCCCTGTGCGGCAAGCGACCTTGTTCATTTCAGACATCGCATAGGAGATAAGGGGGTGGAGAAGATATTCAAGCATTCAATCGATAAACACGGTAGGGATGGCAAGGATTCCAATGTAAGTATTGACAGTACAGCGCAAGAGAAAAACATTACCTATCCCACGGATGCGAAATTGCACAAAAAAATTATTGACAAGTGCGTAAAAATGGCAAAGAGTCAGAACATCAAGTT
>CANLIE010000298.1 GCA_947491225.1 uncultured Cellulophaga sp.
TCTAAGCAACATAACTCACATATTATAAAGGAAATAGAAGGACAAACTATCAAATTGATCGATAGTACTACTATTAGCCTATGTTTATCGATGTTTGACTGGGCAAAGTTTCGGACAGCAAAAGGAGGCTTGAAAATTCATACGTGTTGGGATGATACTTTAATGTTGCCAGACTTAGTAAATATAACGCCTGCCAAAGAGCATGACCGTTATGGGTTAAAACAACTGGTATTTCCCAGACACACTATTGTTGTAGAAGATAGGGCTTACTTTGATTTTGAATTGATTTCTCAGCGTATTGCAGCC
>CANLIE010000299.1 GCA_947491225.1 uncultured Cellulophaga sp.
GAATATCTAACCAAGCAATGGTTAAGAAATTTAATGCGCAAGAACATCGTTTTGAGTTTAGAGACACTTTACTGTTTTATAACAACCAAAATATATTAATAGACCAACCTTTATCCTATTATGAAAAAATTTTTGGCAATGATTATAAACTGATTAATCGAGGTAGGGTAGTAGAGTATAAAAACCTTCCTATTTCAATGCACAAAGGAATGGATAGTATTGTAGGAAAAATATATATATATATGTATTATAAAAATCAAAACATATTAAATGCCAAACAAACAAATCGAGATTACGGATACCCA
>CANLIE010000300.1 GCA_947491225.1 uncultured Cellulophaga sp.
AAACATCGTTTTTATATGAACCATCAGACCCACCAATAACCCATAGCTTGTCATTAAAAACTACAGAGGTATGACCACCTCTTCCTGTAAATGGGGCTTCGCCTGTAACTTCTGTCCAATTAATACCATCTGAGGAAGACCAAACATCGTTTTTACTATCATTATTACCATCAATCCCACCAATAACCCATAGCTTGTCATTAAAAACTACAGAGGTATGATTACTTCTTCCTGTAAATGGGGCTCCGCCTGTAGCTTCTGTCCAATTAATACCATCTGAGGAAGACCAAACATCGTTTT
>CANLIE010000301.1 GCA_947491225.1 uncultured Cellulophaga sp.
TGGTCTACAAATTGAAAGCTAAAATCTTCATTTTCTTTGTGTACAATAATTGTAAATGAATGGTAATCGTCATTATAAGAGCCATAAAAACATAAAACCCATTATCAGGACATTTACTTTTTATATACTCAACAGGGCTTTTTTTAATTTTTTAGGACAATACGTTTATTTTTTTCGTTCGGGTGGGTTCAATGTTTTTAAATGTTGTATATAAATTGTCGTTTTAGTACAGTTTATACTTTGTTTCAAACCGTTTTACAAACTATCTTTTATTTTTGTTATTTTTAAATTCT
>CANLIE010000302.1 GCA_947491225.1 uncultured Cellulophaga sp.
ATATTCCTTTTTTGGTTTGCCCTGTACAGCTAGATAACGAGATATAACAACATACAAAAATCAGAAATTTAGTTATAATTTTATACATACATACTATTTTGATCGGGTGCCACTATTACTATAACTTATAGCAGATATAGGAGATAGTTTACCCATAAATATATATATAACATGGCCATACCTTGCTGTTTTAAAATCTATATATTTTCTATGCACAGAACTACTACCTTTTATGCCACGCACAAATTCTTCTTTTCCTTTTTTTTGTAGTTCTCTATTAAACCACT
>CANLIE010000303.1 GCA_947491225.1 uncultured Cellulophaga sp.
CGGAATTGCTAACGCCAGTGCTAAACCGAAATTAACGCATATTAACCCGTAACTGACGGTTATACCAGACCGTTGGCTGTAATCTCCCTACTAAAAAATCAGTTGAGTTTTTTTGCTAACGAATCGTATCTTTATGGAGGCTCCTTGTCGAGGCCGGTTTTCGCATTGGTACATTTAAGTCCGACCGTAATCAAGGTTCGAATGTAATACCACTTCTTATTTTATATTACTGTAATTTTTCATATCTTTCCTTATGCCAAAAAAGATAGAGATTACAGTTTTA
>CANLIE010000304.1 GCA_947491225.1 uncultured Cellulophaga sp.
GATATAAAGATTTAAGCCCTTTGTAGACCTGACCTTACTTGCTTTTTCTCAATAAGCCAACTAAACAGTGCCTAAATTAGGTTGTCTAATTTTGGACACAGCTCTTGAATACAAATCATTGCAAGCTCTATCGAGCTTTTTTAAAAACATCAGCCATTAATTTACTGGCCTATACAGGAGTTAGCATTTCAGAATTGAATGTGTCATTCCTAAGTACATGACAAAAAACAGAATCAAGTGATAATCAGCAAATTAATTGTCAAAAAATTAGATTAAAGCATTG
>CANLIE010000305.1 GCA_947491225.1 uncultured Cellulophaga sp.
AGTACAGAAATGGCTAGAAGAACAATACCCTGCTATTAAAGATATGGCATCCAAACAAAAAGGTGTTATCTATTTTGAAGACGAAACTGGCTGCAAGAGTACCCATCAAGCAGGAAGAAGCTACGTTCCTAAAGGACAAACACCAAAGCATCTAAATCCTTTTTAAGTAAGAGTTGTTTTAGCTGTTTAATTTCCTTTTGAAGATCTTTGATTCGTGTAATTTCGTCTTTAGTTTCCACTTTAATTCTGGTGTTCATTAGGTCTTTCCGGTTGTACTTTTT
>CANLIE010000306.1 GCA_947491225.1 uncultured Cellulophaga sp.
TTAGATTATACCGCATTAAGTGGTAGCCTAACAATAGGAGTAGGAGATACCTCAGGAACAATAGATTTAAGCATTTTGGATGATAACATTCTAGAAGGATCAGAAACAGTAGTAGTTACATTAACAAGCACCGATAATAGTGTAAGTATTGGAACTACCAATGAAGCCACAATAACAATAAATGATGATGACATTTCCGTGGCAAGTATAGTAGCTACAACCCAAGCAAGTGAACCATCAACCAATGGTTTATACACAATAAGCCTAAGTAATCCAGTATC
>CANLIE010000307.1 GCA_947491225.1 uncultured Cellulophaga sp.
TGGACTTAGCATCAATTTGATTGCACACATAATCTAGGCTGAGATAAAAACACAAACATATCCTTGTTTTTTCCACGGAATTAGAAAATGCATATTTTTTCTTAGCTATAGTTCTTACAATTAGTTGTAACAACAGGTAATTTATTAATGCTACGTATATTTGATACCATTTCTTAATTAAAAACCCTGTTATACTTATATAACGTGAGTTCGATTTAAGCTATTGCGATATTAGGCAAAAATCTTTGAATTTTAATACTTGGTTTTGCATCTAAA
>CANLIE010000308.1 GCA_947491225.1 uncultured Cellulophaga sp.
TAATGACTTTTGCCAAGGTAGTTGTACTTTTATACGACCTAGACCTTTGGGGTCATTATTATCTATAACGGTAGCTACCTCTACTTCACTTTTTGGATAATTGTGCATATCCATAAGTGGGTACGCATCAAAATTAGCATCTACGGCTTCAAAGGTATTAATATAGACCCCTCCTTCTATATTGGTATGGGTAATGCTGGTAATTCTATAACTACCATAGCCCTTTATTCTTATAACTTCTCCTAGGTTTACTCCTGGGTTGTCACTACGCCC
>CANLIE010000309.1 GCA_947491225.1 uncultured Cellulophaga sp.
GGTACAGGATTGTTATCTTGAAGTAGCAGCTGAAGATCTTGGCTATAAATCAGTTAATGAATTAAAAAAAAAGCTAAGTATAAAGCCTTAAGTAAAGCCAAAAAGATATCTAAGGGATTTGCTTCTTTGACAACTATAACCCATTGTTTTGGACTTAAACGCAACGCTTATTACAAGCATAAAAACAGAGCTGATAAGCGTTTAAATCTAGAACAGCAGATTATTAATATCGTTAGAAAAAGACGCAAATCCCTTCCTAGAGAAGGAGTGAG
>CANLIE010000310.1 GCA_947491225.1 uncultured Cellulophaga sp.
AATTACCACTCAAACTCTGAATTGAATTACGTTTGACTTTTAAGCTCGTTGCGGAATCGAAAACTGAATTGAAAAGCGGAATTTCACTCAATCGGAATTTAGCAAGTTGCGGAATTCCTTACTCGAAATCTGAATTAAAAATATTGCAGAATTTGAGCAAGTTTGCGGAATGAAAATCGAGCTGAATAAAACATAAAATGCGGAATTAAAAAACCGACTGAAATAAAATATTAACGAAAAAGTAAACGGACAAAAAAGCACTAAAAGCT
>CANLIE010000311.1 GCA_947491225.1 uncultured Cellulophaga sp.
TATTGCTAATATATTGTTAAATGCTCAAAATCAAAATAATACTAACATATTTCAATTTTTGTCATGTACTTAGGTGTCATTCATATTTTGAAAAAAAGCAGTGGCATTATATATTTTATCACCAAAGAACGTACGGTTTTCTATTTTAGACCAAGCTTCTTTATAAAGGGTTAGGTCATTCACAGAAGTAGATGTGAATATCATTTGTTCTGGATGAGGGAGTTTATTAGTGTTACAAAACCCTAGATATGGAGTTTCATTCCATAATA
>CANLIE010000312.1 GCA_947491225.1 uncultured Cellulophaga sp.
AATGCTAGAGGTCATTGCAAAACCTCAAATTTCGGGTTTAAATCAAAAGTTATTTAAAGCGGAATTTGAAAATAAAACACGGAATATTAAGCTAAATTACTACTCAAACTCTGAATTGAATTACGTTTGACTTTTAAGCTCGTTGCGGAATCGAAAACTGAATTGAAAAGCGGAATTACACTCAATCAGAATTTAGCAAGTTGCGGAATTCCTTACTCGAAATCTGAATTAAAAATATTGCAGAATTTGAGCAAGTTTGCGGAAT
>CANLIE010000313.1 GCA_947491225.1 uncultured Cellulophaga sp.
TGTTGTAAATAGCAACAATAATGGCACAGCAGGTAATACTGATATTGCTCTAAAAAGTAAATGTCCTGATAATGGGTATTATGTTTTTATGGGCGCTTATAATGACGATTACCATTCATTTACAATTATTGTGCACAAAGAGGATGAAGATTTTAGCTTTCAATTTGTAGATCAAATAGTTGGTGTAGAAAATTAACATCTAAGGAAATTGAAAATGAATTTTTAAGAACAGTTTACGTCTGGAGAAATAAATATCCTATGAAAT
>CANLIE010000314.1 GCA_947491225.1 uncultured Cellulophaga sp.
CCATCCTAAGTTTAAAGAGCTAGACGCAGCATTTGCCAAACAAGAACACCGTTTTGAAATTGACCGTTGTGAGTTTAAATACAACGATCAAGCTTTTTTTATTGGGGATACCGAAGAAAAAATTATTTCAATTTTTGGAGAACCTGATGAAAAAATTGCTAAAAAGTCTAGTAATAAATATATTTTTTTCACAACTATCCGAAAGTCGTATTAAAAAAGTAGCCTGAGAATCCCGTATTTTAGTTTTGCAAATAAAAAATAC
>CANLIE010000315.1 GCA_947491225.1 uncultured Cellulophaga sp.
TAAGATTTTATTTTTCGCTGTATTTATGGGACTATATTTTAATTATAGCTTTAAAAAACAATCCGAAAAGGAATCTAACTAGAAAATAGTGTTCCCTAATGAAAATAAAAAATAGAACTGAATGCGGAATTTAGCAAATTGCGGAATTCCTTACTCAATCGGAATTGAAAAAGTTTACGGATTAAAACGCTGACTGAACTCACTTGAAATCGGAATTTGATTGAATAATTTGAACTGAAAAAAACAACGAAATGGCAACAA
>CANLIE010000316.1 GCA_947491225.1 uncultured Cellulophaga sp.
TATGCGTACGCATATTTTTATTTATAGGTGTGTCGTATTTTTGAATATATTCAGAAAATATCTCTTTACTCATAATATTATAATTTAAATTTCTATATGTTTTCTTAACTTATCTAAACGAATTTTCCTTTCATCTCTTACTGCTTCCGGCATTTCTTCTAAAGCTTTTTCTCACTCTTACCGACACTAGTTATAAATTAGCGGTAGCGGGGTATTACCTGCTTATAATTCATCAGAAAAATAGAGTGGTATAGGTAATTC
>CANLIE010000317.1 GCA_947491225.1 uncultured Cellulophaga sp.
CTGCCATGGCATCGGCCTCGACTTCGTACTTGTCATTGGGTTTGCCTATGGTTAGTTTGGGCTGTATACCTCCCTGTCTGCCATTAACAGAGGGGTTATTTTTATTAAAAAATGGTGTTGTTTTTTCTGCAGATTTTGAAAAAAAGCTTCCTTCCCCTTCTTTATTAAAGAACGGTTGCCGCTTTGCCTGAATTTGACTTTGCGAAGTGGTGCTTTTATGTGCTTCTGCGGTTTTCAATTATCTGTTAGTTGTTTT
>CANLIE010000318.1 GCA_947491225.1 uncultured Cellulophaga sp.
TTTATGGATATAAACTTGGTTAACTTTAAAATAGGGGTGATTAAATAACCTTTCTTTATATCTTTCTTTCTTATATTCTATATAATCATCCATATAATCCATACCTTTTACCGTTTTAGGATCTATTCCTCTAGAAATTATATATTTGTTAAAAGCAATGTCATATTCTTTACGCTCTTTGTGTGTGCCGCAAGCAATGCAAATAGAAAGCACTATTAAAACAAAAATTATTTTATTCATTCTTTTTTGTTT
>CANLIE010000319.1 GCA_947491225.1 uncultured Cellulophaga sp.
AAAGACCTTAAATTTTATTTGCACACCCTTACGCATACAAACGATACAATTTCTATTAAACCCTTTTTAGAAAATGCACAAGGGAAACCTACACAAGACTATACAAGAGAACGGGTTTTAATATTTGCAATGAAAAATGATAAAGAAGCCAATTTTATTGATATTCCTGAAAATTGGAATTATATAGAATTAAAAGAAGAGTTATTAGACACTTTATATAAAAGGATAGATAGTGATGTTATTGAGT
>CANLIE010000320.1 GCA_947491225.1 uncultured Cellulophaga sp.
TATGTTGGTTCTAATTTTACATTGTCAAACAAAGTTATTATGAAAGCTATATTTACTTTATTATTTGTTCTTTTTATTGGAGTTTTTGCTCAGGCGCAAGAATCTAAGACAACTCCAGTATTAGAAACTACTTCTACAGAGGTTAAAGTTTCTGAAACAAAGAAGAACGCTTTAAATGAAGAAATTAAAGTAGCACGTTTATACAAGTTTAAAAATTCTAAAATAAAAAGAGAATTGGCTTTTTC
>CANLIE010000321.1 GCA_947491225.1 uncultured Cellulophaga sp.
TTCTACCCGTATCAAACGTACTTTAATAGGGCTGTTTTTGGTATACTGTTTGTCTGCAAGTTTTGCGTTTTTACCAGGGTATATTTCTACTATTAGTGACTTCTTTTTACTCTTTTCAAAATCGATAGTAAGTCGACTAAAGCTAGTCTTAGCTGGCATTAAATAGTTTAGATTTCTAATCGTATGCTCATATATAAAATCATAGGAAGGGTACCCTCTATCATATAGTATCAGATCATTATCT
>CANLIE010000322.1 GCA_947491225.1 uncultured Cellulophaga sp.
TTAAACTGAAAATTTTAGACGAACTTACCACAGGTAAACTAAACAAAAACCAATTAGGTAAACTCTATGGAATCAATACAACCACCATCAATGAGTGGATCAAAAAGTACAATCGGAAAGACCTAATGAACACCAGAATTAAAGTGGAAACTAAAGACGAAATTACGCGAATCAAAGAACTTCAAAAGGAAATTAAACAGCTAAAACAACTCTTACTTAAAAAGGATTTAGATGCTTTAGTGTT
>CANLIE010000323.1 GCA_947491225.1 uncultured Cellulophaga sp.
TGACACCTTGCCAAAAGACCCAAGACCAAAATCGGGCAAAGGCTGCTTAAAAGGGTCACTTTCATCAGTAGCCATATCGAAAAGGTCTATGATATCAAAGAGATTAACCTTTTTACTACCTCCTATTACTTTTAAAAACCCCAGTATCTTAACCCGCTTTCCGGTATTGCTAAAAAAATCATATTGGCTAATTCCTTTAGTGGTTTCGGTAGCATTACCCCAGTTTTTCAAAAGAGCTTTTAG
>CANLIE010000324.1 GCA_947491225.1 uncultured Cellulophaga sp.
TATTGTATTCCTCTATCTGAATGATGTATTAAACCTTTAATGTTGTTTGCTTGATACAGAGCTTTGTTTAAAGCTCTTACACATCCTTTTAGTTCCAGGCTATCACTTAAGTTGTAGCCTATAATTTTACGCGAGTACATATTAATAAGAGCATAAATTAGTTTACATTTTGTTTTACAAATCCTTATTTTTAGGTTGTGAGAAGGAGAAATAAAAAAAGGCATAGTCAAGAAGCTCAGGAAT
>CANLIE010000325.1 GCA_947491225.1 uncultured Cellulophaga sp.
TTTTCGCTTTACCATAATTCAAATATATTTAACATTATGGGCTATTTAAAAGTGTCCTAACAAAACTAGATATTCCAGTAAATGATTTATAATAAATGTGTTACTCCTTTTTTAAGGCTCGACTATTTAAAGCGGAATTTGAAAATAAAATACGGAATATTGAGATGAATTACCACTCAAACTCTGAATTGAATTACGTTTGACTTTTAAGCTCGTTGCGGAATCGAAAACTGAATTGAAAA
>CANLIE010000326.1 GCA_947491225.1 uncultured Cellulophaga sp.
AAATGCTAAAAGAAAAAGCAGTAGAGATCAAGGAATCTATTATGGGGGGTATTCGCAACTGGGCAATCACTCAGTTGGTAAAGCAAGGGATTATAAAGATTCTAAGTTTTTTAAACCCAGCCGGAGCATTGGTACAAGCTGGACTAGCAATATACAACGGGGTGATGTTCTTTGTAGAAAACTGGCAGCGTATTTCTGATTTTGTAAACTCCATATTCTCTTCCATTGGTAAAATAGCTGC
>CANLIE010000327.1 GCA_947491225.1 uncultured Cellulophaga sp.
ACGTTTTGCCATTCCAATATTCAGCTCAAACCTTTGGTTCTCTAAATTTTTGTCGTTAAAATAAAACCTAGGAAAATCCCTTTTCATAAAGTTCCGCCATAACGTTTAGCGATTCTGCTATTGAGCCAAAACTTTTCGGTTAGCTAAATTTTCGATGCAAAACAGACTTTTGTCAAGTCAAAATTCAGCGTATTTTTCCACAATATTTTTCAATTCCGATTGAGTGAAATTCAGATGTT
>CANLIE010000328.1 GCA_947491225.1 uncultured Cellulophaga sp.
TATTTCAGTCGGCTTTTTAATTCCGCATTTTATGTTTTATTCAGCTCGATTTTCATTCCGCAAACTTGCTCAAATTCCGCAACTTGCTAAATTCCGATTGAGTGAAATTCTGCTTTTCAATTCAGTTTTCAATTCCGCAAACGAGCTTAAAAGCCAAACTTAATTCAATTCAGAGTTTGAGTGGTAATTCAGCTTAATATTCCGTATTTTATTTTCAAATTCCGCTTTAAATAACTT
>CANLIE010000329.1 GCA_947491225.1 uncultured Cellulophaga sp.
TATAGGTGAAAAACTTCCCCAAAGCCAAAAGTATTTATAACTATGTTTATATTTTCCAATAGGTTTTATACCTTTTAGAGTTAATACTCTTTTTTGTTTTGTGATTAAACCTAAACGTGATTCATCTTGACAATAAATGTTAACGGAGTCAAAGGTATTTTTATTTAGACTATCTCTAATGTTAACAAGTGTTTCTGGTAGTTTTTTTAAAGTCATCAATAGCTTTTTCATCCTGC
>CANLIE010000330.1 GCA_947491225.1 uncultured Cellulophaga sp.
ATGGGTTATTGGTGGGGATGATGGTTCATATAAAAACGATGTTTGGTCTTCCTCAGATGGTATTAATTGGACAGAAGTTACAGGCGGAGCCCCATTTACAGGAAGATGGGGTCATACCTCTGTAGTTTTTAATAATAAGCTATGGGTTATTGGTGGGGATGATGGTTCATATAAAAACGATGTTTGGTCTTCCTCAGATGGTATTAATTGGACAGAAGCTACAGGCGGAGCCCCAT
>CANLIE010000331.1 GCA_947491225.1 uncultured Cellulophaga sp.
GGGTTAAGCTGGGCTGCCATCAAAACAGCATTCAAAACAGCAGTATCTTCCTTGTCCGCAACAGATGTGTTTAGCCCTATAGAAGCTTTTAACACCAAAATAAAACCCATTTTTGCCCCGATACTTGCCAATATCCTTACCCTTGCCAAAAAAGTGGTAAAAAAAGTAGCCGAGTTTGTTTTAGAAGGTTTTTTAAGAATGGCAGGACCATTTGGCAAAAAAGTAATGGATAT
>CANLIE010000332.1 GCA_947491225.1 uncultured Cellulophaga sp.
TCATTTTTGAGACGCTCTGATACTACATGGTTTAGTAGCATTACAAAATGGTAATCAAACTCTCTAAATGAGGGTTTTAATACTAATTTTTCATAATTCCAACTATATTTCCAGTTTCTATAGGCATATTCTTCTACTTCTTCGATCGATTTGAACTGTTTAACTTCAAAAGGTGTTTTTGTATTATTTCTATATGAATTGAAGTTATTAAAAGTTGTTTTTTCGAAATCAAT
>CANLIE010000333.1 GCA_947491225.1 uncultured Cellulophaga sp.
CTTTAAATCTTTTGAAAAACGAAACGTCAAAAAAGTTATCCATAAAAAGTAAAAGACTAGAAGCTGGATGGAATGAAAAATATCTCCTCAAAATACTTAAATTAAAAGTATGATTCTGCCCTGACTACAATCATATTTAAATAGTCATTAGTAAAAAAAGAGTTTGTCTTCAAAATATCTTCGATTGAGTTTATAAACAAATTCATTGAGATATAGTTGAAGGTATTTGCCTT
>CANLIE010000334.1 GCA_947491225.1 uncultured Cellulophaga sp.
TAAACTATACAGACGGTTCAAGTTTTACAACAGCAGACTTCACAGGACCACAAGGCGCAACAGGAGCAACAGGAGCAACAGGAGCTGCTGGAGCCGATGGAGCAGACGGTACAAACGGTACAAACGGAGTAGATGGAGCTGATGGTAATGGTATCAGTTCAACAGTAGACAATGGTAATGGTACATTTACAATAAACTATACAGACGGTTCAAGCTTTACAACAGCAGACTT
>CANLIE010000335.1 GCA_947491225.1 uncultured Cellulophaga sp.
ATCTTCTCTTGTGGTTATGGGGAGTAAAACCAACTTAATATGATGCGTACCATTGGACAACAAATAGGGGTTTAGGTCTATAAATGAACTCAAACCGTTACCATACCACTTTTCTATGGCTATATCATCAAGATAAATTTCATAATTGGTATGTATATTAACATCTAAGCCATACATTATAGGGGTAACTTGGGATATTGTATCTTGTTGCATCTGTGTGGTTTTACTGTG
>CANLIE010000336.1 GCA_947491225.1 uncultured Cellulophaga sp.
TTCTTAAATTTTTCTTATCGCGGTAATTACCCCTGTGGTAATTACACGCAATGTCCCAATATGTCAATGAACGTTTTTGTGAGTTGCAACAGACAATTACATCATCTGTGCTTTCACTTTCAATACCTTAAAAGATAAATTATTTATCTCTAGCTATTGCCTGGTGGAGAATATCGGAGTCGAACCGATGACCTCCTGCGTGCAAGGCAGGCGCTCTAGCCAGCTGAGCTA
>CANLIE010000337.1 GCA_947491225.1 uncultured Cellulophaga sp.
TTTGAAAAGGTCTGCCATTAGTATCTGCGCCTTAATTAAATCCAAAACTAAAAGAAAGTACATTTATTTCTTTTTCAGCTATTATTATTTTAGCTTTTACGCTCATTCTTTCGTATAAGTGAGTTAATGTTTTGTAACGTTTAGTATAAGAATAGTTGCGGGTTTTCGTGCGAGGATTGTCCGTTAGGAAAATCAGATGTAACAAAAATGCAACTACCTTTGTTTAAGTC
>CANLIE010000338.1 GCA_947491225.1 uncultured Cellulophaga sp.
ACTGAAAGTGAAAAACTGAAAGTGAAAAGTGAAAAACTGAAAGTGAAAAACTGAAAGTGAAAAACTGAAAGTGAAAAACTGAAAGTGAAAAACTGAAAGTGAAAAGTGAAAGTGAAAAGTGAAAGTGAAAAACTGAAAGTGAAAAACTGAAAGTGAAAAGTGAAAAACTGAAAGTGAAAAACTGAAAGTGAAAAACTGAAAGTGAAAAGTGAAAAACTGAAAGTGAAAAA
>CANLIE010000339.1 GCA_947491225.1 uncultured Cellulophaga sp.
CCAAAGGTTTGAGCTGAATATTGGAATGGCAAAACGTTCGGAAAAAAAAGCGGAATGAAATTCGAGATTTTTTTAAGATTTTAAAAAAAAACTGAATTAAAAAAAACATTGGAATTTAACTCGTGCGAATAAAAAAATAAAACCAGTTGCTAACAATGTATAAAAATAATTGCTATTTTGGGCTTAAACAAAGTTAGTTGCTCGTTTGCTTGCTTCTGATTTTCC
>CANLIE010000340.1 GCA_947491225.1 uncultured Cellulophaga sp.
AACTTCTCCTAGGTTTACTCCTGGGTTGTCACTACGCCCTTTTGCTATTACTTGGTTTATTGATTTTGCTTTTACATGTTGTGCTACTTGGGTGTCTAATCTTGATTTAAGGGTGCCGTCTGTATAGGTGTTATGAAAAATATTTGTGCTTTTATGAAAGAGGTCTTTAGATTTGGCATCCATAAAACCGTGATACCCCTCTGATGGGATAGCGACTTCTGCACT
>CANLIE010000341.1 GCA_947491225.1 uncultured Cellulophaga sp.
TACTGTTGCTCTGTTGAGCAAGTACCTTTTTAAAGATTTCCAGTTCAGTAGCACTGACTCGGTTGGGCAACTTGCGCTCCAGTTCCCTTACTAGACGTCCAGCTATAGTCTTGAGTTTTCGTTTTGAGGAATTGGCCTTTTTCCTTGGTTTAGGATGTGCGCCATTATAAGTGTCTCTGACCAATTGTTTCGATGTTCGTTTGTAGCTCCTTCGCAACTTGATG
>CANLIE010000342.1 GCA_947491225.1 uncultured Cellulophaga sp.
GACTCAATAAAAAAAGAACTTACCTTATCTTTCAAAATCTTAAAGTCAACATCATTGATTCTAATATCATATTTACCGAGATTACATTGGTATTCTGTTACTATAAAATCTTTAATAAACTCTTTTAGTTTTTCCATTATTATATCTTATTTAACGTGAGTTCGACGTAAAAAGTGAATATTTTTCATAGAAAAAAGCAGAAAATTTAGTAAATTAAAGTTCT
>CANLIE010000343.1 GCA_947491225.1 uncultured Cellulophaga sp.
AAAGACCTTAAATTTTATTTGCACACCCTTACGCATACAAACGATACAATTTCTATTAAACCCTTTTTAGAAAATGCGCAAGGAAAAAAAATGGAAGGATATTTAGGAAATCGTGTGCTGATTTTTGCAATGAAAAATGATAAAGAAGCCAATTTTATTGATATTCCTGAAAAATTAAATCCTCTAAAGTTAAGAGAAGAATTATTGGACACTTTATATAAA
>CANLIE010000344.1 GCA_947491225.1 uncultured Cellulophaga sp.
GATATGCTACCACGGCTTTTTTTCAATCATTTCTCTACTACTAGTTTCGTTGTGAAAGATAAAGATTTGATACTGGGCTTTCTAATTGGATTTATATCACAGAAAAACCCAAAATTAGCATACGTACATTTTGTTGGGGTAAACCCTGTTTTGACCCCTATAAAACAAGAGTATTATTCTAAATTTCGATTATTAATTATGCGGTTAATTTTTTCAATAAAA
>CANLIE010000345.1 GCA_947491225.1 uncultured Cellulophaga sp.
CGCATTTTATGTTTTATTCAGCTCGATTTTCATTCCGCAAACTTGCTCAAATTCTGCAATATTTTAATTCAGATTTCGAGTAAGGAATTCTGCAACTTGCTAAATTCAAATTGAGTGAAATTCTGCTTTTCAATTCAGTTTACGATTCCGCAACGAGCTTAAAAGTCAAACGTAATTCAATTCAGAGTTTGAGTGGTAATTCAGCTTAATATTCCGTAT
>CANLIE010000346.1 GCA_947491225.1 uncultured Cellulophaga sp.
CTAAGTAATCCAGTATCAGTACCAACCACAATTAATTACAGTATAAGTGGTAGTGCTACATCTGGATTAGATTATACTGCATTAAGTGGTAGCATTACCATAGGAGCAGGCGATACCTCAGGAACAATAGATTTAAACATCCTAGATGATAACATTCTAGAAGGATCAGAAACAGTAGTAGTTACATTAACAAACACCAATAATAGTGTAAGTATAGGA
>CANLIE010000347.1 GCA_947491225.1 uncultured Cellulophaga sp.
GGTCCAATGGGTTTATGGGAAATGCTAAAAGAAAAAGCAGTAGAGATCAAGGAATCTATTATGGGGGGTATTCGCAATTGGGCAATCACTCAGTTGATAAAGCAAGGGATCATAAAGATTCTAAGTTTTCTAAACCCAGCCGGGGCATTGGTACAAGCCGGACTAGCGATATACAATGGGGTAATGTTCTTTGTAGAAAACTGGCAGCGTATTTCTGA
>CANLIE010000348.1 GCA_947491225.1 uncultured Cellulophaga sp.
CAACTACTAGGCTTTGCTGAGCCATTGTATAATGATCCCATTACAAAAGGTCGTTCTGCATTACCGCCCTCAAAATTAAGAACTACTTCTTCTCTATTTTCAGGAATAAAATAAAACCCTTTGTCTGCTCCTGCATGTGGGGTCATAACACGTAGCCAAGGGGTGGTTTCTCCTAATGACTTTTGCCAAGGTAGTTGTACTTTTATACGACCTAGACC
>CANLIE010000349.1 GCA_947491225.1 uncultured Cellulophaga sp.
AATCTTCAATTTTTTCAGCCATTATTTTATTTTTACCATTCTACAGGCACTGTAATACGTTCCCCTAATTTCTTACCATCCAAAAACTGTATGGAGATACTATCGCCTTTGGTCAATTTCTCAAAAAGTGCGGTATGCTTTTGTTTAAACTCCGCTACCGTACCAATATGTAAAGTGTCCTTATTCTCGGCTAACATTTTTTCTATATAGGGTTTAAA
>CANLIE010000350.1 GCA_947491225.1 uncultured Cellulophaga sp.
GGTCTAGGTCGTATAAAAGTACAACTACCTTGGCAAAAGTCATTAGGAGAAACCACCCCTTGGCTACGTGTTATGACTCCACATGCAGGAGCAGACAAAGGGTTTCATTTTATTCCTGAAAATAAAGAAGAAGTAGTTCTGAATTTTGAGGGCGGTAATGCAGAACGACCTTTTGTAATGGGATCATTATACAATGGCTCAGCAAAGCCTAGTAGTTG
>CANLIE010000351.1 GCA_947491225.1 uncultured Cellulophaga sp.
GGACTTGAAACGGAACAAGACGATACTTGGAGTTTAACTCACTTGTTTGACCTTGCAAAATTGTTTGCTCAACAAGGTGACAATGAAGCACGGCAAGCAATTTATGATAGGTTCTTAAATAGCCCAATCGAAGGTTCTGATTGGGTTGGATACAAAGAGATATTAGAACTTGACGGATTAAAAGGACTTATTTACATAGCTGAGAAGTTTGGAAAAG
>CANLIE010000352.1 GCA_947491225.1 uncultured Cellulophaga sp.
TCCCAGAATTGTAATCAGTCATTATAATTTGTGCTTTTTTCATTTTTTAGGTGACTGAGGTTTAATTGTGCATAACGTTTAGTATATGAAGCGTAGCATCCCGCAGGGTGCTATGATTTCATATACAGTGTTACCTACTTTTTTTGTTTTCTTTAGCTAGGACTCTTGTTTCCAAGTAGCTGTCATATTTTATTTCTTCTCTTATTTTATCGGTC
>CANLIE010000353.1 GCA_947491225.1 uncultured Cellulophaga sp.
TTTTAGGTAATCCGCTACCCTAAAACGAATCAATTCCTGAGCTTCTTGACTATGCCTTTTTTTATTTCTCCTTCTCATAACCTAAAAATAAGGATTTTTAAAACAAAATACAAACTAATTTATGCTCTTATTAATAATTAGGGTTACCCATTTAGTTCTCAATTAGTTTTAGCCTACTTATAGTGACAGGCTGATGCATTGCACATCGTTGTAT
>CANLIE010000354.1 GCA_947491225.1 uncultured Cellulophaga sp.
CAATCTTTTGATTTTCCTAAAATTACATCCCCCGTACCCTTACTAGAGTATGAGTGGGAAATTGAGATCACAGAGCTTCCCTATGCCCTAAAGGGGTGGAGCCAAAGCCAGGACCTAAGAACAATAGACACAGAAGTGCTAGAAAAAGAAGTTGTGGCATATTACAATAAATTGAGAGACCTGCTTCACACAGGAAAAGTAGATGAATACTTA
>CANLIE010000355.1 GCA_947491225.1 uncultured Cellulophaga sp.
AATGTAAATACAATTGAGGAATGTTATCCAATAGTTCAGTCAATTTTAATAGAGTTAGGAGATAATCACAGTTTTTTATGTCAAAGGAGCAAGTAAAAAATTGGAAATCAACAAGTAAATCGTCTGAAAATAATAAGCTAATTACTTTTTCCGGAAAATTATTAGATAATAATTATGGATATATAAAAATGGATGGATTTAGTAGTGGAGATT
>CANLIE010000356.1 GCA_947491225.1 uncultured Cellulophaga sp.
TCTGCTGTTGTAAAGCTTGAACCGTCTGTATAGTTTATTGTAAATGTTCCGTTACCATTGTCTACTGTTGAACTTATGCCATTACCATCAGATCCATTTGTTCCATCAGCTCCAGCAGCTCCTGTTGCTCCTGTAGCGCCTTGTGGCCCTGTGAAGTCTGCTGTTGTAAAGCTTGAACCGTCTGTATAGTTTATTGTAAATGTTCCGTTACC
>CANLIE010000357.1 GCA_947491225.1 uncultured Cellulophaga sp.
GGGATACATTCATTTTATTTAAGTCACTGGTTAATGCTTTGCCTGTATTTGACTTTGCGAAGTGGTACTTTTATGTGCTTCTGCGGTTTTCAATTGTTTTAAATCACTTTATCATCTACTTATGTTATTCTTTATCCTTATTTTTTTTACTATTATTACTGTATTCCGTAAAGCCAAGAGACTTTGTGGAGCAGGTTATTTTCTTCTTAC
>CANLIE010000358.1 GCA_947491225.1 uncultured Cellulophaga sp.
GGGATACATTCATTTTATTTAAGTCACTGGTTAATGCTTTGCCTGTATTTGACTTTGCGAAGTGGTACTTTTATGTGTTTCAGCTACTTTCAATTGTTTTAAATCACTTTATCATCTACTTATGTTATTCTTCATCCTTATTTTTTTTACTATTATTACTGTATTCCGTAAAGCCAAGAGACTTTGTGGAGCAGGTTATTTTCTTCTTAC
>CANLIE010000359.1 GCA_947491225.1 uncultured Cellulophaga sp.
AAGCTTGAACCGTCTGTATAGTTTATTGTAAATGTACCATTACCATTGTCTACTGTTGAACTTATACCATTACCATCAGCTCCGTCTACTCCATTTGTTCCGTTTGTACCGTCTGCTCCAGCAGCTCCTGTAACGCCTTGTGGCCCTGTAAAGTCTGCTGTTGTAAAGCTTGAACCGTCTGTATAGTTTATTGTAAATGTACCATTACCA
>CANLIE010000360.1 GCA_947491225.1 uncultured Cellulophaga sp.
CGACAAAGAAAATCTAAAATGAGTAAAAGTGAAGTGATGACCATTATGGTTATTTTTCACCTTAAATCCTATCGAAATTTAAAACACTTTTACCTGTACTATGTCTGTAAACATATGGATGGTTTTTTCCCAGATACAGTTTCTTATAATAGATTTGTAGAATTACAAAAAACAGTTATACAACCCTTGGCAGTTTATTTAAAATTCTT
>CANLIE010000361.1 GCA_947491225.1 uncultured Cellulophaga sp.
ACCTAAACCCCTATTTGTTGTCCAATGGTACGCATCATATTAAGTTGGTTTTACTCCCCATAACCACAAGAGAAGATAAATTGATCCAACCTAGGGACCTAGAGGGCACCAAACTAAAACTGGTACGTTTTAAGAAACAAAATGTGCCAGGGTTGAGCAGGGCAAAAAACTATACAGAACTACAATCTTTTGATTTTCCTAAAATTACA
>CANLIE010000362.1 GCA_947491225.1 uncultured Cellulophaga sp.
GGCCGTGGCGCAGTAGGAAAGCAAAATGTAATGATTATGGCAGAATCTGCCCCTTTAGACTAACAAAGCATTGTTTTACTGACAAAAACACTTCATATGCGGATACAACTGATTTTGTAGAACTCCATAGTAGTGAAAAATAAGATAAAAAAACTACTAAAGAGACTTTGAAATGGGTGCATATAACCATAAGCAGTGCCAAACGAAA
>CANLIE010000363.1 GCA_947491225.1 uncultured Cellulophaga sp.
CAATATCCTTTAGAGGATGAAGTTCACGTTGATGAGTTTGAAATAGGCACTCCACAAAAGGGTGAACAAGGTAGAAGTAAAAGTGATAAAAAAATGAGGGTTGTCATTGCTTTTGAGCATCGGGATGGAAAGTCTGGGAGAGGGTATGCTAAAGTCATAGAAGATTATAGTGCCAAATCCTTAAAACCATTGTTCGATACCCATAT
>CANLIE010000364.1 GCA_947491225.1 uncultured Cellulophaga sp.
TTTAAGAACAGTTTACGTCTGGAGAAATAAATATCCTATGAAATTAGAAATCTATCAGTTAAGAAACAAAAAGAAATGATTATGAAAAACCATTTTATACTATTATTCATTTTATCATTTTTAGTTTGTATTTTAGCCCCTAATAAGTTCGGAGTGTTATTTTAAATTTCAAACTTAATATATTTGAGATATGAAATACAAGA
>CANLIE010000365.1 GCA_947491225.1 uncultured Cellulophaga sp.
CCCAGCGTCAAAAGGAAATTTATGATAGGTGAAAACATAAAGTAATTTTTCAATTTTGGACTTGTCTTTTTCCTTTAGTAGCTTCTTTCCAATCTCAGATAATTCCGCTTCATTTAGTTCTTTCCCTCGCTTAAATGAAAGAAATGGTTTGCTGTATATTACTTCATCAATGATGTCATTGAATTTTTGCGGTTTAGTTTTAG
>CANLIE010000366.1 GCA_947491225.1 uncultured Cellulophaga sp.
CGCATTTTATGTTTTATTCAGCTCGATTTTCATTCCGCAAACTTGCTCAAATTCTGCAATATTTTAATTCAGATTTCTAGTGAACAATTCCGCAACTTGCTAAATTCCGATTGAGTGAAATTCTGCTTTTCAATTCAGTTTTCGATTCCGCAACGAGCTTAAAAGTCAAACGTAATTCAATTCAGAGTTTGAGTGGTAATT
>CANLIE010000367.1 GCA_947491225.1 uncultured Cellulophaga sp.
TTTTATTGAAAAAATTAACCGCATAATTAATAATCGAAATTTAGAATAATACTCTTGTTTTATAGGGGTCAAAACATGGTGTTCATTAGGTCTTTCCGGTTGTACTTTTTAATCCACTCATTGATGGTCGTAGGGTTGATTCCATAGAGTTTACCTAATTGGTTTTTGTTTAGTTTACCTGTGGTAAGTTCGTCTAAAAT